>JACRLC010000010.1 GCA_016235425.1 Chloroflexota bacterium | reverse complement strand
TATTCGAGAATCTTGGTCACGACACCCGCACCGACGGTGAGACCGCCTTCGCGAATGGCGAACTTGGAACCCTGCTCCAGCGCCACCGGCACGATCAACTGCACCGTCAGGTTCACATCGTCTCCAGGCATGATCATTTCCACACCTTCGGGAAGCGTGATGTCGCCCGTCACATCCATCGTGCGGATGTAGAACTGCGGTCGATACCCGCTGAAGAACGCCTTGTGCCGCCCTCCCTCTTCCTTCTTCAACACGTACACCTGCGCCAGAAACTTCTTGTGCGGCGTGATCGAACCCGGCTTGGCAATCACCTGCCCGCGCTCCACATCTTCCCGCTCGATGCCGCGCAGGAGCAGACCAACGTTGTCTCCGGCCATGCCTTCGTCCAACTGCTTGTGGAACATCTCCACACCCGTCACCACCGTGTTGGTGCTCTTTTCCTTCAAGCCGATGATCTCCGCCGCATCACCCACTTTGACGATGCCGCGGTCGATGCGTCCCGTCACCACCGTCCCGCGTCCCTTGATCGAGAACACGTCTTCCACACTCATCATGAACGGCTTGTCTGTCTCACGCTTCGGTTCGGGAATGTACTCGTCGATCACCCGCAGTAACTCACGGATGCACTCGTATTCCTTGGCGTTCGGGTCGGTCGAGGCGCTGTCCAGCGCCAGCTTGGCCGAGCCGCGCACGATCGGCGTCGTGTCGCCCGGAAAGCCCTGGTTCGTCAGCAGTTCGCGCAGTTCCAGTTCCACCAGCTCCAGCAGTTCCGGGTCGTCCATCATGTCCACTTTGTTCAGGAAGACCACGATCGAGGGCACTTCCACCTGGCGCGCCAGCAGCACGTGTTCGCGCGTCTGCGGCATCGGGCCGTCGGGCGCCGCCACCACCAGGATGGCGCCATCCACCTGCGCCGCTCCGGTGATCATGTTCTTGATGTAGTCGCGGTGTCCGGGCATGTCCACGTGGGCGTAGTGGCGTTTGTCGGTCTGGTATTCGACGTGCGCAATGTTGATCGTGATGCCGCGTGCTTTTTCTTCGGGCGCATTGTCGATCTGATCGTAGGCCTTGAATTCGGCCTTGCCCAGCATCCCGGATACTTTCGTGATCGCCGCCGTCAACGTGGTCTTGCCGTGGTCAATGTGTAGGCCTTGAATTCGGCCTTGCCCAGCATCCCGGATACTTTCGTGATCGCCGCCGTCAACGTGGTCTTGCCGTGGTCAATGTGTCCCATCGTCCCCACGTTCAGGTGCGGCTTCGAGCGGTCAAATTTCTGCTTCGCCATAATGAAACTCCTTAATATAAGAAAAAAACAGTTATGCTTTCAAAATTTCTTCCGCCACCGACTGCGACACAGGCGCATAGTGGTCAAATTCCATGTTGAAGACGCCGCGTCCCTGTGTGGCTGAACGAAGTTGGGTTGCATACCCGAACATCTCAGCCAGCGGAACCATCGCCCGGATGGCCTGCGCGTTACCCAGGCGGACTTCCATGCCCTGGATCGTGCCACGGCGGCTGTTGATCTGTCCCATAACATCGCCGAGATATTCCTCAGGGACGACAACTTCAACTTTCATCATCGGCTCGAGCAAAATGGGATTACCTTTGTGAACGCCTTCCTTGAAACCCATGGAGGCGGCCATTTTGAAGGCCATTTCATTCGAGTCAACTTCGTGGAAGGAACCATCGAACAATGTGACTTTCAGGTCAACCACCGGGTAACCAGCCAGCACACCGCTTTCCGATGCCTCTTTTACACCTTTTTCAATCGCCGGGATATATTCCTTCGGAACAGCACCCCCAACAATCTTATTCTCAAACACGACACCACTACCGCGTTCCCCAGGTTCCATCGAAAATACGACGTGCCCATATTGGCCGCGTCCGCCGGATTGCTTGGCATACTTGAAGTTGATTTCCTTCACCGGCCTGGTAATCGATTCACGATAGGCCACACGCGGCGCCCCAACGTTAGCCTGCACACGGAATTCGCGCAATAAGCGGTCAACGATAATATCGAGGTGAAGTTCACCCATCCCCCTAATAACAGTTTGGCCTGTATTCTCATCGGAATTAACACGGAAAGTCGGATCTTCTTCGGCCAGCTTGCGAAGGGCCTCACCCATCTTTTCCTGATCGGCGGAACTCTTCGGTTCAATTGCAATGGATATAACCGGCTCAGGGAAGGAAATACTCTCCAACATCAATGTCCTGGTATCGCAAAGGGTATCACCGGTAAAACTTTCCTTGAAACCGAGCACTGCACCGATATCCCCCGCGCGGACTTCAGTAATATCCTCACGATGATCGGCATGCATACGGATCAAGCGGCCAACGCGTTCCTTCTTTCCCTTGGTCGAATTTTGTACGGTCTGTCCCTGACTCAACACACCGGAGTAAATGCGAACGTAAGCCAGGCGGCCGACGTAAGGATCGGTTACGATCTTGAAAACCAATGCACTCAAAGGAGCGCTGTCATCGGCAGGAAGTTCGATGACGTCATCGTTATTTTTTGGATCAGTTGCCTTAACCGCGGGGATATCCGCCGGTGAAGGCAGATAGTCAATAACAGCATCCAATAAGACCTGAACACCCTTGTTCTTCAAGGAGGAACCCGCAAAGATTGGGTAAGCCTTGTTGGCAACCACACCCTTGCGAAGGGCGGCTTTTAATTCATCCACGCTGATCTCGTGACCTTCGAGGAACTTCATGGTCAGTTCGTCATCGAGTTCGGCGATTTTTTCAATCATTAAGGTGCGGGCATCTTTCGCCTGTTCTTTTAAGTCATCGGGGATTTCGACAACCTTTGGCTCTTTGCCAAGGTCGTCTTCCCAGATGACCGCTTTCATTGAAAGGAGATCCACCACGCCACGGAAGGTGGCTTCGAATCCGATTGGGACTTGCATGGGGATTGGGTTGGCGCCCAATCTGTCTTTAATGGATTCAATCGTCCGCTCGAAGGAAGCGCCGACGCGATCCATCTTATTAACGAAGCAAATGCGCGGGACGCCGTAGCGGTCCGCCTGGCGCCAAACTGTCTCTGATTGCGGTTCCACACCCTGAACCGCGTCAAAAACGACCACACCGCCATCCAGCACGCGCAAAGAGCGTTGCACTTCAGCAGTAAAGTCAATGTGCCCGGGAGTATCGATCAGGTTGAACTGATATCCCTTCCACTCAGCTGAGACAGCCGCCGAAACAATGGTGATGCCTCGTTCGCGTTCCTGCACCATCCAGTCGGTTACGGTCGTACCGTCGTCCACCGAACCGATGCGATGAGTTTTGCCGGTGTAGAACATGATACGTTCGGTTGTTGTGGTCTTGCCCGCGTCAATGTGAGCAATGATCCCAATGTTTCGGTATTTATCCAGCGGGTAAACGCGTGCCATTCTTTCTACCTGTCCTTATGAAAATTATCTCGCGTATTTGTTTAGATACGGTAATGGGAGAAGGCACGGTTGGCCTCCGCCATCTTGTGGGTTTCGTCGCGCTTGCGAATGGCCGAACCGGTTTCGTTAAACGCGTCAATCAACTCGGAGGCGAGTTTATCGGAGAAGGATTTGCCTGAGCGGTCGCGCGCGGCGGAAAGGATCCAGCGGATTGCCAGCGTGGTGCGGCGATCTGAAGAAACTTCCATCGGCACCTGATAAGTCGCGCCGCCCACGCGGCGCGGGCGGACTTCCATCACGGGGCCAACATTCTTCAACGCACCATCGAAGACATCCATTGGATTCTTCTCGGTACGTTCCTTGATGAGATCCATGGCATCATAGATCAAGGTAACGGCAGTGCTTTTCTTGCCGCGCTTAAGGACGTGCTGGACCATGGTCTGCACGTTGATGCTATTAAAACGAATATCGGGAAGGATTTCCCGGCTCTCTGGTTTTGCTCTGCGCATTCTTTACTTCTCCATTTTTACTTCGGCCGCTTCGCGCCGTACTTTGAACGGCCCTGCTTGCGATTAGCCACTCCGGTGGTATCGAGCGACCCGCGTACAATGTGATAACGCACACCAGGCAGATCCTTCACGCGTCCGCCGCGCACGAGCACAACAGAGTGCTCCTGCAACTGGTGACCTTCACCGGGAATATACGCCGTGACTTCGATGCCATTGGTCAAACGTACGCGGGCGATCTTGCGTAACGCCGAATTCGGCTTCTTGGGAGTCATGGTGCGGACAACTGTACACACACCACGCTTTTGCGGCGCGCCCTTATCCTGGCGGAAACGGCGCTGTTTATAGCTGTTCAGCGTATATTGCAGAGCCGGCGCCTTGCTTTTGGTTTTCTTGTTCTTGCGGCCCTTGCGGACCATTTGATTGACTGTCGGCACGTAAGCCTCCGATTACAAAATCTTTCACAAATACTTTTGAATTTTCGCAAGAAATGAGGCCATCAACAACGATAATGATGGCCTCATTTGTACGCCATTGGAGTCGAGTGGGGGTGAAGCCACTCTGCTGTTTGGGCAACGGCGGATTATTCTAACATGCCGTATGCACAACGTCAAGAAAAATACTACTTTTTCCCGGTATGAGTTTCGCCAAGGCTGAGCAGACCGGTATCATGTTTCGGCGGATGTGTCTTCTCTTCATCCTTCCCAAACCTGACAACATCGCCGCCTTCGTTGATCGCTTCCACCGCGAGACCGAGAGACTGCAACTCCTTCACCAGCACCCGGAACGAAGCAGGGATGCTCGGTTCTTCAATCGGCTCACCTTTCACGATCGCTTCATATGTATTCACGCGGCCCTGCACATCGTCGGACTTAACCGTAAGCATTTCCTGAAGGGTGTATGCTGCGCCATAGGCTTCAAGCGCCCACACTTCCATTTCGCCGAAGCGCTGACCGCCAAATTGCGCCTTACCGCCGAGAGGCTGTTGGGTAACGAGACTGTATGGTCCCGTCGAGCGCGCATGAACTTTATCTTCCACAAGGTGATGAAGTTTAAGGATCGTCATCACACCAACTGTCACAGGCTGGTCATAAGGAAGGCCGGTCTTCCCGTCGCGTAACATTTGCTTGCCGAGAATGGGAAGGGGTATTCCCTTTTCCTTTGCAAGTTCCTGTGCGGTATCGAAGACTTTATCTTCCGCGACGCGGCGTGTGAGACCATTTCTTTCCATCCACAAACGCAGACAGGCGCTGACAGTGATTTGATCCAGTTCAGGATTCTGAATGGCATCCTCGTCGTTCTTGCGAAGAATTTCGTCAGGGTTGGTATATTCCTGTTCGCGCAACCATTCCCGCGCCGTCGCGTGACGCGCATAGTCCAGGTCGTTCAGGCTGTACACGTCATACTTACGCTTGCCGAGCCACGCTTCAAGGTAGAGGCGACGGACTTCGTCGTCATCCTGAATCGAATTGGGATCATATTCCTGATCTTTGATCCATTCCCATGCTTTTTCGGCGGCTTCCTTCCAGGCTTGGTCAACGATCCAGGCGCGTGCGAGTTCGGCTTCAATTTGTTCTTCGGTCGCACCATCGAACACAGGAGTTGAGGCGCGGAAGCCAAGCCGCTTCGCGGCCCAGCCAAGATGCACTTCAAGCACCTGGCCGATATTCATACGACCTGGAACGCCAAGCGGATTCAAAATGAGATCGACGGGCGTGCCATCCTCAAGGAATGGCATATCTTCAACCGGCACAACCTTGGAGACAACGCCTTTGTTTCCGTGGCGGCCTGCCATCTTATCGCCCGCGGTGATCTTGCGGCGCTGGGCCACAGAGACACGTACCATCATATCAACCCCGGCGGAGAGATCGGAATTATCTTCGCGGGTAAAGACTTTTACGTCAACCACTTTTCCGCGTTCGCCGTGCGGCATCCGCAGGGACGTATCTTTCACATCACGAGATTTTTCACCGAAGATGGCGCGCAGGAGGCGCTCTTCAGGCGTAAGTTCTTTTTCACCTTTCGGTGTGATCTTGCCAACGAGAATATCATTCGGGCCGACTTCTGCACCGATGCGAATGATTCCATTCTCATCCAAGTCCTTGATCGCATCCTCGCCGACATTCGGAATGTCGCGCGTGATCTCTTCGGGTCCAAGCTTCGTATCGCGCGCTTCCACTTCATATTTTTCAATATGAACGGAAGTGAAGCGGTCTTCCTGAACCAGACGTTCAGAGATCAAAATCGCATCTTCGAAGTTGCCGCCTTCCCACGAAAGGAAAGCCACCACAACATTTTGGCCGAGAGCCAACTGGCCGCTTTCGGTGGAGGAAGAGTCAGCGATAATATCACCGGCTTTGATCAACTGGCCTTTGACGACAGATGGACGCTGGTCAATACAAGTACTTTGATTGGACCTCTGGTACTTGCGGAGTTGGTAGACACGATTTCCGCTTCTCTTTTCTTTGACCGTGATGGTTGATCCCGTTACCGAGATAACTTCCCCATCCGCTTCTGCCACCACTACCTGTCCTGAATCAAGCGCGGCATGGCCCTCCATGCCTGTTGAAACGAGAGGGATTTCCGGGCGAACCAAAGGCACAGCCTGCGCCTGCATGTTCGATCCCATCAACGCGCGGTTGGCATCGTCATGTTCAAGGAACGGAATAAGCGCGGCGGAGATACCCACCACTTGATGTGGAGCCACATCCATGTAGTCAATCACTTCCGGCGTGGAAAAGATGAAACCGGAGTGGTAACGGCAAGAAATACGCTCGCGCACAAATTCGTTGGTTTCAGTCAGTGGCGCATTGGCCTGGGCAATTGTGTATTTATCTTCCGCATCGGCAGAGAGATAATTAATTTGATCGGATACAAAAGGCACGATCGGAACATCCGCGCCAATTTTCGCGAGTTTCTTTAGTGCGCGTGAATCCAGTTCTGTGCCAGCCTTGTAGATTAATTCTTCAGTCTTTGGGTCCTGCACATCTTCGCGCAATGTACGGCCTTCCAAACGCGGATCATCCGCCGGTAACGACTTGAAGACCTTGCGATACGGTGTTTCAATGAAGCCATATTCATTTACACGTGCGAAGGAAGCCAAACGACCGATCAAACCGATGTTCGGGCCTTCGGGCGTTTCAATTGGGCAGATACGTCCATAGTGAGAGTGGTGCACATCGCGAACGTCGAAGCCTGCACGCTCACGCCGCAAACCACCAGGGCCGAGAGCTGAGAGCGTGCGTTTGTGGCGCAACTCCGCCAGCGGGTTGGTCTGATCCATAAACTGCGAGAGCTGGCTTGAACCAAAGAACTCGCGCAATGCCGCTACCACTGGACGAATATTGACCAAAGTTACAGGCGAGAGTTGTTCCTGGTCGCGAATGGACATGCGCTCTTTGATCACGCGTTCCATGCGTCGGAGGCCGATTCGCAATTTGTTCTGGATCAACTCACCCACCGTCTTGACGCGGCGGTTACCGAGGTGATCAATATCATCGGGCGGTTCAACCCCGTTGTTGATCTGGATCATGCGGCGGATGAGTCGAATCACATCGCTCTTTGTCACCGTACGATGCGGGATTGGAGTATTCTGGTCGAGTTTTTGATTCAGCTTATAGCGGCCCACACGCTCAAGATCGTAATGGCGCTGGTCAAACAACTGCTCTTCAAGGAATTGGCGTGCGTTCTCAAGTGTGGCAGGATCGCCAGGGCGCATCTTTTTGAAGAATTCGATCAGGGCCTGCTCGGAAATCGATTGACTGCCTGAAAGATCCCAATCCGGCTCCTGCTTGAGCGTGGATGCAATGAAAAGGCGCTCCGGGTTATTATCCACATCCTGGAAAATGGAAAGGATTTCCTCATCGGAGCCAAGTTTGATGGGAGAATCTTTGATGTCGTCATCCACTGCGGCAAGCGCACGCAGGAAAACCGTGATGGGCACGGTGCGCTTGCGATTGAATTTCAAAATAATGTAATCGGACTTGCGGGTCTCGAACTCCATCCACGCGCCGCGATCGGGAATGAGCTTTGCCATCGCGAGCGGACGACCAGTTGCGCGGTCTGCGGGCGCTTCGAAATAGACGCCTGGGGAGCGGATCAACTGCGAGACAACGACGCGTTCAGTGCCATTTACAATGAACGTGCCTTTATCGGTCATTTCAGGGAAATCACCGAGGAAGATATCCTGCTTGATGGGTTCGGGAACATCCGGACCAGCCAACAATACCGAGACGTACATCGGGCTGGCGTATGTCAGATCACGTTCAACACACTCATCAATGGTATGCTTCGGTTCTCCAAACCAGTATTTCAGCCCCCACTGTTGTGATTCGGGACCACGGCTTGGGAAATACAGCTTCATTCCCTTGTTGTACGACTCAATGGGCGATATCTCATGGAAGAGATCACCTAGCCCCTCTTTTTTGAGCCGTTCAAATGAATCAAGTTGTACTTCGATTAGGTTGGGAAGATTAAGTTTTACCGGGATACGCGCGTAACTCTTACGGGGCAAAGAAGATGCCATTCTTCTCTCCTGACTTATGATGGCTGTCTAATGAAACAATCAAAACCGTCCCTTTGGGACAGCGACCTATCATTATAGTCGAAGCAAAGCTGATACGTCAAGAAGAATTTGACATGAAATTTCAGGGAGCGAAAAACACAAAGGGCTTCTGGTGATTACCCACATCTTTTGTGCCCGCCAATTCAGAGAAGAAAGCAAAACCTCAGCCGCGAATTTCACAAATTTTCGCGAATTGGCTTTAAAAATCCGTGTGAATTAGCGAAATTCGCGGCAAAATGCTCTGGCTTTGAGGTTTTGAATGACGGATACAGACTTGTGGGTAATCACCAGAGGGCTTTGCTTGACAATCTATATAAGTGCGTGTAAAATCCCCCACGCTTAACAACAAAATAAGTTGGCCGAGATAGCTCAGTTGGTAGAGCACGCGACTGAAAATCGCGGTGTCCCCAGTTCGATCCTGGGTCTCGGCACTCTCGGCCAGACAGGTAATAAGGCCAGTGATCTGCGGGCGTGGTTCAGTGGTAGAACGTCTCCTTGCCAAGGAGAAGGTCGTGGGTTCGAATCCCATCGCCCGCTCTACCGATTGAGGATTGCAGGTTGATGGAAATATCAATCGGCAATCCTCAATGTGTAGTATGGCGTCGTGGCCAAGTGGTAAGGCAAGGGTCTGCAAAACCCTGAACGCGGGTTCAAATCCCGCCGACGCCTCAAGACAAGCGAGCTTGCACAACAGGCTCGCTTTTTGTTTTGACCACAGGTTTAAGGTCGGGGGGTAACTTGTTTTCGTAACTGTCATTCTTCTTACAATCTTTCTGGTATGTTGTTTTAGCCTAATTAAGTCTATAATTAATCGAGAGAACAGTCGTTGGATTTGTTTATCTCATGAAGAATCCCCGATTTACTTTTGCCGTAAAAGTCGCCCTGCTTTATGCCTTAATTGGGACGTTATGGATTCTATCCACAGATATGATCGCGGCAAGGCTGTTTCCCAACATCGAAGCGATCAGTTTGGTGCAAACTTACAAAGGGTGGATATTTGTCATCGGTACAGCTTTGGCCCTTTTCATCCTGTTGAATAACAAAAGCCGGTCAAGAAAAGAAGCCCAACAAAATTATGGCGAGATTTTTGATGCCGCGGTCGAAGGTATTTTTCGCTCATCACCTGAGGGACGATTTCTCACGGCTAACCCCGCGATGGCGCATATTCTTGGTTATTCTTCCCCGGCAGAAATGCTGGAACTGGTCAAAGACATTGGCACTCAGATTCACTTGAGCCATGCAAGCCGTCAGGAATTTATTGATCTTTTAAACAAGCAAGGCTCTGTGCAGAAATTCGAGGCACGAAACCTGCGAAAAGACGGAAGTATTATTTGGACATCCACGAATGCAAGAGTAGTCCATGATGCAGGCGGAAAAACACTCTATTATGAAGGGTTTGTTACCGACATAACAAAACAAAAGTCAGCAGAACTTGCTTTACAGGAAGCCGAGGCGCGCTATCGTACCGTGATAGAACATATGCCCGCCACAGTCTATACCCAGACGCCGGACAGGCGCAGCCTGGATTATTTTTCAAGCCCGCAAATTTCTGCAATCACCGGCTATTCACCCGAAGAATTAACGGAAAATCCCGAATTGCTGATCAACCTCATTCATCCCGGCGACAGGCAAAGGGTCCAGGAAGAGAACGAGCGAACGCAACAAACACGCGGCCCATTTAACGCGGAATATCGTCTCATCTCGCGCGATGGGCACGTGGTCTGGATCCACGATATGGCGACTTTGATCTGCGACGATGAAGGAAACCCTCTTTACTGGCAGGGATTATTTTTGAATATATCCGAGCAGAAGAAAGCTGAAATTGCTTTGCAGGAGGCGGAAAGCCGTTACCGCGTGTTGGTTGAACGATTGCCCGCGATGGTTTTCCTGGATGTATTCGATGAGCGGCAGACCAGCCAGTACATGAGTCCTCGCATAAAGGATATCCTCGGTTACAGCACTGAAGAATGGATGGCGGAAAGCGACCTTTGGGAGAATTCCCTGCACCCGGAAGACAGGGAGCGCGTGCTGGCAGAAGACTTCCGCACGAACCAAACAGGCGATCCCTTTCGAATAGAATATCGGCTACGTGCGCGTGATGGACATTACGTTTGGATCAGGGAGGAGGCCTATATTATCAAAGGCGACGATGGGACTCCCCTATTCTGGCAGGGTATTATGCTGGATATTACCGATCAAAAACTTGCCCAGGAAGCCTTGCGCCGCCGCGAGTTGATTTTGGAAGCCGTGGGTTTTGCCGCGGAACAATTCTTGAAATCACCAAGCTGGGAGGATTGCATCGAGCAGGTATTGGAACGACTTGGCAGGACAGCGCAAGCCAGCCGTGTATACATGTTCAAAAAATCCATTTCCCCGCAACAGGAAATCCTCATCTCGCAATTGTTTGAATGGTGCGATGCCGGAATCGAACCTCAAATTGGCAACACGGCTTTGCAAGATATGAATTTTGCGGAAGCCGGTTATTCACGTTGGATCAAACTTTTTGACGACGGCCTTCCTGCTTATGGAATTGTAAAGGAACTGCCCCCGCAAGAACAAGTGGAATTTTCGCGCGAGGGGATTTTATCCATCGTGTGTTTCCCGATCCAGGCGGGGAATGATTGGTGGGGATTCCTGGGTTTCGACGATTGCCGCGAGGAACGCGAATGGTCTGCGGTGGAAATTGAGGCCTTGCGCACGGCTGTGAGCACGCTGGGCGCGGCTATTCAGCGTAAATCAACGCAAGAGGCGATGTTCAAGAGTGAAAGCAGTTATAAAGGTCTGTTCAACACCGTTACGGATGCGATTTATATCCACGATTCTGAAGGCCGCTTTCTCGATGTGAACGACGGCGCAGTCCGTATGTATGGGTATCCAAAAGAGTACTTCATTGGAAAAACGCCCGAAGTTCTTGGCGCTCCCGGCAAAAACGACCTGGATAAAATAAACCAAGCCATGAGTAATGCTTTTCATGGTGAAAGCCAGAAGATCGAATTCTGGGGGCAAAGGGGTAACGGCGAAATCTTTCCCCAGGGTGTGCGGCTTTACAAAGGCACTTATTTTGGACAGGATGTTGTCATTGCCATTGCCCAGGATATCACCGAAAGAAAGCACGCCGAAGAAGCATTGCAAAGACAACTCAAAGAATTGACCGTGCTTCATGCAATTGCACTGGCCGGGGCATCTGCCAGGAATACAGATGAACTCATTCGCCGCGTAACCGATATCATCGGTGACACGTTGTATTCGGATAACTGCGGCATCCTGCTTTTGACCGATTCCGGGGATATGCTCAAGCCTCATGCTTCTTATCGCGGGACCACCCCGGCAACACTTTTGAATGAAATACCCGTCAAAATAGGAATCAGCGGTAAGGTGGTCGTTACAGGGCGTCCCATTCGCGTCGGCGATGTGACAAAGGAACCCGATTACTTTGAAGTGACTTCAGGCATTCACTCTGAATTATGCGTGCCAATCTCCAGCGGCGAAAAGATTTTTGGCGTGCTGAACGTGGAAAGCAAACAAATCGATGCCTTCACAACCTCCGATGAAAGGCTTTTGAATACCATCGCGGGCAGTCTCGCAACCGCCCTGGAACGCCTGCAACTATTCGAGCTTGAAAAACGACGCCGCAAGGAAGCAGAAACGTTGAGACGGGTCACTGCCGCGCTGACGACCAGCGTGGAACTGAATGAAACCTATGAAACCATATTGAACAGCCTGTCGAAACTGGTTGAATACACCAGCGCATCGATTGAATTGGTGAAAGGTGAATATCTTGAAATTGTCGCGGAGCATGGCCTGCCTAAAGACCGGCAATTTATCGGCAAGACATATTTATTCCGGGCCGGCAAATGGGGGACCGGCTTGTGGAATCCCGTTATCATTCCGGACGTTCAAATTGATGATCGGTTCGAAAAAATGCCGGGAACAGAGTATATTCGCAGTTGGATGGGCGTGCCGCTCATTACACAGGATAAACTCATCGGCTATCTCAACCTTGATAGCGACAAGGTCGGTTTCTACCAGGAAGAACACGCGGCAATCATACAGACGTTTGCAAACCAGGCGGCAATTGCAATCGAAAACGCGCTGTTATTCCAGGAAGAAGCCCGCAGGTCAAAAATCATCAAGGCCCTGGCCGATATTGCAAATGAGATTGCCACAACGCGCGAAATCACCCCCGTGCTTGATAAAGTCACTGCCCGCGCTTGCGAACTCCTCGATGCAAGCCATGTGGCAATTTATATACTCCAAGATGACCAGACCACATTGAAAGTTGTCACGGCATCCGGCTCGTTCAGTAATGAATTGGTTTCCCACACCTTAAAGATCGGAGAGGGAATAACCGGCGAGATTGTATCAACCGGCAAAGCCGAAATCATCAACGATACAGCGAATGACCCGCGCAGGAAAAAAGTACCCGGAACGCCGGAGGATGATGGGATCATCGAAACCATGATGTCGGCCCCGCTGATCCTGCGCGGAAAGGTGATCGGCGCGATCAACGCCTGGCGGCTCCGCTCCAATGGGCTGTTCAACGAAGCGGAGTTGACGTTCCTGATTAGCATCGCGCATCAGGCATCCATTGCCATCGAATCGGGACGCTTGTTTGAAGAGACCGTCCGCCGGGCGCAGGAATCAACCGCCATCGCGGAAGTGGGACGCGATATTACCGCGACTTTGCAATTAGATCTCGTGTTGGAAAGGATCGCGCTCTACGCCAAAGACCTGTTGAGAGCTGAGACCAGCGCGGTTTATTTACATGAAATCAATGAACAATCCCTTCGAGCCATTGCCGCAATCGGAAAAGACGCGGAAGAAATAAAGAGCGATCCACTCCAAATCGGATTGGGCATTCTGGGTTCCATCGCACAGAGGAAATCCGGCGAGATCGTGAATAACTCAATGGAAGATCCGCGCGCCATCACGATCAAGGGCACGCAAGAGGTTCCTTTTGAACATCTGATGGGCGTGTCCGTCCTGACAAAGAACCAATTAACCGGCCTGTTGGTTGTATGGCGGACAGGAAAAGACCAGGAGTTCAGGGAATCGGATCTGGAGTTTTTGACGGGCCTGGCGCAACAAGCGGCTGTGGCAATTGAAAACGCGCGGCTTTTCCAGGCGGAACAAAAACGCAGACAGGATGCGGAAAATCTTCGTATCGCGGCAACAGCTATCACGTCCACGCTTGAACCGCAACAGGTTCTCAATACTATTTTGGTGGCGCTCCAACAGGTTGTCTTTTATGACAGCGCGGCAATCTTTCAACTTGAGGGCGAAAATGCCCGCATCACAGCCGCGAAGGGATTCCCGGAGACGGGGACGGCCATTAATCAAGTCTTCCCCGCAAATAATGAATTGTTTCTCACGATCAAAAGAAGCGGCCAGCCATTGATCCTGGAAAATTCCCAGGAAGATTCCCGCTTTGAGAAGTGGGCCGCGGCAGATCGTGTACGCGGCTGGATGGGTGTGCCGTTGATCGCGCGCGGAGAAGTCATCGGCTATATCACCATGGACAGCTTCGCGCCAGGCGCATTCAATGAAAACGACGCCGCGCTTGCCCAAATCTTTGCCCACCAGGCCGCGGCCGCCATTGAGAATGTGCGCCTCTATACTGAGACCCGCCAGCGGCTGGAGGAACTGGAAGATGTGAGCCGCATATCTTTTGCCCTGCGCGCCGCACAAGATTCCGAAGAGATGCTTCCCATCCTCCTCGATGAAATCAAGCACAGCATGGATACCGATACCGCATCGATATGGTTGTATAACCCGGAGAAGGATGAATTGATCCAGAAGGCCTCGAGCGGACAATTGGCAAACCTGCCAAGGCCCAACTTCAAGCCAAGTGAAGGCATCGCTGGGTGGGTATTTACAAGCGGCAAGATCCATGTGAGCATGGATTTTGCCAAAGACCCCATGGCACACTCCGAAAACGTAAAAGTATTCGGTAAAAACTGGGGAGGCATCACCGTACCGATCCGCACGCCATCGGAAACAATCGGTGCGGTAATGGTCGCCATTCGGGCCCCTCGCCTTATCGAATCACATCATGTTCGCCTGATGACGACCATCGCCGAAATAACCGGAAACGCCATCTATCGCTCGACACTCTATGAAAGAAGCGAAGAGCAGATCCGCCAGCTCATTACATTAAGAGAAATAGACACAGCCATCGCATCCAGCTTCGACCTGCGGGTGACTCTCGATATCGTGACGGAGCACCTGCTGACAAAAATGGGCGCAAGCGCCGCCGCCATCTTGATCTTCAGCCCCGAAAGCCAATCGCTCGCTTATTTCACGGGCATGGGTTTTCACAGCCCGGATATTCTTCACAAGTCATTGCACATTAATGAAGGCCTGGCCGGAAAGTTGTTTCTTGCCCATAACGACATCTACATCGCAAACCTGCATGAACAAACCAATTTTCTCTATTCCAACCTGATCCTGCGCGAAGGCTTCATCAGCTATTACGCAGTGCCTCTGCAAAGCAAGGGACTCACTCGAGGCGTGCTGGAACTTTATTTCCGAACACCCTTCACCCCAAACGCAGACTGGACAAGTTTCATCCACACGCTTGCCGGTCAGGCAACCATTGCAATCGATAACGCAAATCTGTTCGAGAACCTGCAGCGCAGTAACCAGGAACTCTCGCTGGCATATGACACCACACTCGAAGGATGGGGGAAAGCGCTTGAACTTCGTGACAAAGAAACAGAAGGACATACCCGCCGCGTCAGTGAGTTGACCCTCAAACTGGCGCGGCAAATGAACATTCCCGAACCCGAGTTGACCCACATCCGCCGCGGCGTCCTATTGCACGACATCGGCAAGATGGGAGTTCCCGATAACATCCTTCGAAAAGAGGGACCGCTCACGAAAGGTGAATGGGTGGAAATGAGAAAACACCCCGGCTATGCTTATGATCTCCTGTACCCCATTCCCTACCTGCGTGCATCGCTGGATATCCCCTATTCCCATCACGAATGGTGGGATGGGAGCGGTTATCCCTTGGGATTGAAGGGCGAGGAAATCCCTCTTCCAGCCCGCATATTCACCGTGGTAGATGTCTGGGATGCCCTGCTATCGGATCGCCCATACCGGAAGTCCTGGCCCAGGCCCAAGGTCATCAAATATCTCCGCAGTCTCTCAGGAAAACAATTCGACCCAAACATACTTAATGTCTTCCTTAAGATGATTCAGAAAAGCAGGCCCGAACCTGGAGGAGAGCCGCAGACGAAAAAGACCCGGCGAACAAGGAAAAACCCGACGGACGATGCAAAACAAAATAAAAAGAAGCGGTAGCCTGATAAAGCTACCGCTTCTTTTTATTTTTTGCTTTCTCACGTTCCTGACGCAGTTGAACTGCATCAAAGACATTATTTCACTCGCAGGAACCGCCTCTTCCCCACCTGAAGAACGCCGGGATGCGGGAAGGGTGTATCACCGCGTTCCAGCACATCCCCATCCAAACGAACGCCTTTCTGATCGAGCAGTCGCCGCGCTTCACTCTTGCTTGGGGCCAGTTTCGCGGCTAGGATCACATCCAGCACCGTCTGCCCGGATTGAAGCGAGAATTCAGGCATTTCATCGGGTACTTCCTTTTGCTGGAAGGTCTTGACGAAAGCATCCTGCGCCCTGGCCGCATCGGCTTCACCGTAAAAGATGCCGGTGATCTCAAACGCCAGTTTCATCTTCGCATCGCGCGGATGGATCTTCCCTGATTCCAATTCCTTCTCGAATGCCTCGATCTCGTGCGGGTTCCAGCGTGTGGCAAGGCGCATGTACTTGCCCATCGCCGCATCGGGAATGGACATCAGTTTGCCATACATATCTTCCGCGCCCGTGTTGATCGGCACGATATTACCAGTCGACTTGGACATTCTCTGCACGCCGTCGGTCCCCGGCAAAATGCCGGTGATGACGCCCACCAACGGTTTCTGCCCAAGCGCTTCCTGCAGCTTGCGCCCCGCCACGATGATGTTGAACAATTGATCCGTGCCGCCGACCTGGACATCGGTTTGCATCGCGGTTGCATCGTAGCCTTGCATCAACGCATAAAACGTTTCGTGCAGGAAGATCGGCTCGTTCTTCTCCAAACGGTTGGCGAAATTCTCGCGCGCTAAAAACTGCTGGACCGTGAAGTTCTGTCCAAGACGGATCAAATCAACGAGCGTCAGTTTGCTCAGCCATTCGCCGTTGTAGCGGATGATCGTCTTCTCGCGGTCGAGCACGCGGAAAGCCTGTTCGGCGTAGGTCCGCGCGTTTTCGGCAACCTGTTCTTCGGTCAGGATGGGACGCGCTTTGTTCTTGTCCGAGGGATCGCCCACCAGTGCAGTGTAACTGCCAATGAGAAAAGTCACCTCGTGTCCCAAATCCTGGAACTGGCGAAGCTTCCGCATCGTGATCGTGTGGCCGAGATGCAGGTCCGTTGAGGTTGGGTCGTATCCGCAGTAGACGCGCAAAGGACGATTCTCTTTTTGAGAGATCAAAAGACGTTCGCGCAATTCGGCGGTCATGGCCTTCTTGAGTTCTTCATCGCCATATTCCGCGCCCTGCATCAACAACTCAACTTGTTCTTCGATGTTCATAACATCCTCCTGAGTAGAGCGAGATTAATCTCGCTCTACAAATTGACAAACAAAAACGCGCCCGCGATGGTGAGGGCGCGTTCAAAACACCACCGCAAAACTTTATGGGTGGGAATAATAATAGGAAACACAAGCAACTTTAAACATGGGCATATTATACACACTACATCCAGACTGCGGAAGCCTTTTCATGCACGTCCCGCAGGCTACCCCCTGGTTCGCCCGCAGTTGCACTGCGGGCAGATACAGTTCAACTGCATCCAAAACCTGGGAACTGCGGGAACGTTTTTTCCTATTGGGTTAAATTGAACTCAAACGACCACGGCCCCTTGATCGTGTAGAACTCGTCGCTATACACCATCTCATCCACCTGTTCCTTCGTCATCTCCGGCGGGAAGCTGGTGACCTGCATCGTCAGTACGCCATTTACGTCCACGCAATCCAACACGATGCCCACGCCGCGTTCCATCAAGGCCTGCTGGATCTTCGGCATGTACACCGAACAATATTCACCTTCACGCGGATACGTTCCAATTGCACCCACCACGATGGTCGCGGTGGAAAGGTCGGCGTCCGGCGGAACGACAAACGTAAGCGTATCGCACCGCTGGCCGGGCTGTCCATCGGCCCCTTCCTGCAAACTCAACAGCGTCGTCCCAAACTGTTCCAAAACCGTTCCGCCATAATTCAAACTTGCCGTCCAAACCGACCAGTCAGACGCGTCGGGCAGGGTGAAGCAGACATTTGCATTCACATTCTTTCCGTCCTGCCACGCCGAATCCATGTGGACTTCAATCCCGCTCGCGGTTTGATTCGGCAAAGCAATCGCCGCCTGCGCCGTGGGGTAGGATGGGTCAATGTATGCCGTGGCGGGCGGCAAAAACTGAGGCAGTGCAGATTGCGGCGCACTCGGCGCGCAAGCCGCGAGCATGAAAGCAAGCAAAAGGATGGTTCTTTTCATTTGGACTTTTTCTCCTTGAACATTTACCCGTACAAATCGACAAACGCTTCATACGGACCTGGAAATTGAAACCGATACCCAAGCTGGACCAGCCGCCGGGGTTGAGCAGACCTGCCTTCGAGAACTAGAACGTTCATCCCGCCCAAAAGGGTCCTCAGCAAAAAGGCAGGCGTGGAAAACCCCGCACACTTCATTGATGTTTGGAGATGTGTACGGGGAAACCAATACGGACGATGTACAACTTTCGCTAATGTGCGGTTGAAATCCGCGTTCGATGTTGGGGTGGGGGCGATCAGATTATAAGCCCCGCGCGCATTTTCGTTATCCATCAAAAAGCGGACAGCGCCAACCCAGTCATTGACGTGGATCCACGGCATGGCCTGCGCCCCGCTTCCGAGTGGCCCGCCCATGAACAATTTCACCGGCAGAGCCATAAGGGGCATGAGGCCTCCTCCTTTTGCCAGCACAACTGCCGTGCGGGTGACCACGCGTCTCACACCCAGCTCTTCGACGGATTTCGTCGCGGCTTCCCACTTTACGGTCAACTGCGCGAGGAAGTCATCCGCGGGCGGGGTGGATTCGTCTGCCGGGTCGCCGCGTAATCCATAATGGTTGATGCCCGATTGCTGGATGAAAACGCGCGGGCGCTGAGTCGCTTTTCGGATGGCCTCAGCAAGCGCAAGTCCGGGCTCGACGCGGGAATCGAGGAAGGCGCGCTTCGTTTTATCGGTCCACGGCCAGGAGGCGAGAGTCTTGCCTGCAAGGTGGATCACAACGTCCATTTCATTGACGAGACTTCCCCAACCGCCGGTCGTTTTTCCATCCCATTGAACGGATTCCGCGCCTGCCGGAACAGCCGCGTTCGGTTTGCGAGTCAATAAATAAACCTGATGCTTATCCACGAGTAAGGATTTTGTGAGAGCGACGCCAAGAAAACCCGCGCCGCCCGCAATCAGAACTTTCATTTCAACTCCATTGGGCTGATAAAAGCAAACTTCCGAAGTCTTTGGATTCAGCAGTATAATCATGCAGATTCGGAGACAGAATGCAAGAGCCGGTATTAGTGCTCAACGCCAATTTCGAGCCGATTCACGTGTGCTCCACACGACGGGCCATTGGCCTGCTCCTGTGCGGTAAAGCTGATATGGTCGTGAATGGACGCGGCCACATCCGAACCATTTCACAGTTGATCCCGCGTCCTTCCGTCATCCGGCTGGAAAGCCAGGTGCACCGACCGCGGCCGCGCGTCAAATTGACGCGCCGCGAAGTCTTCCGCCGCGACAATTATACCTGCCAGTATTGCGGCAAACGTGACGGCGGCCTTACAGTTGACCACGTGATGCCCCGTCACCTCGGCGGCGAACACATCTGGACGAACGTGGTGGCGGCCTGCCCCTCCTGCAATCACCGCAAAGGCGGGCGTAAAGTGGAAGAATCTCATATGCGCCTGATGCACATCCCAAAAGAACCACCGGCCAATGCGGCTTATATCTTTGGCAGACATCTTAGTGAAAATGGCGAATGGGAACCGTATATTGCGGGGTGGTGAACCAGTAATCAGTCAGCAGCAGACAGTGACCAGTGGATACTGGAAATCCCTCTTCAAAAATGGAGAGGGATTTTTGTTGGCTCACCTTACGCAGTGGGCTTTCCCTCACCCTGGCCCTCTCCCGCGGGGAGAGGGGACTCCCTTCCCCCTTCGGGGGAAGGGTTGGGGATGAGGGTTTTTTCGGCTAACTGAAATCCAGCGTCATGAAATCCTTGGCCAGGGCAACCTCTCCTTGAAAACGTGTGCGCGCTTGCTCGACCAGATTTCCGTTGGCGTATTTCCCCGTTGCATAGTGGATCAAATACAACCGTCCCACCTCCGCGCGGCTGGCGATCTCCCCCGCCTGCGCCGCGGAGGAATGCCCGCGTTGCGCGCCTGCCGCCTCATGGATCATCACGTCCGCGCCCGCGCCGAGGCGCACCACTTCTTCGCAAGGCTCGGTATCGCAGGAGTAGGCCATCACTTTATTCGTGCGGTTGAACTCGATTCTCAGCCCCATGGTTGGGATAAGGTGGCGCACAGGCGAAGAATAAATCCTGAAATCGGGACAATCCATCACGGTGGTCATTTCGCTGGCAGGCAGACGGTAAAAAGCCACCGGGAAAAAGTTCGGCCAGTCAGACCAGTTGTAGAAACCCATCAGGTCTTCCACACGGTCGAGCGTGTAATGCAAGCCGTAGATGTTGAGCGGCCTGCGGCGTCCCATCAGCCACATGTCCATGAGCAGGAGCGGGAGGCCGGAAACGTGATCCGGGTGGAAGTGAGTCACGATCAAGTCGGTCAGGTCATTGAAGTCCAGTCCCGCCTGTTCCAAACGCAGGATCGGATTACTGACCGAATCAACCAGTACCATTCGTTCATCGCCTACGATCACCATGTGTGTATTTTCGCTGTCCTGCGTGGGGATCGCATTGGATGAACCGAGAATGATAACCTTCGGCATGGATCACCTTTGCAGGATCGCCACCAATATCAATGGCGTGACGTATGCCTCGATCACCGCCGCAACTGCCAGCAATGGAATGACGATACCGATGAAGATCTTCGCCCAATCCGCGAGCAATTCGATGACAATTTCACCCATCGATTTTCCCGTCTGCGGTGTGACCAGCGCAACGCCGATATACAAGACCGCCGCACTGCCGATCATCAATGCCGGGATTTCAAAGACACCGTGCGGAAGCACCCCGCCAAGAAATAAAGGCCATGGGGGAATGCCAAGCAGCTCGAACGCGCCGAACAACCCGCCGATCAAACCGATATTCACAAGGTAAAGCACGATGCCCAACACGCTGAACGATACCAACCCGGCCACCAAAATACTGACCATGGCGCGCGTATTGTTCATGAAAAGAAAAGGCGCGGAGAAGCTCTCCCTGAGCCGCATCAACTCCGGGGTCTCGCGGGCGCGCTCGGCAAGTTTTGCCACCTCTTCAGGAGGGGCTTTACTCAGCGCGGTCGGCAGGTTTTGTATGATCCAATCATAACCAAGCCATATTCCAATCCCCGCGATCAACACGATCAACATCGAGGGAGTGACCAGCTTGCGCAAGGAGGATCTGATCGAACTGCCATACCATTCGGCGATGGAATGCGCGTCGCCTTTGAAGTTCATCCAAAAGGTGCGCCCGATCCAGCGCATGTTGATCACGTCGATTTCACGGCCGAGCAAATACTCGCGCTGGAAATGCGCGATGCCCACGCGCACGATCAACAGCGCAAGGATAGTCACGCCTGCCACCGCCAGCCACAACACATCTTCATTGCCCCAAAACAACATGACGGCTTCGCCCTGCATCAACACCGCCACCGGGATCACGATGAACGAAGCAAGCAGGTTGGCCGCCTTCACCGAAGTGGATTGCACCGAGATCACAATCGCCGCACTCACCATCAGGATGGCATGTGCGGTCGTCAGGATAAGAAGCTGCAAAATGATGTACCACGGCGGCATATCCAACCCCTGGCGGTCGACCATCACCAGGTAGAAGAAAATCGAAAGAAAGCTGGCCATCAACGGCGTGAATACGCCAAGCAACAACTTGCCAAAATACAACTGCCAGTTTTCCAGCGGTGAACTCAACAGCGGCTCGATCGTCCCGCGTTCCTTTTCACCCACAAACGATTCGAGCGCCACCACAAGCGAAACCGTGATCGGGAAGAAACCGATGATCAGGATCGAGAACGGCACGAGGCGGTCGAGGATCAAGTTTGCATTGTACTGATTGAGAAAATCCACGGTCATGCGCGCGAATTCATTCATCAGGATCGGAAAGAAAATCGTCAGGATGATGAGCGGCGTCAGCACGCGCCAATCGCGCAATTGATCGCGCAGTTCGCGGCGCGTTACCAGCCAAACGGGAAACAATTTATCCCACATTCACCCCTCCTCTTACTTCAGACATCGCCTTGAGATAAACCTGTTCCAATGAGCGCGGCTCCTCCTGGAACGACATCACCGGCGCGGACCTCGCGGACAACGCCCTCACAAACAGCGGATTCAACTCCTGAGGCCGCTCCACCCGGACCCTCAAACTGGTCGCCGTTTTACCGGCCAGAGTCACCCCTGAGGGCATTTCCATTTCCCCTGCATCCCAGGCGTGAGAGAACTTCACTTCATATTCTGGCACACCAAGCACGCGGTTCTTGAGTTCATCCAGTGAGCCTTGCATGAGAATTTGTCCGCGGTAAATAATGGCGATGATATCCGCCAGCGCTTCCGCTTCGACGAGGTTGTGCGTGCAGATCACGATCGTCCGCTGTGTAGATTTCAGGCGGGCGATCTCGTCCCTCACCAGCCGCGCGGACTCGGGGTCCATGGCCGAGGTCGGCTCGTCCAACAACAAGACGCCCGGCTCGTGCATCATGGCACGCGCCAGCGCCAGCTTCTGCCGCATCCCTTTGGAATATTCACCAATGCGGCGGTGCGCCGCTTCGCCCAACCCGAAATATTCCAGCAGGTTGTCACTGCGCGCCTTGCGAGCCTTCGGGTCGAGCCGGTAGACCTGGCCGAAGAAATCGAGATATTCGTTTGCGCTCATGCGCATGTAGAGGCCGTGTTGTTCGGTCAGCACCCCCACCGAAGCGCGCACATCGCGTCCCTGCCGGACAGTGTCATATCCGGCTACACGCGCCCACCCGCGCGTCGGGTTCAGCAGGGCGGTCAACATGCGGACGGTGGTCGTCTTGCCCGCGCCGTTCTGTCCCAGCAACGCGAGAATTTGACCGGGTTTGACCGCCAGGTTAACTCCATCAACCGCCCAGAAATCATTGAATTGTTTGCTCAGATCATTGGTTTCGATCATACAACCTCAGAATATCGGCTTGGATTTGCCGCGTCAATCGGACAACAGTCCTCAGGGATTGGGTAGACAGGTAAACAAGTAGACACGGAACACGCAACACGCATCAGGCTTTTGCCCGATGTCTCCACCACAAAGCAATCATGGACAGGATAGCCGCCACCGCCATGAAAGTCTGGTTGGCGTTGACGCCTGCCAATTGCGAAGCATCGAGTCTCAAAAAGTCCAGTGAAAAGCGGATGAGGGGGTAGGTGATCAGGTAAACGAGGAAAACGTCACCCGTCTTGAGTCTGCCTTCAAAGCGGCGCGCGATCCACATCAAAAAGAACATGTTGGCGAAGCTGAGCAGGGACTCATATGCGAACAGCGGGTGATAATATTCAACCGATTCAAAGCCGCTGAGACGATGGACCGGGTCAATATACAGTTTCCACGGCAGGTTCGTGGGCGCACCATACAGCTCCTGGTTGAAGAAATTTCCGAAACGTCCAATCGCCTGGCCGAGCGCAAGGCTGGGTGTGGCGATGTCGGTCCATTCGGCAAAATCCAGTTTGAATTTGCGGGAATAGATAAAGAGCGCCGCCGCGCCGCCGATCACCGCGCCCGGTATGCCCAGTCCGCCTTTCCAAACCGCAATTGCATCCAACGGATGAGAAAGATAGTAGGCGGTCGTGATTCCCTGCTCCACCGAGGAGGGAGAGGGCGTGAAGATGTGCCACAAGCGCGCCCCCACGATCCCGCCAACAACGAGATAGATCAATAAATCCCAGACGATCTCGGGGTCGTATCCGCGGCGGCCTGCCTCACGGGTGGCCAACCAGCCGCCCGCAACCGCCCCGAGCATTAGGATAATTCCATAAAACCGAATGTAAAGCGGACCAACTGCAAAACCATCAACCATTGAAACCTCTACAGGTGACAGCTACTTCCAAAGTGACCGTCACCTTCTTCTAATTTAGATTTTTGGATTTTTCTTCATGCGCGCGTGGCCTTGAATACGCACATAAAAAATGCGTTGCAAAGCCGTGATGTTTCCCAGCAGGGCGATCAATCCCATACCGATCAGCGGCTGATCGAATACCAATGACGGGATGAGTACGATGTATCTTTCAACGCGCGTGAGCAAACCCACTTTTGCCGTGAAGTTCAGGCCCTCGGCCCGCGCTTTGACGTATGAGACCAGCACCGATCCCGCCGCGGCAGTGAAGGTCAGCATCGCACCAAGCTGATCCCCCTGCACCGCGAAGTAATACAACAATCCGCCAAAGGTGATCAACTCGGAGTAGCGGTCACTGACCGAATCGACAAACGCGCCGAAATCGCTCGATTCGCCGCGCAGGCGCGCCATTGTACCGTCCAGCGCGTCAATGGGAACAGTGAGAAGAAGTGTGATGCCGCCGATCATCATTTCGCCGCGCGCCAGGAAGTAAGCCCCCAGGGTTGTACCTGCAAGCCCAAGCAATGTGATGGCATTGGGCGTCAGGCCGGTGCGATTCAGAAATGCGCCGATGGGATCCAACACGCCTTTAAAAATGATTCGCAGGCGGTCGGTGAAAGTGGGTTTGGGATTGGTTGTTGAATCCACCAATCATTTCCTTTCTGTAATCAGTTTAGCGCTGACAATCGCTTGCGATACGACCGTCAAACGTCATTACCGAGGGCTAATGATAATCTAAAAACTGCGAACATGCCCCCGTTGGCAATTTACAAAGTTGGAGGTTCTTCAACTCGTTCAGGGTGCAGTTGTACTACACACTGAACGAGTTGTACCGCATCGACAATAAGACCTGCGAAACGATTTATCCACCATTTGGATCTTCGAAACTCTCGTCATCCTCCGCATTGACAAGCACATCGCGCTCCTTGCCGCCGCCCTGCGACGGTCCAACCACGCCCATCTCTTCAAGCTGATCGAGCAAGCGCGCTGCGCGCGGATACCCGATCCGCAAACGGCGTTGGAGTAACGAGGCTGAAGCGCGCTGGCTTTGTTTGACGATGGAAATCGCCTGTTCGATCAGACCGTCGTCTTCATCCTCGCCGGGTTCCTGCAGCAATTTCTCCCAGGGAGGAACGTCATCCACTGGCAGGTCACTGACCTTTTGCCAGTGAGCGATGATGCGTTCGATCTCCATGTCCGTGATCATCACGCCCTGCGCGCGGGTGGGCGTGCCAACTTCGGGATTCAGGAAGAGCATGTCGCCGCGGCCAAGCAAGGTCTCTGCGCCGGTGTAATCGAGGATGACGCGGCTGTCCACACCGGATGCGACGGCAAAGGCAAGCCGCGCCGGGAAGTTGGCTTTGATGAGACCCGTAACCACGTCCGTTGACGGGCGTTGCGTGGCGACCACCAAATGAATGCCCGTGGCGCGCGCCATCTGTGCGAGACGCACCAGGTTATGTTCGGTCTGGTCGGGCGCGGACATCATCAGATCGGCGAGTTCGTCTACCAGCACGACAATGCGCGGCAGGGTCACGCCATCTGCTTTGCGGGTCTGTTTGCGGTTGTAGGATTCCAGGTCGCGCGAATGGCTGGATTCGAGCAGGCGGTAGCGGTGTTCCATTTCCACCACCACCCAGCGAAGCACGCCGAGAATGCGCTCGACGTTGGTCTCAACTTTCCCGTAAAGATGCGGCAGGCCGTTGAAACGCAGTAACTCCACCATCTTGGAGTCGATCATCACCATGCGTAAATCTTCGGGCGGGTTGTTCATCGCAAGGCAGGCCGCCAGCGCCGTAATACATACCGATTTGCCGGAGCCGGTGGAACCTGCGATCAAGAGGTGCGGCATACGCGACAAGTCTGCGACCAGCGGGTGGCCGGAAACATCGCGCCCAAGCGCAACCGAAAGCGGCGCGCCCACTTTATGAAACGTTTCCGATTCAAGCAATGACTTGAGCCGCACGACCGATTGATGTGTATTCGGGACTTCGATGCCCACATACGGTTTGCCCGGAACCGGCGCTTCAATTCTCAGACGTTGAGCGGAGAGCGCCAGAGCGAGGTCTTTCTCCAGCGACGCGATTTGCGCGACGCGCACTTTCATTTGTTGCGCGTCATCTTCATCCGAACCGGCTTTTTTGATAAAGCCCGGTTGAACGGCAAACTGTGTCACTGCAGGGCCGACGCGATAGCCGATGACCGTGGCAGGAATGCCAAACTCAGCCAGCGTCTTCATGATGAGACCTGCCGTCTGGTTGATGGTACGCTCGTCTGCGCGGGCGGCTGTTTCCGCGAGCAGGATTTGCAGAGGCGGCAGGTCTTCGTGGCGCGGCGGCGCTTTGACGGCTTTCTCCGGTTTTTTATCGGGCGCGCGTAATGAAGTTCTGAATTCGGGCGGCAGGGGTTGGGTTTTCTTTTTCGGCGCGGTTTTGGCAGGCGCAGGCGCGGCTTCTTCCGCTTCGGGCGCAGACGTTTCCCCTGCTGTGGCTTGCGCGGACGTTTCCCCGGCGAGGCGCAACAGCCACGCTTCCAGAACAGACCACAGTCCAAAGCCGGTCATCACGGCCAGCGACCAAATAATGAACAAAAGCAGGCTTCCCCAAATCGGCCCGCCCGCCATCCACGCCAGCGCGGAGAGTCCCCAGCCGAGGCGTCCGCCGTCTTTGCCGGAGTCTGCCCGGATGATGTCATTGCCTCCCATAGCGGCAAACAGGCCAAGGGTCAGGAGAGAGGCGAGTTCAATTGCGAGGAGGCGGCTGATGGGGAGTCCGTCTGATGTGCGTCGAAGGAGGAAGAGTCCCCCGTATCCGATCCCAAAAATGACGATGTAGTTTCCCCAGCCAAACCAGAGCGAGAGCTGGTCTGCGAAGGGTGTGAGGAGCGCGCCGCGGGTAACGCCCCAAACTGCAAGCAGGGACATGAGTGCAAACGAAAGCAGAAGCACCCCGGCGGCGTCACGCATGAAGCGGCCAAAGTGCAGGTTGAAACGCGCAAAACGATCCAGCCAACGGTTGGCGGGCGGATCATTTTGCATATCGTGTTGTTTATGATCGCGGCGGGATTCGGACATGGGAGTTCAGGCAACGAGTTGACGTTACTGGCTTCCTTCTCCGTTCAAGCGCATACTGAGACCCATGCGTTGGTGCGAGGCGTCCACGTGAAGAACGCGTACTTGAATCGCCTGGCCTTCGGCGACCAGGTCCTTCACTGATTGGCCATCCGCCAGCGGTATTTCGGAAGCATGGATCAAACCTTCCACACCGGCGTCGAGTTTTGCGAATGCACCGAACGAAACCACGCTTGTGACGGTCGCCGGCACAACGCTTCCCTCGGGAAAATCTGTGATGGCAGATTCCCACGGGTTGGCATGGAGTCGTTTCAGGCTCAACGCCACACGGCATCGTTCGGGCGCAAGATCGAGCACTTGCACTTCGATGGCCTGTCCCATCTTCACGATCTGATTCGGGTGAATGACGCGTCCCCAGGAAAGTTCGGAGATGTGGATCAATCCTTCCACACCGCCCAGGTCAACGAAGACACCGAAATCGGTGATGTTCGTGACCGTGCCTTTCACGCGCTCGCCCGGGTGCAGTGAGCCGAACAGTTCGGCGCGCTTGCCGGGTTCGGCCTGCGCGGCGCGCTCAGAGAACACGATGCGCCCGTCCTCAGGCACGCACTCGATCACTTTCAATCGAAGGGTGCGCCCCACAAAGGATTCGAGATCGTGCTCGCGCTCGGAGATTTCGCTTTTCCCCGCCAAATCCACCAGATGGGAGAAGGGCACGAAGCCATATAAACCGCTGCCTTCCACGAGCAGGCCGCCGCGGTTATAGCCGGTGACATCCAAGCTGACGATCTGGTCGCGCAGATACAAATCCTTGACCTGAGTCCAATCTGCAGGCGGTTTGCTTGGAGCAGACGAGGCCGAAGCATCCGCATCAACACGGACCTCGGGCTTGCCTGCCTGACGAACCGGCTGGGGAGGTGCATAACGACCCTCTTCTGCCAGTACCGAGGCCCACCAGCCATCATCAATGTGGGGCATCGGGTTTTCCATTTTTTTCTTTTGGCCAACCATTAAGGCCTCCTTCTCTAACGCACTTGCTGAGTTTGAGTTTCCATTTCAAGGATCGCTTTGGCGACAGCCTCCACCGCCACGCGTTGTTTGCGATACAGGTCGGCTTCCGACATTGCCAGCCGGGATGCCACATCGCGCACTTTGCGTCCCTCGATAAATTTCATTTCAAGAATGTTGTATAAGATCCATTCGGTTGTAAAACGGCGCTCCCCATGAGGTTTTACCTGGTCCACCCCTTTACGAAGCAGGGCGCGCAGGGCATTGGCCGCGTTCCCGTCGTTCTCGTCCACCATTTCGCGGACAACCTGTAAATGTATGAGGGGATTGTTCGTTAGCTTCGGTCCGCCCCAGTAATGTGTGAGTGCGTCCTTTACCCAGTTGGCAAGATCGGCTTCCTCGGGAAGCTGCTCGGCAAGCAGGCTGGCACGGCTGTCATAGCGTCCCGCGGCGCGTAAACGCTGGAGCATTTCCACCTTGGGCTGCAAGTCAGCGAGGGAGTTGAACACGCGGTTTTGCAGTTGGCGGTCTTCGAGCGCGAGCGCGGCGCGGTCTGCAAGCAGCCAAAGCGCTTCGCGCTGGTCGCGTTCCATGCCTTGCTGGTTATTGCGGCGCGCTACGCCAAGCAGGCCAAGCAAAGGCGGGACTTCATCACGGTCCATGTCTGCGCGTTTGCGTTGGTGCAAGGGCAGGACCCAGAAGTTGCCCCACAGGAATTCGCGGCGTTCATCGCCATTCACGTGGTTCAGGGCCTCCGTTAGACTTTCCTGATCGAGCATGGATCGATTCCCCGCCACCACGATCAGGGACAAGACCTCCTCGTCAATCGCGGCCACAAAAGCGGAGGGAGATTGGAGATGGTCGCGCACGGCGGCCAGCACGGCTTCCAAAAACTGCTGTAAATCTCCGCGTGTGAGCAGGCGTTCTTCCACGTTCTGGAATAATTGCAATTCGACGCGGTCACGCCCGAAGAAGAGCCAGCGTTCCCACAAGGGTGCGGCAAAAGTGATCGCGTGTTCGAGCAATAAAACGGTCGCCACAACCGTGAACGGCACAAAGGCATTGTACGGGGAACCGAGCAAATCACCAGTGCGGCGCACAACGGTCATCAGGCCGAGCGCGGCGGAGGCAACCACAGGTCCGCGCATGATCCATTTGAAGAGGCGGCTCTTCACCACACGGTCCGGCCACGAGACGCCGAAGAAGGCAACGGCATACGCCATGACAATTACCAAAGCGCCCACGAGCAAATTGATCACCGTCGCTATGCCCCAAAATAAATAGGGGTGTTCTGCGGCAACGCTCGAACCGAATAATAAATACGGATACGAACCAAGCGCAGGAGCGGTGGCGCCCGCCATGAGATACAACATGCGGCGGCGGCCCGAACGGGTCAACATGCGCGAGTAGGCACGCGAAAAATTGATCCCGGCCCAAACCATTATGCCCGCGTAATAGAGGGTAAAGATCTCGGTCCACATTGTTCGTTCAAGATGAGGGGCGGGTTTCCCATCCAGCACGATCGGGCCGAGCAAATATCCAAATGCAAGGAGAATAAGGAAAAATGAGGAGACGGCATAAATGCCGCGCACGGCAATACGCCTGCGTCCGCGCGAAGGACGCCCGGCTGTGACCAGCAGGGCGTCTGAAAGATGCAAATACGCCGCGGGAAGAAATACAATTCCAAACCACTGCAGGCGCAGGAACAGGTCCATCCCCGCTGTGGAAAGCGATTTATCCTGCAATGCTTCGGCGGTGAACACCACGACGACGCACAACAGGATAATGGCAAACGACCGCGCCACGCGGTCACGCAGGTTGAATGAAAGCGCGTAAAGGAATAGCGAAAATGCCGTGATCGCAATTCCAGCCGTCAAAATCTGGTTGAGCGTCTGGATCCCCGCCAGCACACTGTCCGTCCAACCGTTAATCATGAAGCCCTTCCAGTAAAAAACGAATGTTTGTAAAGCGGCTCACGCCGTAATCACTGATCTATTTTAATGCCTTTGCAAAAAACAGGGCAACATCCTGGGTCAAATAATAATGGTCATTATACCCGCAGAATTCAAAACCAAACTTTTGCGCCAGGCGAATGGCCGGGACATTTTTCGATTGCATTTCCAGGATCAGGCGGCGGTGCGATCTTTCCTGCGCCCAATCCTGCGCGGCGGCTAACAGGGCGCCTGCCACCCCTTGATGACGCCGCGGCGCATCAACCACCAGGTCCGTGACCCAGACCGAGGAGGCCGTCCCGCGCTCCAACATGCTGACGTAGCCGACCGGATCCGGCCCCATCAGCGCCGTGTACATCATGGACTTACGCACCCAGTCATCGGCGAGTGCGAACGGGTTATGAGGATAAGAGAGCGACGTTTTACGCGGTAAACGCACTTCGCGAAACGCGGCGGTGATCTGCCCGCCATCCCGGCGCAATTCCAATTGCCAGACCGAATCACTGCTGGTGGAATGGTCCATGCCCATCAAACGCGGCAGGTCCGTGGCAACGGTGGGACGAATTTGCAAATCAGGCATCAGGCATCCATAATCAGATTATTTGTTTGCATGGCAGGTGCAGTATAACTACCTCGTGTCCAAAAATTTTATTCCTGCGCTTTGACACGCACAGGCACAACACAGGGAGACAGGGATTTTCCCTGGTTATCGGTCACGACGAGGCGCAACTGATAATCGCCGGGCGTCAAGGCGGTGGTGTCCCAAAGGCCAAGCGAACCATTGATCCTGGCCTCGCGTCCTGCGGAGATTGTAGCCCAGGTATCACTGCCCTGTGCGGCAACCTCATATTTGTAGAACCCAAAATTTGAGACGTTAACCGTTCCAATCAATTCAACGGTTCCTTGTACTTCTTCGCCGGGTTCAGGTGATGTCAGCATGACCTGGTCCGGAACACAGCCTGCCGTACTCGCCCCCGCAACCGGCGGAGGCTGGGCGGCAAATTGAGTCATCATCTCCGGTGACAGCGTGCCGGTAGGTGTGGCGAGCAGGTCGAGTGTGGGGGTCGAAAGAAAAACATCGGCAGGCAGGCCGGGTATGATAAAAGAGGCGATGAAGAACTCGACACAAAACAGAATAGCGATCAAAATCGAAACCGCCGCAGACTGACCCAGGCGGCGCGTCGAAAACTCACGCTCCAACTTATAGACCGACATCTGCCATTCGCGCCAGGATTTCCACAACCAACGAAAAGCAAACAGGCCTCCTATCGCCAGAAGGATATAGATCAGCGCCTCGTTGGAGGCGAGGAACCTGTAAATATCTGTCATGTATGGGTTGGCAAAATCACTTACATTCCGCGCAATACACCGCGGATAATTTTCTCGACCTTGGGCGTAATCACTTTTCCAGCTTCGATCACTTCTTCGTGCGTGGTGACGGTGGACCCATCCAGGTTGGCTTTATTGCTGATGCCCGACAGTCCCAACGCACGCATCCCGCCGTGACGGGCAACGATCACTTCCGGGACCGTGGACATGCCGACTGCATCCGTACCGGCCAATCTTAGAAAACGCAAATCCGCGGGGGATTCAAACGAAGGTCCGCTCAAGCCGGCGTATACGCCTTCGCGCAATTGGACGCCGGATTCTTTTGCCACCTTGCGCGCAAGCTCGCATAAGCCGCGGTCGTATGCCTGGCTCATATCTGGAAAGCGCGGACCGATTTCATCGAGGTTTGGCCCCATGAGAGGATTCAAACCGGACATACCTATAAGATTGAGATTATCCGTGATCAACATCACGTCGCCGGGCTGAAAATCCGGATGTACGCCACCCGCGGCGTTGGTCACGATGAGTGTTTCAATTCCCAGGCGCTGCATCACGCGCACGGGCAAGGTGACCTGCGCCATGCTGTAGCCTTCGTAATAATGGATGCGGCCCTGCATCACGAGCACGGTCTGCCCCTCCAATTCGCCGATGACGAAACGCCCGGCGTGGCCTTCCACCGTTGAAACGGGAAAATGGGGAAGGTCGCCATAAGGGATGAGGTCGGCTTTTTGAACGGAATCAGCCAAACCGTTCAGGCCGGAGCCGAGAATGATGGCAATGCGCGGTTTATGTAAGGTCCGTTTCCGAACCTCCTGCGCGGCTTCATCAATTTGAGCAAGGGGGATATATGTCTGCATTATCGATAACCTGTCAGGAATAATTTTCGGCACAGAAGAACCACATCCCCACAGGAACGGTTCCATCCGGCAGGCGGATTATAACAGAAATCAAAAATGCAATTTTGCCGTGAAGGTAGATAAAAACCGCTTCTTATGCTATCCTTTGCGAAACATGAAGAGTCGATCGACAAATAATCTAAATGCGCTCTCATCCGGCATCCTCATAATGATGGGGATGAGTTTGCTTTTAATTCCGGGCCATTTCCAAAGCGTTCTCGCAGGACAACCCGCATGGATGATCAATACACTGGGCATCCTATGTTATACGGTCTCGCTTTCATGCCAGATGTTGTTCTCGATCCAGGTGCAAGCCAGGCGCGAAATATTAATTAGAGGCTCTGCAGTTTTACTGCTTATTCTATTGGGCGGGCTATTTGCCCGGGCCGGCTTGTTTGTTGAAGGCATCCTTTTTATCTTTGTGGGGCTGGCCCAAACCATTCCCATCACGCCTGTGAGCAATAAGATTCACGACAGGGAAATATTGAAGGGCATCGCCTTTCTTGTGAATGTCGCAAGCGGAATCTTCCTTTTATCGATCGGCGCATTTCACGAACATTCATACACCCGGTTATTGCCTTTTCGTTCTCTGCTGGCCGGTGCATTTTTATTAGGCGCGGGGATTGGGGCGGTCTCTCTCTACAACCCCAGCCTGAAATTTAGCGGGCTTCTCTCCCGGCTTTCTGCGATCCCGTGGCTGGCCTGGAGCCTGATTTTTTTTGCAGGTCCCTTACTCCCGCACTTGATCGGTCCCGCTCTTTTCACGGCAGTGATCCTCTTCGAGGATATTTTCCCGTGGCAAAATCTTGCACTTCCTGAAGGGGATATTTTAGGCAAGCGCGCCATCATGATCGGAAGCACCGTGCAACTCATGACGCTCATTTTTTTGAGCGCCCTGCTCGCCTTTACCGACCAGTTGGTGATCGGCATGGACCAGGTTGGTTTTTTGGTGCGCGAAGCCGCACTCCTTTTTTTCCTCCTGATCTCGGTGGTGATGTATTACGGGATTGCAACGACCCTCATGACCATTAACGGCTTGATGGCTCAACTGACGGAACCTGTGGATGCGCCTCTCGATCAAGACCAGGATATGGGACTGATCTCGTGGGATGAACGCCTGGCGCGATATTTGAAGCCTTTCGCCCTCACTCGCGACGGACTGCGCGTCCGTGTAAACGCCCAATCGGACCAGATCAACTCGTTATCGCGTCAACTGTCCATCGAAAAGCGGCGCAACACGCAGTTGACTCTCCTGGCCGAACTAAGTCAGCAGCTCGAAAATCAATTGGACCAACCCGTCTCCGCGCAACTGGCTGTCAATACGCTCGACCGGGCGATAAACTGCTCACTCGTCAGTCTTTACATATACGAATCGGATCGCCGTGAATTCATGCTTCTTGCGGCGGCCGGGCGCCAGACCAATTTGATCCCTCCGGGTTATCGCCAGAATATCTCTGCGGGGGCCATCGGACGCGCGGTGCGCCAGCGAAAGACACAGATCATCAACGATATCAGGCTGGACGCCGACTACATCCTTTTTGAGAATGAGAACAATCTCTCCGCCGTCATCATCCCGCTGATCTTCAATGGGCACGTGAACGGCACAATCGTAATCAATAGCGAAAGGGCCAATGCTTTCAGCAGTGTGGACGTTGCATTGACCGAAGCCATCGCCTCTGAGTTGACACGCGCCTGGGAACGCTCCGGCTATCACCAGCGATTGATGGAGTTGATCCAATCCGGCAGTCTGCTTTCTGCAATGGTCGAGCCGGAAGCCACGGCGCGGGAAATTTCGTCCATTGCAAGGCAAATTCTTCAGGCGCGGTTTACGTATGTCCAGATCCAACTCGGCCAGGAGGGCGACTTTATGCAGAGCGCCTCATCCGGTTATGCCCCGCGCCTGCTTGCTTCCCTGCAACATGGAGGCGAAACGGATGCTCTCGTTCATGCCGCGTTACACGCGGCACAGCCGTTCCGCGTGCGGGACGTGCGGAAATATACGGCCACGTCGCACCTTGAAATCGATAACGGCGGCCTGCGAAGTATGCTTGCCATCCCCATTCGCTGGCACCGCCTGAACATTGGGACCATCCTGGCCTTTGGGAAACAAAATGAAGTATTCTTTACCGAGAACGATGAATCCCTGTCGGAACTGCTCTCCATTCAGGCCGCGGGCGCGTTTGAAAGCACCTGGTTACAGCAGGAATTACGCGCCTCACTGCGTACCACATCCCTGCTGTACCGGTTGAGCAACCAGATCATTCAGGCCGAGGAATTACGCAGTGCGGCTCTCGACATAGCGCAAACAGCCCATAAACTTGCCAAAGGATCATCCACCGGCATCGTCTTATTTACATCCGATGGGAAGATCGAAGCGGAAGTGGAAGTGGACGCCAACGGCGTTCATACCGGAACCAACCATCCCCTGGAAACGATCAGGCAGGTAATGAACTCGGGACAGTTGATCTATCTCTCCCAGGGACGTTCCGCCACGCGCGTCTGCCTGCCGATTCAAACACCCATCCGAAAATATGGCGCATTGTGGATGAACATCCCGGAAGACCGGTCACACAAACCGGCCAGCCCTGCGGACTTACAGACACTGGTCAACCAGGCCGCGATTGCGTTGGAACGCTCGCTGTTGTTGGTGGAATCCCGCCGCCAGGCGCGTGAGATCAGGGACGCGTACGATACCCTCGAAGCTACCTATGACCAGACACTCGCCGCACTGATGTCCGCGTTGGATGCGCGCGACCGCGAGACCGAAGGACACAGCACACGCGTCAGCCAGTTGGCGGGAAAACTTGGAGTGGCAATGGAACTGCCCCATCACGAATTGAAGGCGCTCGAGCGTGGTTCGCTCCTGCACGATATTGGGAAAATTGGAATCAGCGATACCATTCTGCACAAGCCTGGGCCGCTGGATGAAAGTGAATGGAAGCTCATGCGCCTGCATCCCGATATCGGCGCGCGGATTGTGGAGGGGATTCCCTTCCTGCAGGAGACACTGCCCGTCATCCGCTACCACCAGGAACGTTGGGATGGGAGCGGTTACCCAATCGGACTCAGCGGGGAGGACATTCCGCACCTGGCGAGGTTGTTCGCGGTTGTGGATACGTTCGACGCCCTTACCAGCAACAGGCCCTACCGGCAAAAAGTCCCAGCGGAGGAAGCTCTCAAATATTTGCGCGAACAGTCCGGGGTCCTGTTTGATCCGAAGATCGTCATTCTGTTTGAACAGCTGGTTATGCAGGGTCAGGCCGCTGACCTGCTGGCTTCCGGTTAACCGATGTCTGATAAAACAAAAAACGATGGCTTTGCCCCCCAGGAACACCTGATCTCAATTCTGCCCTCGGTGCTGGCTGGGATCTTTATGTTGTTGGCTACGATAACCACGGCATTGGTGAAATATCCCCTGACCATGTTTCAAAAGGGCATCCTGATCGGATACGGGGTGGTCGGCAATCTTTACCTTTCCTTTTTCTACCTGCTGTATATTTCCACGTCAAAAAATAAATTGCTGTACGCGTGGATCAATGCCATCCTGGTCGGTATCTCATTGGGTTTGCTGTCAATCATCCTGCCAGATGAAATGTGGATTCAACTCAGCGCATTGATGATCGTGGCTTCCATTTCCACTTCCATTGTCTCTGAACGAGGCCCGTCCTACTTTATTGTCCTGAGTTCCACCCTGATCTCCTCAATCGCAAACCTTGAATATCTCACCCAGCTCCATCAACGGGTAATACAGTTCAGCCTCATTATTGCTGCGCTGATTGTCATCGAGACAATCCAACAGCTAAAATATTTGTCGCGGCAGCAGATCAACCGGCTTGAAATCGTCAACGAATTCAGCCGGCAGATCGCTTCTTCGCTCGACACCGAGCAGGTTACATCACTGTTGAATGCCGCCATTCAAAACGCCCTCGAAGCAGACACATACTACGTCGGGATGGTTGAGGGGGAGGAAATTTCCCTGCACCTTTTTTACGATGAAGGGGAATACTTCAAGGATGTGCACGCAAACATGGAAGGGACCTTATCCGGCTGGGTCGTGCGAAACCGAAAGGGATTATTCCTGCCGGACCTGCGCCGCGACGTGAATCTCGCCGGGGTAAAAACCGTCATCATCGGAAAACAAAAGACCAGTCTCTCCTGGATGGGTGTGCCCATGCAGGGTGAATTCGTCAACGGCATCATTGCCATTGCATGTTACCGTCCAAATGCCTTCAACCGCAGTGATATGGAGCTGTTGTCGAACATGGCGCAACGCGCCGCATTGGCGCTCGATAATTCACTTCGCCACGCGCTGGTGGAAGAGCAGGCCCACGTCGACAGCCTCACCGGCGTTTACAACCATGGTTATTTCATCAAAATTTTGCGACAGCAGGCGGAAACGACCCAAAAATCAAACCAACATCTCAGCCTGATCATGCTGGATGTGGACTATTTCAAACAATATAACGACAACTACGGCCACCTCGCAGGGGACGAAATACTCACCAAATTATGCGAAACGATCCGGCGTCACGTCAAACACTCCGACGCGATCGGCCGCTGGGGCGGCGAAGAATTTGCCATCTCCCTGCCCGATACCAGCGGCGTGCAAGCCATGCAGGTAGCCAACCGAATTCGCGAGACCATGTCCAAGGTACAGCTTAGAAATCGAAAAAAGGAAGCCATCCCGGCTCCGACAATAAGCCAGGGAATTGCAGAATTTCCGGTCGAAGCTGACGAGATTTTTAAATTGATTGACCTGGCCGACCGCCGCCTCTACATTGCCAAAGAACGCGGCCGCAACCAGGTCGAGCCGGATCTAAGTCACTGGGACCAGTTCGAAAAACAAGGCAAACAACCCGGCGGAACTTCCCCTCACAAAAACACCTAATGAGCCAGCACTTCCTTGAGCGCGGATACCGCGCGCTTCACCGCCTGGTCGTCAATCCAACAGTGGGTCACAAGACGAAAGCGGCGCACGCCTGACCAATCCACCAACACCCCGCGTTCATTCATCATTTCGACGATTTGATTCTCACTCAAGCGGACATCATCCGACAAATTGAAATAAACCATGTTTGTGGATGGAGAACCCGCGTCCAAAACCAGACCTCGAACCTGCTTCAGGCCATCAGACAATTTCCTCGCCCGGGCATGATCGTCGTCCAGCCGCTCGATCATCTTCTCCAGCGAAATGATTCCCGCCGCGGCCAGCACGCCCACCTGCCGCATCCCGCCGCCAAGCATCTTCCGCAAATGACGCGCCCGCGCAATGAACTTCTTCGTGCCAACCAGCATCGAACCGACCGGCGAAGCCAATCCCTTGCTCAAGCAAAACATGACCGAATCCGCCGGGTCCACCAACTCCCGCACCGACACATTCTGCGCCACCGCCGCGTTGAAAATGCGCGCCCCGTCAATGTGCAGGGACAGGTTATTCTTTCGCGCCAACTCTCCCACCTGCCGCGTGTATTCGGGCGTCAACGGAACACCGCCGCAGACGTTCTGTGTATTCTCAAGGCAGATCAGCCGCGTAATGGTGTGATGCACATCCTCGGTCTGAATGGACGCGAGAATGTCGTCCAGCGCCAGCGTGCCATCCGCTTGATTTTGAATTGGGCACGGATGAATCCCACCCAATGCAGACATCCCGCCCACTTCATTGAGATAGATATGCGCCTTGTTGCCAACGATCACTTCATCGCCGCGCTGGCAATGCACCAGCAACGCCAGCAAATTTCCCATCGTCCCCGAAGGGACAAACAACGCATCCTCCTTGCCCAGCATCCCCGCCGCCATTTCCTGCAATTTGTTGACGGTTGGGTCATCGCCGTAAACATCATCGCCCACCGCGGCTTTTGCCATCGCTTCGCGCATTTCAGGCGTAGGTTTTGTGACGGTGTCAGAGCGAAGGTCTATGTATTCCATGATTTCTCCTCTTGTAGAGTCGGACTCCAAAATCTCCTGATTTTGGAGAATGTCAAAAGTCGGGAGACTTTTGACTCCGCAACTGCTGCAATACACCCTGCAATTCCCCCGGCAATTCTGCCTCAAACATACGCGGCCGCGTTTCTCCGGGCAGTATGATTTTCAACCTGTAAGCATGAAGGAAATGCCGCCCAATTTCAATGGACGGATTCTTCCTTCCATACACTTCATCCCCCACAATCGGACATCCCAAAAACGCGCAATGCAGCCTGATCTGGTGCGTGCGCCCGGTGAGCGGATGAAATTCGAGCAGCGTGTGTTCTGTAAAATTCTCTACCGTCTTGTACTCTGAAATTGCTTCGCGGCCCTTCTTTTCGGAAACAACCGCCATCTTCTTGCGGTGACTTGGGTCGCGCCCGATCGCGGCTTCCACGCGGCCGGTGGGTGTGGGCGGCCTGCCATCCACGAGTGCAAGATATGTTTTTTCCACTTTTCGCAAACGGAATTGTTCCTGCAGCCAGTTATGAGACTGGTCGTTTTTTGCCAGCACAATTAAACCCGAAGTCTCCTTATCCAGCCGATGCACCAGGCCGGGACGCTCCTCCCCGCCGATGCCCTCGATATCAGGATCATAGCCCAACACGGCATTGACCAGCGTGCCGGAGGCATGTCCCGCCGCAGGATGCACGACCATTCCCGCAGGTTTATTGACCACTAGCAGGTCGCCATTTTCAAAGACAATGTCCAGCGGAATATCTTCTGCGATCAAACCGCTCGGCGCGGCTGGCGGGATTCGCACGATGATCTTTTGTCCGCGCTCGATGGCCTGTCCCGCCTTCTTAGCGGGTTGGTCATCCACATCCACAAGACCATCTGCGATCAACCCCTGCAGACGCGAACGCGAAAACTCCGGCAGGCGCTCAACCAAAAACTTGTCGAGCCGCCCCGCCTTCTCCTCTTCATAAGAAAAAACTTCCACTCGATCGCTCATCTCTGGTTGCTCATCTCCAATCACTATTTACCAATTACTCGTTACTCATCACTTGTTACTCATTTCTCTCACTCATTGCTGATCCTCACCTCCCGGAACTTGCTTTTTCTTCTTCCTCTCCCTCATCCACATCCCAATCAACAACACAGCCACCCCAACATTGATGGCCGAATCCGCCGCGTTGAAAATATAAAAATTCCCGATGGAAATAAAGTCTGTGACTTCGCCGAGCGTCAAGCGGTCAATCAGATTTCCAATGACGCCGCCCATATACAATCCCATCGCCAGCCGCAGGAAACGCTCGTTTGCTTCGACCCGCTGGTAATAATAAAGGATCGCACCGATCACGACGAATGCCAGCACGATGAACACCGGATTCCCATTTTGAAATGATCCAAACGCCGCGCCGCTATTTGACCAATGAACGATCCGCGCGTACGGACTTAGCCACTCGAGCGATTCAGGAAGCCATGTGCCTTGAAAAGGGATGTTTGTCCGCACCAGCCACTTCGTCCATTGATCGAGTGCAACCACAACCCCTGCCAGCCCCAGCAATATTGCATAATCCCTGAAAACTCGGTTCAAGATATTACCTCATTGATGTTACACATCGTCCCGAAGGTTTTAGCAAAAGGCAAACCTGAATTACAAGAACCTTCGGGACGTTCTGCGTAAGGTGAGTCACCTCAAAAAGAATTGCCTTCCCGCACATCACTTGTTGCTCTTATCTCATTGCTCGTCGCTCGATACTCTCATCTCATTCCCCGTGTCCTGTTGCGTCTCAGCGTCCTTTTTCAAGGAGCGCTCCTTCAACCACACGCCCAACAGCAAAACACCCACCCCGACCGTGATGCTTGCATCTGCAATATTAAAAACCGGGAACGTGCCTACCGAAATAAAATCCGTCACCTTGCCCATGCCCAGGCGGTCAACCAAATTTCCAGTTGCGCCGCCGAGCTGCATTCCCATCGCCAGCCGCAATGACCAGTCACCGGCCTCCACGTGCGGGTAATAATAGATGATCGCGCCGATCACGATGAAAGCCAGCACCGTAAAAATCAAGTTCCCATTCTGGAACATGCCAAAGGCCGCGCCACTGTTATACCAGTGAACGATGCGCGCGTATGGACTGAGCCAGCTTAACCAATCAGGTAACCATGTTCCGCGAAACGGAAGGTTCGCGCGCACGAGCCACTTCGTCCATTGATCCAATCCAACAATGACGCCCGCCACGGCGAACAAAATAAGATAATCTTTCAAATACCGATTCAAGTTTCACCTCAACTTTGGAAATGCCCGCCAATTGTACCCTACGCGCGAGTGGACGCACCGCCAATGTAAACCCTCGGCACGCGCGCGCTGATATTCGTCATCACCTCGTATTCGTTCGTGCCGGCCCATTTGGCCAGATCCTCCACCGTGATGCCCTCGCCCAGCAAAACCACCTCGTCCCCCACCTGAGCGTTGTCCTCGCCAAGATTGACCATAAACTGATCCATGCAGATACGCCCAACCTGCGGATACCTCCTCCCATTGACGATGACCCGCGCGTGGTTTGTCATGCGACGAAAATACCCGTCGGCATAACCGCACGGGATAGTGACGATTCGCGCGGGACTTTCGGCCTGCCACAACGACCCATAGCTGACTGGCCGCCCGGGCATTGTCATTTTGCTGAAAACCACACGTGACCGCCAGGTGAGCGCGGGTTTCACATCCACGACCCGATTCACTTCGCGCCCCGGATACACTCCGTAAAACAACACACCGGGACGAACCATGTCAAAGTGCGCTTCGGGCAGGTTCAGGATTCCGCCAGAATTACAGACGTGCCTCAACGGCATGGGTAAACTTCTCTTTTCATAAAATCGCAGAACTTCCTGGAATCGTTCCAGTTGCATAAGCGAGTATTTTCGGTCAATCACTTCTGAGTTCGCGAGGTGTGTAAAAATCCCTTCCACATCTATGTTTCTACACGCAAGCGATTTCTCCAACAATGACTCGGCCTCGTAATCGCGGACGCCGACCCTTTCCATGCCCGTGTCAATCTTGAGGTGGACTTTGAGCCGCTTGCGGGTGGATTCTGCCAGTTTATCGGCGGCAGTTAGCAGGTCCAAAGATGAGGCGGCGAGGATTAAGTCGTGTTCAAAAAATAACGGGAGTTGTTCGGGCAAAGTCCCGCCTGTAACCAGAATCAGTTTTCTGATTCCCAACTGGCGCAAATGAATTCCCTCTTCAGCGAGGGCCACCCCGAAATAATCAACGTATGGTTCGATGAACGGCGCAACGCCATCCACGCCGTGACCGTAGGCATTGGCCTTGACCATCGGCATGACCTTTGCAGGCGCGGCGTGCGCGCGGATGGATTCGAGATTTTGTTTGAGCTGAGAGAGATTGACTTGAAGATAGGTTGGGCGCATTGCACATTCCGAATAAAAGAATAGGCGGGCGACTCGCGCCGCCCGCCTATTTTACTTTGCGATGGGAGTTATTGCCACGCGCCCAGGATCGCGCCGAAGAGCAGGAAATTGACGAGATGGTTGCCCGCTTCAATCGCCCAGACTTTGAAGCCATGCCCGGCAAAGAGTTTGTTGACGAGGTTGGTGGGTGCGACAAATCCAAGCCAGACCATGAAGCCGGCAGTGACGCCGGACGCCAGGGTGTTACTGCCCATCGTAGCCAGGATGAACGACATGAAGAGCGCTTGAATGAATGCGGCAATGATCGTGTAAACGTAAATCACCGGGTTGGGGTTGCCCGGTTCGCCGGATTTGCCGATACCGGCCCACCAGGCAGGGAAGAAAACCTTCGGGTGATACCAGACAAACCCGCTAATCATAGCGACCACGACGCAGGCGACAACGGCCAGCCAGTTGACAGAACCAAGATCCATTTCAGCCTCCATTTCTAAAGTTGATCAGCACGCGCCAATCTTCTAGTTTTTATAACCCGAAAATATGTTCTAGGTTACTTCGGAACCGTCATTGCGAGCCTTCGGGAAGCAATCCTCTTCACATAACCGAGATTGCTTCAGGCTTGCATTACAGGACTGACCAAGACATAAGGTAAAATAGCAATCAATATTACCGAGAGGAGCGTCTATGCCCGAAAACCTCAAGCCAGGCAACTATATTGGCTTATATCTCAACAATGTTCTGATCTATACAGGCGTTTTGAAAGACAAGGGTACGATGGATAGCGGGCGCAAAATTTACCAGGTACTGTTGGTCAAGAATATCTTCCAGCGCAATTTTCCTGAGATCCACTTCGATGCAGACATTCGACCCGCTACGTGGGAACAGGTCCAGGAAGAAATCAAACGGCTTAAAGTCAAACTACAGAAAAATCTGGAAATGCTAAAGGGTGAAAATGTCGCAGAACTCATCACCGAAAAAGAACTCCATAACATCATTGGATGAGTACGACCGCCTGTCTGAACTTTACAGAGAAGCATATGATCGCGTGCAGTCGGGCGGCACTGGCGCGGGCTGGAGCGGCATTCACTACGAATTAATGGACGCTGTCAGGCGATACGGAAAAACCCCCAACAGCCGAGACGAAGCAATTCGTCTGCTTAAAGAATTGCTCAATGAGCATGAAAAGACTTACTTGGGCGCGCGAGATCAAACCGACGAAGAATATTTGAGCAAATTTGACGATTTGTAGTTTTGACATCTTCCTGAAGAACAAAAGAGGCCGCCATTGCTGGTGGCCTCTTTCTCTGTCTGCAGATTACTTTGCAGACAGGGCAGGCAATTTCAGAATTTAGATCTTCCCCGCCACATAATCGAGCACGTCAATTTTGGTGAGAATCCCGGCTGGCTTGCTGTGCTCCACCACGATCAACGCATAGCCCGCGGTGAGCGACGGCATGGCTTCTTCGAGCGAAGTTTCAGGCGGGAAGACCGCGCCCGCATTCTGCACGAGCGCGTCAATGGTTTCATCCTGGCTGTGTTCGTGTTTTTCGAGCATATGATTCAGCAAGTCCACTTCTTCGATCAGCCCGGCGAGCGAACCATCTGCGCCGACGACCGGCATCTGCGAAACAGCATTCTGGTGCATGATGGCAACCACCTTGCGGATCGAATCGCCGAGCGTGGCTGTGAGCAGGGACTTGTTTGGCTTGGCAATCAGAAGGTCGCCCAATGACATTTCGCCAAACTCCATCGAGAGGAAGCCGAACTCACGCATCCATTTATCGTCGTAGAATTTGGAGAGATAACGCGAACCCGAATCGGGAAAGATAACAACAGGCAATCGCTCAGGCCCCAGCCTGCGGCAATATTTCATTGCGCCCGCCAGCGCGGACCCTGACGAGCCGCCCGCGAATATCCCCTCCTGCCTCACCAACTGCCGCGCCCACAAAAAAGACTCGCGGTCCCCGGCGCGCTCGATCCAGTCAACAATAGATAAATCCGTGGCGGAGGGCAAAAAGTCCTCGCCGATGCCTTCAACTTTATAGGTCTTGGGGTATGCGCCTTCGGGAATTTTCCCCTTGTTCTGCCAAATCTCTGTGAGGATCGAGCCTTCGATGTCCACGCCCACGATCTGGATATTGGGATTCTTCGACTTAAGAAAGCGCCCAACACCCGAAATCGTTCCGCCGGTCCCCATGCCAATGATGACATCGGTCACGCGGCCATCGGTCTGCTCCCACAACTCAGGGCCGGTACTCATCTCGTGAGTTTTCGGGTTGTCCGGGTTGTGATATTGATTTGCCAAAATTGCGTTCGGCGTTTCGCGCACGAAGCGCTTTGCAACCTCATAATAAGAACTTGGGTCTTCAGGCGCAACCGCGGTTGGTGTAATGACAACCTTGGCCCCATAGGCTCGCAGTAACAAAATCTTTTCATTGCTCATCTTGTCCGGCATGACGAAGATGGTCTTGTATCCTTTGAGCGCGGCGGCGATGGCGAGTCCCACGCCGGTGTTGCCCGAAGTGGCTTCCACGATGGTGCCGCCGGGCTTGAGCTCTCCCCTCTTCTCGGCCTGCTCGATAATATAAGCGCCAACCCGGTCCTTGACCGAGCCGCCGGGATTCATGAATTCCAATTTTGCATAAAGCGGAACTGGCAGGTCGCGTGCGATCCGCTCAAGCTTCACAAGCGGGGTATTTCCCATTGCCCCTATGATATTGTTAAATACGCGTTTATCTTTGGATTCTGGTAATCCTGTCATTCTCTCTCCTTTGGTTGAGGGTATTTTACTATTGAAATAAGCCGCAGGGCAGTGCAGGACAATTCGTATGACAATTTTAAAATCGACATGGCTCTCCCAGCAGAGAGAACCGAAAAGACTCCCAATTGAATTCAAAAAGGCGGACAAATTAACTTTGGCGAAAAGAGGCATTTCCATTTTGGGCTATAACACAGAGAATTTTGCCCCTTGACGCATTTGCATGACACGCATAGAATAGCGCCCAACATGCTTAAGTCCACTCGTTGGTTTGCGTTTTACTTTTATTACGGCCTCCAGAAACTGGTTGCCGGTGGTGGCGCTTAAGTAGACAGAAAATAAATCTGTTCACGTAAAGAGCGAGGCCAGACGGCCTCGCTCTTTTTTTATTCCCCTCATCCGCCCTCTCCCACGCTTCGACTTCGCTCAGCGCGAGTGAGAGAAGGGAAAACAAGGAGCCGTCTATGCCAATCCGTGGAATCCGTGGCGCGACAACCGTCTCAGCCGATGAACCTGAATTAATTCTCGAAGCCACGCGGGAACTACTTGAAGCAATTCTGGGTGCAAATGAAAGCATGAGGCCCGAAGACGTGGGAAGCGCCCTCTTCACCGTGACCGACGATCTCGCCTCCACCTTCCCCGCGCAGGCTGCCCGTCAAATGGGCTGGGGACTCGTTCCGATGTTGTGCGCGAGGGAAATTCCCGTGCCTGGAAGTTTGCGGAAGGTTATTCGCGTCCTTGTCCATTGGAACACGGACACGCCGCAATCGGATATAACGCATGTGTATTTACGAGATGCGGTAAAGTTGAGGCCAGATTTGGTCGCCGCGCAGTAAATAGGAGAAATCACCATGATGATCATAATGAAAACCAACGCCACCCCGCAACAGGTGGAGCACGTTATCGAACACGTCAAAGCGGCAGGATTAAATGTCCATCTCTCGCAGGGCGTGGAAGCGACTATTATTGGGGCAATCGGCGAAGCGCACAGCATCCCGACCGAGTTATTCGAAGGGCTTGACGGAGTTGAAATGGTCAAACGCATTACCCAGCCATTCAAGCTCGCTTCGCGGCAATTCCATCCCGAAAATTCAATCTTCCCGTTGGACGGATTCACCGTCGGCGGGGACGAGATTGCCATCATCGCGGGGCCATGTTCAGTGGAGAGTCGCTCCCAGATAATGGAAACAGCCCAGGCGGTGAAAGAGGCGGGCGCGTCCGCATTGCGCGGTGGAGTCTTCAAGCCGCGTACGTCGCCGTATTCATTCCAGGGACTCGGGGAAGAAGGTCTCGAATATCTCGCCGAAGCCCGCGCCCAAACAGGACTGCCCATCGTTGTCGAAATCATGTCACAGGTGCAGGTGGACTTGATGTCCAAATACGTGGATGTGTTCCAAATCGGTGCGCGCAACATGCAAAACTTCAATCTCCTGCGCGTCATCGGTGAGACGCAAATTCCCGTCCTGCTCAAGCGCGGACTCTCCGCCACGATTGAAGAACTGCTGATGTCCGCCGAATACATCCTCGCGGGGGGAAACAAACAGGTGATGCTGTGCGAGCGCGGCATCCGCACATTCGAGACAGCCACGCGCAACACCACCGACATCAATGCCATTCCCGTTTTGAAAAATCTCACACATCTTCCCGTCATCCTTGACCCAAGCCATTCGACCGGCCACGTGGACTACGTCGCCGCGGTTGCACGCGCCGCCATTGCCGCAGGCGCAGACGGCCTCATAGTCGAAGTCCATCCCAACCCCGCGCACGCGGTCTCTGATGGCAAGCAATCGCTCAAGCCTGAAAAGTTTGCAGAGATGGTTAAGCAGGTTGGGCAAATCGCGCAGATTATGGGACGAAGACTGGCGACTATCCAGGGAGAATATCAACCATTGAAGTAGGGGCGGGATCTCCCCGCCCTGGGCGGCAGGACGCCGCCCCTACATCACACACACAAAGGAATAACTACCATGATGATCATCATGCACCCAGGTGCGTCCAAAGAACAAGTCGAAAATGTAATCGCGGCAATCGAAAAACAACATCTCTCCTCGCACGTCATCGAAGGCGTTGAGCAGACCATTATCGGCGCGGTCGGCGAGAGTCATTCCGTTGCCAAGGAAATTTTCGAAGCCTTGCCAGGCGTGCTGTCCGTTCAGCGCATTTCGCAGCCATACAAACTTGCCTCACGCCAGTTCCACGAACACGACTCCGTCTTCCCGCTCGACGGTTTCACCGTCGGCGGCGAAGAGATTGCGGTTATCGCGGGGCCATGCGCGGTTGAGTCACATTCGCAACTGCTCGACATCGCACACGCCGTCCGCGAAGCGGGTGCGAACGCCCTGCGCGGCGGCGTCTTCAAGCCCCGTACCTCGCCCTATTCATTTCAAGGACTCGGCGAAGAAGGCCTCAAATATATGGCGGAGGCCCGCGCCGAAACGGGCATGCCCATTGTGGTCGAAGTCATGGCCGTTTCGCAAATTGAAATGATGACAAAGTACGTGGATGTCTTCCAACTCGGTGCGCGCAATATGCAGAACTTCAATCTCCTGCGCGCCATCGGCGAAACGCGCACGCCCGTCCTGCTCAAGCGCGGCATGTCCGCCACCATCGAAGAACTCCTCATGGCAAGCGAATACATCCTCAGCGGCGGCAACACGCGCGTCATGCTGTGCGAGCGCGGCATCCGCACATTCGAGACAGCCACGCGCAACACCACCGACATCAATGCCATCCCCGTCCTCAAAAAACTCACGCACCTCCCCGTCATCATTGACCCCTCGCATTCCACTGGCGACTCCGCTTACGTCGCGGCGGTCGCGAAAGCGGGCATCGCCGCAGGCGCAGACGGCATCATCGTCGAGGTTCACAACGACCCTGCCAACGCTGTTTCCGACGGACGCCAATCTCTCACGCCCGAAGCCTTTGCCAAAATGGTGAAGCAGGTTCGGGCGGTGGCCGAAGCGGTTGACCGTCGTCTCGCGTCCCCTCTTCCATTGGGAGAGGGCTAGGGTGAGGGTTTATGTTTAATCTCGCAGAGTCCAAAATCGCAATCATCGGATTGGGATTGATGGGCGGCTCGCTCGCGTTGGGACTTCGCGGAAAATGCGCCGCGCTTTACGGAATCGACCCGCATCGCGCGACACTCGAGCTTGCCCTGTCCCAAAACATAGTGGACCGCGCTGACAGCGACCCCGCCAACCTGCTCCTCGAAGTTGACCTCGTTATCCTGTCCGCCCCCGTCCCCGCGATTTTGACCCTGCTGGAAAAATTACCAACCTACACCCCCAACCCCTGCATCGTCATGGACTTGGGTTCGACCAAAAAATTAATCGTCGAATCCATGTCCCGCCTGCCCGAACGCTTCGATCCCATCGGCGGGCATCCGATCTGCGGCAAGGAAAAACTCTCCCTCGCCAACGCCGAACGAACTCTCTACTACGCCGCTCCATTCCTGCTCACGCCGATGGAACGGACATCGCCGCGAGCCTTATCTGCCGCGCATCAAATCATCGAAGCCATCGGCGCAAAAGCCACCACCCTCGACGCGACCGACCATGACCACATCCTTGCGTCCACAAGTCATCTTCCATTTTTACTCTCCTCCGCGCTCGCGCTTGCCACGCCAGAGGATGTGGCTTCATTCATCGGCCCAGGCTTCAAATCCACCAGCAGGCTGGCAGGGACATCCTCGTCCATGATGTTGGGAGTTTTGCAATCCAACCGCGAGAATGTCCTAAACACTATCTCAGAACTTCAACAACAACTAGCTGAAATCAAAATTGCGCTGGCATCGGAAGATTTTTCAAAACTTGAAACCATCTTGAACGAAGCGCAAAACAAATACCAGAAATTCACCACATAAACACACAGACAAGTAAACACGGAAACACATACACAACGGAACACGCAATACGCTGCACGTTCCATTCATCCTTCATCCTTCCGCCCTCATCCTTTATGCAAATCATCCCCATCCCCCACCCCCTCCACGCCACCGTCCGCGTCCCCGGCTCCAAATCGCTGACCAACCGCGCTTTGCTCATCGCCTCCCTCGCCAAAGGAACCACCCGCCTCACCAACGCCCTCTTCTCCGACGACTCGCGCTGCTTCGCCGGAGCCTTGCAAACCCTCGGCTTCGATGTCCAACTCGACGAAGCCAATCACGAAATGACCGTCACTGGGCTGGGCGGCAAAATCCCTGCAAGCAAAGCCGAACTCTTCATCGGCAACGCAGGCACCGCCGCAAGATTCCTCTCCGCCTTCCTCACCCTCGGCCATGGCGAATACATTTTGGATGGTGACGCTCGGATGAGAGAAAGACCAATCGGAGACCTTATAGAGTCTCTGACGCAACTGGGCGCAAACATTCATCCTTTATCCTTCATCCTTCGTCCTTCCATTTGCCCTCCCATAAAAATCACCGCCTCCGGCCTCCCCGGCGGAAAAACCAAAATCGCCGGCGATATCTCCTCCCAATTTCTCTCCGCCCTGCTGATGGTCGCGCCTTACGCCAAATCTCCTATCGAAATAGAAGTTTCTACCGACCTCAACTCCAAACCCTACGTGGACATGACCATCGCCATTATGCGCGACTTCGGAGTTGAAACCAAACGAAACGCCTACCAACATTTCTCCATCCCACTTACTACTTACCAATTACCAATCTCCAATCCCCAATCTCCAATCTCTAATTCTCAATCTTCCCCTGCCTATGCCATTGAGTCTGACGCCTCCGCCGCATCCTACTTCTTCGCCGCGCCTGCCATTTGTGGCGGCACAGTAAAAGTTGAGAATATTTCACGCAACTCAAAACAAGGCGATATTGCTTTTCTCGATGTGCTTGCAAAAATGGGATGCACTATTTCAGAAACCGATAACTGTATACTGGTCACTGGCCCCACCAAACTTCGCGGCCTCGATGTGGACATGCGCGACATCCCCGACACCGCCCAAACCCTCGCCGCCATCGCCCCCTTTGCATCCTCCCCCACCCGCATCCGCGGCATCGCCTCCGCCCGCGTCAAAGAGACTGACCGCGTCCACGCCACCTGCACTGAATTGGCGAGACTCGGCGTCCGCGTGGAAGAACACGAAGACGGCATGACTATTTATCCGTGTCAAACCTTCAAACCTGCCAACATTCAAACGTATAATGACCACCGCATGGCAATGGCATTCTCCCTCATCGGCCTGCGTTTCGACGGCGTCACGATTGAAAATCCATCCTGCGTTTCAAAAACTTTCCCTAATTTTTTCGAAGTGCTAGAAACTTTGCGTACTACGGACTCCAACGTCTCCTGACGTTGGAGAGTCGAAAGTCTGGAGACTTTCGACTCCGCTATTTTTACCATGCAAACATCATTTAAACTCGGTCTCATCGGCTATCCCCTCGGCCACTCTCTCTCACCCAAAATCCACACCGCCGCGTTACGCGCCTGCGGATTGGAAGGGGATTACTCGCTCTTCCCCATCGCACCTGATGACAAGCAAGGCTTGAAGGATTTGCTCAATCGCGTTCGAGCAAAAGAAATTCGCGGCCTCAACGTCACCATCCCACACAAACAAAACGTCATCCCCCTGCTCGATGAATTGACACCCACTGCCAAAGCCGTTGGCGCAGTCAACACAATTTATCTCCGCGAAGACAAACTCATCGGCGACAACACCGACGCTCCTGGATTTTTATCTGATTTGAAAAAATTTTTGGCAGAATCCCCCTCTCCCTTTTTGGGAGAGGGGTTAGGGGTGAGGGGGAAAAATGCTCTTGTTTTGGGCGCGGGAGGCTCCGCACGAGCAGTGGTACATGCTTTAGCCAATGACGGATGGAACGTCACCATTGCCGCGCGACGCATCGAACAAGCCCGGCAACTCGCCACATTCTTCACGCAACACGCACCACGCGACTACACCCTGAGCGAAGTCAAAGGGACGCAACACAAATTACAAATTACAAATTACGATTCCCTCATCCTTCACCCTTCATCTTTCATCCTTTTGGTAAACGCCACCCCCATCGGCATGACTCCCAACGTAAACCAATCTCCCTGGCCGGAGAATTTATCTTTTCCCAACGCCGTAATTTACGATTTAGTCTACAATCCACGCGAAACCAAACTGGTAAAAGACGCGCATTCGCAAGGGTTACCCGCCACAACCGGCCTCGGCATGTTAATCGAACAAGCCGCCCTCGCATTCGAGATTTGGACGGGTCACAACCCGCCGCGTGAAATTTTAGCCGCATCTGTAGACCACTGACCATAAACCGTCCATCGTCTGAGGTCTGAATAAACTGGAGACTTTCATGCCCCTACGCTTTCTCACCGCCGGAGAATCTCACGGCCCCTCTTTGACAGCCATCCTCGATGGCATTCCCGCCGGACTAGAACTCACCGCATCCATTATTGACCTCGAACTTGCCCGCCGCCAAAAAGGCTATGGTTCCGGCGGACGGATGAAAATCGAAAAAGACACCGTCCAAATCCTCGGCGGCGTCATGGCAGGCGAAACGACGGGCGCACCGATTGCATTGCTCGTCCAAAACGACGACCATGTCAAATGGAAAGGCAAAGCCATCGAGCCGATGACCGCTCCACGCCCAGGCCACGCAGATCTAACAGGCGCAGTCAAATACGGCTACAGGGATTTGCGCCCCGCACTCGAACGCGCCTCAGCCCGCGAAACCGCCATGCGTGTCGCGGCGGGTGCAGTGTGTAAGCATTTTCTCTCACAATTTGGCATCATTGTCGGCGGATACGTTTCATCCATCGGCGAAGTACAAACCGATTTTGACGACATGCCTTACGAAGAACGCTTCACCCGCGCCGAAGAATCGGATGTGCGTTGTCCCATCGAATCATCCGCCAATCGAATGCGCGCCGAAATCGAAAAGACCATTCACGGCAAAAACACCCTCGGCGGCGTGCTGGAAATCGTCGCGCTGAATGTGCCCCTCGGCCTCGGCAGTTTCGCCCAATGGGACAAACGCCTCGAAGCAAAACTTGCCCTGGCAATCATGTCCGTCCAAGCCATCAAAGGCGTGGAAGTCGGCGACGCCTTTGCAAACGCGCGCTTATCCGGCACACAAGTTCAGGACGCAATCTCACTCGCAACTCCTAATTCGCAATCCCTAATTCGCAATTCCAATCGAGCCGGAGGCATCGAAGGCGGAATCAGCAACGGACGGCCCATCGTCGTCCGCGCCGCGATGAAACCGATAGCCACCACGCTTCTTCCCCAGCCGACAGTTGACCTGGCGTTAAAATCAGAATCCACCACCAAATATGAACGCTCCGATTTCTGTCCCGTCCCGCGTGCAGTTCCAATTCTTGAAGCGATGGCTGCATTTGTTATTGCAGATGCGCTCATCGAAAAACTCGGCGGCGACTCAATGAACGAAATGATGCCGCGCTTCGAAGCCCTTCGCAAAGCCACCCTCGAGAATTTGCAAATGGAGGATACACCCCACGTCTGGTGGCCTTAAGTTGGATTGCAAATCCAGCTCAAGCCGTTTATAAATAGACTTTATCGGTAATTGGGAAAAACGTCCCGAAGGTTGCCGTCAAATATCCAAATTACCCGAAAGAAACCTTCGGGACGGTGCTCGTACACTATTTCCGATAATGTCGAATAATTACCAATTACTTTCATCATTCATCCTTCACATTTTATCCATGTCACACATCTTCCTCTACGGCCCACCTGGAACCGGAAAATCCACCATCGGCAAGACGCTTGCACGCAATCTCAAGCTGCCATTCATTGATCTCGACCGCGTCATCGAAACGAACGCGGGGATGTCCATTCCGCAGATCATGGAAACACAGGGCGAGACGGCCTTCCGTGATCTCGAAACTGCCGCGTTGCGGGAACTCATTTTCAACCCTAATTCCTCCTTCGCTGGAAAAGGGGATTCGGTGATTGCCCTGGGCGGCGGCGCGCTTTTGCGCGATGAGAATCGCGAGATGGCGGAAACCAATGGCAAGGTCGTTTTGCTCATGGCAGAATTGAATACTTTATTGGAACGGCTTAACTCCGATCCAAATAAACGTCCCTTGCTGGCAGGGGATTTGAGCGAGAAACTCGCCTCCCTGCTTGAAAGCAGACTGGAGCATTACAACTCCTTCCCCTCGCGTGTGCAGGTGGATGGGAAGGCCGCCCACCAAAACACATGGCAGACCCAAATCGCTGTGGGGCGATACCGCCTAAGCGCGATGAGCGCCTACGATGCGATTGTAGAAAATCACGGGCTTGAACAACTGAGTGAAATGCTCAAGCCGCGCGGACTGAAAAAACCGATTGTGGTGACGGATGAAAATGTAGCCGTCTTCCATGCAGAAATCGTAATGATGTCACTTCGTGAGGGAGGGTTAAATCCCAAATTATTGGCTGTGCCTGCCGGGGAAGCGAACAAAACATTGAATACCGTCAACCGAATCTGGCATGGATTCCTTGAAGCGGGGTTGGATCGCAAAAGCACGGTCATTGCATTGGGCGGCGGTGTGATCGGCGATATGGCGGGCTTTGCCGCGTCCACGTTCATGCGCGGGGTGAGTTGGGTTGGCGTGCCGACGACACTGCTCTCGATGGTGGATGCCTCGCTGGGCGGCAAGACGGGGTTCGACCTGCCCGAAGGCAAAAACCTGATTGGCGCGTTCCATGCGCCGAAACTGGTATTGGCTGACCCGCAGGTATTGAAGACCCTGCCCGAAGTCGAGCTGATTTCCGGCCTCGCCGAAGTGGTGAAGCACGGCATCATCTCCGACCCGGAATTATTCAATTTATGCGCGCGCGGCCTGGATTGGGTGAAGGAGAATCTCGAAGAAATCGTCAGGCGCGCGATGGCGGTGAAGATACAAGTCATCGAGGATGATCCGTATGAAAGAGGCCGGCGCGCTGTGCTAAACCTGGGTCACACAGTTGGACATGCCGTGGAGCTTGTCAGCAAATTTCAATTGAGGCATGGGGAAGCCGTTGCCATGGGAATGGTGGCTGAGGCGAAGCTGGCTGAACGTTTAACGGTGGCAGGCAAAGGGTTATCTGAGGCGATAGCCGAGTCTCTGTCTGCGTTGGGACTGCCCGTCCAAATCCCGAAAGAATTGTCACGCGAAGAAATCATCCATGCGATGAGAGTGGACAAAAAGAAGGATATGAACGTTATTCGTTTTGCTCTGCCCGCCGGGATTGGCAAAGTGGAGTTGGTGGATGTGGCGGATTTGGAGAAGGTGCTGGAGTAGCCGTCATTGCGAGGGGCAATAGCCCGAAGCAATCTCCTGTAAAATGGATAAACCTCATCAATGAATTTCCACCGTTTAATCGGGGATTGCTTCGCTTCGCTCGCAATGACGTAAGATTGGAGGAATCATGAAAATCCTAATTTTGCACGGCCCGAATTTGAATTTGCTTGGAACACGTGAACCTGAATTTTATGGTTCGATGACCTTGGATGACATCAACACGAAGCTGGTTGAGCTGGGGAAATCGTTTGGCGCGGAGGTGAAATGTTTGCAGTCGAATCACGAGGGCGCGCTGATTGACGCGTTGCAGGAGGCGCGCACGTGGGCAAATGGCGTGGTGTTCAATCCCGGCGGGTTCACTCACACTTCCATCGCGTTACGCGATGCGATTGCCGCGATTGGCATCCCGGTGATCGAGGTGCATTTATCGAACGTGTACGCGCGTGAGGAGTTTCGTCACGCTTCGATGATTTCGGCGGTGTGCAAGGGAAAGATTGTCGGTCTGGGATGGAAATCGTATGCGCTTGGGTTGAGGGCGCTTTTGGAAGAGTGATCTGAATTTGGACGCTGATGATGCTGACAAACGCAGATTCAAAATCAGGGCATGCGTCGCACCTGCCCTTTGAGATGAAACCTTTTAAATGGGATTCGTTTTCGCTTGAAACTCTCCCATCAAACCTGGTGCGACACACTCGAATGAGGCCTGACTCGACTTCCGTAACCCCGAAGGGGTGACAGGTTTCTCCTGAACATGGCATCTGTTTCGACAGGCTCAACACATCGCCTTCGGGATTGTTGCTTTGGCTTTTTTCAACTGAAATGAAATGGGGGCGTTTCAAATGAGTTGAAAGAAAGAACGTCCCGAAGGTTTTGTGGGGGAAATTTCGGTCGTTTTAGCCAACCTTCGGGACGGTTTCAACTGAAATGAAACACACCCAAATGAAATGTACCTGCGTGATTTTTGTCAACAGCTTTCATCTGGTGATTACCCACAAGTCCGTATCCGACATTCAAAGCCTCAAAGCCAGAGCATTCTGCCGCGAATTTCGCTAATTCACACGGATTTTTAAGCCAGAGCATTCTGCCGCAAATTTCGCTAATTCACACGGATTTTTAAAACCAATTCGCGAAAATTCGTGAAATCCGCGGCTGAGGTTTTGCTTTTTTTCTCTGAAATTGGCGGGCGTAAAAGATGTGGGTAATCACCAGCTTTCATTCATCGCGTTTTTTTCTACTTGCTTTCTTACGTTCCAACAAAGTCTTTGTTGTTGGCGGCGAAGGTTTTTGCGGGGATGAAATTTCTGGTTCAACTTCTTTTTCCTGAACATCCGACTCGACATGAGGCTGTATCGTCTCAGCAGGTTTCAATATTTCAATTGGTTCGGGTTGCTTTGAAGTAGGAAGTGTTCCGTCCCTGGCTCGATCCTTTGCCCTGAAAAGCGACTCGATCCGTTCACTGCGTTGGGCAGGCTCAAGGCCGCGGCGTTGACCGATGTTCAGTTTTTTGATCAGCCACTCGCGCAGGCGCGCCACATCCTGCCGCGTGACGATCAACCTTCGCGCGGCAATATCAAAAGGCAAAAGGATGGCCGCGAGCAGAATCAGCCATTGCCAGATGGGACGCGAGGCGCGCGAAGATTTCAGGTCGTGGGAAAATGCGTCGGCGGGGTTGGAGGAGGCAACTTTTCCAGCGGTGATCGTGCTGAGACGCAGGAGCAGGTCCGGGTCCGATTCGATGCGTTGATATTCGGGTGAATATGACAGCGCCCAGCCGGTCGTTTCGGAGAATCCCTCGCCGTTTCCAGTATCCGCAGATTGGCCGTTGAGACGGATGAGGTAAACGCCTTGAGCGGTGGGGGTGAATTGGGACTCGTAACGCCCTGGCGCAATTTGCTGCAATGAGACGGATTGAATGCCGCCATTTGGATCAACAATATTGGCGTTGATTTGGTAGCCGTTCAGAAATTGCCCGTTGTGACTATACGCATCCAAGCTCAACCGGGACTGCTCCCCTTGCGATGTGACAGTCACTTCAAGCGGTGTTTCAAGTGGATTGCCGATGGTGTAACGAACAGCCTGCGCCCAAAAGGTGGCGAAGTTTTCGCCTTGCACCCAATCCCTTGCCCACCGTCCAGTGGCATCAGAGGTGAAGGCAACCGAACGGCCCAAACCATATTGCCAGACGGCGAGGATGGGATCGCCTTTGTCGGATTCGAGGATGACTTGGGCAAGGTCTTTCGCGCTTGAGGCCACATAACCGTGCAAACGCGGGACCGTGTCAATGCCGGCCAAAATCGGCGAAGAGTTGACGAGGCTGGGGAAGAAAGACTCCTCAACGATGTAGGAGCGCGTCGCAAGCGTTGTCTCCTCGGTGAAGATCGTGGGAATGCTTCCAGCATCCGCCGTAAAATGATAGCGGCCGCCGCCAACGGAAGCAAGGTCAACGAGGAATGGTGCGGCATCGCTTCCAACTGCGACGACGGAGAGGGTAATGCCATCTTCGGTGTTGAGTCGCCCGACCAGTTCAGGGATTCCCGTTGGGTCTGCGCCGCCATCGGTGAGCAGGATCACGTGTTTGACATTCGCCGGATCGCCCGGCAGGACAGTTGCCATTGCCTGCAAGCCCGCCATGATGTCCGTGCCGCCGCCGGGTTGCAGGCTGCCAATTGCGCCGACAACCGCATCGAGGTTCGTGAGGTCGGTCATTGGGACAGTCCACGAAGCCACGTCATCGAACGCCACCACGCCAACGCGATCCGTGGGAAAGAGAAGTTCCACTGAGCGCGCCGCGGCTTCCTTGGCGAGTTCAAGTTTCACCACGCCTCCGCTTGCATCCGACATGCTGCCTGAATGATCAATGACAAAAACGAGCGCAAGCGTTGGACGCCGCTTTTCGTCCTTGATTTGCATATCCACGGGCAGGGACTCTTCGAGCGGCGTGCCGTAGTAACCACCGACGCCGTAACTCGTGGGGCCGCCAACCGCGACCAATCCGCCGCCGAGGTCGCGCACGTAGGATTGAATGTTTTGCATCTGGCTCACGCTGAACATGCGCGCGGGAACGTCCACAAGCACGACGGATTCATACTGCGCGAGCGCAGGCAAATCCGAAGGCAGGAAGGCGGGTGTGACCAGCTTTACGAAAAACCCGGCCGTTTCCAACGCGCCCAGCAAACTCGAAGTTTCATCGGGGCGCGCTGTGCCGCCGGGAAGCGTCTCTCCCTCTGGGGGTGCGACCATCAAAATGCGCGGCGGGCCCTCGATTTGCGAAAAAGTATCCAGCCGGTTGTTTTGGTAGAAGAAATCCTGCTCCGGCACAATCTGCACCTGGTAACTGACGAAGCCCGGCTCACCGGCAGTCAGCGGGATGCTGAACGTTTGAAGTCCGCGGCGCAGGTCGTGTGCTTGCTCGTACAAAATGTTATCCCCGGCAAGCACGCGCAGAGTAGCGCGTATTGGCTCAGTCGCTTGCACGGAAACGTTGATGTCAAACTTTTCACCCCGCCGCAAATGCGTGGGCACGTTGACTTCGGTCAGCAATGCTTCCGCACCCGTTTGATTGATGAACGGCACAACGTCAATCTGCACGCCGGATGCGGCGGCGAATTCCGCCGCGGCGAGCGCGTCGCCGGTGGTTTCCGCGCCGTCCGAAAGGATCACCATCCGCCGCGCCGCGCCGGGTGGGAACAGCGCCAGGCCCATGCGAATGGCCTCGGCAAGATCGGTCTGCGTTGTGACCGGGATCGAAGTGAGCGCGCCCAGTTCGCTCTTCACCGACATCGGGCGCTCGATCAACGCGTCCGCGCCAAAGAGCACGATGGCGGCCTGATCGTCGGGGCCCATTGAATCCAACGCGGCCCGCAGATATTCCACTTCGGCGGCGGCAGCCTGCTCCGGCATCGAATCGGACACGTCCACCAAAAAGACGACCGCCAATTCATCTCCTCTGCGGACGACTTCCATCCCGGCCAGCGACAAGATCAGGCAGGACGCGATGACCAGCCTCAGCGCCAGCGATAAAATTTCACGCCTCCGCGCGGGACCTTTGGAGGGCCAGCCCACCCAGGCAATGACCGGCAGGAGGAAGAGGAGCAGTAAATACAACGGGGAGATGAATCTCATTTTAGCGGAGTCAACCTGAGGCGTCGAAAGAACCGGATGCGTCGCACCTTTCTAAATGGGGTAATCCAAATCGTATGATTTTCCAATTTCAGTAAATCACAGATTGCACGGAATGCAGACTTCAGTCTGCGATTCTTCGAGGCCAAAGCGGACTAAAGTCCGCGCTCCGAAACAAATTCGTGATTTACTGAATTTAATGGAATCTTCCTTCCCGTCAGGTGCGACGCACCTTCGTCAAAAGAAAAGGTAACTGTCGGTGATGAAACATCTGCCATTCGAGAATCAGAATGACGAGCGCAAGTCCAATCAGCCACGGCCAAAGTTCGCGCAACCCAACCTGTTCGGAGACGACCGGCGTGATGGCGGTTTGTCCAACTTGAATTGATTCCTGCGGGCGAATGTCTGATTCGATGGGGTCGAATAAATTCACGGCGAAGTACGCGGCCGAATTCGAATCTTTGGAAAGAAAATTGACGGCGTAAAAACCAAGTTCCTGTGTTTTGGTGAAGGTGATGACGTTCTCGCCCGGCGTGAATGAAAATGCCTGGTTCGAGGGCGAGGCGATGACCACCTGCTCCACGCCGGGTTGTGTGAGGATTTCCAAATGTTCACCCACGTGCAGGGATTGGGTGGAGTCGAAGGCGTTGGGCGGGATGAGGTAATTGATGAGGTTGGAGAAGAGGATGGGAAACGTAACTTGCAACGGCAGGTCGCTTTCGCGCAGGTCGAAGGTGAGGGCCGCGACGCGGCGGCCCCCCGTTTCACCGGCAAAGGCCAGCGGGCCGGGCTCGGAATTGACGAGCATTTCAGCCCATTCGGGAGTTTGCACTTTTTGCGCCTGCAAAACGTGGACGTTGCTCCAATCCACGAAGCGGGTGAGCGCGTGATCCTCAACCGTGACATTTCCCGTCTCGTCAAATGATTCGCCGACGGTGAAGAGTTCATTGGTTGGAACATTCACGAGCAGGAGATTCGCGGCGGGCAACTCCGGGAGAATCAAACCATCGAAGATGTAAAGGTCAAATGGATCGCTGGAGATTTGAAGCGTGCCGTTCTGCGCGGGCAGGGCACGGAAGGGTTGAATGCCCGGCAGTGACGCCAGCAGTTGCTCAAGAAAAAGATTTCCCTTCGAGACGAGGAGCACGCGCCGCGCCGAGGTGGATTGATATACGGCAAAGGCGGCATCGTCGAGGGCAAACGAATCAAGCGGTGAATTGCCTTGGGCAGAGTTGGAAATCTGCGCCTTGTAAACACCGGATGCGTTTGGCAAATTTTCCAACGTCATGCCCTGAGTTTCACCGGCTGGCAAATCCAACTGGCGGGCGTCCAACAGTTCGTCGTCTTTGTAAAACGAGATCAAGACAACGCGGCGCGCGCCGCTGAAATTTGTCACTTCCGCGAACAACTGCGGACTGCTCGCCGAGCGCCGCAAGGCAAGCGCGGTGATCGCCACATTATCGTCCGATGATCCGATGGGGACGTATCGCACTTCGCCGGGCAAGGATGGCAGTCCCGTCTTCGGCAGTCCGCCATCGGAGACGATCACAATCGTGGACTCAGCCTGACTCCCACGCGCAACTGCGGAGGCCAGCGAAAACGCCGCCTGCCAATCTGAACTGCCTTGCATGGGTTCCGCCTGAGCCAGAGCCTTCCTCAACAGGGACTTGTCCCCCTCCGCCGTGACCAGCGTCTGCGGTGTTTGACCGGCCAGGATCAACGTCATTTTTGAATCGCCGGATAATCCATCAATCAGGGAGCGAATCGTACTGCGCGCCGTCTCGAAACGCGACGGCGAAACATCGGTCGCGTTCATCGAAGCGGAGGCATCCATCAAAACAATGACCGAGCCTGAGGCAATCGCGGGCGTCTCGATGGACGGGCGCGCCAGCGAAAGAACCAGCGCCGCCAGGATGATAAGCTGCAAAATGAGGAGCAGGTTTCGTCTGAGTCTCTGCCAGGGTGTGTTGGCCTGCTGATCGCGCAGTAATTGAATCCAAAGCAGCGTCGAAGAGACCTGCACCTGTTTGCGGCGTAGTTTGAGCATGTAGAGCAAAATGATGGGAATAGCCAGCGCGGCCAGCCATAACGCAATCGGATTCAGAAATTGCAAGTTGAGCCTCTGTTGCGTGTTCCGTTATTTACTTCACAATGGAGGCGCGGCGCATTTCGAGCAGTAATGCCTGATCCCAGGGAAGGCTGGTCGTCAACTCCAAATAGCGGACTCCCTGCCTGCGGCAATCATTTTGGATCGAGCTGATCCACGCGCGCGCCTTTGCGCCGAATCGTTCTCGCAGACTGTTATCCAGCGAAACGTCCTGCGTCTGATTCGTTTCGACATCAATCAATTGCAAGTCGCCTGCCAGCGGCGGATCAAGTTCATCCGGCGAAAGGATGTGGATCAACGCCGCCTCAAAGCCGCGTCCCAGCAGTTGACGCAGGCCGGATTCATAGCCGCCATCTGCCAGCAAATCCGAAATCAGAATCGCCAAACCGGGTCGGCGCGGCGTAATGGTGTATTCGCGCAGTGAACTGTTCAAATCCGTCTCACCGTCTGCTTCCAACCCATCGAGGAAGTTGAACAAGCGCGGGAGTGTGCCCTGTCCGCGTGACGGGCCGTATTCATCGGCGACGCGTCCGTTTTGGAGGAAGCCAACCGTCAGTACGTCACCTGAAGCAAGGACTATCGAACCCAGTCCTGCCGCGAGGCGCAGGGCATAATTGAATTTATGCTGATCGCCTTCGCCCCATCCCATGGAACGTGAACCGTCCACCAAAATGTGAACGGCCAGGTCCTCTTCCTCTTCGAGCAGTTTGATGAAAGGACGCTCATGGCGGGCGTAGATATTCCAATCCAAACGACGGAGGTCATCGCCGGGGGTGTAATTGCGATAATCGGCAAACTCCACGCTGCTGCCGCGCCGTGAGGAACGTCGTTCCCCCTTGATCGCCCCAGTCCGCACGCGCGAGGCAACCAGGGTCAATTGGTTTAACTTCCTCAGGGTCGCTTCGTCAAATATCAATTGGGACTCCACTAAAATAATTACACTAAGAAACTAGCCACCTGATACTTTCAAATTTCAACCAGCCATCGGTGGTCGAGCAGCCCCGAATGTTTTTGGAGGGGCGTATCGAGACCACCAATTTCATGCAATCATTCGTTTTCATATTACTTGTTGGCTTCGATACGGCGGACGAGCGCCGCCTACTCAACCAACGGATTGCTCTTATAACAAAATATCTGTGGTTGTTTTTCCTTTGTGCCCTTCGTGCCCGCCGTGCTTATCAATGCGGCATTTCCTTCATCAACTCGGCAATGACCATGTCCGTGCTGATCCCCTCGGCCAGCCCATCGAAATTCAACAACAAACGGTGACGCAACGCCGCCGATGCGATGGCATGAATATCCTCAAAAGCCGCGTTATACCGCCCGGAAAACAACGCCATCACCTTTGCGCCCAACACAAGCGCCTGCCCGCCGCGCGGTGACACGCCATAGCGCACATACTTCTTCACCAGCGGCGAAGCCTTCGGGTCATCGGGATGCGTGGCAAGTATCAGGCGTGCGATGTACTCTTTCACGTGAGAAGCAATCGGAACCGCCCGCACAAGCGCGCGCATTTGCAGGATGTCCGCGCCGCTGGCCGCGTGCCCGGCGGAGGTGACATCCTTCCCCGTGGTGCGATCAAGGATTTCGCTCATCTCCTTCACGTCGGGCATGTTCACGTTCACCTTGAAAAAGAAACGGTCGAGTTGCGCTTCGGGCAGTGGATACGTCCCTTCCATTTCAATCGGGTTCTGTGTTGCCAGCACAAAGAAAGGCTCATCGAGACGATACGTCTGTTGCGCCACCGTCACGGAACCTTCCTGCATCGCTTCAAGCAAAGCGGATTGTGTCTTTGGCGTGGCGCGGTTGATCTCATCCGCCAAAACCAGATTGGCAAACAGCGGCCCGGGTCGGAAGCGAAACTCACGACGCCCGTCCTGGTCTACGAGAATCTCCGTCCCAAGAATGTCAGCAGGCATCAGGTCCGGTGTGAACTGGACGCGGGAAAATTTCAAATCCAGCGCCTCGCCCAGAGTCCGAATCAGCATGGTCTTGCCCAAGCCTGGCACGCCTTCCAATAAAACATGTCCCCCCGAAAGAATGCTCACCAGCACGTGCCGCACAACGTCGAACTGCCCGACGATCACCTTCCCAACTTCACTCTCGATCCGGCTGGCAACCTCATGGAACTGCTCAACAGACAGCGTTTCAGTCATGGTCTCTCCGATGCAGCTCGCCTACGGTTTCAGCGAGTCAAAATAATTTCTGATGATCTGCATAAACTGGAACGGGATCGATCCGTTTTCAATCGCCCGCTGGTTTGCCTCGTTGTACTGAGAAAAGACTTCGTTGTACGGAACCAGGCTTTCCCCCGGCTGAGCTTCGGTCGTCTGCCCCTCGCCAATGGTCTCCCCATCTTGTCCATCTGTTGGAAGCTGCACATCCGGCCCGCCTTCGCCGCCCAACAAGGATGGCGCGTAAATTTGTTCATAAGGAACCTCACCCCCATCACCGGCTCCGTTATTTTGAGCGATGGGCGAATCTGACGCATCTCCACCAGAAGCGGATTCATCGCTTCCTTCCGACCCGCTGCCTGATCCCGATTCACCGGCATTCTCTCCCCCCTGATTTGACTCACCAGCAGTCCCACTATTCGGAGATTGTCCGCCTCCCGCGGCAAGGACTTGCCCTGCGCCCTCCTCCAACTGTCCCGCGGCCTGCTTGGCCGTTTGCGAAAAAGCCATTTGTTGCCCGGTCTTCGCCAGGGAATCAGCCGCGCGCTGCAACGCTTCCTGAGCCGCGTCAGTGTCGCCATTGCGAAGCGCCTCCGCCGCATCATTCAACTCGGAGGCCAATTGCGGATTCGTTGATTGCACCGCATCCGCCGCGGATTGCAACTGGTCGGCGAGTTTCTGCGTTTCCTCCGCGCTCAAATTGCTCAAGTCAAGGTTCGCCAAATCGGAGGCCGCGGATGCGTAATCGCCCTCGGCTAATTTCTCGCCCGCAGATTGCAACGGATTACCCTGTCCCTCCGCGAGACGATTGCCAGCTTCCTTCAAAGCCTCCGCCACTTGTTCAGCCTGCGGTTCGGACAACGCATCCAACTTTTCGCCGGTGCTGGAAAGCATGGACACCGAACCTTCAAGCGACGGATTTTCTTCGAGTCCCTGCAAGGCTTCTTCCAATGGAGCCGTGAGCATTTCCTTTTGTTCTTCGCTCAAAGCCGGGTTGCTTTCAATTTGCGAAATGATCTCCTCGATCTGGGCGGTCTCTTCAGCTACTGCCTGCTGAATCACGCGAGCCTGCCGCGCGGCCTGGAACCAAGTCTCGCCGCGGAACCAAATCACGCCTATCAAAAGAACAAGCGCCAGCGCCAGAATGCCTTCGGTTTTTTGTAGACGAAATGGAAGATCGCGGCCCGGCTTTACCCTGCGTGATGCGCTGATTGCGTCTTCCAATTGGCGGCAAATCAATTCACTGGAGCTTTTTAGTCCATCCTGGCTTAACTCAAGCGCGGTACTGACTCGTTCCCCCAGCCGGAAGGCAAGATCGAAATAACGCGCCGCTTTGATTTTTTGAATCGGCCAAAGATAAGCGGCTACGCCCATGACGAGCGAAATAAAAATCGCCGAGGAGATGATCAGCGCTAAAAATTCCTCCCGCAGCAATTTCGCTTGAAACAAACCAGCCGCTCCCAACACCAGAGATAGCGCCAGCCCAAAGACGAGGCCGCGCAGGCCCCACGTCAATGCCCGCTGTAATCGCAGGCGGCGGAGCCAGCCCGAAAGTGTTTGGGATAAATCTGTAATCGTTGCCATTACTTGTCCGGTCTCTGCACAAATCGTATGCTAAAGTGTACCATCAGGATGGTGATGATTACGTAGACCACCACATAAATAATCCACGGTGACGGCAGGGTGAGCGAGCTGTTCCCGAAAAGCGAATTTGTCGTGTAATAAAGATTATGATCGTCAATCAAAATGACCTCACTGATGATGGCCGCCAGCATGGGATTGGTCGAGATCAACAGCCACAAAAGGATCGTCAGTGTATTGACGTAGGCCGCGCTTCTATTAGACGACGCTGTATCCAAATATGCTCCCAGGAAGAAGATCACAACAAGGATAAGAAAGGACAGCAAAATGGCCGCATAGGAACTCACGGTGGCAGTGAGGGTGCGTTTCATGAAACTGGAGAAGAAAATTCCCAGCGAACAGAACATGATTGCGGTGATCACCAGCATCAAACTGGAGATGAGCATTTCCGCCAACCCCACCCCACCCAGGATAAAAGCCAGGCTTTGGATCGGCAGTGCGGTCAGAATCAGCAAAAATAAATAAACGAAGGCTGAGCCTAATTTCCCCAGAACCAATGACCGCGCCGAAAGCAGGGACGTGCGCAACAAATCAAAGGTCTGATGCTCACGCTCGGAGGTGATCGCGCCGGACGTTAATCCCGGCCCGATAAAACTGACCAGCAACAACTCCATCAGGACGACCGTGCTGAAAATGGCCTTCCCCACATTTTGACGAAAATCCGGGTCGGACGCCGAAAGGGAGGATTCGGTTTCCAGCAGGGTATAGATCATCCCGATAAACAGGCTGATCAACACCAGGTAAGCCGTGAGCAATACAAAAGCCCGCCTGCTCCTCATGCGTCCTCTCAGTTCCTTCATGATGACCGGGTTTTCCATCATACGATTAAACAGATTGAACCGGCTGGCGGCTTTTTCAGGGGGTGTCGTTGCGGGTGCTGAATTTTCCATGAGTGTTCTTATCCTACGAAACAATCCCTCGCGTGGCGCGCATGAAGACCTCTTCAAGGTTTTGGGTATCTTCGGTAAATTGCACAACGGGGATTTTCTGTTCGAGCAAAGCCGTCAGTAATCCATGCAGGGCTTCGTCGTTTCCGATGAATTCGGTTTCAAACGTGATCCATCCGCCGTTACCGAGTCCCTCCTGAAGGCGGACTGCGGCGACGCCGGGCAAAGCCGCGAGAGCGGCCTGTGCCTGCTCCGGTTCGATCTGCTTGAGCACGGCTATCCGAATCAGGCGATGCGGCACGACTTTTTCATTGAGCTGATCGAGTGTGCCGATAGCTGCCAGTTTGCCGCCTTCCATGATGCCCACGCGCATGCAGAGTTCGGCCACGTCGGCAAGGATGTGGCTGGAGAAAATGATCGTCTTGCCCAGGTGCGCCACCTCAACCAACAACTCGCGGATCTCGATGCGGGCGCGCGGGTCGAGTCCTGAGGCGGGTTCGTCGAGGACGAGAATGCCCGGGTCGTGGATCAGCACGCGGGCGAGTCCGAGGCGTTGTTTTAGTCCGCGGGAAAGTGTGTCCACCATGTCATCCCGCCGGTGCGAGATGTCCACCAGTTCGAGCAGATCATTGATCAGGCTTGCGCGTTGCGCGGGAGGGATGTGATAGCACGCGCCAAAGAAGTCGAGGTATTCCTTCACGGTCATGTCGCCGTAGACGCCAAAGGAATCGGGCATGAAACCGATCAGGCGGCGCACCTCGCGCGGATCATCCTGCACCGAATTGCCGCCCACGAGAATCCCGCCGTGATCCGGCTTGAGCAACGTGACCAGCATCCGCATGGTCGTCGTCTTGCCCGCACCGTTGGGGCCGACGAGACCGAAGATCTCACCGCTCTCGATGGTCAGGTTGATGTTATCCACGGCGGTGCGCGAACCGAAGCGCTTGGTCAAATCCTTGATCTCGATGATCGCGCTCATGGCTCCACCACAAGAGTAAAGTTCGATGCGGACAGTTGAATCCATTGATTCTGATTGCCATCTATTCTCAATCTGATCCCGCCAGCAGGGGAAACGTATCGCGATGGATCGGGAATGTCATTCTCTCCCCAAATAAAACTGCCGATTTGATCCCAATCACCGCGCTCGAAATCCCACAGAAAAACATACACATCGCCCGGCATGGCAGTACTTGAAATGTTGAGCGTAAGCGATTTGACCGCGCTGAAACGGATCGGGACCGCAGGCTTGAAATCCAGGGTGTAACCGCCCGCGGGAATCCCATTGTTGGAATAAGGCGAATTTCCTGCCACCGACGATTCCCAAATGAACATGCTGGGCGTCAATAACAATTGGCCATTCTCAACTTTATTCTCCGGCGAAAGTTTCAGAATGTAGAGCGTCGTATCAATTGCATCGAATTTTTTATCCTGCAAGCCGATGGAAGCCAAAGGCTCTTCGATCCAGCCCATCAAATAGAAACCCCAGTTGGCTTCTTTGACGGCATAACCCGAAGAAAATACGGCGTCCATCAGTTCCCTTCGCCGCCGGTCTTTTTCGTCGAGGTCACTGCTGTAATAGTCCATACCCAAAATATCGGATGCGTTCAGGGTATAGAATTTCGGCCCATCCGTACCGGGGACCAACTGAATGTTAATATCCTTTACGCCGCCCGGCGGAATATCACCCAAGCGCTTCCAGTCACCCGAAGTCACCAGAAAAGCGGACCTCAGGACATACGCGCTTGTATTGGTGATCGTCCCCGTGAGCGTGGGAGTCTTTGCGCCGATATTGACAACGAGGTCATGTTCGAACGCGAGAGCCGGAACGGTTCCCTGTGCGGCCACGGCCTGCATCCCTCCGATCTCAACGCGCACGTCGGGCACGGACACCCTCGATCCCTGTTGCAGGACGAACCAGTTATTATCCGCCTGCAGGGTTCCATCGCCGCCCACGAAAGGATGGAACATGAAACTGCTGTCTGCCTCCACGGTGTGTTTCGCGCGTGACGGCGAATACAAACCGACCAGCGCATTGACGCGGGCCTGCCCGGAATTGTCCGAGGCTTGAACAACGACAAGTCGATTCAAAATGGGGCGCGCGCCGCGATAAAAGAATCCCGAAAAATAAGCGAGACTGGTAAAAATGACCACCAGAATGGGAATGCTCAACCAGGCCAGCTCGCGCCGTTTGATGCGGTTCAACACCAGGTAATTAACCGGCCCGATCACGATCACATAAAACGTAAGCCAGAAGCAAACAAACAAAGTGGATGGAATGGCAAGTTCGGAAAGCGTGGCAAGGGCATTATTTGCATAATAAGTATCCCATTGCAGGTTTGCCCATATAGGTGTGGGCACATCGCTCCCCAATAAACGGTTATATACAGCCTTGATTCCCTCCCATCCGCTCAACGGTTGTAAACCGGGATCCGCCGCAAAATAGATTGCCCTGCCATACCCAACGTCACTTTGGACGATCAAAGGAACGCCATCCTGAACGACAGGAACATCCGCACCGGAATCGACTTTTCCCACCGCAACCACCGCTTCCCCATCCAGCGGCAGGGAATCCCCGGCATAGGCCTGCAATTCAGAGAATCCCCCCACAACCCTCGTCGCATTCAAATCAATGGGCAGGAATTCTTCAAGTCCCGAAGCCGTTGCCTGCCACTTCGGCCCGCCCACAACAAATAACTTTCCGCCTCCCGCCAGCCACGAAGCCAGCGCCTGTCTTTGTCCGGCAGTGAGCGTTCCCGTATCCACGCCGGAGATAACCAGCGCGTCCAACGCATCCCAGCCTTGCACCTGGTCTGGCAGGCCGGCTATTTCCAACTGCGCCACCCGCACAAAACCACCCGCAACCTGAATATCGTTCAACGCGAGATAAGCGGAGGGATTATCCGCCAGCAGGCCGAACAACAGATTCTGCCCCGTGAGGCAAGTGACCTTCAATTCGGTCTTCACCAGTTCGCGGCCATCCGCGAGCACATTGACATTCAGCGCGCTTAGAAAATTCTGGGGATAAACATACAAAAACAGTTCCTTGCGCGAAGAACCAGGGAGCGCCAGGTCGGCGGCATAAATGGACCTGCCCGCCATACTGCTCCGCGAAGCCACCTGGATGCGCGCATTCAAATCCGCCCCGCTATTTTCCACCGTCACCCTAACCGGTATCCAGCTCCCCTCTTTGCAATAACCATCGAACCCCGCCCGCGCCGTCAGGCTCACATTCCCCGGATCCTGGGCACGCACCCGCCCAATACCGATAAATGCAAGCAAGGTTACACAAAGCAGTATCCATACCATTGGCCGAAGGCGATGACGCCGCCGGGGTCGCATATGTTGAAGATTCAAAATAGACTCTCCCTGAAATATTAACAATACTGCGCTCAATCATAACCCATTTTTAAATATGACTAAACCCTGCCTGCCTCACCCCGACACTTCGATACGGCTCAGTGCAGCGCCCTCATCTGCTTCCGCCAAATTTAGCGAATCTCCCCCGCGCATTTCACCGTCAATACTAAAACCTACCCCCAAGCTCGCGCGCCATCCCCTTCACCATCGTCGGGACAATCATTTTATGAAACGGCTTGACCGGCAGGAAATACAACGTCCCCAGCCAATTGTGAATTTTGACAATGGTGGAGACGATGAGCATGTTATCGGTTTTATCGAGAAACAATGAAACGCGGAAATCCAAATGCTTGTCGTCCTCGCCCAAAATGACTTCATATTCATTTTTGTCGAACACCTTGAACAGGCCAACCCGTTCGCATACTTCACATTTGAAATCGTTGATGACTGCTTCCTTGCCGGATGTTTTCAAACCAACCAGCGCGGCGATTTTATTGCGAAGCGCGAACAACGCTTCCACCCACGCGGGGCCGGATGAGAAGAAAGATTTCCCGACCTGCTCGATGGTCAAGTCTTTTCCAGCGAGCGCGATGGCATAACTATCAACGTAATCACGCGGGACATGGCTCAACAATGACATTGATGGGAGACTTGTTTTTGTGATTTTCATGATTTACCGATCATCCCCAAATGCGTGTGCTGGAACGAATCAGAATGTTTCAATCCGTAACCCAAGACCCGATCCATGCTGGAGTGGCCGAAGAGGATCAAGCCCGCCAGTTGCAATGCCTGGTTTGCGAAAATGACTCCCGCCACAAAGATGCTGATTCCCAGCGCCTTGTGATGGATGAAGTTATAAGTGAATGCCCCCAAGCGCGTCCCACCGAGATAACCGAGCATGCTCAGGTCGGGGGTAAACAAAAGCACGGGATACCACCACCAAGAGAAATCCAGTTTCGAGAAGAGAAAGATGGTAAGGCCGAACATAAATAGTTCTTCGAGTTTCAGTAAGTTTTTCATTGTGTTTTCCTTCTGTAAATTGTAGTGCGACATTAATGTCGCACTACCTTATCCAATCCTCTGCGCGGACTGAGCAATGCTTCCACGGTGGGATACCCCAGGCGAAACGGCATGATGGCGTACCAGCCGTCATCGTTGATCAACGCGCCCACGGCTTTCCCAAACACAGGCTCAATTCCAAGCTGGTGTTCCCTGTCCACGCGCTCACACATTTGATTCAATGGCTGCATGGCAAGGTCTTGAGTTGTCCCCCACAAATGGATGCGTTGCCAGGTTTGTCCGCATTGCAAACGCTGGACGTTGTTCATGCCATCGCGGACAGCGAGAATACCAAATGCAGATGCAGTAGGAACCATTACTTCGCGCACGTTTTTGACGAATGCTTCATCATTTTGCTGGCGCGAAAGATCTGGCATAAATTTGGCAAGCGGAGTAATGACCGAGCCGAGTCCCTGCACGTCCAGCGTGATGCCATCGGCGGATTCCTGTAGTTCGTCCCAATCATGCCGCCACCAGAGATGACTATCCATGCTTTGTTGCTCGTCGGCGATCAAGGCTTCGGCGGCGGCGATGGCGGCTTCCCCAAATTTTGAGCGGGCAGATTCGTCTTTGAACCAAAACAAACTGACGTTGCTTTCAGTCAGGAGCGAATTGATTCCATCGAAAATATATTCCACAACGGCGCGGTTCATGTCGTAGGCGGCGCGGTTGGTGTGACGATTGGGAATCGCTGTGTACAAGTCCGAGGTGACGGGCAATGCTGAGGCGAGGGAAATGCTTGCGGCGTGCGACTCAGTTGTCGGGTCGGGCATGAGGCGGATGGTTGGGATGAATCCCTCTGCTTCGACGGCGAGCCGCATGTTTTCAATCGCACAGCCAAGCCCGATGTACATCTCACGGCGAAACGGGTCAATCACGCCAATCTGCCGTTCGGGAACAGCGAACAGGTCAATGGCCGAGTCGGTGATGCGAAATAGCCAGGGTTGCGAGTTGTGCGGATTGGATGCAAGGATGCCCGCGGCCACGATGCGCTCAGGTGCGGTCGCGGCATCGCGCCAGTTTGTCCACGGCTCATAAGCAACGCCCTGCCCCACGCTGAACACGCCCTGGTCAACGACGCGGAACACACTTCCGCCTGCGACGGCGATTAGAGTTGCGCCGCCAAGTTTTAGAAAATCACGACGGGATAATTTCACTGTATCTCCTGCAAATACGGTTTGTAATGCTGAACCATGATTTCAACCGCATGTTCCAGCGCGGCGTTATCAATTTTCTGTCCCGTACTTTCGGCGTACGACAACCAGGAATGCACCAACACCCAGCCGATGAGGACAACGTTGCGGAGTTCCTCTGGACTCAAAACGCTTCGGACTCCGCCCGAGCCTGCCACCCGTTTAAAAACATTTTCCTGGTCTGTGAGTCTTTTCTCCTGAATCTCGCGGAAGCGGCGCGCAAGGATTGGGTCGCTGCGAAGCAGGGCCGCAAACTCGCGGTAAAAGAAACGGTGTTTCCAGACCAGGTCGAAGTTGACCCGCATGATGCGGCGCAAAGTATCGAGCGTAAACGGTTCCTCTTCGGCGAACACGTAAATCGCATCGAACTCGACAAACATCTCTTCGAGAATGGCGCGGATGATTTCGTCCCTGCTTTTGTAGTGGTATTGCAAATTTCCCGCGCTGATTTCCAGCGACTCGGCCAGCGCATTCATCGAGACCGAAGTCGTGCCTGATTCGTTGAAAAGCTCAACGGCTTTTTGGAGGATGCGGGCGCGGGTCTGTTGGGATGGTTTGTAAATTCTGGGGGACATGGGAAATTAACCTTCAAATTTTCACTGTTGCGCAGAGCAATCACGCAAACGGTTTAGGGACGGCGTCTGCATTGAGACGGTCTGCGCTTCGCGTTGAAACTCATCCGAGAGATATCGCATTTCATCGGAAGCCGCCATGGCATGACGGGTTGCCACGATATCGAAATGCTCCGTCCGCATCCACTGACGCAAGACAAACAACAGGAATGGCTTCGGAAGCGTCTCCAACAAACCGATCATGGAAGGCGTCACGGGAAAGCCTTGCATTTTAAGAACCTTGAAACCTTCACGCACCGCATCAATCATCAACTCCACAATCTCAGCCCGCCGCGCCAATTGACGACCATCCCCGCCCGCCATGTACAAAGCGTTCGCAATCGGACTTACCCAGGCGACGTGATATTTTTGCCACGCCAGCATGTTGGAACTGATGGTCGTCGGAAAACCAGCCTGTTGGAACAAATTGGCAAGCATCTTGACGCGGGGAGTTATTTGTCCATCAATTTCTCCAATAGTGGTGGTTTGTAAGCGGCCTGACACGATGTGGTAATGCACCACCCCATCCTTGCGGCTGCCTCCCGCTCCCGCAAAACCCGTCAAAAGACGCTCGCGTCCTACGGCCTGAATCCATTCTTCATATCCTGACGAATTGTTTACCATGAACAAAACCGAAGGAGAGCGTTTGTTAGCCGAAAGCGCGGGCAGGGTGGAGGTCACCTGGTTTCGGCGCATGAGGACCAGGATAAGGCCGTAAACTTCGTCCGGTTCCAATCTTTCAACAGCCTTGACCTGCGTAACGGTGATGGCGCGTTTCAAAGTATGTTCAAGAATAATGCCTCTCGTTTTTATTTCATCCAACCGTTTGCCGCGGGCCTGAATGGTTACGTCATTACCGGCCTCCTGCAATTTGGCGGCGTACAGACTTCCAAGCACACCAGCGCCATATACAAATATTCTCATTTTCTCTCCTATTCGGTTTTGAAAATATCTGCCGAAATTTAGGTAACAAATTTTTAGTATAACTTTACTAATTTAGTATATTTTTACTAAATTGTCAAGAGCGCAAAAAGCCCGGATTGCTCCAGGCTTGGACTTTATGTTGGTGAAATCCTACTTCACCATTAGCCAGAGCAAAACTGTCTCAACCAAATTCAACGCGAAGTGCGCGCCGAAGGGAGCGATGATATTCCCGCGCCGAATGTACAAAATCGCGAACGGCACGCCCACGATGACAGCCGTGGTCAGCATGTACCAGAATCCGCCCGACCAGTGCAAAAGCCCAAAGAAGATACTGGTGAGCACCACCCCGCCCACCTTGCCAAAGCGCGGCACCAGCCTGATCAAGCCGAAGCCGCGGTAGATGTTTTCCTCCACAAACGGAGCCAGCACCACGTCCGCGATGGCGAACGGAAGGATGGCCGCTCCCAGCGCGGGGAACAACGATCCCGCAGGGACGTAATCCCCGAACGTGCTTTGGATGTTGGACAAAACCGGCTCGAGGACGTATATCCACAGGAAGCCCATCGGAGCGCCGATGGCCGCGCCGAGGAGTAATTCCTTCCACGCCTCTTGCGGACCTAAAGCCTGCCAGCCCAAATCGCGCAGGCTCACCCCCTGACGGCGGAACACGGCGAACTGCGTGCCCAGCAAAATCAGTTGCGCGGCGAGCAGGATATACGGCGTCGCCGCGGCGGTCTTCTCCGCGATAACGTTTGCATCGCCCTGCGCCTGCGCGCCGTAATAAATCGAGAAAGCGGCGATAACGAGAAAGAACAACACAGGCGGAAACCATAACAAAAACCACGGGCTGTTCTTTTTGGATTGAGTTGGGTCCATGTTTTTTATCCTTTGGCATTGAAATAGCGGAGTCGAAAATCTCCCGACTTTCGACCCCAAAGTCAGGAGACTTTGGAGTCCTTACCTATTTTTTCACACCATTCTTTGAGCGTGATCCTCGCCGCTCCAAGCAGGCGATTTGCTTCCTCAGGCGAGCCATCCTCGCCGTGGCGTTCGTAGTGGCCCATCAAAGCAGCCATGCTTTTCCATTCCGTGTTGAAAGACAACAACCCAAGCACAGACAACATCCGCGTGGAGATCGGCGCGATCTTCACACCCGGCGCGGCAATCCCAGTATAGGTTTTCATCGCCTCGCCCATCGTGTACGCTTCGGGGCCGAAGACGTAAAGTTCCTTGTTGAGCGTTTCTTCCTTTTGATAAGCACACGAGGCCATGCGCGCGTAATCTTCTGCCGCGATCCAATGCAAGGGATGGACTTGATTCCCGATCAGCGAAATTTGCTTGCCCTGAACGAAGAGCGGCAGGGTTTCCATGAACCACGTACAGCGGAAGATGGTGTACGGCACGCCACTGGCTTTGAGCGCCTGTTCGCCCTTGAATTTGGCGCGGCTTTCGGGTGTATCGGCTTTTTCCGCGCTGATGGCATAGGATGAGATAAGCGTCACGCGTCCCACACCCGCGGACTTTGCGGCTTCGGCAATGAGACGTGTGCCTTGGTGTTCCACGCGGTCGAAGTCCGCATCCTTTGGGCCACCCTTGATGCTGATGTGGACTCCGTCACAGCCTTCGAGCGCGGACTTGAGCGACGCCGCATCTTCAAAATCGCCTTTGACGATTTCGTATCCATCGCCAAGCATTGACTTTGCCTTTTCAGGGTTGCGCACAAGCAAACGGACTTTGAATCCATCGGCCTTGAGTTGCCGGGCTACGGGCTTGCCCAACATGCCTGTCCCGCCGATGACGAGAATGGGATTGGTTGCCATGAATGATTCCTTTGGATTTTCAGTTTTCGTTGCAGATCGCATCCGCGGCCAGCGCGCCGGAGATGACAACGGCCTCCACGCCGGGGCCGGGGAAAACACTCGAACCCGCGAGATACAAATTCGGCACAGGCGATTTGAGCGGCGGATGGTGCGAATCCCACGCGGGGCCGTAGATGGAACCAGCCGTCGTCCAGGCATAACGCTCGAAGGTGCGCGGGCTTGCCTCCTGCCGATAGACAATGTGCCTGCTCAAATCAGGGATGGCCTTTTCCGCGGCGGCGATCATTTCATCAGCGTAGGCGCGTTTGCGTTGGTTGTAACCTTTGGCTTTGCGATCCCAGCCGGCGGCTTCGTTCTGAGAGATAAGCTTGATCAGCGTCACCGCGGCGTGGCCGCGCGGCGCAAGTGCGGGATCCACTTTCGACGGAACCATGACGCCGATCTCATCCACCATGCCGATGGATTCGATGTCGGGCATAAAGTCCACGCCAAGGAAGACCATGAACGCCGAGGTGGATGGTTTTGTTTCTTCGATCTTGTGCGCGAATTCTCCGGGCAAATGCCCGCGCCCGACCAAATCCAAAAACGTGCGCTTCAAATCCGCGTTCGAGACGATGGCTTTGGCGCGGTGGATTTTTCCATTGCCAAGTTCGATTCCAACAGCGCGTCCGCTCTCCATCACAATGCGCTTGACCGGAGTCTGCAAATGGACTTTGCCGCCGTTGGCTTCGATGGCGCTCACCAGCGCGTCCGCAAATTTTTGCGAGCCGCCTCCGGGATAATACCCGCCGTCAAAATAATAGCCAAAGATCGGGGCCATCGCGCCCACGGTCAATTGATTCGGGTCGTCGGTGAGGTAGCCTGTCAGCGCGGAGAGAAATTCCTTCAGGCGCGCGTCCTTGAAATACGTGTCCAGCATTTCACCGAACGGGCGCTCCATCCATTTGAAGGCGTGCGGATGCGCGGCAGGATAAGCCATCATCTCTTCGACGGTGCGCGGGCTGGTGGGAACGCCGCCGGTCTTTTCGATGTCGGTATACATTTCGCGGTAAACGGATTCAATCTCCTCGAAGAAGGATTTGACGGAGTCAGATTCGGAGGGGAAGATTTCGCCCAATTTGGCGGTGAACAGCTTCGGGTCCCGCGGGACGCGGAGGTGGGTCCCGTTAAAAAAGTATTCGTGATCCATCCGGCGCCAGTCCACCTCCTCCTCGATGTCGAGTTGCCGCATCACGTTGCGGATCGGGCCGCGCTCGCCCAAACCGCTGACGTCGTGAACGCCCGCGTCAAAAATATAGGTCAAACGCTCATCCCCGCGGCGGACGCCGCGCTCCCAGGAAGTGCAGAAACCACCCGCGAGAAAATGTTGCTCGAAAACAGCGACCTTGAGTCCGCGTTTGGCAAGCAGGGCCGCGGCTGTGAGACCGCCGATGCCCGAACCGATGACGACCACGTCATGTTCGTTCTCCGCCGCCGGGCGACCGTTGAATTTTGGGGCAGGCCATTTGTAGGGTTCGCGCGCATTGATTTGCTGTTGAATGGCAAAGTTCGGGAACCAATTGGGAAATAGCGAGGAGAACGCAATGCCCGCGCCGACGAGCACGTTGGCGATGACCGCGTTGAGCAGGATGCTGTACTGAGGAAGCGCCAGGCTGAGCGCGCCCAACCCCGCGTTGACGAGGAAGATCACGCCCCACACCGCGGTGATGATCTGGTTGGTTGCAAGGAAGATGGGACTGCTCCAAAATTCGCGCGGCCAGCTTTCACGCGCGTATTGGTACGTGAACGGCGAGCGCGCGATGAGCGTGCCCCAGGCCATGCCTGCCAGCGTAAGGCCGTTGAGGATGAAGCCGTAATCTTTGAAAAACGACAGGCCGAGTCCAAGCGTGGCGATGGCGTGGATGGTGAAATAACCAAGCGTGACCGCTTCCATTGCTTTGACATCGCGCTTGCGTTTGACCCAGCGCCACGTGACCAAACCTATCGCGGCTGCGAGGCCGCCGAGAATGGCGGGAGTCCACAGGCCGGGGCCTGAGAAACTCCAGTAGATGATCCAGGGAATAAAACCGAGAAATACTTGAAACATGATGCTCTCCGCCTCCTTTTGGGCGAGAATTGGGTGAGGGAATTTTGCAATCTATGATTTTGGCAATTCCGGCACCGTCACTTTGCGAATAAGCGGCAAGTTTTTTCCAGCACTGAATTTTTCATGGGTGCAGATTTTTGTAGGCAAAAATTTCGTCCACACCCTGGCGATGTCCGCCAGATTTTCTGAACGAGTCGCCAATCACCTTGCTGTTGTTTTTGTAACGCTCGTCAGCAAGAATTAGCCCCGAGAATTTTTTCAAATTCCTGTGGTTTGCTTTTCTCTTTTCAAGATAGATTCCCGCGCCCAGTTCTCTTACGCGGCTGGCTACGATGGGCTGGTCGACAGACATGGGGATCACGATCAGCGGCACGCCAAAAAAGAGCGCTTCGTTCACGCTGTTCATGCCTCCGTGAGTGATGAACAGACTCGCCTTTTGCAGAACTTCCAGTTGAGGCACATGGCGGCGGACGATGAAATTGGCGGGAATATTTTTCAAAGCGTCAATGTCAATCTGCTTTCCAACCGATAGAACAACCTGGTATCCGGTATTTTCAAAGGCTTTAAAACATTCGTTATAGAATTCAAGATTGTTGTTGAAAACGGTTCCCAGCGAAATATAGACCAGCGGTTTGTTTTCAGGAAAATCAAAGTTGTCTCTTTCATTTCTGGCGGCAATGGATGGTCCGATGAACTTGTAATTTCCTTCAATTTGATGGGCATTGGGTTGAAAGAATGTTGACGTGTAAACAATGTTCAAATCCGCCTCGTTGGTGAACATTTCTTTCAGGCGGATCGGCGTAATATTGAATTCTGCGGCAACCTGTTTGGAAAGGTCGTTGAATTGCCTGATGGATCCCATGTCTTTGATGAGCGAAAGCAGGATCTGTGGGTTGGGTAGTTGTCCCTCTCCCATAACAAAAGTGGTGATGGAACAAACTGCGGGCAGGTTCATTTTCTTCGCGATAATCCTGCCCCAAATTGCCATGGAATCATAGATTATGTAATCGGGGCGGTCTGTTTTCAGTAGGGCAAGCGTTTCGGGGATGATAACCTGGCACATCCGCAAAAAGCAGGCAGAAAGATAGATCAGGTTTCCCTGCCTCCCCTCCAACTCCCTGTTCAACGATTCCAGCTTTTCTCCGTAATCGCGGAACTGCGCCCCGGTTTGCTCGACCTTGTGTTTGAACTCGGGGCTGGTGTAATAAATGACCTGCTCCCCCCGTTTGACCAATTCATCAACCAGGGAAAGGGACGGGTTGACATGACCATGTGCTGGCAAACTAAAAAAGACCGCTTTTGACATTATGAGCCTTTGGGTAATTCCAACGCGGGCAGTTTGCGAACACGCGTCAATGTTTTTTCCAGCCACTCGATTTCGTGTTCGTAATAGTCCGTGCCGTAATCGAGCGTCAATTGCCAGAGTTCCCGCAGACGTTCGATACCGACCTGTTTATAGTTCTCGTCAATGTGCGCCTGCGCGATCCGGCACTTGGTCAGGTAAGTGCGAATATCCTCGATGCGTTTTTCAAACAGGTGGGCGATCTCTTCGTTGGTGATGCCATGCGCGAAGAAGATTTGAATGAGCCACGCTTCACGCGGGATATCCAACGGCAGGGGCGTTGTCACCCAGCGGCGCAGTTCGGCTCTTCCCGCCGCCGTGATCTGGTACTGCTTTCGATTGGGCTTCCCCTCCTGCGGGATGATCTCCGACTCGACCAGTCCTTCCTTTTCCAGGTTTTCGAGCGCCTTGTAAATGTGACTCTGCGTAGCCGACCAAAAATGAGTCACCGACTGATCGAAATATTTTTTCAGGTCGTAACCCGTCATGGGCTGGTATTCGAGAAAGCCGAGAATGGCGTGAGTAAGCGGCATAGGGACTCCTATTTTGTTTCGATCTTTTTCAACGCGGCGAAAACCAACGCGGCAAACAAAACTTCCGCCGCGAACAAAACGAACATAAAGACGTTGGGCGTCCCGTCCACGATCATGCCGATGAGGCGGCCAAATGCAGCGGCAGAGAGAACCAGCAGGGATGAGAGCAAGCCAGCGTGTTGCGTGTTCCGTCCGCGGGCGCACCATCCCCAAAATATCGCCAGCCCGAGGCTGATTCCGCCATACGTGGCGCGCATGTCAGCGAGTCCGCTTGAGGTGGAGGGAGACGCGCCCGTGATCAATTGAGAGAAGAAAGCGGGGACGAGAATAAACCCCAGCCCGAAGGCCAGGAACAGGGCGACAGTGATCCAAAGCAGAGTAGTTGCGTATTTCATGGGTTTCCTTCTATCCCCACAATGCGGGTTTGGTCACCATCAGGAAAATGATGATGAGGACGAGGACATTGATCACCATACCAATCACAATGGAACGCGTCGCGATCTTCCTGTATTCGGGCGCATCCGGGCCAACGCTCTCAGCCAGTGTGATCTGCTTGCGAAGTGTGGGAGTGTACACGCCCAGTCCCACCACCGACACCACCGCGTACAAAATCAGCGCGGTCAGAATCCACGGCATGGTCAGCGGCCAACCTGCGATGGAAGTCATCCACCAACCTGTCGGGAAAAGCAGAACATAGGCTGGATTGGCGATCCAATCGTCCATGATTTTGATCGTCCGCAGGGTGAAAACCAGGTGTTCAGGCTTCTGCGTGGAACGAGTCAGCCACAGGGCGTAAGTGATATTTGCTCCAAAAGCCGTAATGGCCGAAAGCACGTGAATATACTTGAGAATGGGATAAAGGTTCATTCGCTTCTCCTTTGGCAAAGGGAACTAAACAGTAATATATCTATATAGATATATTACTGTAAAGAACTATATCTGTCAAGTACCAACCGGCGATCCGGCCCCCCACCAGCCGTACAAAAAAGCACCTGGCAATTGAGCCAGATGCTTTTGAAAAATGATTTGGATTTTCAAATCAAATCGCTGGCAGTTTGTCGGAGAACCCCAGCGATGGGCACTTTTTACCGCGAAGCCCGCTAAGAACGCCAAGAAAACCTTAAAACTTCGCGTTCTTCCCTGGCACCGCCCGCCAGGGCAGGTGTGCGCTCTTTGCGGTTCAAACTGGCTTTTTTCTGGCGATGCACTGCTCTCCGACAGCCTGCTAGATCGCGAAATCCTCACCATGCCAAATCCCATGTTCAGGCATGTGCAGGGCAGGTGAATGCGGAGCGTGTCCGTTCAATCTTTTTTCGAGTTCTTCAACGTGCTGCACCAATGCGGCAACCGTATCGCCAATCGTATCCGGCAAAAGGTTGTGATCGAGATCAATGGGCGCGTGTTCGTGACTGCGAAGCAGGACTTGTCCCGGCACGCCAACAATGACCGAATTGGGCGGCGCGGATTTCACCACCACCGCGTTCGCGCCGATGCGGCTGTTGGCTCCAATCGTGATCGCACCCAACACCTTGGCCCCCGCGCCCACAACCACATTGTCTTCCAGCGTGGGATGCCGCTTGACCTTATGCAGGCTCGTGCCGCCCAAAGTGACACCGTGGTAAAGCGTGACGTTGGAACCGACCTCGGCAGTCTCACCGATGACGACGCCCATGCCATGGTCAATGAAGAAATTACGGCCAATCGTCGCGCCGGGATGGATCTCGATGCCGGTGATGCTTCGCGTTATCTGCGAAATCCAGCGGGCAATAAGTTTGAATCCGCCTCTCCAAAACTTGTGAGACAAGCGGTGCGCCCAAATGGCGTGCAAACCGGGATAGCACAACAGGACTTCGAGAACGTTGCGCGCCGCCGGGTCGCGGTCCAAAACGGATTGAACATCGTCATGAATTGTCTTGAACATAATGCTTTCTCTTTCAAAGTGAGACCAACCACAGAGTCATGTTTTTTATATCTCTACACAACGTGCAACTCTTTTTCTGAGTCAGACTTTTGGACGCAGATAACGCTGATTTCGCTGATTCAAAAGGGAAAATCTGCGTTTGCATTTGCACCTGGCGCACGTGCAGGTGTCAGCGTGAATCAGCGTCCCGCCAAAGGAGATGACAGATGCTGCAACATTAGGTATTTCCATGACCCAGTGGCAAATTCTCCTACACAGACGGTTGAGCCTCAGCCAAATCTGCAAACAGCGGCGTTGACAAATATCGCTCGCCAAAAGACGGGATGATCACCACGATCAACTTGCCCGCGTTTTCAGGGCGATTCGCCACCTGCAACGCGGCCCACGTCGCCGCGCCGGAGGAGATGCCCACAAGCAGGCCCTCCTCGCGCGCCATTCGGCGGGCGGTCTGAAAGGCGTCATCGTTTTTGACGCGGATAATTTCATCGTAGATTTGAGTGTTCAAAACATCCGGCACGAACCCCGCGCCGATCCCCTGAATGGGGTGCGGTCCCTTCGCACCGCCGGAAAGAACCGGCGAAGCATCCGGCTCGACCGCGATAGCCTTGAACGACGGCTTGCGTGCTTTGATGACTTCACCCACGCCGGTGATCGTCCCGCCTGTGCCGATGCCCGCCACCAGAAAATCAACCTTTCCATCGGTGTCGCGCCAGATCTCCTCGGCGGTCGTTTGGCGGTGAATCTCAGGGTTGGCGGGATTCTTGAATTGTTGAGGCAGGAAATACTTCGGGTCCGACGCGGCGAGTTCCTCCGCTTTGCGGATCGCGCCGCCCATACCATCCGGGCCGGGAGTCAGGATCAATTCCGCGCCGTACGCGCGCAGTAACATGCGGCGTTCCTTGCTCATGGTTTCAGGCATGGTAAGGACGAGTTTATAGCCGCGCGCCGCAGCGACCATGGCGAGCGCGATGCCGGTATTGCCGCTGGTCGGTTCAACGAGAACCGTATCCTTGTTGATCAAGCCGGCCTTTTCCGCGGCATCGATCATTGAAAAGCCGATACGGTCCTTCACCGAATGAGCCGGGTTATAGAATTCAAGTTTTGCCGCCACTTCCGCCCCCGCCCCATTCGTCACGCGGTTCAAACGCACGAGCGGGGTATTGCCGATCAATTCCGTAACACTGCCTGCGATTTTCATGATAATGCTCCTTTGGATTTTGGGACTCAGCCCTGGGTTAAAATAACAAAAAACGACTGCCTGCCTGCTGAAAAATTTTCAGCACTGCAAACGATGGGCGCAATTCACAGAGTCGTTTGTGACGACTCCTGGAAGAATGCGGGGTCAAGCCCACCGTATGCGGCAGTCAGCCGTTAATCTCTTGGGAAGAGGCGGTGGTTTAGAGACCCCGCCGTATACAGATGCAGTTCAACATGAGTTTCATATCCCTTATTTGAAAACGTAAATTGAAAATCTCTTACCCAGCGGATTTTACTACGCAATGACCGATTCACAAAGCCGCGGATTTCCCTCCTCCCAAACAACGCCTCCCAAACGGACCTCAATCCTGCCTCCGTTTACCAACCGACTCTACGCCGATAAATCCGCGGCCTTCCTCACCTGATTTCTCCCGGCTTCCTTCGCCGCGTACAACGCCGCGTCGACGCGGCCCAGCAGGGTCTTGAGGTCGGGGCAATCATCACTGATGGCCGCAACCCCCAGGCTGATCGTACTCACCACTGCACCATGATCCGCAGCAATGGAAATTTCCTCCACAGACTTGCGAAGGCGTTCTGCGGCGGCATACGCGCCTTCGAGATCGTTCTCCGGCAGGAGAACCGCAAATTCATCACCCCCAAAGCGGCCCATGAAATCAATGGAGCGCAGGGTTTCCTGGCAGCGCCGGGAAACGGTTTGCAAAACCAGATCGCCAATTGCGTGGCCGTAGGTATCGTTCGCCTGCTTAAAGTGATCGATATCCAGCATGATCAGGGCCAGCGGACGGCGGTAGCGGCGGGCGCGTTGAAACTCATATTCGGCCAGTTCGAGGAAGTGGCGGCGATTGTGCAGGCCGGTCAGGCTGTCGGTAATTGCCAGTTGTTCCACCCTGCCAAACATGCGCGCGTTCTCGATGGCAATGGCGGCATCCGCGGCCAGCCCAACAACCAGGTCTTCATCGTCCCGGGTAAACACCTGTCCATCCTTTTTATCGGTAAGGTACAAACTTCCCATCACTTTTCCCCGCACGATAATTGGAACGCCCATGAAAACCTTCATCGGTGGATGGCCGGGCGGAAAACCAATGGAGCGCGGGTCGCGTCCCATGTCTGTGAGACGGATTGGAATTCCTTCACGGAGCAATGCCCCCAACAAGCCCAGTCCTTTCGGCGGATCGCCAATTCTTACCCTCTCCAAATCGCTCAACCCGGCCGTATAAAATTCGGCCAGGCTTCCATTGTCATCCATCACTGCCAGCGCCGCGTACGATACACCGACCAAATTCCGGGCAATCTCCACCAGCGTCCGCAAAACGGCATCCAGCCGCAGGTCGGAGGTCAGCGTATGACCGGCTTCGCGCAGGGCGCGTAATTGTCCGGCGTGTTTCTCGGTCTCGGCATATAAGCGCGCGTTCTCGATGGCAATGCCCACCTGATCCGCAAATGCCGCCGCCAGGCGCGCATGATTGGGAGTGAAGAAATCGGGGATCACATTATCCACTGCCAGCATCCCGATGACACGTTCGCCGACGATCAGCGGAACGCCCAGCCACGAGCGAACATGGCTGTGCGGGGAATCACGAAAGGCCGTAAAAGCCGCAGGCGCATCTCCCAAAATATGAGGGCGGCCCTCCTGAATGACGGAGGTATTCGGGTTATTGCCAGGCACCGGGAAACGCAGACCCACCACCTCCGCCGGATTGGCCCAACCATGCCCGCCGACGATTTCCAAATAGCCATCGCCCAGCAGCAACACCGAAGCGCTGTCATAAGGAACCACGCGCGCCAACTGTTGCAGGATGCGCTCGATGGCCTCATCCTGCCGCAGGGTGGCCGCGACCACGGCCCCGGCTTCGCGCAGGGTTTCGGCCTCCTGTGCGCGGCGGGCCTCGGCATGGATCAGGCGATTCTTTTCCAACGCCACCGCCGTCTGGTTGGCAATCGAGCACAGCACTTGAATCTCATCCTCGCTAAACCGGCGGCGCTTGCGCGAATGCACCAGCATCGCTCCCACCACATTTCCTTCGATGAGCATCGGCGCGCTCAAGCCGGAAACAATGCCATGATCAAATACGATCTGCGGCACGGTAAACGCCATTTCCATCGAATAATCTTCGACAAAGATGGGGCGGCCATGAAGAATGGTATAGCCGGTCTGTGAATCGCCGCCCCGCCCCAATTCCATATTCCCGGCATAATTTTCCGGCCAGCCGCGCACAGCCTCGACAATCAACCTTCCCCTCGGGTCGGGCAATACCAGCGCACTGAAATCCGCATGAAGAATGGACGCGGCGGCCCCGACAGCATATTCGGCCACCCTGCGTTCGTTTTCACTGGTCTGCAGGTGAGAGGAGAGTTCGAGCAGGGCGGTCTGCGTTTCCGCCGCGGCCTTTAGCTTGAGCCGCATTTCCTCCAGGCTGTTTGCCAGCCGATCCAATTCCCCCAAACCGGAAATGGAAATGGGCGTCCGCAAATCCCCTTTGCCAATGCGCCGCGCCGCGTCATCCAGCAGGGAAATGGGATTCAGAATACGGCGTTCGATGAGAATAAAAGCAAAAACCAGCATGAGGACCGCCATTCCCAAAAAAACGAATTGGACTGCGCGTACGAGGGCCACTTTCCTCCTGGCATCGGCCTCATACAACCGCACAGCCTCATCCATCTGTGCGAGCAATACCGGGGACAGCTCCTCCACTTTCGCCAGCGCAGCGGCAAAGGCCGCGCTTTCCGTATCATTTTCCAACACACCACGAACGGACAGGTGCATTTCGTCCCATGTGACGCGCACAATTTCGAGTTGTGCGCTGATTTCAGCATCATGTGCATCGGGAGGCGGCAGTGTGACGGTTATCCCCTCGGTATAAAAAACCTCGCCGCCTTCGGAAAGGGCGGTCAGTGTCTGTTCAAAAAGAGCGGCGGTTTCTTCCAAAGCTCTGCGGCTGAGCGGGTTATCGGCAATTTGAATATCCAACGCCTCCAGCGTCATTTGCTGAATGAACATGCGCTGGCGGCCGGCCAGGTTGATCAGGAGCGCATCGTTTTGTTGCGCGTCCAACCCCCAGAGCGTGACACCGACTGAGGCAGCCACAATGACAAAGGACACAAGGATGGCGGCCAGGCGCAATCGGTTAATGGTCAGCCCGCTGAAGATCGTACCGGTGTGGGAATCGTTTTTGCGGATCATGACTATCAAAAAGTTCTGAGGCTGCGCAACACACCCACGAATGGGCGATTACTTATTATATGTGATTATCCTTCAAAACCTGAAGAAAGACGTTCACAATGCAGGGATCGAACTGCACCCCGGCGTTCTTTTTCAATTCAGCGACCGCCTCTGCCTGCGTGCGCGCCGGTTTATATACCGCGTGTCGAGGATGGCGGTTCTGGATAATTGCAGGCAGGCTTCCTCGAGTTCCGCAAAAAGTTCGGCGAGCATAAAAAGCCCAAGGATGCGATCACCCAATCGAAGCGGGACCAGGCGTAAGGTCCGCGTGAGACCCGGAAAGAGGCGTTCGAGTTCCATCTGCGTGTTCCCAAACAGTTTCCAAACGGTTATGTGCGATGCCCTCATCCTGCAACCGTTAAACAAGCATTATCTCCCTGCGTGCAGACTTGACGAACATCGCGGTGAATCCCGAAGAACTACACAAAAATGTAATTGGACAGGATGCGCGATGGATATATAATGATATTGACAGACAGAATGCAACCCGGGAGTAAATTCCCGGGCGGGCAGAATCCACCCCCACCAATTTAAACCTTTTACCTTTGGTAATAAGGAGGCGCGATGGCCTACACGAACCATTCCGCGCAAGCGGCGGGGAGAAAAACAGGCAGGTTTCTCTCGAATCCACCATCTCCTTTTCCAGAAATGGAAGAGGGTTGATGGTGGTTTATTTTTTGTTTTGGCTCATGAAAGGAGGCCAAAATGAACAACCCAAGAAAAGAAGTGGACATGGGTTTCACGGGGGAGCACTTCCTGGAAGGCACACACATGTGCCTGATCTATGACAACGACGAGCAGCGCAAAATAATCATCGGCCAGTTTCTTGCCAGGGGTCTCACGCTGGGAGAACAGGTTTTTTACTTTGCCGATATGACCACACCCAAGGAAATAGAAACCTGGTTACAAGAGGCGGGGTTGAACCTTCCCTCCCAAAAACGGAACGGGGAGTTTGAAACGTTCAAGGCGGAGGATGTGTATTATCCAACCGGGAGGTTCGAACCCTCCGAAATGCTGGCCCGGCTCAGCGGATGTTACGACCAGGCAATCCAGGCGGGCTATCACGGGTCGCGGGCAAGCGGTGAGATGTCGTGGGCGCTCAAGGGAATCCCCGGCTCGGAGAGGCTGTTGGAATATGAAGCATTAATAAACACGATCAATGACGCGCACCCCATTACCCCCATCTGTCAGTACGATGCCCGCCGCTTCGACGGGGCCACGCTCCTGAATGTGCTGAAGGTGCATCCGCTGATGATAGTGCAAGGCAGGATCGTTCAGAATCCATACTACATGCCGCCGGAGGAATTTCTCAAGGGGTTCGCACCGCAACACTCTCACGGATGAGAATTCAGATTGACTTCGGGAGTCTCTTTTGGAACCTGCGCGAACGGCGCCGTCATTCGTTTTTTAGGGTCTTTGCAGGGCGGCTTCCGAAGTCAATCCCAACTGCGTACTTTATCGCCGCGAGGAGATTTTGTTTATGAAGAAGAATAGCATTGAAAACAAGGAATGGCAAAAAGCCGATGCGCGCGTGCTGGGGCAGATCCTGGCGGCGCAAAACATTGAATTTGCCCTGCCCGATACAACCCGCATCGCCGAATTCTTTGCCGAGACACTACTCGCCATTCCGGGGATCGCATCCTGCCGCGTCTGCATCGAAAACGTGATCTTTCAGAAAGGGGAGATGGAGAACGAACTCTGCGCGGGCTGTGAAACCCTGCAGGAAATTACCGCCGGGCAAAATGAGATTCGTCCACGCGGCATGGGTATCAGGTGTATGCTGGCCGGTCAGGCCAATATGCAAATCAATACAATAGATTCCTGCCAGCATCATTTCGGCTTCTTTGTATTCAGGATTGACGATCCCGATGCCTTCAACGTCTACAAACCCTTCATCAGCAATCTCTCCAACTATGTAGCCATCTCGCTTGAAAACCGCCTGCAGAGGGATTTGTTGCGGAAGGCGCGCGGCGAATTGGAACTCAGGGTGGCGGAACGGACAGAGGAGTTAAAAAGAACCAACGAGGACCTTATCCGGGAAATCGCGGCGCATCAACAGGCCGAAGAGTCGCTTCGCAAAAGCGAGGAGGAACTGCGTGCGTTTTTCTCCCAAACGATTGACGGCTGTTTCTACATGATGCTGGATGAACCTGTGCGCTGGGACGAAACCGTGGATAAAGAGCGGATGCTGGATTACGTCTTTGCTCACCAACACATTACCCAAATCAACGATGCGATGCTGGCACAGTACGGCGCAACGCGCGGGCAAATGATGGGTCTCACTCCAAACGATTTCTTCAAACACAACCTGGAGCATGGCCGGGATTTGTGGCGGCGCTTTCTGGATGCAGGAAATATCCGGCTCGAAAGCGACGAACGCAAGTTGGATGGAACCTCCATGTGGATCGAGGGCGAATACATTGCCATCCACGATCGGCAAGGCAGGATCATCGGTCACTTTGGCATTCAGCGCGATATTACCAAACGCAAGCAGATGGATGAAACGCGGCGGGAGCAGTATTCCACCCTGCACAGCATCATCGAAAGCACAGATGCGTTGATTTTTTCCGTGGATAGGGAATACCGATACACCAGTTTCAACAGCGCGCACGCCGCTGTCATGAGGGCAATCTACAACGTGGAAATTCAACTCGGTCACAGCTTGTGGGATTACATGACCAACGCGGAAGATCGAGAAAAAGCAAAACGAAACCTGGATCGAGCGCTGGCAGGAGAGCATCTTGTAGAGTCTGCATATTCCGGCGAGGAAAAGCTGTCGCGATTGTATTTCGAAGTGTCGCACAACCCCATTGCCGCGGGCGATGGCACAGTCATTGGTGTGGCCGTATTCTCCCATGACATCACCGAGCGCAAGCGTGCGGAGGAAGAAATCGCACGTTCGCTCGAAGCGGAGAAAAAGGCGCGCGAGATCGCTGAAATACTCCGTGAGGCAAATGAGTCACTGTCCCGCACGCTGAACCTGGACGATGTCCTGCAAAACCTTTTGCAATACTTGAACCGCCTTGTTCCGTATGACAGCGCAAACGTGACGCTGCTCGAAGGCGATTTTCAATTACGCGTTGCCGCACTGCGCGGCTACGAACGCTGGACCGACATTGACATGACTCGAAAAATTACGTTTGACGTGCGTACAGCACCCGTCTTGAAAGAGGTGGTCGCCACGCAAAAAAGCTTGATAATCGCAGATACGCGTGACCATCCTGGGTGGATACGGCCCGCTGGCGCAGAGCATGTCATCAGCTGGCTCGGCGTCCCCATCATCGCGGGGCGTCAGGTGATCGGGTTATATTCGGCTGACAAAACAGAGCCGGGATTTTTTACGGAGGAACACCGCCGCCTGGTGGAGGGATTGGCCGGGCAAGCCGCCGTTGCCATTCAGAACACACGCCTGCACGATCAAATCAAACGCGCCAATGTAGAACTGGAACAGCGTGTCATTGATCGCACTGCCCAACTGGAAGCGGCCAACAAGGAATTGGAGGCTTTCGCCTATTCCGTTTCCCACGACCTGCGCGCTCCCCTGCGGCACATAGACGGCTTTGTCGAACTTCTGCAAAAAAACATGGGAATCAGCCTTGATGAAAAAAACCGCCACTACCTGGACACCATAGCTGATTCCGCCAAAAAAATGGGAATCCTGATTGACGACCTGCTCTCGTTCTCACGGATGAGCCGCAGTGAAATGGTCAATACACGGGTGGATCTCACAGAGTTGGCAAATGAAGTGATCGAGGAACTTAAACCGGAAACTGAAAACAGGAAGATCCAGTGGTTAATCGGGACCCTGCCCCAGGTCCGGGCTGACCGCGCCATGCTGCGTGGGGTATTGGTCAACCTTATTTCCAATGCAATAAAGTTCACCCGCCCGCGTAGTCATGCCAGGATCGAAATAGGCGTTGCGCAGGAAAGTCCAACCGAGATTACGATTTTCATCCGCGACAACGGAGTCGGCTTTGACATGAACTATGCCGACAAGCTCTTCGGGGTTTTCCAGCGCCTGCACAGGACGGAGGATTTCGAAGGCACGGGAATCGGTCTGGCAAATGTCCGCCGGATCATCAACCGGCATGGCGGAAGAACGTGGGCAGAGGGAGAAATTGACAGCGGTGCAACATTCTACTTCTCGCTTCCGCAATCATCGGAAGAGGAGCTGCCATGATGACCATCAAACGTATTCTCCTGGTCGAGGACGACCCCAAAGACATAGAATTGACTGTCAGCGCTTTGAGTGAGCATAACCTTGCCAACGGCATTTTGATTGTTCGCGATGGTGTCGAGGCCCTGGATTACCTGTACCGCCGGGGAACATTTGCACAACGCTCCAACGGAAATCCTGTGGTAATCCTGCTCGACCTTAAGATGCCAAAGATGGATGGCATAGAAGTACTACGGCAAATCAGGTCAGATGAGAAACTGAAAACCATCCCGGTCGTCATCCTCACATCTTCGCGCGAATCCCATGATCTGGAGACTTGCTACAAACTCGGCGTAAACGCCTACGTTGTCAAACCCGTCAAATTTACGGATTTTGTTGATGCAGTCAAGGAGATCGGTATGTTCTGGGCGCTCATCAACGAACCTCCGCCAAATAACACGAGAGGGCAGTAAGAAACTGAAAGTGGTGAAAAGGACCAAGTCGCTGAGATGCCGATCAGGAGGCCCGTGATGTTTATTAGTTCTTTCCTGGACGAGACACAAGAATCCGTGACAGCCAAAATTTGGGACCGACTTACAAGGCCGCATGCCCTAATTCGTGAGCTTGGGCAGCGCCGCCGCGCGCGCCTGCTCTCCTCACTTTTGCTCGTTCTTATACCGCTGGGTGTTTTGGTCATTCTTTTGACACCATTGAGGAGCCAATTGCCAGAGTTTGAACGCGTTCAGTCCCAAATCTATCATGCGTCGTTCACCGGCATTCTCTTCCTCGCCATTGCCTATGGCATCAGCCGTACCCATTATTACACACTGGCCGCGTGGATGACCATTGGCACCATTCTTCTCGCAGTCTATGCCACAGAAATTATCCATCCGGATGCGACTACACTGCCAAGCTTTCTTATTCTGGGGGTAGTGCTAAGCAGTCTGTTGCTCTCCTTTCGCGCAACAATTCTGGTGTTGGTTATTACCCTGGCCGGGGTTGCCCTGTTCCCGATTTTCCTGCCAGACCTGGACAAGGGACATGTTTTTGATGTCTTTCGTCTCGTCCTGCTTGTAGGCGGGTTGGCGCTGGCGGCCGCCAGGGTTAATGAACAGGATTTGGAACAAATCGAACGGCAATCCCAGGATCTATCCAGCAGTGAAAAACGTTTTCGCGCCCTGATTGAGAACGCTTCAGATGCAATCCTTCTGCTCGACGCCGGGGGAACGATCACCTACACCGGTCCCAGCACAGATCGAATTACGGGCTATACAAACGGAGAGAACGTTGGGCGTAACCTGATTGACTGGATCCATCCGGACGATGTCCACCTGGCGGCGGGTATGTTGAATCAACTCCTTCGCATTCCCGCCTCGAGCGTGGCCGCCAGCCTGCGCTACCGGCACAGGGATAACTCCTGGCACTGGATGGAAGGCACTGCCGCCAATTTGCTCGATGAGCCAAACGTGGAGGCAATCGTCATCAACTACCGCGACATCACCGAGCGCAAACAGATCGAGGATGCGCTGCACGAGAGCAGGGAACGTTATCGAGGCCTGTTCGAAGATTCGCCTGTCTCACTTTGGGAGGAGGACTTTTCAGCGGTCAAAAGGCGGCTTGAGAACCTACAAAGACAGGGCGTCACCGACTTCCAAGCCTATCTCGAAAAACACCCGGACGTGGTGGTTGCGTGCGCGGAAGAGATCAGGATCGTTGACGTGAACAACGCGACCCTGAAACTATATAGAGCCGAAAACAAAGCGGCCCTTCTAAAAAACCTGCGCCTGATACTGAGCGATGATTCCTTCGAAAGCTTTCGGGCCGAATTGGTCAACATCGCGGAGGGAAAAACTGAATTTGAGTGGGAAGGGACAAACCGCACACTGGGCGGCGATGAACTGACCATCAGCCTGCGCTGGTATGCGATGCCGGGATATGAAGATACCCTCGCAAAGGTCATCGTCTCCGTGACCGACATTACTGAGCGCAAACGAGCCGAGGAGAAACTCGAATATGCCAGTACGCACGACGCGCTCACCGGCCTTTACAACCGCGCCTATTTCAACGAAGAACTGGCAAGGCTCGAACGAAGCAGGCAATTCCCGATAAGCGTTGTGATCGTTGACGTGGATGAAATGAAGGTCATCAACGACAATTACGGCCACGCGGCCGGCGACGCGCAGCTACAGCGCACCGCGCGTGTGTTGTCCGCGGCCTTCCGCGCCGAGGATACGGCGGCCAGGGTCGGCGGCGATGAGTTTTCCGTCCTGCTGCCTGGAACACAGACCGCCGTTGCAGACCGCATCCTGGCACGCGTTCGTAAAACACTGGCTTCTCACAACGATGACAGCGAGGGATATCCGCTGAGTCTCTCCATCGGCGTTTCAACTGCAAACCTGGGCGACTCGCTGACCCAGGCCCTCAAGGAAGCCGATGACCGCATGTATCGCGAAAAACAAGGCAAAAAAAGAGAGTGAGCAACAGGAGTAAGATGCCCTCTGATGGCCGAAATGGCAAATAAAAATCATGGAAACTCCAATAAATATCCTGCATCTCGAAGATAACCTGTTGGACGCGGAACTGGTTCAAGCGACCCTGGAATCTGCGGGAGTTCCCTGCGCGATCACGCTGACCCAAACTGCCGGGGAGTATAAGAAGACCCTGCCTAAAGGCGGATTTGACCTGATCCTGGCAGATTACAAATTGCCGGGATACGACGGCATGTCTGCCCTGCACTTTGCCCGAAGGGAAGCTCCCGATATACCTTTTATCTTCATCTCCGGGACCATGGGAGAGGATGCCGCCATCCAGGCCCTCACCGAAGGGGCAACGGATTACGTTCTAAAACAAAAGCTGTCACGCCTTGCCCCGGCGGTCAAACGGGCAATCAGCGACGCCCAAAACAAAGCGGAACGCAGCCGGGCGGAAAATGAGCTGAGAAGGACACACAAACTGCTCGAGAAAATATTCGCATCCACCGAATTCATGATTGCCTATCTGGATGCGGATCTTAACTTTATCCGGGTAAATCGCGCCTATGCCGAGGCAGATGAACACGACCCCGAATATTTTGTAGGAAAGAATCACTTCGCGTTGTATCCAAACAAAGAAAATGAAGCGATTTTCCGGGAAGTGGTAAAAACCGGAAAACCCTATGTCGCTTACGCCAAACCTTTCGAATACACCGAACACCCGGAGCGCGGAACAACCTATTGGAATTGGACGCTCCAGCCCGTAAAGGAAGCGGACGGCGGCGTGAGCGGTCTGGTCTTCAGCCTGGTAAATGTCACCGAGCGCGAAAAGGCGATCATCGCACAGCATGAGAGCGAGGAGCGTTTCCACTCCCTCGCCGAGGCCGCGAATGATGGCATTATTTCCATTGACGGCCTGGAGACAGTTTTCTACTGGAACAAAGCCGCGCGCGCAATGTTTGGCTACACAGACGAGGAAATTCTGGGTCAATCACTGACCAAGTTGATGCCTGAAAGGTACAAGGAGAAATTCCACCACGGGTTGAGACAACGGCTGAGCAGCCAGGATCGCCATCAGGTCAACAAAAGCCTGGAAGTATTCGGGCTTCGGAAAGATGGCAGTGAATTTCCAATCGAGCTTTCAATCGGAAGCTGGGAGACGCGCGAAGGAGTGTTCTTCACGGGCATTGTGCGCAATATCAGCGAACGCAAGCGCCACGAACTCGAACGCGAAGCGATCATCACGGTTGCAAATGTTTTGCGTACCGCCACCACACGGTCTGAGATCCTCACCCTTATCCTCGATGAACTAAACGCTCTGTTCGACGCCGATGGCGCCGCACTGGCAATCCGCGACATTCCCAGCGAGGATATAGTTATCGAAATGGGACGCGGCATCGTCGGAGAGAAATTCACCAATATGCGAATCCCGCGAGGCAGGGGAATTAGCAATTGGGTGATCGAAAACAGAAAAGCTTATCTGAACGACAATGCAAATACCGATCCTGCCTTCTACCATCCCGATCTGCTGGGCGATTCTCATGCCGTTGCATCCGTGCCTCTTGTCGCGCAGGAACAGGTTATCGGGGCTGTATGGATCGCCCGAAAGAAAGAGATCAAAGAAAACGAAGTGCGCCTGCTCAACGCCATAGCCGACATTGCCGCGAACGCCATTCACCGTGTCACCCTCCATGAACAGACTGAACAGCACCTCCACCGCCTGATCGCATTGCACCAGATCGATATCACCATCAGCACCAGCCTCGATTTGAACATCACCCTCAACGTCCTGCTCAACAACGTTCTCACACAACTCGACGTGGATGCCGCCAGCATTTTACTGCTCACGCCCCACACCCAAACACTCGAATACAGCGCAGGCATCGGGTTCAGGACGCGCAAAATTGAACAAACGCGCGTCCGGCTGGGAGAAGGACAGGCCGGTATTTCAGCCCTTCAACGGCGCATCGTCTCTTTATCAGACATGGAGCGGGCTGACGAAACCTTCACCCGCACCGCGCTATTGAAGGAGGAAAAATTCGTATCCCATTACGTCGCGCCCCTCATCGCCAAAGGACAGGTCAAGGGCGTGCTCGAAGTTTTCACCCGCAAGCCTCTCAACCCATCGCAGGAATGGCTCGATTTTTTTGAAACACTCGCAACCCAGGCCGCCATCGCCATTGACAGCGCCGCCCTCTTCAACAACCTCCAACGCTCGAACACCGAACTGCGGCTGGCCTATGACGCCACCATTGAAGGCTGGTCACGCGCCCTCGATTTGCGCGACAAGGAAACCGAAGGCCACACCCAACGCGTCACGGAAATGGCTGTGCGTCTCGCCGAAACCATGGGCATGAGCGACATGGAAAAATTAAACCTCCGCCGCGGTGCGCTCCTGCACGACATCGGCAAAATGGGTATTCCCGATGCCATCCTGCTCAAGTCCGGCAATCTCACCGCAGACGAGTGGGAGGTCATGCGCCAGCATCCCGCCTATGCCTATGAAATGCTCGCCCCAATCGCATACCTCAAACAAGCCATAGACATCCCCTACTGCCACCATGAAAAATGGGACGGAAGCGGCTACCCGCGCGGCCTCAAAGGCGAACAAATTCCCCTCTCCGCCCGCATCTTTGCCATTGTGGATGTTTACGACGCCCTCCTCTCCGACCGTCCTTACCGCCCGGCCTGGCCCGAAAAAGATGTCATCGAGCACATTCGCGAACAAAGCGGCCAGCACTTTGACCCGCACGTGGTGGACGCTTTCATTGAGATGATGAAACAGTCCGGCAAATCTGCGGACTGATGAACGCCCCGCCTCAAAATCGGACCCTGATCCTGCCGCCGTCAAATTTTGCAAATCTCACTTGCACATTCCATCGTCAATTTAGAACTACCACATCAGTGCGCGCATCATCCCCGTCACCATCGTTGGGACGATCAATCTATGAAACAGCTTGATGGGTAAAAAGTACAACATTCCCATTATGAGAAACGATTTTTTCAGGTATTCCACTATACGGGCGTAACACGCTGAAATGCACTTATCTTCCCGCGACAGCTAAATCATTGCCTGTTTTGAGAATTGTTGAAAACACTTGACAAATCCAACAAATATCCTTACATTAAAGGATGATTAGTGTTATGTGGGCATATTTCAAACAACTCAAAGAGAAAAGAGGAGGTGAGGCAGGCGATATAGCATGAACAATGTTGTTCTCGGTGCAGTAGTTTGAGCAAAATTTCAAAACATCTTGAAAGGGAGTTCACAAAAACATGCGTACTAAACATTTATGGCGACTTGCCAGCCTTGTAACCCTGCTGGCAATGTTCATCAGCCCTATTGGCCCGGCCCATGCCGCACCAATTGATACCCCACAGGCTACCCCAAAAACTGGCATGCAAGTGATTGATGCTTCTTTTGTCGGCGCCAGTAAGCCCCTCGGCTCATTGACCTCCATCCCCGCCGCCCCCAAAGATTCCAGGGAAATGCCCATCAAAGATCTTCGGGAACGCCTGACGCTCCCCAAGACCGAGAATGGAGCATCTGGAGGCTCTGATGCCGCGGTGCAAACCGATATCATTGGCAATAGTATGCCCGCTACCACTGCCAACTTTGAAGGAGTCAGTAATGTCAACGGTGTACTGCCTCCTGACACACAGGGTGACATCGGCTACGACCCCGCCACTGGCACAAAATATTACATCCAGTGGGTCAACTTGTCCTTCCAAATCTGGGATGTGACCAACCCGACCGCCGTTACCTCGCTGTACGGCCCTGCTGCAGGCAATACCCTGTGGTCTGGTACCGGCACGATCTGCGATACCAACAACGACGGCGACCCCATCACCCAGTTTGACCATCTTGCCAACCGCTGGATGATGAGCCAGTTCGCTTTGAGCTTTCCGAACGATTTCCACCAATGTATCGCCATCTCCGCCACTGCGGACCCACTAGGCGTTTGGTACCTGTACGACTTCCAAACCAGCACGACCCTGATGAATGACTACCCGAAATTCGGCGTTTGGCCGGATGGCTACTACATGAGCGTTAACCAATTTAACGGCGTGTTCCCCAATCCCTGGGAAGGTGCCGGTGTGGCCGTCTTTGAACGCGATGCCATGCTCGCCGGCCTGACCGCCCGCATGATCTACATTGATGTGGGCGCTTCCACGCTCAATTTCGGCGGCATGTTGCCCTCCGACTTGGACGGCCCCACCCCCGTGGCTGGCACCCCCAACTACTTCATGGAATGGGACGACAGCACCTGGCTCGGCGACCCAGCAGACACCCTGCGCGTGTGGGAATTCCACACCGACTGGGTCACCCCAGCCAACACCACCTTCGGCTTGAACGCCGCCTTCGATCCCAACCTGACAATCGCTACCGCCGATGTAGATCCGACCATCTCCTGCGGCGGCAGCGGGCGCGACTGCATCCCGCAACCCGGCACCACCGAAAAACTGGATGCGATTAATGACCGCCTGATGTACCGCCTGCAATACCGCGACTTCGGTTCCTACCAAACCATCGTTGGCAACCACACAGTGGATGCGGCCACCGACCAGGCCGGTGTCCACTGGTTCGAACTGCGCGACACGGGCAGCGGTCTGGCTATGTACCAGGAAGGCGTGTATGCCCCCACCACTGAAAACCGCTGGATGGGGTCCGTCGCCATGGATGATGCCGGCGATATTGCCCTCGGCTATTCCGTTTCCAGCAGTTCCACCTACCCATCCATCCGTTATACCGGACGTTTGCCCGGCGACCCACTTAATACCCTGCCGCAAGGTGAAGCCACCCTCATCACCGGCGGCGGCTCGCAAACCCACTCGGCCAGCCGGTGGGGCGATTACAGCATGATGGCAGTGGACCCCACCGATGGCTGCACTTTCTGGTATACCCAGGAATACATGGCATACACCGGTTCGGCCCCCTGGAAAACACGGGTTGGCTCCTTTAAGTTCCCGTCCTGCACCAGCCTGCCCACCGGAACCCTGACCGGCCTTGTGACTGATGCGTCGTCCAGCCCGCTCATGGATGCGGCCATAGAACTTACCGGCGGCTATAGCACGATTACCGACGCCACCGGTCATTACACCATTGATGTCCCGGCCGGCTCCTATGATGTGACTGCTTCGAAATACGGCTATGTCTCCCAGACCGTAACCGGCCTGAGCGTAACTAACGGCGGAACTACCACCCAGAACTTTGCCCTCACTGTAGCAGCCACACACACTATCTCCGGCGTGGTGACAAACGCAACCACCGGCTGGCCTCTGTATGCGGCCATTGACATTACAGACTACCCATACAGCCCGATCTTCACCGATCCGGTGACTGGTGCCTTCAGCGTTGCATTGGTGGACGCGCCCTACACCTTCACGGTCAACGCCATGAGCGATGGGTATGACCCAAATAATACCCTGGTGACTGTGGCCGCTGATGCCACCCAGAATTTCACCCTGAGTGCCGACCTGATTTCCTGCCAGGCACCCGGCTATGTCCAATCCTCCGATTTCTACGAAGGATTTGACGGTGCCACCATGCCTGGAACCTGGACAGTGGTGGATAATGCCGGTTTCGGCGTAACTTGGGATTTGAGTTCCAATTGGGGCGATGGCAACTATACCGGCGGTAGCGGCACAGCGGCAGATGTTAACAGCGACGCGGTTGGCACGGTGGATTACGACACCGAATTGATCTCGCCGGTCATCACCACCGCCAGCCTGACATCTGGGACTTTGCTGACCTACCTGGCAAATTACCAGCAATACAGCTTTGAGGCGCTTGATCTGGACATCAAAGTGGATGGCGGTGCCTGGACGAACCTGATTAGTTGGAGCGAAAATCACGGCGCGCTTTATAGCACGCCCGGCGTGGGAGTTGGACTCGATCTGGCTCCAACCATCACTGGCAGCACAAACTTCCAGTTGCGCTGGCATTACTACGACTTGGTCTCCAACTATGATTGGTACGCCCAAATTGACGAAGTAAGCATCGGCAGTTGCGATCCCCTCGCTTCCGGCGGCCTGGTCATCGGCTCGGTTCTGGATGCAAACAACGGCATGCTCGTCATGGATGCCCAAGTGGAGGATGGGATTAGCAACCTTGCCACTCTGATTGACTCCTCCGCCGACTCGGCCCAGCCTGCGCAGTTATATGTCATCGGGCAACCATCCGGTGCGCAAGCGCTATCGGCCAGTGCGCCCTTCTCGCCCTACTATGGGGTGGATGATGAGACCGTGACTGTAATGGCCGGCGGAACCGTGGGCTTCGACTTCATCCTGCCAGCCGGCGACCTGTCTGCCGATCCTGGTAGCCGTTCCTTCATCATTTACGATAATGAAGCCCGAACCCGTTCAGCCCCAATTGAATTCGGCAACCCCGGCGGCCTGCCGACCGAATTCAAGATCTTCCCGGTTGATGGGCCGGTTCCTTCCCTGACCCCCACCGGACCGTTTGCTGACAACACCCGCCATGTTGGTCCCAAGAACTTGAACGATATGGATGCCAGCAAGACCCGCTTCACCGGGCAGCCAACTGAAGTAACGCCTCTGGCGGCTGGCGATGTGACGACCGCCTGGTCTACCGGCTTGGTCTACCCGTGGGGCATCGGCTTCAACACCGACGCCAACGATATGTGGATTGGCAACCTTGGCGCTGCGGGCGGCGATGATTTGAATTACCGCTTCCTGGCCGATGGCACCAACACCGGCGACACCATTGATACTACTCCATGGGTGGGCTCGTTCGGTGGAGATATGGCCTACAACTCCCTCACCGGTATGCTCTGGCAGGTGAATGTAGGCGGCGACAACTGCATCTACGAGATGGACCCTGTCACCATGTTGGATACCGGCAACGCCATCTGCCCAGACTTTGGCACAAGCGAGCGTGGCCTAGCCTTTGACCCAGCCACGAACACGTACTATACCGGTTCATGGACTGACGGGATCATCAATCACTTCGCCCCGGATGGCACCATCCTGGATTCAGTGAACGCCAACTTGGATATCTCCGGTCTGGCCTTCAACCCAGTCAGCGGCCATCTCTTCGCGATGACCAACTCCGCCTCCGACACCTCGTTTGGCTTGTACGATGTGTACGTTCTGGACGTCAACGACTCCTACAGCATCGTCGGCGCCTTTAACTTGATGAACGCTGGCGTGCATGCCTTTGCCGACTATAAACAGGCCGGCCTCGAGATGGATTGCAACGGCAACCTGTGGGCCGTCAACCAGGGCAACAAGCTGGTCTACAAGGCTAACTCCGGCGAAACCGGCGCTTGCGGCTGGCAAGCCACTTGGCTAAGCGCCACTCCCAGTACCAGCACACTTGCTTCCGGAATTGCCACAAACATCACAGTCAACGTGGATGCGACCGGCATGGCCGATGGACCCTATGAAGGCTACCTACGCGTTGTGAGCGACACGCCGTACGGCGACATGATTATCCCGGTCGACTTGACCCTGATGGCGGCACCCGTCACGTTTGTGGATGTGCCAAACACTTACTGGGCCTGGACTTGGATCGAGCATCTGTATGCGGCTGGCGTAACAAGCGGTTGCACCACTTCCCCGCTGGCCTACTGCCCAGATAGCCCGGTCACCCGCGCTCAAATGGCAGTCTTCCTGCTGAAAGCCGAACACGGCTCGTCTTACGCGCCCCCGGCGGTTGGAAGCAGCACCGGCTTCACCGATGTGCCTACCACCTACTGGGCGGCGGCCTGGATCAAGCAACTGGCGGCGGAAGGCATCACCAGCGGCTGTGGCGCCAATCTCTACTGCCCCGATAACAACGTCACCCGCGCCGAAATGGCTGTCTTCATCGACAAGATGTTTGCCCTACCATAATAGACTGCCTTAGCAAGTTCTTCAAGTAAAAGTACAAAAAAGTGCCTTTGGCAGGGTCGCCAAAGGCACTTTTGAATGGCTTTGGCGATATGAATGTTCCTGAAGATTTTTTAGATTCAAATCCGATATACCATCCCGCAGACTTCTCGGCAAAACACGGTTGAATCACCAAAACCTGCGGGATGGTAGTTACCGTTTTGGGTTTTCAAATTTCATAAGGAATCAACAGCCTGATAACTCGCCTCAAAATCGGACCCTCATCCTGCCGCCGTCAAACTTACAGGATCTCCCCTTCGGCGTGAACCTGGTCGAAGGTACAGGCAATCTCCCCCTGGCTAATAAAAACAACCGAACTTAAGGATATTCCACTCTGGGAGTATTTGATTTATACTTGCTTACAATTAAGTTTTCCCTTAATTGAAAATCTTACACAAGGAGAACGAGTGAGAATGCCCCGCATGACCAAATTGTTCCTCACTTTCAGCCTGGCCCTTACCCTCGTGTTGTCAGCTTGCGGATCGGCCGCGCCGACGGCTGCTCCCGTTATATCATCCCCGCAGGGGACCGAAGCCCCTGTTACCACCGAGGCCCCGACTACGGAAGCGCCAACCGAAGCGCCCGCCAACCCGACCCTGATCCTCGCCACCACCACCTCCACTCAGGATTCCGGTTTGCTCGATGTGCTTGTGCCCATGTTCCAGGAACAGACTGGCTACACCGTCCAAACCATCGCCGTCGGAACCGGCGAAGCGCTCAAGATGGGCGAAGAAGGCAACGCCGATGTCCTGCTCGTCCATGCCCCCTCCTCCGAAGTCACCTTCATGGACGGCGGCTTTGGCAAGGATCGTATGCTCGTCATGCACAATGACTTCATCATCGTCGGCCCGGCGGATGATCCTGCGGGCATCAAAGAACTCGGCCCCAAAGATGCTTTCATTGCCATTTATAATGCCGCCGCGCCGTTCGTCTCACGCGGCGATGACTCCGGCACGCACAAAAAGGAATTGAGCTTCTGGACGAAGGCCGAGCTTGATCCCAAGGGACAGGCCTGGTACATTGAAACGGGACAGGGCATGGGTGCTTCGCTCACTGTTGCTTCCGAGAAGGGCGCTTACATTCTCACCGACCGCGCCACCTACCTTGCCAACAAGGGCAATGTTCAGCTTGAAATCCTGCTCGAAGGCAACAATACCTTGCTGAATGTCTATCACGTCATCACCGTGAATCCCGACAAATGGCCCAAGGTTAATTATGAAGGCGCGCTTGCCTTCGCCAACTTCATCATTGATCCAGCCACGCAGGAGCTCATTGGGCAGTTTGGCGTTGAAGAATTCGGCCAGCCGCTCTTCCATCCCGATGCCGATAAGACCGATGCAGATTTAGGTTTGTAATAAAATAGCCTTTACTCAGGGGCAGTCGTTATGACTGCCCCTGAAACTTAAACATGTTCCTAGACCCTGAAACCTGGCAAATCACATTTCTATCTCTTCAAATCTCGGCGCTTGCCACCTTCATCAGCCTGGTGATCGGATTGCCTCTGGGTACTGTATTGGCGTTGGGCAAGTTTCCGGGGCGCTCCTTTTTGTTGAGCATCGTCAATACCGGCATGGGATTGCCGCCCGTGGTTGTCGGTCTGTTTGTGGCGCTCATGCTTTGGCGTTCGGGGCCGCTTGGCGGTTTGAAGTTGATCTACACTCCTTCAGCCATCATCATCGCCCAGGTTGTGATCGCGTTTCCGGTCGTGACCGGACTCACCACCGCGGCATTGCAGGCCCTCGATCCGCGTTTTCAACTGCAACTGCTCGGGCTCGGCGCATCCAGAGTGCAAATGATCTTGAAACTATGGCATGAAGCCCGCCTGCCCCTGTTGGCCGCATTGATGGCAGGGTTCGGCGCTGTCATTTCAGAAGTCGGCGCGTCCATGATGGTGGGTGGAAACATTCGCTTTCAAACGCGCGTATTGACCACAGCCATCGTGCTTGAAACCGGCAAGGGCAATTTCGACCTCGCCATCGCACTCGCCATTCTGCTTTTAGTGATCACGTTCCTCGTCAACTGGGCATTGACATTGATTCAGCAACGCGGAGCGAAACGATGAACACGCTGGTTCAAATCCGCAGCCTGGTGGTAAAGCGCGGCGAAAAAATCGCGTTACAGGTCGAGTCGCTGGATATCGAGCGCGGGGACGTGCTGGCCGTGGTTGGACCGAATGGCGCGGGCAAGAGTACGCTCCTGCTGGCGCTGGCGCGGCTGGTCCGCTTTGAGCATGGACAAATTCTGTTTAACGGTGAGCAGGCCCGGGCGGAGTCGGACGCGGTTTATCGTCGGCGGCTGGCGCTTGTGATGCAGGACCCGCTGTTGTTCGATACGTCGGTTTATGAAAATGTCGCCATCGGTCTTCGGTTTCGGGGCGTCTGCAAAGATGAGATTGGGCCGCGCGTGCAAAAGTGGCTGGAACGGCTGGGCATCGCGCATTTGAAGGCGCGCCGCGCGAACGAGCTTTCGGGAGGCGAGGCGCAACGCGTGAGCCTGGCGCGCGCTTTGGTGTTGGAACCGCAACTGCTCCTGCTCGATGAACCTTTTTCCGCGCTCGATCCCCCCACCCGTTCAAGGCTTCTGGATGACCTGCGTGTTCTCCTGCCCGAAACAGGCGCAACGACACTGTTCGTCACGCACAATATTATGGAGGCTGAAAAACTGGCGACTCGCATGGCAATTTTTTTGAATTCCAGTATTCAACAAGTGGGACTGCCCGGGCATATCCGGTCGGCTCCGGCGAGCGCGGAGGTTGCGGAATTTTTCGCACATGCTTCCATTTGAGATATGTACCATCGCAACATGGTTGGAGCACAAATAATAAAAGTAAAACCTCAGCCGCGGATTTCACGAATTTTCGCGAATTGGTTTTAAAAATCCGTGTGAATTAGCGAAATTCGCGGCAGAATGCTCTGGCTTTGAGGCTTTGAATGTCGGATACGGACTTGTGGGTAATCACCAAAAACGCCCTGTTGACTTACGGGGCGTTTTCGTCTATAGTAGCAAAAATCCAAGAAAGGGGATTCCTCCCATGGAACAATCAGGACAACCACAAGCTGCACCTCTCGACCAACAGCAAGCCAACTTGCTTCTTGCCGTTGCCAATCTTGCCCGCCGCGCCAAAGTTGGCGCGAACAACTTCTACTGGATCGCGGCGCTGTCCGTGATCAATTCTGTGATTTCAGCTTCCAACGGCAGTGTAAGCTTCGTTGTGGGACTCGGCGCCACGCAGATTGTGGATGCCCTGGCGAATGCCTTCGCCGTGGAGGCGCCTGATGGCGCGTTGATTTTCAAAGGCATAGGCATTGTCTTGAGCGTGCTAATCTCGGCGGTATTTGCTCTGTTTGGGTTCTTTGCCGGAAAAATGCACCGCTGGGCCTTTATCACAGGCATGATCTTCTACGCGCTCGATGCCCTGCTCCTGCTCCTCTTTCAGGATTGGATCGGTTTCCTATTCCACCTTTACTTCCTGTGGGGATTGTGGAACGGCTTGCAGGCGCTCGCACAACTGCAAAAACTCGCGCCTCCCGCGCAGACTGTCTCCGATTTTCCGCAGAACATCGGCGCGCCATAACTCTTTTTTGCTAAAAGGTGACGGTCACTTGGCGCTCACTCCGCTTCGCTGCGGGGTGCTTCGCAAAAGTGGCCGTCACCTTTAAATTTCCCCCATGACCATTGACTTCGGCCTGACGGCCAACGACTACGCCAAACACCGCGCCGGATTCCCGCGTGCATTCTTCGAGCGCGTCTTCGACGAGGGAATCGTGAAGGCGGGCAACTCACTCGTGGATTTGGGAACCGGAACCGGCACACTCGCCCGCGGATTCGCGGCGCGAGGCTGCAAAGTGACCGGTCTCGATGTCTCCGCGCAGATGCTGGAGCAGGCACGCGAGCTCAGCAGGCAGGCTGGACTCGACGCAGAGTTCCGCGCGGCCCCGCCGAAGAGACCGGCTTGCCCGATTCGTCTTTCGATGTTGTGTCCGCGGGGCAATGCTGGCATTGGTTCGACCGTCCACGCGCGGCAGGGGAGGCGAGGAGGATTCTCAAGCCTGACGGACGCGTCCTCATCGCGCATTTCGACTGGCTTCCGCTCACAGATAACGTTGTTGACGTGACGGAAAAACCGATTCAAAAATACAACCCCGCCTGGTACGGCCGCTTTGGAAACAAAACGGGAGTTTACCCGCAGTGGCTTCGCGACCTCGGCGAAGCAGATTTCATTGAAATCAAAACCTTTTCATTCGATATGGATGTCCCCTACACTGCCGAAGCATGGCGCGGATGCGTCCGCGCGAGTTCGGGGGTTGGGGCGAGTCTTTCGGACGAGGAGGTGGGGAGATTCGACTCGGAGTTAAAGTCACTGCTTGAAAAACGGGAGCAGGCCCAGGTCACGCGCGATGCGGATGGTCATCCGCTGTTTCAAATTCCGCATCGCGTTTTTATCGTCCACGCGCGCAAGTCGAAATGAAATGTTTTTGTAGGTTGTCCGATTCAAATATCCGGCGTAAAATAGTCACATCATGAACGGTAAGGAAACCATGTATCACACGGACGAGAGCGACCTAGGTTCTTCTGATAAACAGCCGCCCAGTATGGGCGGATGGCACGCATTAAGTTTGTTATAAACCATCACGTGGAGCGGCCCTCTGCGTGATGAACTTTCACGCAAGGAGGCAGCCATGCTCCACATCTACAAGACCACCGAGGCGGGGCTCGAAAAACTCGAAACAATGGTCAATGGCGCCTGGGTCAATGCAGTTGACCCGACGCCCGAAGAAATCGAAAAGTTGATGAATTGGGGAGTGGAAGCGGATTACATCAACTATTCCCTCGACCAGGATGAAATGGCTCGCATGGAACGGGATGATGATTACACCTTCATCCTGCTTCGCATTCCCATTCACCAGCCCGAAAGCGACATCCCTTATTCCACCGTGCCTCTCGGCATCATGATTTTGGGGAACGTGATTGTCACGATATGCCGTTATGACAGCGACATTTTTAAAGTGCTTGCCAACGGAAAATACCGCCTGCTCAAAACCGGCAAGCGTTATCGTCTTGCGCTTTACATCTTCCTCGAAACTGCCGCGCGCTATTTGAACCTTCTGCGCGAGATCAACCGCGCCACCGAAGCGGTTGAAGACCAACTGCAAAAGTCCACGCGCAACCGCGAAGTGCTCGAACTGCTGAAATACCAGAAATGCCTCACCTACTTCGCCACCGCGCTCCGCTCCAACGAAGTGATGATGGAACGCGTCCAGAAAACACAGCTCTTCAACTACTACGAGGAAGACCAGGACCTGCTCGAAGATGTGCTCACCGAAAACCAGCAGGCCATCCAAATGACCAGCATCGCCACAGAGATCCTTTCGGGCATGATGGACGCCTTCGCCAGCATTATCTCCAACAACCTCAACGGCGTCATGAAGGCCCTCGCCGCGCTGACGATCATCCTGAACATGCCGGCCATCGTCGCGTCGTTTTACGGCATGAATGTTGTGCTGCCCGGCGAGAGTCATCCTTTCGCGTTTCTCAACGTGCTTGGCATTGCGTTTGGGCTTACGGCGATTGCAACCTACATTTTCTACAAGCGAGATTGGTTCTAAAATGCGGGCCGAACTCATCCTCGCTGCCAAAGCCGCACTCGGCGAAGGGCCCGCGTGGGATGCGAAAACCGAGTCGCTATATTGGGTTGATATTCTCGGCAAACGCGTTTATCGCGGGACTGAAATCCTCGCCGAACTGGATGATCTCGTCGGATGCCTGGCTCCATGCAAAAACGGCCATCTCATCCTGGGAAAACGCCTCAGCTTCGCGGACCTCGATCCTGATTCCGCCATATCATCCCCGAAGGGGAAATTAACGGTTCTCGCTACTCTGGCCGAACCCGTCAACAACCGTATCAACGATGGCAAATGTGACCCCGCTGGCCGCTTCCTGGCAGGTACCATGGACATGAACGAGAAAGAGGCCAGTGGCGCGCTTTACTCATTCGATGGAAAGCAACCCACTCCCCTGCTCAATGGCATCCGCATCTCAAACGGACTCGCGTGGAGTCCCGATACCAGGACTTTTTATTACATTGACACTCCTACCCGAGAAGTCAAAGCATTTGACTACGATTTATCAACAGGCCAGATTGCAAACCCACGCGTCGCGGTACAAGTCCCCGAATCCCTTGGCTGGCCTGACGGCATGACCTCCGACACCGAAGGAAACTTATGGATCGCCATCTGGGGCGGCGCGCAAGTGACGAGATGGAAGCCAAGCACGGGGCAATTACTCGCACAAATCCCGGTGCCCGCATTGCACACATCCTCCTGCGCCTTCGGCGGCAGGGACATGAACGAACTGTACGTCACGTCCGCGCGCGTGGGCATGAGCGAAGCGGATTTGGTCAAATATCCGCTTTCGGGCGGGTTATTCAAAATTGAAACAAAAATAGTGGGAATGCCGACGTTTGAGTTTATCTAATCCCCGGAGTCCAACGTCTCCTGACGTTGAACTTCCGAAGTCGGGAGACTTCGGACTCCACAAACAAGGTCCCCGCATTTCGCGGGGACTTTTGATTCTACTTCTCGATTTTTTCCGATACACTCGATGAGAGCGACGGCGAATTCCCCATCTTCCTCATCTGGTCTTCCTGCACGGTGCGAATCCCGTTGCTAACCTGGTTGCTCAATTTCGCAATTTGATCCTGCAACTGCATGAGCGTATCAACCACGTAATTATCGGCATCGGCGCGGGTTGCTTCGGCTTCTGCGCGCGCTTGCGCAACGATTTGTTCCGCGCGGCGCTGGGCTTCCTGCACAACCATGTCCTTTTGAGCAAGCTGGTCTGCTTTTTCACGGGCAATGGACAGCGTGCGGTTGGCTTCTTCCTGGGCCTGCGCCATCACGCGGTCGCGTTGCGCCACGACCTGTTGCGCCTTCTTCACTTCCTCAGGGATGGCAATCCGCATCTGGTCAATCAGTTCCAACATGCGGTCTTCATCCACGATAACGTTGTGGGTGAAGGGAACGGCTTTGGCGTCGTTGAAGAGTTCTTCGAGTCGGTCAATTAGTTGCAGGATGTCCATAAGATACTCCTTCAGGCAGGCTATCGAAGGGCCTGAAGCATTTCTTTGTTGTGGCGCAAGATGTCATTTACCGCAGTCTGCAAATCGGCTTTTTTCTCTTTTGCATACTTCAATGAAATCCACTAAATCGTCGTCAAGGTAAATTGGAAGTTTCAAAACGACATCGGGACGATAAAACTTGCCTTGCTCACCTTTTGAAGAATCAAGCCTTCTTTTCATTTGGGTTTACTGGAGTCCAACGTCTCCTGACGTTGGATGTAGTCCTGCTCTTACAATGACCGAAGTCGGGAGACTTCGGACTCCGAATGACACAAGACAATTCTAGCACAAATTAATCCCTGAGCGCATTGGGCGGGGCTTGTTGACCATCCAACCCATCCACTTTGACCTTCAATGCCTGCTCCACGTGTGACGGAACCATGCTGGAGACGTCGCCGTTCAGCATGGCAATCTCCTTCACAGTGCTCGAGGACAAAAACGTGTGCTGCTCGGCGGTGATCAACGCCACAGTTTCAATGTCCTTTGAAAGCCGTTGATTCGCCAATGCCATGCGGAATTCAAACTCGAAATCGGAGAACACACGCAGGCCGCGGACGATAACTTGCGCGTCCACCTGGCGGGCAAAGTCAACCGTCAGGCCGCTGTAGCCGGTGACTTTGATTTTGGGGTTGTTCCTGAACGCCTCCCTCACCAGTTCCATACGTTCTTCAGGGGAAAATATCAACGATTTCAGCGGCTTGTCGTACACCGCCATCACCACCTCATCGAAGAGACGCGTGGCACGCTCAGCAATGTCCATGTGGCCGTAGTGGATGGGATCGAACGTTCCTGGGAATAATGCTCTGACCATAATCTCCTCTTATGTCACACCTGCACTTGCACGCAGGTGCAAGTGTTGCGAGACGGTGTTCGTTCGTCGAAGCAATCTCCTATTAGGCAGATAGCTACCAGATGAGATTTACCTGGTTAGTCTGAGATTGCTTCGGCAAGATGCGCCTCGCAATGACATTTGAAATCTAACTAACGTCCCCTTTGCCCTCGCCCCAGAATCTTCCAAAGGCTTCCGCGAGCAAGGCATGTTCGGGTTGGGATAATTCCGCGTCCTGCTCAAACAGTGACTGAGCCTGGGCGCGCGCTTTTTCAATTAACTTCACATCGGTGAGACTTGCCATTCGCAAACCGCTGGCGTAACCTGACTGGCGCGTACCCAAAAATTCGCCCGGGCCGCGTTGTTGCAGGTCGCGCTCGGCCAGCACAAAGCCATCATTGGATTCGGCCATGGCCTGCAAGCGTTCGTTCTCCGCCGCGTCTTCGTGCGTGGGGATGAGCAGGCAGTACGACTGCGCCGAACCGCGTCCCACGCGGCCGCGGAGTTGGTGCAGCTGCGCCAGACCGAATCTGTCCGCGCCTTCGACCAACATCACCGTCGCATTGGGAATGTCCACGCCAACTTCGACAACCGTGGTCGAAACCAGGATGTTATATTCGCGGTCGCGGAATTTGAGCATCACCGCGTCTTTTTCGTCGGGCTTCATGCGGCCATGCAAGAGACCGAGCTTCAAATCGGGAAAGACCTCTTTCGAGAGAGTCTCATAATCATCCACCGCGGCGCGCGCTTCGATTTTCTCACTCTCCTCGATCAGTGGATAAATGATAAAGACCTGCCCGCCATCGTTGATCTGTCCGCGGAGCATGGTGTAGGCGCGCTCGCGTTCCTGCGGACGAAGCACGTAGGTATTGATCGGCTGCCGGCCTGCGGGCATCTCGTCCATCACAGACAAATCCAGGTCGCCGTACAACGTCAACGCGAGCGAGCGCGGGATGGGCGTGGCCGTCATCACAAGCAAATGTGGTGTGCTGCCTTTGGCGCGCAACGCGGCACGCTGGTCAACACCGAAGCGGTGTTGTTCGTCAATGACCACAAATTGCAAATCCTGGAACACAACGGGGTCTTCGAGCAGGGCGTGTGTGCCGATGACAAGTTTAATGCTTCTATCTGCGAGACCGACGCGCACCGCTTCTTTCTCTACCTCGGGCGTGTCTCCGGTTAACAAATGAATCTGCCCTTCTTGCAGGATTCCGTTTTCACCTGCGAGCAGGCTTGTGAAGTTGCGATAATGTTGTTCCGCCAAAATAGATGTGGGCGCGAGGATCGCAGTTTGCGAACCCGCACTCGTCACGATGCCGGCACCGAGCGCGGCAACGACAGTTTTACCCGAACCCACATCGCCCTGGATGAGTCGATTCATCGGCTTGCCGGAGTCGAGGTCGGCGCGAATGTCTGAGATGGCGCGTTGCTGGGCAGATGTCAGGGTGTAGGGAAGGCCCTTTAAACGCGCGCCCAGCCACTCGTCTGAGGAAGAGAAGCGGCGTGCGTCGGCTTGTTTCCAATCCCGTTTCTGCCGCAGGACTCCCATTTGCAGGTAGAAAATTTCGTCGAAGGCGAGTCGTTCACGCGCGGCTTTGAGCTTATCCTGCGAATCTGGAAAATGCGCCTGCTGAATCGCTTCGCCAAGCGGCATCAACTTTGCGGAGGAACGCACGCTTTCAGGAAGCGCATCTGCAACGGCGGGCGCCCAATATTTGATGACCTGGTTCATCAGGCCGCGCAGCCATTTTTGCGTGACGCGTTCGGTGAGCGAATAAATCGGCACGATGCGGTTGGTGTGCAGGTTCTCAACTTCAACAGGTTCCCAATCGGGGCTGTTCATGATGAGCCGGCCAAGATACTGCTCGACCTTGCCGGAGACCGAGATGGCGTCCCCTTTTTTGAAACGGTTTGCAAGCCAGGGCTGGTTGAAATAACTCAATCGCAGGGAGGCCGTGCCATCGCTGATGATGACTTCGATGATGGTTTGCTTGCCGCCGCGAATCGGACGCGTCGCCACGCTTTGGATTGTGCCAATCACTGTGACGGTTTCGCCATACCAAAGCGACTTGATGGGCTTGAGCTGGCTGTAATCTTCGTAACGGCGCGGGAAATAATACAGCATGTCGCCGAGTGTTTGCAGGCCAAGCTTTTCGAGCGTTTTCGAATGAGCAGGGCCGACACCCTGCAAGACGGTCAGTGAAGCGCTGAGCGCGGCAGGCGTCTGGCTGGTCTTCGCACCCGGCACGGATTCGGAGCGCGGCTGAGGTGAGGGGCGATGCGGCCTCTCCCCTTCTTTTGGAGGAGGCGTTTGAACAGGCCTTGGCCTCGGTTGAGTTTGTGTTTGAGACTGGGTTGGGCGGGATGGCTTTTGTGTCGCTTCGGGGTACGTCTCCCCGATGCGCTTCCACAATCCCTTCAACGCATCTGCGCGGGACGTTGGGCTGAGTCCGTCATAGGAGCGGAGTCTTTGTATGACGGCCTGGATAACTTCCTCTTTGATGCCATCGGCGCGGGCCTCGCCTTCCCAAAAATCCAGCATTTTGGCAAGACCACCGATAATGGCACTGTTGGCGTATCCGTTCTCGTGCTCGAGGCGGAAAAATTTACGGAGTTTCTCTAATGATGGCAACATGGGAGTTATTTTATCATGGGGAGAGGAGCTAAATCTTCACCGCCGCAAATCCGACTCCATTCGGCCCAAGATGTGTGCCAATCACTGCCGTCACATTGACCATCAAAATATCCCTCGACACAGACTGGCTGTCACGCTGCATGAGTCCATTCAAAAGTTCGCGGGCGCGGCTTTCAGCGTTCGTATGCAGGATGGCAAGACGTTCGAATTTTCCACCCGCGAGCAGGAAGTTCAACATGCGCTCATTGGCCTGCTTCGTCGTGCGGACCGCGCCAATCGCTTTCACCACCCCATCGGTCAATTCAATCATCGGCTTGATGGACAGCAACCCGCCCAACGCGGCCACCGCACCGGGGACTCGCCCACTGCGCCGCAGATATTCCATCGTATCCAGCGCGGCTGAGACGTGTAATCGCTTCCGCGTCGACTCAATCGCCTCCAGCGCGGACCTCAAGCCTGCTTCCGCCATTTCAGCCGCGGCCAACACTTGAAAGCCGAGACCGAGCGAGAGCGATCCGCTGTCCACGCATGTGACGCGGTCCGCGTATCCCTGCGCGGCCTGGCGCGCCGTGTTGATGATGGTCGTCAGTTGTACCGCGGGGTGAATGGATAGGATATGGTCACAGCCGTTGTCGAAGAGTTTTTGGTAACGGGTTGAAAATTCCCCAATCGAAGGCGCGGCAGTTGTCGGCGGAGTGCGAAGCGAGGGCAGGCGGCTATAGAATTCTTCGCGCGAAATGCCAATCCCGTCCGCGTATTCTTTTCCCTCCAAAATCAAAATCGAAGGGACAACTTCGATTCCGTGCTGTTCGATCAAAAAGGCTGGAATATCTGATGTTGAGTCGGTGACAATGCCAAGTTTCATAAAAAGATTCCCCTCTCCTTTTGGGAGAGGGGCAAGGGGTGAGAGGCTACTCAATCGAAATAATAAACTGATAATGCGGCTGGCCGCCTTCCTGCACTTCGATTTCGAGTGAGGAATATTTCCCGCCAATCACATCCTTGATTCGGTTTGCTTCCGCGGTGGTCATATTCTCGCCGAAGAACAGCGTAACCAACTCACATTCACCCGCGTCCGCCTTCTCGAGCAGTTCCATCACGCCATGCTCGACAGAATCAGACGACGCGACCAGCCTGCCGTCGAGCAGGGCAATCACCTGCCCCTCTTTCACAGTCACGCCGTCAATCTCAACCGAACGCGTCGCAACCGTAATCTCGCCCGTCTTGACCGCGCTCATCGCTTTGGTCATTTTCTCGGCAACGGAATCAAGTTCCCCGTCGGGCTGGAGCGACAGCATGGCAGAGAGTCCCTGCGGAACAGTGCGGCTCGGCACCACCGCGACCTGTTTCACCGTCACTTCCTTCGCCTGGTTTGCCGCCATGATGATGTTCTTGTTGTTCGGCAGGATAATTACCTTATCCGTCGGCATGTTTTCGAATGAACTCAAAATATCCTGCGTGGATGGGTTCATCGTCTGCCCGCCCGCGACTACCGCCGCGACGCCCAGGCTCGCAAAAATTCGGCTCAAGCCCGCGCCTGGTGAAACGACCACCACCGCAATCTGCCCAGGCTCCACCGCGCTAAATTGAATCTGCGAAGCCTTGCTCTTTTGAATGTCGTCCATCTGCGCCAGCAGGTTTTCCATCGCAACTTTCGTGATTGTGCCAAGCCCCATGATGTAATCAATCGGCTCGTAGCGTTTCTCGGTCGGCACGTGGATGTGCATGCGGTACATTCCCTCGCCCTCACCCACCTGGATCGACGTGCCCATCCCCTCCAGCCGCCCATAAAACTTTGGCAATTCAAGTTCTCCGTTCGGGAAGAAATCCACCACCACTTCGTAATCCTGTCCCTCTTCCACCTCTTCCATCGCGTTCTGCATTTCCATTGCCGAAAGCGCCTGCACGCTCATGGTCGGTGTTTCAAGCGACTCGCCATACACATGACGCAACATTCCTTCGAGAATAAAGAACAGGCCCTTGCCGCCTGAATCAACCACACCCGCCTGCTTGAGGACGGGAAGCAACTCGGGCGTCTTTTGGACTGCTTCATCCGCGGCCTTCACCGCCACTTCGAGAATCTCAATCGCATCTTTCGCGGACCCTAAAGCGGCTTCCGTTGCCAGAGCAATTTCCTTGGCGACGGTTAATATCGTCCCCTCCACGGGACGCACGACTCCTTTGTACGCGGTATCGCGCGCATCCGCAAACGCCTTGACAAGAGTCGCCGCGTCGAGTGTTTCCTTCTCGTGGACGCCGCGCGAAAACCCGCGCCACAACTGCGACATGATCACGCCCGAATTTCCGCGCGCGCCCATCAACGCGCCCTTTGAAACCGCGGCGGCCATTTCGCTCAAGTTACGCGTGCCCATGTCCTTGATTTCGTTCCAAGCCGATTGCAGCGTGAGCACCATGTTCGTGCCTGTGTCACCATCGGGGACGGGAAACACATTCATCGCATTGACAATCTGCTGGTTCGTTCGGAGCCACATCAAGCTTGCTTCCACCAGCCGTTTCATTGACTGGCCGTCTATCGGCATTTTGCGGAATTTCTCTACGCGCGCGGTATCCACTGCCATCATCAGCCTCTGCTCCTCGTGCCGCAACTCACTGCGTTATGGACTGCATTTTGTATATTGCAAGGAATATGTTTCATCGTAATCCTATTGTTTGATGCGGTTGCGGTGCTAGTCGGTATCGCTTACGCGTAGTCCAGCCACATGGACGTTGACGTGGTTCACTTTGAGTCCCAGCGCCTTCTCCACATGAAAACGGACGGTATTCGCCACACTGCTGGCCACCGAGTTGATGCGCGTGCCATATTCGATGATGACATGAATGTCAATGTCAATGTCCTCGCCGTTGTAATGGACAGACACACCGCGCGTTGGTTCGCGGGTGATGGTGTGGACAAGTCCGTCTGCGAGATTTTTCGGCGCAAGTCCCACCACGCCGTAGGATTGCATGGTGGCGTGATACGCAATCGCCGCCACCGCGTTCGGCGAGATGTGAATCCCGCCCAGGGTTGTAGTTTCTTCGCCCATTGGTTTCCTCATTGATACGCCCGAGCATCGTACCGCTCAGGTCAGATTTTTTCTGCGAGTCCAACTTCTCCCGACATTGGAATCCGTTTTGGATAAAAAGCCCAAAGTCGGGAGACTTTGGACTCCGTTTACAACCATCTATTTTAACATCTTATCTTGAATAAGGTTGCGTTGTATGGTAAAATGCCGTGCTTTTGGAAATTGGCAATCGCCCTCGGAATCATTGTAAGTACCGCAACCTCCGCTCAGCCAAAAGGAAGCTGCGGCACAAGGAAAGGATTTTCAAGATGGCTAAGTGCAACCACTGCGGCAAGACAACCACATTCGGACACAACCGCTCCTTTTCCCAGCGCGCCACCAACCGCAAGTTCAAACCGAACCTGCAAAAGGTGAGCATCATGGAAAAGGGCCGCCTCGTCCAGAAGACGCTGTGCGCCAAGTGCATCAAGACGCTCGGCAAATCTGCGGCTTAAGGTCTGACTTTTTGCTACGAAAATCGCGGCGCAAGCCGCGGTTTTTGTTTAAGTTGCTTTCCCTGGAGTCCAACATCGCCTGACGCTGGAAAAGGTGTGGGTATGGATTTCCAAAGTCTGGAGACTTTGGACTCCGAGTTATGACACAACGCACTCGCGCAGAGCCTTGATCCCCTCTGCGATTCCCCTGGGGTATTTGAACACGGCGCTCCCGGCCACGAACACATTTGCACCTGCGTTTTTCATGAGGGGCAGCGTATTCGCGGTGATTCCGCCATCCACTTCAACGCTGGCTTTCGAGCCGATTGCATCCAGTTTCTTGCGGATTTCGCCGACTTTGCCAATCGTCTCGGGCAAAAAGGCCTGTCCCCCAAATCCAGGGTTGACGCTCAACACGAGCACCAAATCTGCAAGGTGAAGGATTGGTTCAATCATGGAGACGGGCGTACCGGGATTTAGCGTCACACCAGCCTGACAGCCCAGCGATTTGATTTGCTCCAACGTGCGGTGAATATGCGGACAGGTCTCAACGTGGACGGTAATCCCGCTTGCGCCGGCTTTGGCAAATGCCTCCAAATAGCGCTCGGGCTTTTCAATCATCAAATGCACATCAAGCGGAAGTTTGGTAACGCGCTTGCAGGCTTCGACGATCATCGGCCCTATCGTAATGTTAGGGACAAAGTGGCCATCCATCACATCCACGTGAATCCAGTCAGCGCCAGCGGATTCGCAGGCGGAGAGTTGTGCGCCAAGTTGAGTGAAGTCAGCGGAAAGAATGGAGGGGGCGATAATGTAATTCATCAAATGAAAAAAATTCTGCAAAGTCCGGAGACTTTGCAGTCCTTATCGAATCGGGGGATTGTAGGCAAAATAGACGGCCATCCAAAATGGGATCAGGCCGCCCACTGCAATGAGGGCGAGCAGGCCAAGTCCCACCAAGGCCCAGTCAATGTCCGTCGAGGCGGAATCAGGTTCGGGGTCCGCTTGAGGCGTTGCTATTGGCCGGGAAATGCTTGCAGGCGGAGGAGTCGGCCGCGGGCGTGAGGGAATCTCGCGAGTTGGAAGTCGAGTCGCGATGGGTGGATTTAATGAGGGCGCCGGGGATTCTTCGTCTTCGCCGCGCTTTGCCCCAAAAGTGAGCAGGACGCGGCCAAGCTGGTCGGCGGTGCGATAACGGGCGGAGGGTTCCTTTGACAGGACCTTCATCACGATCTCTTCCAGCGCTGTGGGAACATCGGGAACGTACTCGTTGATGGGGATCGGATTGGCGCTGATGTGGAGGCGCGACAGTTCTTCGGCAGTGGATGCGGTAAAGGGCGGTGTGCCGCTGAGCATTTCGTAAAGGACGACGCCGAGCGAATACACATCGGAGGCGGGGGATGGCGCTTCGCCTGCGGCTTGTTCGGGTGAGAAGTATTGCGGGGACCCCCAAACAACATCGCTGCGCTCGCCGGGCATGATGGTGGCAAGGGCGCGCGCGATGCCGAAGTCTGTGACTTTGACGCGCGCGTCGGGTGTGACGATCATGTTGTGCGGCTTCACGTCGCAATGGACGAGGCCGGCGCGGTGGGCATAACCGATGCCGGCGCATACCTGCACGATCAGGGGAATCGTTTCTTCCACCGTGAAGCGGCCGCGCTGGCGCAGGAGACTTTTCATGTCTTTGCCGGGGACGTGCTCCATGACGATGAAAAGCAAATCGTCTGTGAGACCGAAATCATGGACAGTGACAATGTTGGGATGGGAAAGGTTCGCGGCGGCGCGCGCTTCCTGTTTGAATCTTTCCTGAAAATCGGGATTATTCGAGTAATCCTTGCGAAGGACTTTGATGGCTACGTCACGCGCGAGCATGAGGTCGCGTGCCCGGAAAACGTCGGCCATTCCCCCGGAGCCGAGTTTTTCAAGCAGTTGGTAGCGGTTGTTGAGAAGGGCGCCTTCTTTCATTGCATCGAATACCCGCGGAAATTATATCATGCGACTTTCAGCCCTCGCCCGGCATCTCCCCAACCTGGAAAGATGTCTGAATGGCGGAGGGGGTCAGGTATAATCCCACCCATGCGTAAGGGACTTTTACTTTATAACCCCGCGGCAGGACGTTATCCTGTCGCTCATTTTGTCAAAGGCATCATTCGTCCACTCAAAGCGGCAGGCTGGCAAATGGACATCGCCGAGACTCTCAGCGGTACACATGGCCGATTGGCGGCGCAACAGGCTGCGGCGGAAGGTTACGATGCGGTCTTTGCAATCGGCGGTGATGGGACGGTCGGTCACGTTTCCAGCGGATTGATGGAAACCGAAACCGCGCTGGCCGTCATCCCCGCAGGCACGACAAACGTGTGGGCCATCGAACAGGGACAAAGACCCTTCAGTTGGTTTCACTGGTGGTCATTGAAAGAGAATGCGCGGCTATTGTCGGAGGTTACGGCACAACGCGTGGACATTGGGCTTTGCAACGAACGTCCGTTTTTGTTATGGGCCGGGATTGGCCTCGACGCGCAGACCATTCACCGGCTGGAACCGCGTCCGCGGCTGGCTAAGTATTTATCTGTGCCGCATTATTTCGCCACAACCGTTTGGGAAGCGACCTTCTGGCATGGCATGGACTTACGCGTATGGGCCGACGAAAAACGCGTGGACGGTCACTTTTTGCTGGCGGTTGCAACGAACATCCGGCATTACGCGGGCGGCATGTCCCTGCTTTCGCCCGATGCCTACCTCGATGACGGCGAAATGGATATGTGGCTGTTGAGCGGCAAATCCCTCGCCGACGCGCTCCGCCATTTCTTCGATATGATCGCAGGCCGTCACCTCACATCCGAGCAGGCGCGTCGTTTGCGTTTTCACACTGCCCGTGTAGAATCGGATGAAGATTTTTCCATTCAAGTGGATGGCGAGCCGGTACTCGGCGGACAAAACGCCGAAATCACAATCAAACACCGCGCATTGAAAGTGTTGATGCCGGAAAGCGCGCATCATTTATTGAAAACTCCAACCAAGGGCAATGATCAATCATGAATAAACTTCGCAATTTTCTCTCTCGCAACCCAATGACCTTTTTGCTGGCCGTCCTGCCTTTTGTGCTGGCGGCGCAGTTGCTTCACTGGTCCCCGATCCTGACCTTCGCCCTGGCTTGTATCGGCATCATCCCGTTCGCGGCTTACATCGGTGAAGCCACGGAAGCGCTGGCCGTCTATACCGGACCGCGCGTCGGCGCGTTGCTCAACGCCACGCTTGGCAATGCGGCAGAATTGATCATCACCATCGTCGCGGTGCGCGCCGGTTTGCTCGAACTGGTCAAGGCTTCCATCACGGGTTCCATCCTCGGCAACCTTCTGCTGGTGCTCGGTTTTTCCATGATTTTGGGCGGAATAAAGCACGGCGAACAAACCTTCAACCGCAAGAACGCCAGCCGCAATGCCATTTTATTGGTGCTGGCGGTTGTCACGCTGGTCATCCCGTCGCTGTTGAGTCATGCCATCGGCCCGGAGGGCAGTCCGAAGGTGGAGGCTTTGAGCATCGGCGTGGCTATCGTCATGATGGCGCTGTACGGCCTGGGACTCTTCGACGCATCACGCTCCAACGACGGCCCGCTCTCACACACATTGCCCGAAGCCGCACGCCAGCACTGGTCAAAGACACAGGCATTCATCATCCTTGCGCTTGCAACGGGAGGCATCGTCTGGCTGAGTGAAGCGCTTGTCCACGTGGCTGAGGATGTGATGGCGGGACTCGGCATGTCCGAATTCTTTCTCGGCATCATCCTTGTTCCGATCATCGGCAACGTGGCGGAGCATCTCGTAGCCGTGCAGGTCGCGGTAAAAAATAAAATGGATTTAAGCGTCGAGATCGCGGTTTCATCCAGCCTGCAAATTGCCCTCTTCGTCGCGCCCCTGCTCGTCTTCATCAGCCTGGCAATGGGCAACCCTCTGCAAATCGTGTTCAACCAGTTCGAGTTGATCGCGTTGATGGCCGGTGTGCTCGTCTCTGCGCTCGTCTCCGCCGATGGCGAATCCACGTGGCTCGAAGGTACGGCCCTGCTTGCGATCTACATCATCCTCGCGCTGGCCTTCTTCCTGATGTAATCAATGGATTTCCGTCCGTATCTTAACCGATGGGTCATTCTCGGCGCTTTGGGATTCGCCGCGTTTCTGACCATCACCACCCTCACCATCATCGGCTGGACGACGCCCCGCGTCTCACCGGACGTTGGGTTTGCTCCCGCTGATTTGACCATGATCCCTGCCCCGACACATACCCCGCTCGTCATGCCCACCCCAACTACCGACCCAGCCCTCGGCACGCCGACCCTTCCCCCGGATACAATCGGCATCGGCGGCTACGTGCAGATCACTGGCACTGAGGGGGAAGGATTACGCATCCGCTCCGCCGCCGGGCTGAACAGCGACACGGTCTTTCGCGGCGAAGAGGCCGAAGTGTTCGTCGTGCGCGATGGCCCGCAGGAAGCAGATGGGTACGTTTGGTGGTATCTCGTCGCACCATATGATGAGACCCGCGCAGGCTGGGCCGCGGCAGACTTTTTGGCGGTGGTGCCTCCGCCGTAAATCCTTTTGAACCGCGAAGCCCGCGCACCTGCCCTGGCGGGCGGTGCCAGGGAAGAGCGCAAAGGTTATTTCTTTTTTCACAGTTAGCTACTTCGACCCTCACCCCAGCCCTCTCCCTATTCGAGAGAGGGGAAGAGAAGAATATGAACGAAAAACCAACTGGCGTTACCGCCAACAAAAGCAAGCGAGAATTCACCGTCACGTGGGAGGATGGGCATGTAAGCGTCTATCCCTTCGGGTTATTGCGCGCGGCCTGTCCCTGCGCCTCATGCCGGGGCGGGCACGAAAACATGAAGTCCGAACCGGATGCGGAGGTGTTCTCAAAGCAGATGGAGGACTCCCCCTCCACACGTCTCAGCAACGTAGTGGCCGTCGGGTCATACGCGTTGTCCATTGTGTGGGAGGATGGTCACGATTACGGCATTTACAACTGGCATTACCTGCGCGCGCTGTGTCCGTGTGAGGAGTGTCGGAGAACGTACACAAAGTAGACAGAATACACAAGTACACAAAAAAGACGGAGGTCGCAGTTCTGCGCCTTCGTCTTTTTATTTGCCATCTCGATACTATTCTACCTGTTTCCTTGTGTACTTGTTACCTGCCCTCACGGCGTCGGTGTCCGCTTGGGAGTAGGTGTGCGTGTCGGCGTCTTTGTGCCAACGGGACGCGTAGGCGTGACCGTTTTGATGATGGGCTTGGATGTGTTCGTAGCCGTGACCATGGCTTTAAGGTGTTTCTCGGCATCGGCGCGCATTTCTTCGGTCATCACGTCTTCGTCCATGTCGAGCAGGGCATTCCATTCCTTGACAGCATCCTTCTGCTCGTCGCGCTTTTCCTGAACCAGCGCGCGCCAGTAATGGACAAGCGCTTCCTGCTCATCGGTCTCAGCGCGAACCCTGGTCTCCTCGATTTTCAGGAAGGCGCTTCCGAATTTTTCCTGCAAATAATACGCGCGCGCCAGCCCCAGGTTGATATCGAAGTTTTCCTCGTCTGCGTTGTAAGCGCGTTCAAGGTCGGTCGCGGCTTCATCGGCATTGCCAAGTTCGAGATGCGCCATGCCGCGATAGAAGCTGAATTTTCGCAGACCGCTTGGATTTAGATCGAATGCCTTATCCAGGTATTCGATGGCTGATTCATAATCTTCGAGTTCAAAATAGGACTGTCCGATCAAGGCAAAGGCGAGGCTGTCTTCGGTTTCGTAGGTCGTATAAGTTTCGAGCGCTTCAATCGCCTTCTCGTATTGTTCATTGGCCGCGTACAATTTGCCGATCAGAAGATAGGAAGGCAGTGAAGTTTTATCCAGCTCATTGGCTTTTTCGGCGGCTTCCAATGCCTGTTCAGGGTCGTCTATCGCAAGATAGGCGTTTGCATACGCGAGATAGACTTCCGGCGAATCGGGCATTCGGTCATTGGCACGATCCAAATCAACGAGGGCGGCTTCGGGATCTTTGTGGTAAAGGAGATAGCGGGCGCGTTCCAGATAGACTTCACCATAGTTCGGGTCACGGTCAATGGCAAATTGGAAGAGTTGCTCGATCTCGGCATTCGGGTCTTGCAAAAGGCGCGCACGCGCGAGGCAGAGATACGCCGGGCCAAATTCCGGGTCAATTTCGAGGGCGTGGTTGCAGGCTTCGAGCGCGTTCCCGGCTTCTTTTTTGAAACGATAGGCCTCACCGATGTAATAATACACGTCGGCGGCTGTGGGTTCCTGTTCGGCAATCAACTCCATGTTGAAGATGTACGTGTCCCAGTCACCCTTATTGAAGGCATCCCTCGCGGCGCGGTTGTAATCAGCGGATTGCGGTCCGCGCGGCGTGTTGACGTAAAACGGTGTGGGCGTGTAAGTGGCAGGCAGCAGCATCCACAAGGGTGTCGGGCCGATAAATGTTGACGTGGCGGGAGCAGTGGCGTTGATGAAGGTGGGCGTTCCGGTAAACGTGGGCGACGGCCCCGGTGTGATCGTATCTGCAAGAGGCCCTATGATATTGCGTTGCGACATCAAGCCAAACACAGCCGCGGCGCACACCGCCACGCCCAGCATGACCACACCCGCCAAACGCGCGGCGGGGTTCGACGTGATCGCCCTTATGCCCTTCGGCTTGGGAAGCTCGTGCGCGAGTAAAAGTCTTTCCTCCCAGGCGCGCGGCCGGTTCAGCGAAAACGGCTGGACGTTTTCATCAGGCGGCAATGCCCCGAGCAGGATCAAACCTCGTTTGGCGGTGGCATTTTCAGGGTCCAGTTTGAGCGCTGTTTGCAGGCAGTAAATGCGCTCTTTGGCGGAGTCCACCGCGGCGCTCATCCAAACCCAATAAGTGGGATTCGTCTGCTCCGCTTTAAGCAGGAGAGTCAACTGCTCCTTGGCGCGGACTTTGTCGCCGCGTCGCAGGGCATCGACGGCTTCCTGAAACATGATGTCTTCGGGCATGGCACTATTTTACTTTATTCGTGGAACTCTTCCACTTGATAAATTTGTATGGTGAGATGTTTGCGGCGCCACACCCCCGCCTCGGCCCCCATTTTATAGCAAAGGTTATCGAGGAAGTCCGCCGGATCGGGGATTTTCTCCCAAACCTGCGGCAGGAACGTGGCGCGGCGAAGTCCATCGCGCAGGATGACGCCATCCACGTGCGGACGCAGCTTAACGAGCAGTTCCTCCGCTGTTGAATATTCCAGTTCAACGGGCTCGGTCAACCGCGAGACCTCGATCCTGATTCCGTTTAATTCACCTGGCTGCACGGGAGGAAAGCGCGGATCCTGGAGAGCGGCGGCCATGGCATGTTCGCGCACGTCGTCGGCAAGGGGCTGGTAGGCTTCGAGTGAACCGATGCAGCCGCGCAAATCCCCGTTGACAGTGAGCGTGACGAACGACGCGCCATGTTCGCACAGATGAGGCGTCAGAAAAGAATTTTCAAACGGGGGCAGTTTTCCCTCTTTAACAGCGCTTTCCAATGCTTCCCGCGCCAGCCGCAAAAGGATTTGCTTTTCCTCCTGCGTGAGACTATCGCTTTCCATCGTTGCCCTCCCGGCCAGATTTCATGTCCAACGTCTCCCGACGTTGGTTCCAAAGTCGGAGACTTTGGACTCCATTCCACAGCCCTGGTTACGAAAGTTTCCAGTACTTTCGATTGTGATACACCAGCGGCGCGCCTTCGTCTGTCCCGCGCGCCGCAACGACTTCAGCAACGTAAAGGGTATTCATCCCGGCGTCATAGGTATGCACCACGCGGCAATCCAAATAGGCCAGTCCCCCTTTGATGAGCGGCGCGCCCGTGACCAGCGTCTCGATTTGCAATCCGGCAAAGCGGTCATCCGATTCCTGCTTGCGGCCTGCGAATCGTTCGGAAAGTTCCTGCTCATCTGCTGAGAGAATGGTGAGGCCAAACGCGCCCGCCTTCCCAACGATGTCGTGAGTCCGGCTGGCGGTCTGCAGGGAAATCGTGATCAGCGCGGGAGCCAGTGAAATAGACTGGAACGAACTGACGGTCATGCCATGCCGTTCGCCATTGTACGCGGCAGTGACAATGGTCACGCCGGTCGTCCACGCGCGCATGGCGGCGCGCATTTGTTCGGGGTCGAGAGTCATAATGATGGGGGTCTCCATTGCGGAGGGAATGATACTTGGGCGGGAGGGGAGAGTCAAGACGGAAATTTGGGGTGATTACCCACAAGTCCGTATCCGTCATTCAAAACCTCAAAGCCAGAGCATTTTGCCGCGAATTTCGCTAATTCACGCGGATTTTTAAAACCAATTCGCGAAAATTCGCCTGCACTGACTCCAGGCCAGGGTGAAATTCGCGGTTGAGGTTTTGCTTTCTTCCCTGAATTGGCGGGCGCAAAAGATGTGGGTAATCACCAGAGAAATTTGGGGGAATGATTGCACGAAAACGCGGGGTAGTAATCTGTATGAGAAATCAGGGTATCGAGTACCTCACCAGCAAGATTGGCTTGTATGAGTCGCTGGCATTCCCGCTATAGAATTTAATGTAATCTGCTCCCAAATCGTTGTTATCATCCACATTAAACCTCAACCGGAATTGAGTTATTCCTTTCAAGTTGATGTGTGAAAAGATGGTCGGGGTAAGTTCCGCTATGTACCAGCCATTGCCAGGCTTATTCTCGAATATGCCTGCGCCATTACAGTTTGTTCCTGACTGAAAGTCTGTTGTTTGCAGTTCCAGAGAATTACCGAAGAACGGCAGGCAGAGATCCACTTTCAATTTGCGGCGCTTATCGAGTGGATTTCCCCCAACAACCCCAGCGGGCCTGACTTTTAATTTTACAGACGTAATAACCGCATTGTCCGGCAGACCCGCGGTGTTGAAAGAAAGGAAGGCGCGATATTGCTGGTTCTCTGCATCATCGCCAACCAGGAGCGTAGCCCCGGCGGCGTCAACAGAACAACCCTTCCCACTTTTTTCCGAGCATTCCAGCACCCAGCCATCGTATGCGCCGCTTGAAGTGAATAACCGATATCCCATCAGATTCCAGCCCAGCAACTTTGGCTTACGAGTAGAGCGAAAAATCCCCCAATAGGGTTCGACAGATGAAGTGGTCTTCGATGGCTGGTCGAATCCTTCGAAATAAACAAAGCGGACATTCGTCCTTGCAAGTCCGCGATAGTACCGGTCATGACTCGTCTCCGATAAGCCGTAAGCGCCAGCCGTTGGCAAACCGACTTCCTTGAACAATACAAAACGATCCGTTTGTTCAACCAGGTTCCGATACTGATCCTGCTCCCATTGCACGGCCGCAACCGGATATTTCGTGAAATGCCAGTAAGGATGCACAATCGGGAAAACCCAATCGCCTATGGATAAAAGTTCCGGGTGGATGTAGTAGTCATCTATATCCTCCGATGTGGTAACCGGCTTGCCGGTGTTGGAACGAAGATCATTAATTGCCGAGCAGAGATTTGAAATCGTGTATCTGCTCCGTTCCCTCTCGAAACCTTCATTTCCAATGCTGTAACCCATCACGATCGGCAGGCTGGATGCATTCTTCGCGTTCTTAAGTTCTGCCGCATTATTGGGATCCCAAATTCCCATGATCACACCCCGATAACCCAGGGATTGGGCGATGGTCAGGAACTCCTTTCCCATAATGCCGGGAGAGCCATAAGTAACAAGTCCTGTGAATTTGGCTTTTTTCAAAGCCAGCAAATCTTTGTAAATAATTTCCGCAGTTGGGCGATAAAAACCCCTGCCAGGGTTGGGATTGGGCGAGCTATATGCAACCCACCTGATTTGGCTGGCCTCGGCAACCCATTCTTCATCCAAAGGCACACTGCAATCTGACGGAGGGGTGTTCCAGACCGCACTCTCGCGGGCTTGATCGGCGTCATCGAGCGCAAGCAATACACTCGATGATGATGGCACAGCAAGCAGACATACGCAGGATAAGATCAGCCAGACAGCCGATGACAGCTTCCTTGGTCTTTGGAGATTCATGATGTGAATGTATCGTAGCATGACCGCTGTTCAATTTCAATCTCACGACCATAAACAAATTCCCTACGAAGTACCTACGAGGAATTTCATCTGGAGCAAGGCATGGCCGTTAAAGTAAAAATTGGGATGGATCATTCGATCCATCCCAATTATCTTGAATGTGGAGGGTATCCCCTCTATTTTCACTCACACCAACTATATATCCAAATTCCTCACACTCTTCGCGTGCGTCTGGATAAATTTCTTTCTTGGATCCACTGCATCGCCCATGAGCATGTCGAAGGTCCGATCTGCTTCGGCGGCGTCATCAACAGTCACCAACAGCAGGGTGCGGTGCTCCGGGTTCATGGTCGTCTCCCAGAGTTGTTCGGGATTCATTTCGCCAAGACCTTTGTAGCGTTGCAAGCCTACTTTATCACTGCCGATTTCCTTCAAGGATTTGTCCTTTTCCTTGTCGCTGTACACATACTTGACCTGATTCTTATAAGCGATGCGATACAGCGGCGGCTGGGCAATGTAGAGATGGCCGTCTTCGATCAGCGTGGGCATGTAGCGGAAGAAGAAGGTGAGCAGAAGTGTGCGGATGTGACTGCCGTCCACGTCGGCATCGGTCATGATGATGACGCGTCCGTAGCGCAGGCCTTCGAGGTCGAAGTTATCGCCGATGCCCGTGCCAAGCGCCGAGATAAGCGACTTGACTTCGTTGTTGCCCAAAATTTTATCGAGGCGGGCGCGCTCGGTGTTCAGGATCTTGCCGCGTAAGGGAAGGATGGCCTGGAAGTGACGATCACGTCCCTGCTTGGCTGAACCGCCTGCCGAGTCACCTTCCACGATGTAGAGTTCGGTCTTGGAAGAATCGCGTTCAGAACAATCCGCTAGTTTGCCCGGCAAGGTCAGCGACTCGAGCGCAGACTTGCGAATGACAAGGTCACGCGCCTTGCGGGCCGCGTCGCGCGCACGCGCAGAGGTGAGACATTTGGCGATGATCGCTTTCGCGGCCTGCGGGTTTTCATCGAGGAATGTGCCGAAGGCCTCACCCACTGCCTGTGTGACGTAGGTCTGTACTTCGGGATTCATCAACTTCACTTTTGTTTGCGACTCAAACTGCGGCCCCGGGTGCTTGACCGAAACAATGGCTGTCAGACCTTCGCGGGTATCGTCACCAGAGAAGTTCGGGTCGGCATCCTTGAGCAAGCCATTCTTGCGCGCATAATCGTTGACCACGCGTGTAATGGACGAGCGCAGGCCGGTTAGGTGTGTGCCGCCGTCAATCGTGTTGATGGTGTTCGCAAACGAATAAACCGACTCGGTGTAGGCATCCGTGTATTGGATGGCGGCTTCGACGCCAACACCTTCTATTTCCTTTTCAACATGCACAACAGAATGCAAATTTTCGCGGTTGCGGTTGAGATAACGCACAAACGAAGTAATGCCGCCCTCGAAATAGAAGGTCATCCGGCGTTCATTGCGTTCATCCACAAACCGGATCGTTACACCGCGGGTAACGAATGACATTTCACGGAATCGTTGAACGAGTGTGTCGAAACGAAAATCAATATCTTCCGTGAAAATTTGCTTGTCGAATTTGAAGGTTTGCCTGGTGCCTGTTTCGTCCTTCACCTTGCCGACCTGCTTAATGGGACCCTGAGGCACACCGCGTTTATAGTTCTGCTGCCACAACTTGCCATCGCGTTTGATCTCGGTCACCACCCATTCGGAGAGGGCGTTCACGGCGCTCACACCCACGCCATGCAAACCGCCGGATACCTTATAACCGCCGCCGCCGAACTTACCGCCCGCGCCGATCACCGTCATGACCACGTCCACGGTTTCCATCGGCTTCCCATTCGCATCCTTTTTTGTGGGGTGCGGACCTACCGGAATACCGCGGCCATTATCTTCAACAGTTACACTGCTGTCTGCATGAATGGTGATATTGATGGATGTGCAAAAACCGGCAAGCGCTTCATCAATTGCATTATCAACGACTTCATAAACGAGGTGGTGTAAAGCCTTAATGTCCGTGCCGCCCACGTACATGCCTGGACGCTTGCGCACATGCTCAATACCTTCGAGAGCTTGAATGGAACTTACATCGTAATTTAAATTATTCTTTTCAGCCACAAAATCCTCCGACACTGTCAACTTATTACTTGTTTCTCTTTACCAATTATCACTTGCCAATCTCGCAACTCACACCCTCTTCATCCCCGCACTGCTCTTCATCCGTTCCATCACCACCTGCAGCCACGAATTCATGTCGCGATAGTAGATAAAACTTGCGGCCAGCAATGCGGTCGTTACAAAGGCATGACCAAGGATGCCCACGAGCGTCATCCACGAATCCGCGGGCGGGATGCTCCACAGGAAATTCAAACCCACGCTGAGCAGGAAAATGGTCAGCACAAAGATACTGCTGGTGGGAAGCGACAAACGCGCCAGTCGCACACTGCTGAAAATGGACATCAGCGCATTCTGCTTTTTGGCAAAAACTCCATGCGGCCAAAAGAACAACGGGACAACGATCCACATGGATAAAAAGCTGAAGAACAGGATCGCAATTTGGGCAACCACGGAACTGACCTGCACCAACAGCGACAATATCACGACCAGCGGCAGGCCAAGCACCATCACGATTCCCGCCCAGAAAATCGAAAGCAGGATCGTCTGCCCGATGGCGCGGACCAATCCCACAGGTTTCTCTTGATCGTTGGCGGCGACAAGCCGTGAAATCAGGCGAAAATACAATCCGCCGCCTATCCAGCCGATTAAAGTCAGGGAAAACATCCAACCAAGCAGGTCGGCATCCGATTTCACCGACAGGATCGAGGGCGCGCCCAGCGGGGTCTGCGTCACATCACGTGAAAATAACAGGCTGGTAATGCCGATGGGAATGGTGCGGACCAGCCAAAAAAGATTTACCTTCGGAAGCATTGCCGAATACCACTCTGAAACCCGCTGGATATCCGCCCCAGAAACGCCGCCGGCGCGCCAGATGGAAATCACATCCGTCTGAATCGAGAGGAACAACTTTTCCATGCTCAAGCGCGGCCCCAGCCACAAGAACAGATCGAGCGTGAGCGGCAGAAGGATTGCCGCCGCGTGCGCGGCGATGGCGTCAAAACCCGCCCTGATCGAGCTGATCACGCCGGGAGGCGGAGGCAGAGATTCGGTTCTAGCGTTATCCATAACCGTTTGATTCTACCATACCGTGCTTGCGCTCCCGCACGCCCACAGGTACAATCTTTTCATGCAAGAGAAGCATTCCTATCTTCCAGATGTTGACCGGCTCGGCGTGCTGGTGGCATCGGTGTTATTGACCTATGCCCTCACGCGCCTGGTCCAATCGCCCCGCTTCACCCTCAGCCTCATCCTGCCCGGCTTCTATTTTGCCTTTCCCCTCACCTTCAGCACCGGCATGACCCTGCTCGCCGCCGGTCTCACCGCCACCGGCATGGACTGGCTCATCCGTGGCCATTCCTCGCTCGGTGCAAAATCCACAATCGAGAATTTACTGCTCCCCACGCTCACAACGTTTATCATCGGCGCACCCCTGGCTTTGCTCCCGAATGACACCTCATGGTGGGTCGGCTTCGGGGTCGGCGCGATGTTGATCGTGGCAGTCTTCCTCGCTGAGTATGTTGTTGTTGAACCCTCAGCGCCTTACTATGCCATCGCACGCGCCGGCCTCACCGCGCTCTCCTATGCACTCTTTCTCATCCTCGTCACCGCATTACGGATTTCGGGCATACGCATGTTCCTGCTCATCCCCGCCATCTTCATTGTCACGGGACTCATCAGCCTGCGAATCCTGCACCTCGACGGCACAGACCGCTGGGACTTTCCCTGGGCAATCGGCATTGGCCTCGTCTGCGCGCAGGTGAGCGCGGGACTGCATTACTGGCCGCTCACACCCATCCAATTCGGGCTGGCCCTCACCGGGCCGCTTTATGCGCTTTCCATGTTATCCACCAGCGTCGCAGAAAACATTCCCTTCAAGCGCGCCATTCTCGGCCCCGGCATCGTCATCGGGCTGACCTGGGGCGCGGCGGTCTTCCTGCGTTGATGCGCACCCTCACCATCACAACCGAACACTGGCAGGCCATGCAGCGTCACGTCGCTTCCGAGTCGCCTCTCGAAGCGTGCGGTCTTTTAGGCGGGAAAAACTCACAGGTGGAATCACTGCACCAGATACGGAATCAGTTACAAAGTCCGGTGCGATTCGTGATGGATCCAAAAGAACAGTTGGACGCGTTCGAATGGATCGAGTCGCATGAAATGGATTTGCTCGCCATCTATCATTCGCATCCCGCGGGACCTGAAACTGCCTCCGTTACCGACATGGCAGAGGCCGCCTATCCGGTTGTGAACATCATCTGGTCCTGCATGGATGGGACGTGGGGCGCGCGCGGCTTTTGGATCGAAGATGGGCAGGTCAGTGATGTGACCCTGCGCGTCGTTGAAGCCTGAAACCTTCTCAGGATTCCCGTGTTTTCAGTCATAGACTCATCCTGGAGGATTTCGACAAATGCAAATTTTGATGGATATCGGGATCGTTTTGCTGGCGTATGTGTTCGGCTCGATCCCATTTGGGTTGTTGATCGTAAAGTTAAAAACCGGCAAGGACATTCGCGAAATTGAAAGCGGACGCACCGGCGGAACAAACGCCATGCGCGCCGCGGGATTTTGGGCAGGCTTGTTTACCGCATTGATGGATATTTTGAAAGGCGCAGTTTCAGTGTGGGTGGCGCGGGCCGTCAGCCCAGGCGATGACTGGCTGCACGTGATCGCTCCCATTGCCGCGATCATCGGCCATAACTATTCCATCTTCCTGCCAGAGCGCGATGAAAACGGGAAGTTCGTGCGCTTGCGCGGCGGCGCGGGCGGCGCTCCTGCGGTGGGCGGCGCGCTGGGGATCTGGCCGCCGTCATTTTTGATCATCTTCACCCTCGGCGCGTTGACGTTCTTCTCGCTCGGCATTGCTTCGGTCACGACGATGGCCGTCGCTTTGTTCGCGATCATCATCTTCGCAATCCGCGCCGCACAGGGACTCATGCCCTGGATTTATGTGCTGTACGGCGTTTTTGCGGAAATCCTGCTCATCTGGGCTTTGCGGCCAAACATTCAAAAATTACTCGCAGGCCAGGAACGTGTGGTGAAATACAGCTTATATGGAAAGATACGCGAGAGGCGCGAAGCGAAGGAAAAAGAAGAGAGCAAGTAACAGGTTGCGAGTGACAGATGTTACGCACCCTCACCCTAGCCCTCTCCCGAAGGGAGAGGGGACTCCCTTCCCCCTTTGGGGGAAGGGTTGGGGATGAGGGAGAGAAACTATGTAAGGTGAGTGAGCAGCAAAAAACGAGTGATACTCAGCACATCACTCGTTTCTTGTTACTCGCTACTCATCACTCATCGCTCGTTACTCATCGTCTCCATCCCCTCCAATTGCCCCAGGCTGTTCCACTTTCACCACCTCACCGTGGACATTGATCACAATTTTGAAGCCAAGCATTCCAAGATAGGCGCGGCCTTCTTCGGGAATGCCCGCCTGCATCAATGCCTCGAATTGCTTGTCGATGTTTTTCAATTGCTGTTCGATCATCGCCTTGCTGAAAATATCTTCCTGCCCGAGCATCTTGGCCGTCTGGTCCGAGATCAGGTCTTCACTGCCCTTCATCATTTCCTGCATTTGAGTCAGCACAGCACGGTCAATTTGTTCGGCAGGAATGTGACGGCGGAACCCGGCGTCATCCACAACGTAGCAGGGTTCATCGCCGATGAACGCGGTCTCTGCAACGCGGCCTTCCTCGTCAATAACCAATCCGGCGAATAATGGTTGTCTTGGCATTAACTCTGTCTTCCTTCAATCGCGGCCAGCAGGATGCCCGCGGCGAGGCCAATGCGGCGATCCAGCCTGCGTGAAATGTCCATGCTGAAATCAACGTCGAGCTGGTAGGCAAACAAATTGAATCGCTGTTTGAGGTCAGCCACGCGGTCTGCGCCGAGGGTAATGTCGTAATTCTGCGGCAGAAGCGTTCCGGCGATCAGGCGGCGCAACAACGCCAGCCCCATGCTGTCTTCAAACAACAGGCCAATCACATTGTCACCCACATCGAGCACTTCCCATTCATCCCGCAAAATGGACTTGAGTCCCTTGCGGCGCAACGCGCCCACCTTCTGGCCGGTGGCGCTGTCCACCACATCGTACGCGGCGGAGAAGTCCACGATCTGCCGCGCCTTGATCATCAGTACTTCCTGCGTCTTGCTTTCATCGGAATAGATGCGGATGTCCTCGCGCAGGCGGAACATCTTCTGCTCGCTGAACATCACCAGATTGCCCATAGAGTCGTAGTAACGGAACTTGCCTGCCAGTGCGAAGACCTGGCGTTTGAGAAGATAGTTGGTATGTTCAAAGATTGGATTCATTTCTCTCTCCTGTTTTGTGTGTAAGGCGGGAAAGTATACCGCCTTACGAGTTGGACGAAACGATCTGCACGCGCGTCCCCTGCCCTGGCAAATGCAGATAATCCGTATCCACCGGGACCTTGGGCCTGGTCCAGCAATAAATGAATTTCGCGGCCTCTGAAGGAAGGTTGACGCACCCATGACTGCGCGGACGGCCATAGTCATTGTGCCAGTATGTGCCGTGGAATGCCGCGCCGTCCCCGCTAAAGAATGAGCACCACGGCACACCCGGCAGGTCATAGATGTTGTTCACCGCGTCGCCCTGGTTGGTCATGTGGATGGACGGGCCTTTGTGATAAGTTGAAAAATCGCCCGCCGGAGTCCTTGTCCCTTTCGCGCCGCTGGAACAACGCGAGGAGAAGACCATTGTCTCGCCTTCAAAAGCAGTGACCAGTTGTTCGGTCAAATCTACATGGATGTTTTTTTCAGCGTCGGGAACATCCGGGGAAAGCAGGGCCAGTTCATCATCCGGGATGAGGCGCATGTTGTACGTCGGCACGTAAAATGATACTCTCAGGTGAGTGTCGTAGATTTCGTACCAGATGCTTTTTTCCTCGCGCGTCACGACCACCGCTTTCACCCAATGTGTACTGCCGTAATACAGGCGGTATCCGTTTTTGGCATACACGTACGGCGAGATGCGCGTTTCGCTGACGGGCACAGTGATCTCGCCCAATTGCCAGACTGCGGAAAGTTCAAAATTTGTCTTTTGATATTTGGTCTCAACGGGCTGAATCCAACCCGAATAGGTGTAGCCGTTATCCACCTTGTACCAGGCCTTGTTGTACGGGTTGCCTTCGTCGCCTTCCACTTCGCCCGCGAGATCGATCACCTGGTCACGGCCAAAGACGCGGACCTTCTTCGCATTGAACGACGGCGCATCATACAGAGGGATGCCGCTCCACGTGATGCGTCCCTGCGTGGACGGCGGCGCGGCAAAGACGCGGTCAAACCGCAATTCGGCCAGCGCAAGCCCCAGCGCGCCAGCGGCAGAAAGTTTTAGAAAATCACGGCGGGAAAGTTGATTAAATGATTTCATTTGACCTTGAAACTGATTTGCACATCGTCCCGCAGGTTGGAATGAATCAACCATGTTTTGCCAGGAAACCTGCGGGACGTTCACCTAGAACTACCAAACTAAAAGCTACACAACTATCTCCACTTTCGTACTGTCCAAACTTTTGAAGGCAAATTGATCTCCCGGATTCACAACCGGCGTCGTCCACAAGTACAGCCATTTGGCGGCCTGGACGGTGAGATTGATGCAGCCATGCGAGCGCGGACGGCCAAAGTCATTATGCCAGTAGGTTCCGTGGAAGGAAATCCCGCCATCGGTTATGTACAGCACCCACGGCACACCGGGCAGGTCATAACCGCTCGCGGTCAGGTCGCCTGCGGCCATGTGACGGGTGGGACGTTTATGGAACGTCATGAAATGTCCGGTGGGGGTGGTGTACGTGCCCACACGATAGATGGCCCCGGTCGCGGCGCGTGTGACGAAGACCGGGCTGTCGTTTTCGTAGGCGATGACAAGCTGGTCGTTCAGCCGCACTTCGATGCGTTTCTGTTCGTTTGGAATCTCTGGAGATAACGGAGCCAGTTCCTCGTCCGATAAGATGCGAAGATGTTCGGCGGGGACATAATACAGCTTGTCCCATTTGTCGTCCCAGATCTGGTACCAGGGCTTTCCATCCGTTTCACCGACCACGATGGATTTTATCCAATGAACCGTCTCGTAGTACACGCGGTACCCAACCTTTGAATCCGCATTGGGAAATTCGTGCGCGTCGCTGTATGGCACACTGACCTCGGAGAGCAATCCCGTTTCGGGAATGTCAAGCCGCGGCGCGTTCAAGATGGTGCGGACAGGTTGGATATTACCGGAATAAACGTAACCGTCCGTGCCGGTATCGTACCACACGCGGTTATGCGCGGTCTCGTCTTCGCCGGTCGTCGCGTTGACGATGGGCATGACCAGATCACGCCAGAACATTTTCACACGCGGCGCGGTATAGGACGGGCTTTCATACGACCAGGCCAATCGCGAAGTGACCCGCCCCTGTTGCGCGTCATACGGATCATCAAATAGAAAATCGAGCGGGAGAGAAGGCGCAAACAAACCCGCCAATCCAAGCCCGCTCAATTTCAAAAAGTCACGCCGCGATAAACCGTTCAATTTCATTTTCAAACACAAACCGTGTCTACCTGTTTACTTATCTACTTGTTTACCTGTCTACTTGTCTACTTACTCTAATAATGCACATTCACCACCGTACCAACGTACGAAAAGTCATACAGCCAGGCCGCATCGGGGATGCTCAGATTCACACAGCCGTGACTCATCGGCGTACCAAAGTTGTTGTGCCAGTAAGTGCCGTGCAAACCATAACCTTTGTAAAAATACATCACATAAGGCACATCGGGCAGGTAATAACCCGGCCCGGCCATATCGGTGGAAAACAGTTTGATCCACACCTTATACTTGCCCGTCACTGTTGGCGTTTGCCACGTGCCGGTCGAAACGATAAACGAATTGACAGCCGTATCGCCCTCATAGGCATACACGCGCTGTTGCGAAAGGTCAACGTCGATCCAATGCTCGCCGCCGCTGCCCGCCATTTGCGGAGGCACGTAAGGCGCATCCGTCGGCTGGACGTATTCAGCCGTGGGTGTATCTGGCACGATCTCCGCATACAACGTGCCGGGAGTGCTGGTAATTTCGAGGGTCGAAGTGGCTTCTGGAGCGAACGTCGCGGTTGGCAAAGATTCAGCGGTCGGAGGATCGATTTGGACCGGCTCCGGCACGAACGCCAAAGATTCCGTCGGGGTCGCGCTTGGCTCGACAAACACAAACTCATCAGTCACTGCCGTGTAAGTTGGCTTGGGGATTTCCGCCTGTGCGAACGACTGTGCGTGAGTCGGCTGAACCACAGGCGCGCTGGACATACTCAGGATGGACGCCAGCGCGGGCGAAGTGACAGCGGACCAGGCCGCGAAACCAACGACGGCGCAACCCATCATCACCAGCAGGATGGGCAACAGCAGGCCGCGTTTCTTCGGCTTCTTCTCCCTCTCGCTTCCCGCGGGACCGTTGACCTGATTCCGCTTAATCGAATCGATCTTCCCTTCAGGCGTTCCCTGTAACCGCGCCAGCGCCCATTCCATGCCCTTCTGCGCACGCGGACTTTTCGGATTCGCCTGCAACGCCTTGCGGATGTAGTCCACACTCTCGCGCGGGCTGGCAACCGCCGCCAACAGCAACCATGGATCCTCGCTCTGCGGCGCGAGTTGCGCGGCACGCTCAGCCCACTGACGCGCGTCGGTCATATCGCCGCGGCGCAGGGCCTCGCGGGCATTCATCACGGCTTCACGGGATTCGATGAATCGTTCGTTCATGGGTCACCTGTAATGTTTCAAACGTTTTCAAACACAACGGACACGAAGGAAAAAGCCTGCAAATCCGAAGTTTGGGTCTACCATCTAATCTCCACGGGCGTGCCGACATCCGCCCACTCGTACAACAACTGCGATTCGTACGCGCCCAGCACAACGCATCCATACGAAATGGGCGTACCCAGGTAGCCTTCCCACAACTGTGCGCCGTTCGGCAAAATGGGCAGGGCATGGATTCCATTTTGTAATCCGCCAGACCAGTAGATTCCCAGCCAGTTCGGCATCCAGATATCCCACGTCGAACCGTAGGCGTTGGGAATTTTCTCCAGTACGCTGAACGTGCCGGTACGCGTGGCATTGTTCATGCCTGTGGATGCGACGAAGCTATATACGAGCAAATCCCCTTCGTAAGCATACAAATGCTGTTCTGAGATGTCCACCAAAATATATTTGTTCCCGCCATAATTCGACACGGCGGGCGCATCCAAAGAAGTTGTGGAAGTGTTTCCGCCATATTCCGGCGTGGGCGTATCCGGCACGATTTCGGCATAGATCATGCCGGGCGTGGAAACAGACTCTGTCGTTTCGCTTGAAACAGTTGGGGCAATTGGAGTTGAGGCGGCGGGAGGAGTCGGTGATGGTGTGTAAGTCGGTTTGGAAATCTGCACCTGCGCGTAAAACTGCGGATGCGTGGGAACCGGCGAACTGCTCAGGCTTAGAATGGATGCAAACGCCGGGGACGAACCCGCCGACCAGGCCGCAAAGCCAATCACCGCGCAGGCAAGCAGGATCAGCAAAACAGGATAAAAACGACTTCGCTGCGGGCTTGTTGGCGGTTTGCTCATGGCGCAAAGGTTGGGGCTGGGGTCGGTTCGACGTTTTCGTTATTTACAAAACACAAAATTCCTTGCACAATTCCTTCGGCCACGCGGTCGGTTTGCTTCGTCAAGATTTCGCGATCCAGGTTGAGGAAGCCGGTCTCGATGATGGCCGTGATGGTATCGGGATCGATTTCGGAGAAGGCGTGATACTCGCGCATGTCGGCTGTGATGCTCCCGGCGTGGTAGGTCATGCTGGTGGTGCGCTCGTAGCGGTCAACCAGGCAGGCGGTGAGACGCTGCGCGCGATTGACATCACGCGTGTCCATCGAAGAAGCGACTTTAAATCCGGTTGCCTGGTCGTTGATGTATTCGCACGAGTCGTTGTGAATGGATACCAGTGCGACGGCGCGATAACCGTTCAAACGTGTGTCGAACTCGTTGAGCAGATCCACTTGAAAGCCAAGTTCCACCAGGCGTTTTTGCACGAGGCTGGCGATCTCCAGGTTGACATCCGCCTCCGTCAGGGTCACATCCCCCTCCCCGTCATAACAGACCGCGCCCGCGTCGTTGCCGTTGTGTCCCGCGACAATGCCAAGGCGTAGTTGAGGCTGGGGCGTGGAAGCAGTGATCGGTCCGGCTTGAGGCGTGAGGATCAATCGCAACTGCTCCTGCAAATTGCTCGCGAAGAGACTCGTGGGAGTCCACGCGGTGAAGAGGGTCGCAAGCAAAACGGCTACGCCCAGTGTGGTCATAAAGGCATTGACCGTCCGTTGCCGCGGTCTTTTCGCAGGATGAGGTGCCGGCTGGCGATTCGTAGATTCCATGTTCTATTTCGTATAATATTACCTTAAAAGGAAAAATGCAAGGGCTGAAATTACCTTTCTTCTTTGTCATGAAAGTACCATACTACGCGCCGGTGGTTGTAGTGTAAAATGCAAATACCGTATTAATTGAAGAATGAAAAATAACCAGCATTCAACCGCACATCTTGACCGGACATTACAAAGTATCGTACTGGTATATCAGGCGATGGCTATTGTAGTATTTGTAATTGGGATCTATTTGGGTATCAACTGGCTGAATGTCCCTTTCATCGGCGCACTTTATGAACACACCATGGTGTTCAATGGCAGTTGGCCTGCCGAACCCACGGAGGCCTGGGGACTCTACCGGCAGGTTACGCTTGGCGATCAGTTGATTGCAGTCAACGGTGTGGAGGTAAAAAGTTCGGCCAACGTGAGAGACGTTTTGAGCGGCAAGATTCCCGGCACCCTGCCCACCACTTTGGGTTTTGTCCCCGGCGACACGATCCCCATCACTATTAGAAATGAAGCGCGGCAGGAACGCACACTGAACGTCACCCTGCATTCTTTTCCCGCCTCGGATCAAATCGTTTACTTCGTTGTTCCATCCGTTCTCAGCCTGTTGTTCCTCGCCGTAAGTTTGTGGATCTTCGGCCTGCGGCGTAATGAACCCGCCGGTCGGGCTTTCTCCCTGTTCGCATCGTCGCTCGCCATTGTCACAGGGGCGCTGTTCGATCTCTTCACCACGCACAATCTTACCTATGTCTGGACGTTAGGCACGGCCATGACCGGCGGTGCAATCTTCAACCTGGCAGTCTCCTTTCCACAGGAGCCGCGCTTTGTTTATGGCCGCCCATACCTGCGCTGGGTGGGATTTGCCTTCGCATTCATCCTGGCATTTTTTGCTTTCGGAACGTTGTTCAATTTCAGGAATCCCACCGCTTATATCGGTGCCTGGCAATATATTTATGCGTTTACCGGTATTTCCGGGCTGGTTTACATCCTTACGAATCTATTCTACGGGATATACGCGCAATCGCCGGTTGTGAAAACCCAGGCTCGAACCATTTTGGTGGGCGCTTTGCTGGCTTTTGGGCCAATCGTCGTTTGGCTCCTGAGCAAGCTGGTGATACCGTCGTTGAATTTCTCGCCGGTTTTATTCGTTCTCGTTTTCATTTTCCCGCTCACCACGGGTTATACCATCCTTCGTTTCCGCTTCCTGCGCACAGATGATTTCCTGCGCCGAGGCATCGCCTATGCCCTGCTTACGATCTTCGTCATTGCCGGGTATGCCGCGTTGGTCAGCGGGCTAAGCCTGATCCTTAATACCTCCCTGACCTTCAACAACCCAATCTGGGTCGGTGTATTTGCACTGGCAGTCGCGATCATGCTCGAACCCGTCCGCGCCAGGTTGCAGGGATTCGTGGACACCGCCTTCTTCCGCGGCCAACGCGCTTATGCGGAAAGGTTACAGGCATTCTCTCACGAACTGACCAACGTGCTGGACCTCAACAAGATCGGCATCGTCCTGCGCGATCAAATCGCCTCCACCCTGACCCCAGATAGGGTCCACGTTTACACATACGATACACTCAACGACCAATACGCCGCCCTCCCCGGCGATGACCGCCGCCCCACCAGCGACATTCGCTTCTCGGCCAACAGTCCGCTGGCGCGCTATTTCATCAATGAAAGACTGCCGCTGTATCTGGACGGGGCCACCTCACTCCCCGCCTCGCTCTCCGCCGAACAATCGCGGCTCGCATTGCTCGGCGCACGACTCTTCGTCGTGTTGCCGGGAAAGGAACGTCCAAGCGGCTGGCTGGCACTGGGGCCGCGTCTCTCGGGTCAGCCGTACACTCCGCGGGATTTGACCTTCCTCGAGAATCTCGGCGACCAATCCTCGGTCGCGATTGAACGGGTACAAACCGTGGCGCACCTCGAACGCCGCATCCAGGAAATGAACGCTTTGACGCGCGTCTCCCAGGGAGTGAACGTCACGCTCACGTTCGACGATGTGCTGGAACTCATCTACGCCCAGACCGCGCAGATCATTCCCACCTCCCATTTGCACATCACGCTTTACAGCAAAAACAGCGATTACTACTATTACGGCTTCTGCGTGGAGAATAACGAACGCCTCCCCGAACGGGAGAACCTGCCTTTTCCGCTTTCGATCGGTCTCGCCCCGGAAGTGATCCGCAAAGGCCGCCCGATCATTACGCAGGATTACGTCCGCGAATGCCAGGCGCGCAACCTCTCCCCTGCCCTGGAAAACGTCTTTGCATGGATGGGTGTGCCGCTCAACGCAGGCGCGGAGACCATCGGTTCGCTCAGCATTGGAAGCCGCGACGGCGGAACAGCTTACACACGCGGGCAGCTCGAACTCCTGCAAGCCATCGCCGACCAGACCGCCGGCGCCATCGTCAAATCACGCCTGCTTCAAGAGACACAGCAACGCGCGCACCAGTTGACCACCCTTAACGATATTACGCGCCAACTGACATCCACGCTCGAACTCGAACCCCTGCTTCAGAACATTTTGGAAAACGCGGTGGGAATTTTGAACTGCGAAGCAGGAAGTCTCTTCCTGCTCGACAAACAGACCGACGACCTGATCTTCAAAGTGACCGTGGGACCTGTTGCGGCCAATCTCGTCGGCCAGCGCCTGCCATCGGGAACCGGCATTGTGGGACGCGCAGTGCAAGCCCGCGCCCCGGTGATCGAGAATGAAGTCCAACGCTCCCCGAACTGGTTCAACACGGACAAACAAACGGGCTTTGTCAGCCGGTCGCTTCTCGCCGTTCCGCTCCAGGTCAAGGACGATGTGATCGGCGTCATCGAAGTGATCAACCGCCGCGACGGTCTCCCATTTGTGGAAGACGACCAGACCCTGCTCACCGCCTTCGCAGGCCAGGCGGCGGTGGCAATCGAAAACGCCCGTCTCTACACATTGACCGACCAGGAGCTCGCCGCGCGCGTGGAGGAACTCTCGGTCATGCAGCGCATTGACCGCGAGCTGAACGCCAGCCTTGAAATGGACCGCGCCATGCGGATCACCCTCGATTGGGCCTTGCGCCAGTCGAAGGCCGAAGCGGGAATTATCGGCATGATCGAAGAACAGAAATTACGGATCATGTCGCACCAGGGCTACGACGACAACTTCAACAATTCAACCCAGCCGGTCATCAACATTGACCTGCCCGCCATGCTGGCCGCCATCGAGACCCAGCAGCCTCAGCGCGTGACGCTCAACGATCAGGATAAAAAATTGATGGCATCCACGCACACGCAGATGTCCATCCCCATCCGCCGCGAGTCGCAGGTGATCGGCTTGATCCTCCTCGAAAGCACAACCGATACCCAGGTGGACATGGACTTTCTCAACCGCTTGAGCGACCATGCCGCCATCGCCATTTCCAACGCGCAACTGTACGGCGAAGTCGAACGCGCCAACAACGCCAAGAGCGAATTCGTCTCTTTTGTGGCACACGAGTTGAAGAACCCAATGACTTCCATTAAAGGGTATACCGAACTGCTGGCAGGCGGCGCAGCCGGTCAGATCAATGACATGCAGAGCAATTTCCTCCACACCATCCGCTCGAACGTCGAACGCATGTCCACGCTGGTTTCGGACCTCAACGACAATTCCAAGATCGAAGCAGGGCGCTTGAGACTTGAATACAAGGCAACCTTCGTCGCCGACCTTGTGGACGAGGTCATCCGCTCCACCAGGCGGCAAATCGAAGATAAGAAACAAGGCCTGGACGTAAAGGTGAGAACGGACCTGCCGCCCATCTGGGCCGACCGCACACGCGTCGGGCAGGTGCTAACGAACCTGGTCAGTAATGCCCACAAATACACGCCTGAAACCGGTCACATCGAAGTCGGCGCGGAAGCCACTCACAATCAATGGGACCCGGATGGTGCGCCCAGTGTCGTCCATCTCTGGGTAAAAGACAGCGGCATCGGCATCGGCAACGAAGACCAGCAGAAGATCTTCCAGAAATTCTTCCGCTCCGACGATTCCAAAGCCCGCGAAGCTCCCGGCACGGGTCTCGGTTTGAACATTACCAAGAGCCTTGTTGAAATGCAAGGCGGGAAGATTTGGTTCGAAAGTGAATTCCGCAAGGGAACTACTTTTCATTTCACCATCCCGGTGGCTGAAGGATAACGAGGCGATATGACCCTGTTCTCATCCGTTGGAGTCGCGCAGGCATTGGATGGCCGCGAAGCCGGTTTGCAGGCCATGCACCAGGCTTTGAACAGCGTCGGCGCGGCAACGCCTGGACTCGGCATCGTCATCGCCTCGCACCAATACCAGGCGCGCGAAGTGGTGAACGGCGTCACCAGCCTGATTGGCGATACCCCCGTCATCGGTTTCAGCACACCAGCGGGCCTGACCGGCGAAGGACAGCATCCCCACTCTGTGATCGTCGCCCTCCTCAGCGGTGACTTCGTCGCTGAAAGTCACTGGCTTCCGGGATACGCCCAATCCGGGCGCGAGACGGCATCGAAGCTGATGCAGCTTGCATCCGGGCGCACCGAGGGACAATCCCTGATCTTCTTTGCAGACGGCTTCAACGGCGACGCCGAACAATTATGCAGCGCGCTCCAAACCATTTCCATGCCGCTCGCGGGCGCACTCTCCAGCGGCGACCTGCACACCGGCAACACCTACCAGATCGCAGGCAACCAGACAGGCAGTGGCGGCCTGGCCGCGGCCTTCCTGCGCGGCAACCTGCGCGTGGGCATAGGCCACGATCACGGCTGGGACCCGGTCGGCAGTCAATTCCGCGTCACGCGTTCGCGCGGCTTCTGGCTGCGCACGCTCAATGGCCGTCCCGCATCTGAAACCTATGCACAGTTATTCGGGTATCCGGCCCGCGATTGGGCTTTTCCTCCGCTGAACCATCTCGCGCGGCTCTATCCCCTCGGCGTCGAACAGGGTGACGAGTTGATCGTGCGCGCACCCATCCGCGTGGAAGCCGATGGAAGTTTCCGTATGAACGCCACCATTCGCGACGGCATTGACGCCTACATGCTAGTAGGAAGCCGCATGGCCTGTGAAAAGGCCGCACGCCAGGCCGCGCAACAGGCCCTCCACCAACTTGGCAATGCCAAGCCTGCCTTCGCCCTCGTGCTGGTGGACATCGCCTGGCAAATGTTGCTCAAAGCCCAGCCGGGTGCAGAGATCGCCGCCGTCCAGGAAATCCTCGGCGCAAAAGTTCCCATCGCCGGCGGCTACACCCTCGGCCAGATCGTCCCCGGAGGTGAAAAGTCCCCGCCACACTTCCTCAACCAGCACATCGTCGTCGTCGCATTCGGCGAAGCGCAATAAGGTAAAAATTTCGAAGCCCGGCTCGTTTGAGCCGGGCCTCTTCATATTAATATAGGAAAGACAATGTAGATCTGACCAGGCTGATCGGCCTGTCAGATTTTTTCCGTTAAACAGGAAGCTCAACCTTCGGCAGTCTCGTCATCGCTTCTTTCACCGCCTCAGCAGGATACTCAAAATCTTCGAGTTTCCCGCCCAGATAGGACTCATACGCCGACATATCGAAGTTGCCGTGACCCGACAGGTTGAACAGGATCACGCGCTTCTCGCCTTTGGCCCTGGCATCCAGCGCCTCGTCAATCGCGGCGCGGATCGCGTGTGCGGATTCAGGCGCAGGGATAATTCCTTCCGTACGCGCAAACTGGAGCGCGGCTTCGAACGTCGCTTTCTGCTTTACAGCCACCGCTTCGAGATAACCCGCGTCGTATAACGCACTGATGCTGGGAGCCATGCCGTGATAGCGCAGTCCGCCTGCATGGATCCCCGGCGGGACGAAATCGTGTCCGAGCGTGTGCATCTTCACGACCGGGGCCATCTTGGCCGTATCGCCATAATCGAACGTGTACTCGCCCTTCGTCAGCGACGGCGTGGCAGTCGGCTCGACCGCGAGCAGGCGTGTGCGTTTTCCGTTCTTCAAATTCTCGCGCAGGAACGGGTAGGCAATGCCCGCGAAATTCGATCCGCCGCCCGCACAACCGATGACCACGTCCGGGTATTCATCGGCCATGTCCATCTGCTTCAGGGCCTCCTCACCGATCACTGACTGGTGCATCAGCACGTGATTCAACACCGAACCGAGGCTGTACTTCTTCGCACCGTTGGATGTGGCCGCCACTTCCACGGCTTCTGAAATCGCAATCCCCAGCGAGCCGGGGCTGTTCGGGGCCTGCGCCAAAACCGAACGGCCATAATTGGTCCGGTCTGTTGGGCTGGCAAAGACCTGCGCCCCGAAAGATTCAATGAAGATGCGGCGATATGGTTTCTGGTTGTACGAAACTTTGACCATGTAAACTTCAAGGTCCAGCCCGAAGAAGTTACAGGCCAGTGACAACGCAGAACCCCACTGCCCCGCGCCGGTCTCGGTGGTGAGGGCTTTCGTCCCGGCCTTCTTGTTGAAAAAGGCCTGCGGGATGGCGGTGTTGGGTTTGTGACTCCCTGCAGGTGAAACGCCCTCATTTTTGTAATAGATATGCGCGGGTGTGCCAAGCGCCTTTTCCAAACGACGGGCGCGCAGGAGTGGTGTTGGGCGATAGAGCTTGTAGATCTCGCGCACTTCCTCCGGGATCTCGATGTATCGCTCGGTGGATATTTCCTGCAGGATCAAGTCCATCGGAAACAGAACAGACAAAAAGTCCGGTGTGACCGGTTCCAAAGTCCCCGGATGCAAAACGGGAGTCGGCGCTACAGGGCTGTCGGCATTGATGTTGTACCAAAACTTCGGCAGGTCGGATTCATTCAAGATGAAGCGGGTCTGGTCAGACATGATGGTTTCTCCTTTACTGGTTGAGTTATCGAGTTGGTCAATAGCAAATCATCAATCGAAAATCGTAAATCGCAAATCGAGTCACGGCGGATGAAAATCAAAAACAAGAAACATCATTCCTCCGAAACAATGAGCCTCACGGAATAAAGCGCGGCGCAGACGAATTCTCGTCCGCATCCCGTTCCGTGTTTTGCTCATTGATGATCTGCTCTGCAGGCCGCGCATTGTCCTCGATCACAACCGCCACGCGCTCCTGCAATTCGGCATCGCGCATCTCAATCAAATTCGTTTGTACGTTCATTTTTTCTCCTTCTTAGTTTCCCTCTCCCTTTGGGAGAGGGCCAGGGTGAGGGGGCAGACTTAACAAAAAACAGCGTTCATCCCAACTGGGACGAACGCTGTCTGCATCCGTGGTGCCACCCGATTTAAGCTGGTTATCGTTTGAGGTACAAAGCATTCATGCTTTATACAAAAAAATCCCGTTGTGATGCAACGGGATTGCCAGCTTCACTCTTGTAGTTAGCTAGTTGGATAGTCTGCTATCCGGCTAAGTAACTCTGCGTGATAACGGGTGCAGTTCCCGGCTTAGACTACTCGACCATTTGACTGCGTAACCACCAAACTATGTAACTACGCAACTGTCAAACTGCTTTTGCCCTTGCGGCTCGGAGGTCCATTCGGCGCTGTCGTCTCGGGCAGGCTTTCACCAAAACACCTGCTCTCTGGGCCGTCGTTCACATTGTCCCGATATCCTTCGGGAGCGCGTACTCGTCCTCGTCACAGCCTGTCAATTTGACGTGATTATATGCCGGAGGGGAAAAATGTCAATAGACAAAACCTGGTGATAAAAGCAAAACCTCAGCCGCGGATTTCACGAATTTTCGCGAATTGGTTTTAAAAATCCGTGTGAATTAGCGAAATTCGCGGCAGAATGCTCTGGCTTTGAGGCTTTGAATGTCGGATACGGACTTGTGGGTAATCACCAAATTCAACCTGGTGATTACCCACAAGTCTGAAGGCAGAGAGGAAGCTCTGCTCCAAGTGGTAAAGTAGGTGTGCGAACGCCACAAACCCAAGGAGCAGAGCCGCCATGACTATAGCACCCGAAAGCCATCTTGCCAAGCTGCCGATCACGGAAATTCAGGAAACCATTCGAAGCCACAGCCAGCCTCTGTTCGAAATGTTGCCGGATGTCCGCATGAAACGGGTGCTGGAAAACATGTTGCTGGGAATTCTTGGAGGGCAAACGCCTGTGATCACTGGCATGGCGCGTCAAAGTGGGAAAGCGGAAGGAGAAACGTGGCCGGTCGCCAAAAGCATCTATCGGTGGTTGGGGAACGAGCGGCTGAAAACGCAAGGGGTGTATCAAGGTTTGTATCAGGTAGGACAACAGGTAGTGGAGAGGGAAGACCCGAACTATCTGGTTGTGGCAGTGGATCCGGTGAATTTTGAGAAACCCTGCACGGAAGCCTTGGAGGGGGTGAGTGTAGTTCACAAAGCGACGCCACCGGATTTGAGCGGTCATGCTCGTCTGGCACGCGGCTATCCGGCCATCACGGCCACCGTCGTCAACACCCAAGTGCCGGCGACCAGCTACGCCAATTGGTTTTCGTACAAGACGGCCGACTTTATCAGCCAGAATAAAGAGGTGGAGCAGGCCTTTGAGACCACTTGTCGGCTGTATCCAGGGAGAAATGTACGTTTTGTAGGTGATTCTGGGCTGGACGACCAAAAAATGTTCGCCCAAGTCGTGAAATTGGAGCAGGAATTCATCTTTCGCGTCAGCCATCTGGAACGCATTGTGGAAGTCTACAATGACCGCCTGGATCGCTGGGAAACAGAAACCTTGCAAGACTTGGTAGACAGTGTTCCCCATCAAGTCACCTTCCAGGTTCTCTTCAAGCACGCCGGAGAAACGCGCTTCGACACGGTGCATTTTGGCTGGTTCATGATACGCATCCCAGGCACGCCAACTCTGCTATGGCTTCTGGTCGCCGATGACGAAACCTTGAACCGACAATTGGTTTTGATTACCCACATTCCCCTGACCTGCGTCGCCGCTGTTCAACAAGTGTACAACGATTGGCGTTTGCGGTCCCGCATTGAACATGGCTATCGCTTCGACCAGGAACAAGGCCTGGATGTCGAAGATATGCGCGTTCAAACCGTTGACCGTATGCGGCGTTTGTTTGCCGTTGTTCAATTGGGTATCCCGACCGACCGCGATGGCCCGTATTGGCTTCTGCAAGGTATCTCGGCGGTTATCGTGACGGCCATGACCTTGTCTTTTGTCGGGTTGCACCCCTTCCCTTTTCAGGAGTTCACTTGTGGGTAATCACCAGGAAAGCAAAACGCAACTTCGGCACACCTTTTTCACGCGTTTTGAACACTAAGTATTTAGAATGACGAACATGGAACCAAATCGCTTGAAAACGTTAGATAATCATCCCTTGCGTAAGTGTATGGCATTTCCATTACAGTACTGTTAGGGGATGTAGCTTTTTTGTTTCCAACTCGTTATATTATTTATAAGAAAGGAGTCGCCTATGTTCGTACTTGTTGTTTCCATCAGCTTGCTCCTGCTCCTCGCCCTCTCCGGCACGGACCTGCTCGTCTCGAACATCAATTCAGACGAGTTGAGCAATATGGGTGTTAAGAGAGAATCATGATAGACGATAACGCCCATAATCCCGCCTAGCTCGATGCGCTTTCGATCTGCATCGGGCTTTTTGTTTGCTCGGCGGGAAATCAATTCAAACGAGCCAGCACGTCATTGGCTTCGAGCAGAAGATAATTAACACCGTCCATCTTGAACTCGGCGCCGCTGTACTTTGCGAACAGCACCTTGTCCTTGACCTTCAACTTGATATCTTCATCCGTGCCAACCGCGACCACTTCGCCAGTCTGCGGCTTTTCTTTGGCAGTTTCAGGCAGGTACAGACCCGAACCAGTCTTGCTTTCCTGCTCCAGCGGGCGGATCAATACCCGGCCTCCCATCGGTTCGATTTTGGTTTTGCTCATTCCATACCTCCAAAAATTTACTTGATTCCAAGCAGTTGATTGATCTTGGGCCGGTCAAACCCGACCACAATTTTGCCGCCGATATCAATGACAGGCACCCCGCCCTGGCCAGAACGGCACATCATGTCGCGCGCCGCGGCGGGATCGCGGCTCACGTCTACATCCTTGAATTGGACGCCTTTCTCGCGAAAATATTTCTTCGCCATATTGCAGAAAGAGCAGGTGGGCGTGCTGAAAACAATCACGCGCGGCTGGGGTTTATTTTCATTCATCTCGATACCTCCAAAATAGATTTACGTTCTTTGGATGAACAGCGGTCAAAAAAGTTGCAAAAGAGCGAAACTTCAGAAGTCTTATCAAAACTCCGCCAACCGGGCAAAGCTGACAGAAGTTTCCAACGCGAACCTACCGAGCGGTCGGTAGATTTACCAATTTGAGATATAATACACAAAATGGAACCTGAACCCCTTCACACTAAAATTGACAAGATCATCCAGCTCACAAATGGGTTGATCGTGTTGGAGAACCCAAACGGCTTCCCAAGAGGTGAATCAAACATATATTTCCTCACTTCGCAGGGACAGATCGGCTGGAAAGCTGAAAAACCAGACCCAAACACCCTTTTCTCACGCGTTGGGCTAAATCAGGATGGTCAAACATTCTCTGCTTATACGCAAGGCGGTCATGCTTGTGACCTAGACTTGAGGACAGGCAAGATCATTAGCTTTACAACACTGAAATGAATCTCACATTCCCCTCCTTCGGTTTCGTGCTCGTCTTCCTGCTATTCAGCCTGCTTTTCCTGGGCAACACCTATCGTCTCTGGTTTCGCACAGATCAGTATTACGAAGACATCCGCAACAGCCTCACCTGCCAACCATCGCTTTACCCATTCAAAGAATTCTTCCTCAAACGAATGAAAAACAAAGAGAGATGGGTGCTCTGGCAAAAGGTCTTTAGCGCGATGGGATTGGTTGCCGTCATCGGAGCGGACATTCTGGTGATGACGGCATACATAAGATAACCCGTCATTGCGAGGAGCGTTCGCTGCGACGAAGCAATCCCCAACACCGCGAGCGAGATTGCTTCGTCGCTCACTATCGTTCGCTCCTCGCAATGACAGAAATAGCCTGAAATCGTAAATCACGGAGGAACCTTTGAAAATCATCGCCTGCATCAAGCAAGTGCCCGACTCGGAAGCGAAAGTGAAAGCCGAGGGTGGGCAAGTCACGTGGGGGGACGCGCCGCTGGTCATCAACCCGTTCGACGAGTACGCGGTCGAAGGCGCGCTTCAGCAGAAGGAAGCCCTCGGCGGCACGGTCACGGCACTGTGCATCGGACCAGAGTCCGCCAAGGAGGCGCTCAAACACGCCCTCGCCATGGGCGCGGATGAAGCGATACTGGTCTCCGACCCCGCCCTTGCCAATCTCGACTCCGTCGGCGCGGCGCGCATCCTGGCCGTAGCCATCAAGAAAATTGGCGACGCGGACATGGTCATCTTTGGCCGCCAGACCCTCGACGACGGCTCAGGCGTCACGGGCGCGCAGACGGCGCGTGTCCTCGGGTGGCCGCTGCTCAGTCTGGCTGCCAGCATCAAGGTCCAGGACGGAAGCGTGACGGTTGACCGAGTCATTGAAGAAGGACGGCAAACCGTGAGTGGAAAATTGCCCGCAATCTTGAGCGTTGTCCAAAGCATCGGCGAGCCGCGCTACCCGTCGTTTATGGGCATCCGCAAAGCGTCAAAGGCCACTATCCCCGTCTGGTCGCTGGCTGACCTCAGCGAGAACGCGCCTGCGTCCGTCGTCGCTCGCACCGAGTTGATGAACCCGCCCAGCGAAGAAGTTGTTTGCGAAATCATCTCGGGCGAGACCCCCGAAGCCATCGCCGAAACCCTGGCCGACAAAATTCTCGCGGAGAAAGTGCTATGAAATCCCTCGTCTACATTGATCACTTCAAAGGCGAAGTCCAGCCTGCTTCATGGGAGGCGCTCGGCCTCGCGAAAAGTTTGGGAACCGCGATCGCAGTGGTGTTCGGCAAGGACGCGGAAGCCGTTGCGAAGACCGCGTTGGAATATGGCGCCGACGAAGTCCTGCTGGCGGATGACCCTGCCCTCGAGGATTATCGCGGCGAGACGTATGCTTCCACTTTATCGGCGCTCGCTTCTTCCTCGACCCCTGACCTGATCCTGTTCCCCACAACGACACGTACCCGTGAGTTGGCTGGCATGTCCGCAGTCGATTTGAACAGCGGCGTGCTGGTGGACATAACGGGTTTGGAATCTGAAGGCGACCCTTCGACTGCGCTCAGGGTCATCGCGACGCGTCCGATTTACGAAGGCAAGGTGTTGGAGAAGACCGTTTGCAATGCCAAGCCGCAATTCGTGACGATCCGCGCCCGCAACTTCCCCAAAGCCGCGTACGAGGCGGGACGCGCTGGCACGATTACCAAAGTCGAAGCCAAGACCGACGCGTTGACAAAGGTCGAAGGCTATTCAGCGACAGAGGCCGCGGTCAACCTCGGCGACGCGAGTGTGATTGTCTCTGGTGGACGCGGCGTGAGCAACAACCCATCGCTGACTCCTCCCAACGGCATGGACGAAAAGCAGGCAGAACTCTGGCGCGCCCAGCAAGGCTTTGCGCTTGTCACTGACCTCGCCAAGTTGCTTGGTGGCGCAGTTGGTGCGAGCCGCGCAGCCGTGGATGCAGGTTACATCACCTACGCCCACCAGGTCGGGCAGACGGGCAAAGTTGTCACGCCTGACTTGTACATCGCCTGCGGTATCTCTGGCGCAATTCAGCATCTCGTTGGAATGCGCAACGCCAAACTCATTGTAGCCATTAACAAAGACGGCGACGCGCCCGTCTTCAAGCAGGCGCGTTACGGCGTGGTGGGCGATTTGTTCCAGATCCTCCCCGCGTTGACGGAGGCGATGAGGAAGAAGTTGGGGAAGTAGTAAGTAGTAAGTAACGAGTGATGAGAAACCTCCTCGCCAATTTCTCAGCGAGGAGGTTTTTCTAACATTTCTTAAAAGGTCATTTCCTTGGGGAACCATGCCGCATCATCTGATCAAGGCTTGACAGTACATATTTTATGTGTATAATGTGTGCATGGTCTCACAAAACAAGCATGATGATATTTTGTCGTCCTTAGCACTGCGATATCACGTTCATCAAGAGGACGAACTAACTAATCGCACAGAATGCACAAAAGTAAGGCGAAGGACATATTTCCAATTTGGCTTTGGAAAAGATGGACATTTCGGATTCGAGTTCAGAAAACAGAATGTGAATACCGAATCCTTCTTAGCGTATATCAACGAATATTGGCAGAGTGTATTTAACCTTAACCACATTGAAGATACTGCTAATGAACCCGTTTTTCTTTCAATCGAAGGGCTTCGATTTACAGGTCAGAAATCTATTTATGACAAACATGATGAAGTAGTTTATTGGATCAAGTTCTTCCAGACGATCTCGAGCAGCCTTCGGAAAGAAGCTGGTGTCTTGGTAGAACAGGTTAGCGAGTCCATTCATGAACGCCTCAGGTCTTTCAAAAAATGGGCGAATCGCGCGCTATTGACAATACTAGCGTTTCTAGGCAAAAAACGTAAATCCAAAAAGGGCATTGGAAAAGACATCGAAGGTTTTATCCCATTTGCTACTTGGCCGCGCCCCCCGTCGAATTCTCAGCTTGTCAACAGTTTTATTTTCCTCGACAAGCTGAGCCATCCTAATAATTACATGGAGATATCTCATGGCTGCTAAATCTTCAGACTCGAAGGTATATAGGTACAATCTGGCTCTACCAAAGGAACTCTTCGATGAACTCAAAGAGGCAGCAGATGAAAGAGGTATGAGTGTTGTAGAAACGCTCAGAAAATTCATCAAACTCGGGCTCCTTGCTCTGGAGACCCAAGACAAGCCTGGCTCAGCTCTGATTATCAGAGAAGGCGATACCGAACGGCAAATCATGATGCTCTAATTGCTCTCGGGTCTCCTTCAAGAAAAAGGAGCCCCTAACATGGCAAATCGAACTCAAAAGGTAGCACTGGAGAAAATTGCGGCAGAAAAACTCTCAAGACAGGTAATCAAAGATATAGACGCTATTGAAGTAGAAGTCTGGGAAAAGGTTGAGCCTGGCTTGTCATTGAAAATTGGCAAGAAAGTAATCGAACTTCGACTCAATTACAGAACTTCGACAAGGAAGTTCATAGCGTGGTTGAGCGGTATTGTTACTACAACAGGAAGCATCATTGCGGTCTTAAAGTGGCTTGCGCCGATTTTGGTTGGGTACTTTGCCAAGCCACCACCATAAATAAAGCATCGTGAGTCGAAAAGGAACTGTGATCACAGTTCCTTTTTTTCCACTTCCCAACCGTGCCATAAGAGGTATTTGCTTGACCAGCTAAGCATCAATCCACGGCTCGGATTTCAGGCGGGCATACAACTCGCGGACGGCGGGTTTGTCCTGTGAGGCGTGGCAGAGAAAGACGCGGAGTTTGCGGTCAACGGACATCATAGCGGATTCATGGATAAAAACGGATTCTGCCCCAAGGGGATGAATTAAAGCAAGTTTTCGAGCATCGGGATTAATGGCGGGAGATCATTTTGAATCGTATCCCACATCAGTTTTTCATCTACGTTGAAGTAGGCATGCACAATTCGATTCCGCATGGCGCGCATGAGGTTCCATGGGATCGCTGAATATTCCTCTTCAATCTCTTCAGGAATCTGGCTGGCGGCTTCACCGATAATGATAAAGTTCATTTCCACCGCGCGAACGGCCTTTTCATCCTGCCGAAAGGCTTTGTAATCCATGCCGCGCGTAAATTTCTGGATTTCGGCAATAGCATCCAGAATGTCGCGGATACGGTCTCGCCAGTCTCTAGGTGACACGGATCAGTTCCCCCATTACTCTCTCGCGAACATAAGGTTTCAGGCTGTTTGGAGTCCCAATGTCAACGCGGCAGCCCAACAATTTTTCAAGATACTCCTGCAAAGCAAACAAACCAAAATAGCCAACAGGGCGATTGAACTCCACCAGTAAATCCACATCGCTTGCCGTGGTTGCTTCGTTCCTTGCTACTGAGCCAAACAACAACAAGGACTTCACGCCAAATTGCTTTTTCAGTTCAGCATTTTTTTGTTTCAAGATCTGGAGGACAACATCCTGTTCCATATCGAATATTATACGTCAATCCTGGCCGGGGAGGAGATTCTCTTCGTCCAGCCAGGGATCAATCCACGGCTCGGATTTCAGTCGGGCGTATAACTCGCGCACGGCGGGTTTGTCTCGTGAGGAGTGACAGAGGCTCGTCCTGAGCCTGTCGAAGGGAAGACGCGGAGTTTTCTCATGGAAAGGATGAAGGATGAATTACCCAGCACTTGCGTTCTGGGCAAGTGTGAAGGATGAAAGCCCGATTTTTGAACTGTATACCTGTGTACCTGACTCCTACGCTGATTCTATCCGTTTAGCGGGATTTGTCTACGGGGAAGGCGCGGCACACGCGCGCCTCCTTTTCATATCGCCGCAGCCTTTTCTGTAAATTCCACCGCTCGGATAAATCCGTGTTCTTTGAACCATTCGATGAATGGATCGAGTGGCTTGCGCTCGATAACTGCTTCGCTTAATTCGAGGAAGATGCGCGCGGCTGTCCAGGAGGAGTCCACGTTGGCGCGGGCACGCTCAAGGGTGGCGCGGGCGGCGGATTCGTCGTCCGTGTGAAATTGGGCGATGATGAGGGCGGCATAGAACTCCCCGGCTTCGTCAATGTTTTTCCAGATATCCTCGGAGGCGGAAAATGATTCGATAACGCGCGGCAGGCTATCGGTCACGCGGGAGGCGAGCCAGCGATTAAGGTGGAGCAGGCCGGTGAAGCCATGATTCAGTCCAGTGAGGCGTGTCCATCCATTTGATTCTGCGAGAGTCAGAGATTGAAGAATTAGAGATTCTGCAAGATCGAATTGTCCCTCACAGATGGCGGTCACAGCGAGGTAGGCGGGCGCGTAGGATTCGGCCATGCGGTTGCCTGTGGCGCGGCTGACGGCGAGATAGCTTTCCTGGCAGGCGCGCGCTTCATCGTAGCGGGCCTGGTCCATGCGGATAATGCCGAGGTTATGCAGGGAGATGGCTTCGAAGCGGCGCTCGCCGATGGATCGCGCGAGGGAGAGACAGCGCTCGTAGCTATCGGCCGCTGCGTCCCAATCGCCGAGGGCGTTGAGGGTGATGCCCATCGAATTGTGCGCGCGGGCTTCCTGGCGGATGTTGCCATCGCGGCGGGCAAGCTGGAGCATTTCTTCGGCGAGGACGAGGGCGCGGTTGTAGCGGCCAAGGCGCATTTCAATGTTGAATTCAGTATCGAGGAAGGCGGGACGTTCACTCTGGAGGTGCGCGGCGTTGAGGTCGAGGGTGTTTCGCACGCGCGCATAAACCTGTTCCGCAGCTTGGGGATTTGCCATCACCTCGGAGAGGAAATAGCCCCAATGATTTGCCCAGCGCAGGCGTAAAATATCAGCCGTGGAACCACTGAGATTCGAGATGACATTTTCTGCTTCCGTAAAAATTTGGCGGGCGTCCTGCGCCTGACCAAGCCGCAAATGCGAATCGGCATACATCAATTTCAGGGAAAGATTCGCTTCGGCCGGAGTAATGCAATCCCATCGCGCGAGCGGGTCATCTATCAGTGTTCGGATGCGCTCCGGCATTGGGGGAGGTTCGGTGGATTGCAAATTCTCTTCGAATGCGTTTCGCATCATCTCGCGCGCCCGTTCGACCGCGCCACTGATGATGTCGAGGTCGGCGGCAAGACGATACAAGACGAGTCGGCGCACACCTTCCGCAAACAGGAGCGCCTCGCGGAATGAATCGGCGGCTTCCTGGTTGCGGTGATGTTTTCGGTGAAGCCAGCCGAGGGTTTCATACCACAAACTCGCCTCGGTGGTATCGCTATGTTCCTTGCGGGCGCGGATGATGAGCGGGATGAGCATGAGGCCTGCGCCCTCCCAGTACTCGCCGAAACTTTCCAGCTTTGCCTTTGCCCAGCTTTCCAGGCCAGCCAGCCAGCGTTGCCGCTCCTCCTTCGGGATGCGCGCCAGCGCGGCCTCCTGCAAACGTCCGTGACGGAACACTTCCTCCATTTCGCCGACGAATAGTTTGGATGCTTCCTGGTAAATGGTCTCGGTCTCGCGCAGGACGCGCAGTCCGTTTTGCATTTCGGAGTCGGGACGCTCCCAGATGCGGTCAACGGCTTCGAGGGTGAAGCGGCGTCCCATCAACGCGCCGCGCTTGGCGACTTCCTTTCCAGCGAGTCCAAGCCTTTCGATGCGCGCTTCCATCACTTCGCGGATGGAACCAGGCAGGGGCAGGCTTTCAACGGATGAGTTTTCGATGCCCTGCTCCTTCAATAGCAAGACAAGCTCGATGGCAAAGAGCGGATTGCCCTCGGTATGTTCGGCGATTCGCAAGGCAAGAGGCTCGTTGATGATGCCGTTGCCCAGATGCAGCAACGCGCGTGAAAGTGTTTCGGGTTCGATCTCGCGCAATCTCAGTTCCTTCACCTGCCCGTTTTGTGTCCAGCGCGAGAGCGGCTCGAACCAGTAACAATCGGGGCTGAAATCCTCCTCGCGCGCGGTAATGAGAACAAAGACGGGAGAACGCCAGTCCATCTTGAAGGCCCAATCCAAAAAGGCGGCGGTATCGGCGTCTCCTTTTTGAACGTCCTCCAGCACGAGAATCCACGGCTCCTGCGCGGCATGGAATTCCATCCATGATTTGATCTCGAGAAAAGCATTCTGCCATTTCGCCAGGCCATCCATGCTTTGGATTTGAAAGTCCGCGCGCATGATGCCGAGCACAAAGGCGAAAAATTCGACGGCCAACGGGCCGCGTCCATTCTGCGCCGACGGATGCTCCGCGGCGATATTCTTTGAGAGGCGCTCCAAGATTGCTTCCTCACCCAATTCAAGCGGCAGGCGAAAGCGGCTGCGGATGACCGCATTCAGTCCGTGCGAGGGCAGGTGTTCGCTGTGATCGTATTGAATGACATCGAGCCGATAAAGCTCCGGCGCACGTTGCGCCCATTCACGCAATTCCCACGCGAGACGACTTTTTCCAACGCCCGCCGGGCCACGGACAAACAACGCCTTCAACGTTTTCTCTTGGACAGCTTTCCTCAAAGTGGACTGGATCAACCCCCATTCCGCTTCACGCCCAACGAAGGGCGGGAGATCCACCATTGGAATTTCCCTCTCTGACAGCACTTCAAACGGCTGGATGGTATGTTTCTTGCCCTTCAATTCAATGGCTGGCCTGAGACTGAGGTCAAAGAAGCGGCGGACTTCCTCGTAAACGGGTTGTGAAATCCACACTTTCCCAAGCGCGGCATTAGACTGGATGCGCGAGGCCGTGTTGACGGTATCCCCCATCACCGTCCACGAGCCGCCGATGGAACGGAACATGGCCTGTCCCGCGTGGATGCCAACACGGAGGCCAAAGTTGAATCCGTGCTCGAGGTTGAAGCGCGCGGCCTCCTCCTGCATGGCAAGGCCGGCGCGGACGGCATTGCGCGCCGCGTTGGGATCGGGCTTGGGCAGGCCAAACGTGGCGACAACCGCGTCACCGAGGTATTTGTCCACGCCGCCATTGTGTTCTTCGACAACTTTCGCGAGTCTCTGCAACAGTTCCCCTACGATTTCTGCAACTTCATCTGGCGATCGGTCTTCCGCGAACGATGTAAAACCCGCCAAATCCGCGAAGACAACAGTCATGTAACGCAGTTCGCCCCCCGGTTCGCTCATCCCTGCTGGCGGTTCAGGCGCGGCGCTGGTTGCCCCAAGCGGACGTCCACACGCGCCGCAAAATTTCAGCGTGGGTGTAAGCTCGTCCGGCCAATATGTTCCGCAATAGGGGCATTGCATGGAATCATTATACAACGGCCAGATTTTTGTGAGATTTCAGTTGTGTAATTTTTGAGGAGAAATAGGATGCAGGGTTCTAACTCGACTTTTGCACCTTAAAAACCAATACACCAGACAGTCCATTTTAACTTGAAAAGGCTCTCGATTCGCAGGACTGGGACAATACCTAACCTGCCCGCATTCTTTAGAAAAGCGGAACAACAACTGCTTGAGAATT
>JACRLC010000009.1 GCA_016235425.1 Chloroflexota bacterium | reverse complement strand
GCACCAGTTCAGGAAATTCCACCAAAGGTAGCATGTTGCACCTCCAGAATCGGGATCGTTACGAATTGTACAACTGCTCCCCCTTTTTGTCTGGTTGTTGGAGTATTTGGCTGGTAATGTGCTGCAAAAGTCGAGTGATTAAGTAAGATATAGTCTTGAGGTGTGCTCAAGCATGACTTGAGCACCGGGCACTCCAGTATTGGGATTACTCCCAGGTCCGTTCATCACGGATCGGAGGAGATGCAGGAGGCAAACTCTCTTCGGAAACGGCTTTTACTTCCAGATGAAATTTGATCGTTTCGCGTGCGGCTTGAGCCAATCGTTTCGTCAGGGAGGCTAAATCTGCATCTGGACTTGGGACAACGTGTAATGCCAGATAGTCCTTATGCTCCTCACGAGTGATGACTGCCTGCCACCGGATCACCTCGGGAAAACGCGCCAAAAGGTCCGTCACTTGGCGCGGGTGCAGGAACATGCCACGTACCTTGACTGCATCCCCAATGCGGCCTTGCCAACCCATCAGCCGCGCGGAGGCGAGGCCGCAAGGACAAGGACCTGTGTTGAGGGACGAAAGGTCGCCCGTGCCAAAACGGATGAGTGCGTAGTCCTTGTTGAGCAGTGTGACGACGATCTCACCCGTTTCACCGGGCGGCAGGGGCTGTCCACTGTTGATATCACAGACATCGATGATCGCGTCGCCAGGCAGATGCCAGCCATTTTCCTCGCTGCACTCGTATCCCAGATTTCCGCATTCGGCAGTGCCATAGCCCTGACGCGCAATCGTCACGCCATGGTCATTCAGCCAGGCGCGCAGGGAAGGCGGCAATGGCTCGGCAGTGAAGAATGCTTTTTGGACGAATAATTCAAATCCGTGCTCAGCCGCTTTTTCGATCAACGATTTCAAATAAGAGGGAAGCCCAACATACCCGGTCACTCTCAGATCATGTAACAGGCGCGCCTGTTGTTCCTGATTGCCGATACCGCCGGGAACGACTGCACAGCCGATAGACCACAGCCCTTCCTCAAACATGGCCCCGGCGGGTGTCAGGTGGTAACCAAAGCAATTGAGCACGACATCATTGGCTTTAAAGCCTGCCGCTTGCAAGGCCGGTTTCCAGCGCCAGTAATCCGGGATACCAGGCTCTGGATCGTAGATTGGGCCGGGGGATTGAAAGATCCGCTTTAGTTCACCTGGCGCGCAGGCGAGGAATCCGCCAAAGGGAGGCACGGCGGCCTGAAGTTCGATGAGATGATCTTTGCGGATAACAGGCAGGGCGTTCAGGTCTTGCGGCGCGTGGATCGAGTCGGGAGTGAGACTCGCCTCCTTTAAACGGCGAGCAAACCCGGGGGCGCGTGAGACGAGGTGTTGGATCAGTTCAGAAAGTTCCATATTAGTCAGATGGTCGCGTGGTCAAATAGTCGAGTGGTCAGTCATTTAGATAGGATACACGCTACGGGGCGATGCGACAACGCGGCTATGTGACCAAAAGACTACGAGAGCCAGCGCTTGCGGCGCTTGTAATGTTTTACATCCCGATAGGATTTGCGTTGCCCAACTTCGGTCAGGCCAAGATAGAACTCGCGCACGTCGGCATTCTCGCGCAAATCGGCAGGATAGCCTTCCAGCACAATGCGTCCGTTTTCCATGATGTACGCATAATCGGCCACGCCCAGCGTCAGGTTTGCGTTCTGCTCGACGATCAGGATGGTGGTTCCATGTTCCTTGTTGATGCGCTTCACGATGTCGAAGATTTCCATCACCAACAACGGGGCCAGGCCGAGGGACGGTTCATCCAACATCATCAGCTTGGGCCTTGCCATCAGGGCGCGTCCGATTGCCAGCATCTGTTGCTCACCGCCGGAGAGATAACCGGCCGTCTGATGACGCCGCTCCTTCAGGCGCGGAAAGTAATGGTAGACCATTTCAATATCGTGATGCGCATTGCTGTCGCGGCGCGTATACCCACCCGCGATCAGATTCTCCTCGGCGGTGAGGTGCTCGAAAACCCGCCTCCCTTCCATGACCTGGAAGATGCCTCTGGAGACGATATCGGCCGCGTCCTTGTGATGGATGGTCTCGCCCAGAAACTCGATGGAGCCATCGGTGACTTCGCCGTCTTCGGGCTTGAGCAGGCCGGAGATTGCCTTCAGCGTAGTGGACTTGCCCGCGCCGTTGGAGCCGAGCAGTCCTACGATCTTGCCCTCGGGCACCTGGATGGACATCCCTTTCAAGACGAGGATGACATCGTTATAGATGACTTCGATGTTGTTGAGTGTAAGCATAATGCCTTCGGTCAGGGGCGGACGACTGTCCGCCCCTGTCACTACTAGTCATGTTACCCTGCCTGCACCTTGACGCAGGCAAGGTGAGGAGCGTTCGTCGCGACGAAGGGTCTCGTTCGTTGTGGCAGAGATCTTCGCAGAAGTTTATCCTGCCTGCACCTGGCGCCCTGGCTTGGCCGCCAGGACAGGCAGGCACAGGTGAGCGAAGTCGAAGGGTTCAGCATGACATAGAATTGCGTTGCCAGTCTAATCAGCCGAGATGAAGTCGCTGACTTCCAACCACTTGCCGCCTTCAACCTTGAACAGCGTCAAAGAGTTATTTCCTCTGTGGCTGTTGGCTGTGAACGTGATCGGGGAAGTTACTTCACCGGTCTCAAAATTGCTGATGCTCTCGAGCGCGGCGCGGATGTTCTCGCCATTGACTTCCTTGCCATCTTTGAGAACGCGGCGGATGCCTTCGGTCATCACTGCCATTGTCCACCAGCCCTGGCTATAGTGCAGGCCCTTGGCCTCCAGGCTTGCGCCTTTTGTCTTGAGGAATTCTCCGGGATCCGTATGGCCAGACACCGGGGAGGATGGTGGCGCGAAGGGGATGGTGCCAATGACACCCTCAGCAGCATCGCCAGCCAGACTGACCAGGATCTCGTCAGCGCACCAGTTCAAGCAGATGAACTGGAAGTCACTGCCCTGCGATTTGGCGTCCTTTAGAAGGACTGCGGCGGGACTGGAAACATTTTGAATGATCACGTAGTTGGCGCCAAAGGTCTGCATTTGGGCAAGTTCGGCCACGTAATCGGTCGCGCCCTTGGGCATGGCGAGGTTGGTAAAAGCAACCCCGTTGGCCTCTGCATAAGCTTGCGCATCTGCAACAGGTGACTGTCCGAACGGGCTGTCATGATGGATCAATGCAACTTTGGGCTTGTCTGTGTTGCCCTTGGATGCCCAATCTTCCATAGCCCAGCGGACCGCAATGATAGCCTGGTCTGAGTAGCTGGTGCCGACCAGGAAGTTGTAGGGCGCGGCGGTCATGTCAAGCAAGGCCGCGGAATAGGAGGCCGACATGAAGGGGAGCTTGTCTTCGGCGATCTTTGTGCGCAACGCTTCTGTATCGCCAGTGCCCCACCCCATGAAGGCAACCACGCCTTCGGAGGCATACTGGGTATACAACTGTTCAGCCACATCCACCTTGTAGGCGTAATCGGCAGAGATCAGTTCGATGGGATGGCCCTCAACGCCGCCCTTAGCGTTGAGCCATTCCACGTAGCCTTTCACGCCTTCTGAATATGGCGTGCCGACATCAGCGGTTGCGCCTGTGAGGTCGAAGATCGCGCCGACCTTGATGGGTGTTACATCCCCGCTCTGGCCGCACGCGGACAGGATCAGGCTGGCGATGGTCAGTACAAAAAACAAAACTTTGATTCTGCGGGACATTTCTGTTCCTCCTTTGGGGAAAGTCAGTCAAATGGTTAGGGACATTGGGTTATGAAGTTGTAGTGAGCGTGATATGCACCTCCTGCATTGAAGAGCCTGCAAAATGCTGGCTTACGCAAAACGTCCCGCAGGTTGCTATAAATCAAGCCTGTCTGTAGTCCAAACCTGCGGGACGGTGTGTAATCAGTTAATAGCTGAACGGCCATAAGCGGAAATAATCTTTTATGTTTTTCCATATCTTGTTCAAGCCTTCCGGCTCGAAGATCAGGAACAGGATAATGACAAGTCCAAACATGGCCTGCTGGACGAACGGCAGGATGCTGTCTATCAACGGGAAGGAAGTCTTGACGGCGCGTCCCAGATTGGTCAGCAGGACAGGCAGAAGGGTCATAAAAGTCGCGCCGAGATAGGACCCGGTCACTGATCCCAACCCCCCGATGATGATCATGGCGAGATAGAGCACGGAAACATCCACAGTGAAACGTTCCCAGGTGACGATGTTTCGGTAGTGCGCAGTCAACGCGCCTGCAAGGCCGACCAGGAAGGATGAGACTGCAAAAGCCAGCAGTTTGTATTTGAACAAGTCCACACCCATCACGGAGGCGGCGATGTCCTGGTCGCGGATGGCAATAAAAGCGCGGCCAAAATGTGTGCGAAACAAATTGACCGCGGCAATGGTAACGATCCCCACCAGCCCCCAGGTCACCCAGTAAAAATTGAAATCCGTGTTGATCTTGATGCCAAAGAGTTTTGGATCTGGGACGACCAGCGCATCTACGCCGCCTGTCAGCGCGGACCAGTGTGTAACAACCCACAGGATGATGACCTGCGCCGCCAGCGTCGCGATCGCGAGATAGAGTCCCTTGAGTCTCAGCGATGGGATGCCGAAGATGGTCCCAATCAGAGCTGTCGTGAAGCAGGCGACGATCGTGGAGGCCCACCAGGGCATACCGAAGCGGGCAGTCAGAATCCCGGCTGTATACGCGCCTACTGCCATGAACCCACCCTGACCAAGACTGATCTGTCCCGTGTAGCCAACCAGGATGTTCAGCCCGATAGCGCCGATCACCGCGATGCCGACCTGGTTTGCCAGCGTCAGGGCATAGCGATTGGCAAGGAAGGGAAAGACCAGCAGGAAAACGATCACGATTACGATGCGGATCTTTTGCGCGTGTGTGCGGCGCAGAGCCATGTCTTTTTCGTAAGTGGTGTGGAAGATACCTGAAATCATGTTAGTTCCTTAGTTTCGTAGTTTTGTAGTTTCCTGGTTCTTAGTTCCGTAGTTTGGCTTGCACTGCGACTACTGAACTACCCAACTATCAAACTATCCAACTAAACTCTTTCGATAATTTCCTGTCCAAACAATCCATAGGGACGGATCATCAGGATAATAATCAGCACGACGAATGGCAGGACCTGGTTCAAGCCCTGGCCGATGTAGCCTCCCGTGTAGGATTCCAGCAAGCCGATGATCACGCCTCCGATGATCGCACCAGGGATGGAGTCCAGGCCGCCTAGAATGACCACGGGAAAGACGCGTACGCCAAAGTTGGCTAGTTCGCCGCTCACGCCCACGATGTTGGCGACAAGTACGCCGCCGATGGCCGCTGTGGCCGCGGCGATGGACCAGGCCCACGCGAAAATCTTCTTGACACTGATGCCCATGCTCAAGGCGGCTTGCTGGTCATCCGCCACCGCGCGCATGGCGATGCCTTCCTTGGAGCGGCGGAAGAAAAAGGTGAAAATGCCGAGCAACAGCATGGCAATGACGATAGCCCACAGTCGATCTGCGCCGACAGTTGCCCCCAAAATTTGGACGGGCTGGCTTGGGATAAAGGGCGGAAACGCTTTGGGCAGGTTACCCCAGATCGTGCTGACAATGGCCTTGAGCAAACTGCTCAAGCCAATCGTCACCATGATGACCGAGATGATCGGCTCACCGATCATTGGTCGCAGGACGAGACGTTCGACCAATACTCCCAGGCCGATGGCAATCAAAATGGTCAGTGCCATGCCCAAGGTCCAATGAAGACCGAACTGGGCGAGCATGGCAAAGGTGACATAGGCTCCCACCAACAGGAATTCTCCCTGGGCAAAGTTGAGCACGTCGCTGGATTTGTAGATCAATACGAAGCCGAGCGCCGCCAGAGCCAGGATGGCGCCATTGGTCAGTCCAGTAAGGGTAAGCTGGATGAATAGATCCATGTTTTACTCGCCAGTTTCCAAAGATTCGATGGTCAGCCGCGTCTGGATGCGCGCGGTGCGGCCATCCTGGTAGGTGATCGTGCTGTCTATATCCACATGCGTGTTGCGGCTGTAAAGTGCTGAAATGATTTCCTCATACCGCTGGGCAACAAGCTTGCGGCGGACTTTGCGGGTACGGGTCAGTTCGGCATCATCGGCGTCCAGTTCTTTATGCAATAGCACAAAGCGCTGGATGCGGGCGGCAGGCGGCAGATCAACGTTGGACGACTCGACGTGTTTGCGAACGAGTTCGTAAACTGGCGGCTTCTGCGCGAGATCAGTGTAGGTGGTGTAGGCGATCTGATGGCTCTCGGCCCACTTGCCAACGTTCGGAAACTCTATGTTGATCATGGCTGTCACGAAAGGCCAGTCCCCGCCAAAAACGACTGCCTCCTTGATGTATGGGCTGAACTTGAGTTTGTTTTCGATGAACTGTGGGCTGAACTTGGTGCCATCGTGCAGGGTCATTACATCCTTGGCGCGGTCGATCACGATCAGGTGGCCGTCCTCATCGAAGTAACCTGCATCACCTGAATGAAGCCAACCGTCCTTCAATGATTCAGCAGTAGCCTCTGGGTTGTGATAAAAACCTTCCATCATCGCCGGTGACCGCATCAGAATCTCGCCACTCTCATCGATCTTGATCTCTGTCTCGGGAATGGGTGTGCCAACGGTCTGGAACTTGACATCGCCATCTCGATGGACGACGGCAATGCCATTGATCTCAGTTTGACCATAGATCTGTTTAAGATTCACTCCCAGGGCGTGGAAGAAACGGAACACATCGGGACCAAGGGCCGCTCCCCCCGTATAGGCGCGTTTCAGATGCCTCAAACCAAGGTGATCCTTAATTTCCTGGAAAATGAACCAGTCTGCCATTAGGTATTTGAGATTCATCCAAAAGGACGGCTTCTGCTTGCGAAAATGGAGGTTGGCCATCTCATAACCGATGGGCATAGCCCACTCATACAGCCGCTGTTTAAGTTTGGTGCTGTCCTGGATCTTGACTTGTACCTGGCTGACCAGGTTCTCCCAGATGCGTGGCGGACTGAACATTACCTGCGGGCCAATCTCACGGATGTCATGTTGAACCGTCTCCGGCTCTTCGGGAAAGTTGACCGTAAAGCCGAGCTGCAGGCCGCAGGAGAAGACCATCATTTGCTCGCCGATCCACGCTAACGGCAGAAAAGAGACGAATTCGTCCTTTGCAGTGAGAGGATCAACGCTCATCAAGTTACGGCCCATACTTACCATGGACTTATGGGTCAACATGGCGAGCTTTGGGCTGCCAGTCGTGCCGGAGGTAGTGGAAAGGATTGCCAGATCGCTCTCCTGCCCTTGTGCCACGCGCTCCTCAAAGCAGCCGGGATGCTCCTGTTCATATTTTCTTCCCAGTTGCTCGACGTCGGGGAAATGCATCAGGAGCTCTTCCGTGTAATTACGAAGTCCCTTAGGATCGTAATAAATGACTTTGCGGATACCCTGCAGTTTGTCCCACATTTCCAGGACTTTATCCACCTGTTCCTGGTCCTCAACGACGATGAACGAGACATCGGCGTGGTTAAAGATGTAGATCATCTCGTCGACGACCGAGTCCTGATAGAGCCCAACGGATTTCCCGCCGGCGCTTTGGGCGGCCAGTTCAGCTATGACCCATTCGGGGCGGTTATCGCCAATGATGGCAATAGTTTCCTCCGGCTTCAGTCCCAGGCTGATCAGTCCAAGCGCGAAATACTTAACGTGATCATAGTATTGCTTCCAGGTGATGGCTTGCCAGATCCCATAATCGCGCAAACGCAACGCGATTTTCGAAGGAGTTTCCTGGGCGTGCTGGGTCAAAAATTGAGGGAGAGTTTCAGGAACCATTGTTGTTGGATTTGTTGAATTTGAAGGGGAATACGCTGGTGTCCTCCCCAAGGTAGGCTTCAATTACATGCCGGTTCGCGCGGACTTCATCCGGTGTGCCCTCAGCGATCTTTTGCCCAAAGTTCAGCACAGCGATCCGGTCACTGACATCCATCACAACACCCATATCGTGTTCGATCAAAACAATGGTCACGCCATGCTCCTCATTTACATCCAGGATAAAGCGCGCGATATCTTCCTTTTCTTCCGCGTTCATGCCTGCCATGGGTTCATCCAAAAGCAGGAGGGATGGACGCATGGCAAGCGCGCGGCCTATCTCGGCGCGTTTCTGTAAGCCATAGGAAAGCGAGCCGACCGTGTTATGGCGGATCGCTTCAATTTCGAGCAAGTCAATGATATCTTCCACATAACGGCGATGCTGGATGTGCTCCCTTTGAGCGGGTCCCCAGTAGATCAGGCTGCTCAACAAACTGCTGTTCATGTGGATGTGCGCCCCCGCCAGGAGGTTATCAAGAACAGTCATGTGCCGGAACAGTTCGATGTTTTGGAAAGACCGGGCAATGCCGAGACGGGCAATTTGATGCGGCCTCATGCGGGTGACTTCATGTTCCCGATCGTTCACGTAAACGATGCGCCCTCGCTGTGGATGATAGAGTCCGCTGATGCAGTTGAGCAGGCTGGTTTTGCCCGCGCCGTTCGGGCCGATGATTGCCAGGATCTCGCTCTGACGCACCTCCAGGTCAACGTCAATCAGTGCGGTCACGCCGCCAAAATTCAGTTGAAGGCTTTCAATCCTGAGTTGTGTTTCGCCCGGCTTAATGTGACTGCTATTCAAGCCGCTGATGAATCCACGTTGCATACGCGCTCCTGACGATGATATTGTTCACATCATACAAAAGCCGCGCTAACGAAGCGTTAATGAATGCGTTAACGCAACGAGGAGTTATCGAACGATGAAAATATGGCTCTCCCGTTTCTGGCGGGGCGGAAAGCCCAAAAACAAGTTCTTTGCCGCGAATTACACGGATTATCGCGGCTGAGGTTTTAGGTTTTCCCGTTAAAAACGGGAGAACCGGAAATATGAAAATTGGCTTTGGGGGCGTTTTTCGGGATTAAGACTTGCCCGTTTCCGGGAGCAAGGCATCGAACGGTTTCCGGGTTTTGCGCTTGGTCCCTTTGGTTCCCGCCTCCCCCTTCCCCTTGCTTTCTTCCGTGGAGACGTTTGGCCCGCGTAACGGCATATCGGAGATCACCACAGCCCCCCGGCGTTCTCCTGCGGCTTGTCCCTGGGCGAGGCGGAGCTCCTCATCCATGCCCAACTCGTCAAAGATCGTTGTGGCGCGGAAGTGACAGTCCACCGCCCAGGCGGTCTGTCCGGCGCGGTCGTACAAACGGCGCAGGGAAAGATACGTGCGCGCCAGGTCGGGACGGGCGCGAATCTGCCTGAACAGGTTCATGGATTCGATCAGATCCGATTCCACCTGCGACCAATCTGGTTTGCCCAGACGCGCGCCTATGTCTGCCGAAAGTTTCAGCGCGATGCCCGTTGCCCAGCGGTTTCCGGCTTGTTGAGATTCCTTCAAGGCCCTGTCATTTTCGGCCTGGGCGCGCCGGGTCTGGCCGGTAATGAGCAGGCTTTCGGCAAGGAACAGCCGCGGCAGGTAATGAAAGACGCGATGTTTTGTCCGCTCGGCCCATTCCATTGCGGCCTGGATGGCGCGTATCCCTTGCGCGGATTTTCCGCGATTGGCGAGCGCGTAGCCGCGCAGACTCAGCGCCATGTACAGCGGAGGTGTGATCTCCTCGGACGCCTGCGGTTCCGCAATGGCATCCAGGGTTTCGAGGCATGTATCCCACTTCCGATGACTGGCTTCGATCATTGCCAGCTGCATGCGGGCAAAAACGGAGCGCGCGTCCATGGTCCCGCTTGTGGCGGCCTCTGCGATGTTCAAGCCGCGCCGGGCAGAATGATAAGCCCGCTCCCAGGCGCCGACGCGCGAGTATGCCACCCCTAAATAACCCAGCACGATGGACAAATCGCCCGGCAGCTGCGCCTGGGGGGTCGTTTCAGCGGCCTCATCATAAAGGGTTACATATCGCAATAAATACGCAATGGCATCATCGTAAGCGGCCAAAGCAATGCCCGCCCGCCCGAGCATCCGCAGGGATGCGTAGTGTAATTCCGAGTCGGGCAGGTCCTCGGCCACGCGCAACGCGCGGCGGGCATAATCGCTGGCTGTCTCAGCCTGATCGTTCAGCCAGAAGAACTGGGCGGCGCGGCGGAAGACCTGGCCCAACCGGCGCTCGTCGCCGAAGGCGAACGCGAATTGCTCGGTCTCCTGAAGGATTTCGAGTGCCCGGTGCAGGTCGCCTGTGAAGGCATAGGCCTGGGCCAACTGCAGGTTGATGTCAATGCGTTCGCCTCTCTGTCGCGGACCTGGTAACTGTCCCAACAAATTGACCGCCTGCAACCCAAATTGCCGGGCCTCATGATAGGAACGCAGGCGCAAGGCTTGTTCCCCGGCCTGAGTAAGAAACGGCAGTGTTTTTAGAGTCTGGTCACTGCGGGAATAATGATAGGCCAGTGTAGTGACGTTTGCTTTCGGGATGGCGTTTTCCAGGACGTCTGCAATCCGCCCATGAATATACTCGCGGCGCGCCCGCGTCAGGCCCGCATATGCCACTTGCCGAAACTTGTCGTGCCTGAAGTCGTATCCCTGTGTGCCCTCATGGATCAATCCGCGCTGGAGCCATTCCTCGATAAGGGCCAACAGGTCTTCGCTGGATGCTTGCAGGATCTCCTGAAGCATGCGAGGCGTGAAAGAACGCCCAATGGCAGCGGCGCTTGTCAGTGCCTCCCGGCTCGTGGGCGCGAGACGATCCAGTCTCGCTTCGATCACGCGTTGGATTGAATACGGCACGGACGAACTCGGCATGGCTGCGCGTGAACCCCCTGTTTCCTGCAATGCTCTTACCGTCTCCACAATGAAGAATGGATTGCCTTCTGTTTCATGATACAGCCGCTGGACAAAAATCGAATCGCTTGCATCATTTGGATTGAGTTGACGAGCCAGGTCTGCCGTCTCATCCGGGTTAAGGCGCGGCAGCTCAAAGGTCAGGCAATGATCGCTTCTTTGAATCGTGCGGAACAAAGGTAATCGTTCCGCAGGCATGTCTTCCACGCGGAAGAGTCCGATAATCAATAAAGGCGATGAGGTCACGCGGCGGGCGAGGGCGGCCAACAACTCCCAGGCAGGCGTATCGGCCCAGTGGAGATCATCCAAAATAAGATGCAGGGGATTATTCCGGCAGGTGGCGCTCAACTGAATGAGCAAATTGATAAACGCCTCGCGCACCATGTTCGGATCTGTTTGATTTCCCGGCGGGCTGGCATAGGGGAAATGCCTGGCCAGTGCAGGGAGCAAGGGAATGAGGGGCGCGGCCCAAACGGAAGAAAATTGCAGGTTCAAGCCGTTTATCAAGCTGTCGAATATCGCGGAGTTCTCAAAGGCCTGATACAGCGGTGCGAAAGGGGTCAGGCTATCAAGCTCATAGCAGGAGCTTTGCAGACCTGGAGAATCAGTGTGAAGTGCAAGATATTCCTGCAACAACCGGGTTTTCCCAATGCCCGCTTCGCCAGTGATGAAAACCAACCGGCCGGAACCGGCTTTGGCCTGCTGATAAGCTTCCTCGAGAGCGGCAATTTCCCTTTGCCGGCCAACAAAGGGAAGAGCCGGCTTCGCCGGCAGATATTGCGGCGATGCCGCACCGCGTCGTTGTGCGGAGTTGATATGCGGAATTTCCAGATTGGTTGGCGCTTGCCCACTCTGAATTGATTGCAGCAAAGCCTGCGTTTCGGGCAAAGGCGCGGTGCCAATTTCACTTTCAAGGATTTTGGCAAAGGCCTGGTAAGCATGGATGGCCCGTGCGCGATCACCGTTGAGTGCATAGAGTTGCATGAGGCGGCGCTGCGCGGTTTCATCGAAAGGTTCTGCCGCAATCCATTTTTGCACGATTGCCAGCGCTTCATTCAATTGGCCGGATGATTGAAGCGCCTGACTGTAGCGGTCGAGTGTGGTCAGCCAGAGCTGACGTAATCGGTCACGCTCCACGACACACCAGTCATCGTAAATGTCTTCGAGCAGGTCACCGCTGTAAAGTGACAGTGCACGTTTGACTTCCGTCAGCGACGCTTCCGGCAGTGTTTCCCGCAGGAACGTTTCGACATCCAGGGAAAAATCTGCCTGTGGATTGAATTGGACGTTGGCGCCATCTGCGAGCAGGAGGTCGCCCTTTTGATCAACAGGGGCAAGCGCGGCCCGGATATGGTGAAGATACTGACGCAAATTCCGCCGCGCCGCGGACTCGGTGGCGCGCGGCCAAAACAGAAACGCCAATCGCCGGCGGTCACTTGGACGACCGCGATTGATCAGCAGATAAGCGATGAGCGAACGCGTAGTGGGGGAACCGAGGTCAAGCGACCGGCCATCGGGAGCATATAAGCGCAGGGTCTCGAACAGAGTTGCACGCAAAACAGCCATTATTGTTCCGTCTATACCTGACTAATATTCCTGTCTGTGGAAATACTAACTTAACCGTTGATCCGCTGCAGCGGACAAACACGCTTCCTTCGGGACCTCAACCTGATTCCGTTCATCCGACATCCCCATCCCTGCGGTTCGCAGGTCAACCCACGCGCGAGGATATTCATTTTGAGGCGGGAACAGCCAAAAGGTCAATGCTTTTTTGCGCTGGATCCGGCGTATAGACCTTATCACATTCGCTGTTTATGAAAAATATCACAAATTCAGACTACACCTATCGGAATTGCTATCAATTAGTGTAGCAAAAACGCCAAGTCAAAGCAAGCATGACATATGTAATTTTGTTTCTCTGACTTTACTTATCGCAGCCGATTTATAGTAACCCGGCAACCCATCGAATACACATCTCGTTTTTCGCCCCACAATTCAACTCCATCCACACGGATAGATGGCGAGCCAAGGAAATTTTTCTGCGCTGCATCGTCATCATCCAATACAAAATAAAGCAGTTCGATTTTCATTTCAATTTTCCTTATAGCGATACAGCCCGTGCGATGACAGGCTGTATGCTGAGGAGGAGAAGGGACGAATTTTAGAGAGCGGCATACACCAGCGCAACGACTGCGCCGAAGATCGCATGTCCAACCAGCCCCCCCATGAAAGCCATCACGCCGCCGTTGTTGGTCATCCACAAGCCGGGAGCCTTCACTGCGCCGCTTTTGATGCCCGCGTGCATCATCGGGATCATGCCCATGACCATACCCACGATCAGCCAGTGAACCGCGCCAAAGATCAGCCCGCTCGTCCAGGTAGCCGCGCCAATCCCCGATGACCAAAGGAAGGCATAGATTAGGGCGAAGATCACTCCCATCATCAGGTGCATCATCCAGCCCAGCACGGGATTCGATTTGGCGCTGAACATACTGCCCAGCAAACTGACGATATCCATCTTCGGCATTCCCATTTTGGGCGCCATCATCAGGACGGCTGTAAAGACAACGGTTGCAGCAATGCCAGCGGCAACTGCATTAAGAATATTCATGTTTATCTCCTTTTGAATTTGGTTTCATACCCACCTGATATTAATCCGTTGATTTCTCTTACCCATTTTCAAAGAGCGGTTAATCTTTTGAACCACGAAGTCACGGAGACACCGAGAAAAAAAAGAAAATTCCGTGTCTCGGTGTCTGATATGAAAATGGGAGTTCAACGTCTCCCGACGTTGGCGTCAAAGTCTGGAGACTTTGGACTCCGTTTTCTTCCTTCGGGATGAACTTCGTTCATGGATACTCTGTGGTTAAAAGTTAAGCCAAAGCAAGAATCCCATTAAATAAAAAATCCATCCTTCAAGCCAAGGCTTGAAGGATGGATTTCAATAACTGCCAGTCAACCCTGTTCTTCAGGCAACATTTTGCACAATGCTTTCCAGCACCTTATATTCATCCCGACAATCCTCGCACATATCCAGGTGATGTTTTACCAGGGGCATCAATTGAGCCACATCCTCTCCCTGTGCCGCGAGCTCCACAAACTGATCGAGCAGGGCAAAAACCTCATCACAGGTCAGCTCAACATCTTTGGTGTTGGACAGCATCATGAGCATCTTTTGCATCTTCTCAGATTTGTCCGCCTGCGTCCCGTTTTGCGGGGAGACGGGTTTTTGTTTGTTTGAGCCAAAGAGCCGCTGGAATATTTGTTTAAATTTCATGATAACTTCCTTCCACAAACAGATAGTAATGACTGTCTCATGTCTTACTTCCCTGCCTGCTCAAATACGGATAAAACTTCCTGCGGGGTCAGCCCTTCTTTTTCCAAACGCTTTTTGAGCCGCAGGCGGGCATCGTGCATTAATTTATACAGGGCATTCCGATTCATTCCAAGTCGTTGCGCGGCTTCCTCCAGCGGAAATCCCTCCATTGTTGCCATTAACGCTTTGCGCTGTTTATCGGTCAACTCTTCCATGATGATACGGTTGACGCGTTTCAGCATGTCTTTTCGATCCACCTGATCTTCTGGACTCGCCTGATCATCTGGCAACTCACGATACGACGAATCACCATCCTCGTTCATTTCCATTTCGGGCAGGGGCACTTCCCGCCAGCGTCGGCGGCGCAACTCGGTCAGCGCGGCCCGCACGGCAATTTTATGCGCCCAGGTGGTGAATTGACTGCGTCCCTCGAATGTGTCCAGGTACTCCAGCACGCGCATCAGCGTTTCCTGCACCACTTCTTCGGCAAGCGCTTCAGACTCAGGACTGTTTGGGTCAAGCCTGCCTGCAATGGCGTACGGCAGTCCGCGCAGGATGATTGCGCGCAGATCTTCCAGTGCCTTTGCCTGCTGTTCCCCACCCGCGCGTAAATCTGCAATCCATTCTTCGTTGGTACGTTTATCCATATTTGGATTATAAACCAACGGGTAATAGTTTCCACGCGAATACTATCCCAGAATAGTAAAACGGAGGACTGCATGTTATCAAATCACAGATCCATTCCCGCGCTGACCACCGCCCAAATGATCGCAGTGGATCGCGCCATGGTCGAGGAGTATCACATCGAGTTGATCCAGATGATGGAAAACGCGGGGCGCAATCTTGCGGAACTGGCACGCCGTCAGATGGGGGGAACGGGGAAGGGTCACAGCGTAGCAGTCCTTTGCGGAAACGGAAACAACGGCGGGGGCGGAATGACCGCCGCGCGTCGTCTGCATAACTGGGGGGCAAATGTTGTCGTCGCGTTGACCAAATCAACGGATGAATTTCGCGGCGTCCCCGCGCATCAATTGGATATTCTCAAGCAGATGAATGTTCCCATCCTCGAACCCGCTTCGCTTCCCTCGACCGTTGACTTGATCCTGGACGCGATCATTGGCTACAGCCTGGGCGGATCTCCACATGGCGTGGCGGCAAAATTAATAAATTGGGCAAATGAAAAATATACACCGATCATTTCTTTGGATACACCCTCTGGCTTGGATATGACCAGTGGGCTGGCTTATGAACCTGCCATTCGCGCGACTGCCACATTGACTCTGGCGTTGCCAAAGCAGGGTTTGTTGAATCCACAGGCGAAGCCTTATGTTGGCGGACTGTATCTCGCCGATATCGGCGTACCGCCTGAACTTTATGCAAAAATGGGGATTGCTGTGCCGTCCCTGTTTGTCGAACAAGATATTGTCCGCATTGAATTACAGGAATCATAATGGCCGATAAAAGAAAATCATTGCACACTGCAAGGAATGGTGAGATGAGCGAATTTCTTATGCTATGTTTTACCGAACGCATCGTCAAACGCGCAGGTGCCACTGCGCTGGTGGTGGGTGCGATATTGATTGTCATTAATCACGGAGACGCGTTATTAAGTGGACAGGTGGATGCGAACCGCCTGTTCAAAATCATCCTGACCATGCTCGTGCCTTACATCGTTTCCACAGTGTCGAGTGCATCCACCATCCTGAGTATGAGGGAGAAGCAGGCATAACCTGATCAGACCATTCTGTGATCAAAATGGGTAAGAGAATCGCGCAGGTTGCCCTCTTTATGTCTGTAGAAAAAGGAGCAACCAATGAACAAACCCATACACGTCAGTGACAACGAATTTGAAAATACAGTATTGAAATCAACCACACCCGTGGTTGTGGACTTTTGGGCGCCCTGGTGTCAGCCGTGCAGGATGATCGCGCCCGTCCTTGAAAACCTTGCGGCAGAGTACGCGGACAAGGTGACCGTCGCCAAAATCAACACCGATGAAAATCCCGCATGGGCAATGAGATATGGCGTTCAGGGAATTCCAACCCTGCTCTTCATCAAAGATGGTCTGGTCAAAGATACCATCGTCGGGGTTGCGTCCATCCCTGTCATCAAAGCCAAAATGGACGGATTGTTGAAAGCCCCAGTGGGAGCATAACTTCATGGCAAACGAACAAAAGAAATACGATGTCGCCATCATTGGCTCTGGCATCGGCGGTTCGACCCTGGCGAGCATTCTGGCTCGCCAGGGTTTGTCTGTGATTGTCTTTGAGGGCGGCGCGCATCCAAAATTTGCGGTCGGCGAATCCATGATTCTCGAAACGTCCGAGATGATGCGCGCCCTGGCGGAGTTCTATGACGTGCCTGAACTGGCTTATTTTAGTTCGGAGAATTATTTCAAGTACGCGGGGTTATCGCATGGCGTCAAACGGCATTTTAGTTTTGTTCACCACAACGTCGGGCACGAACAGGATATCAAACTCAGTCTTCAGGCGGTGATTCCCAAACAGCCTTACGGCCACGAAATGCACCTCTACCGCCAGGATACGGATTACTTCCTGACCTCCGTTGCCATCTCTTACGGCGCGACCGTTCTGCAAGGCACGCTGGTCGCGGATATTGGTATGCAACCCGACGGCGTGACAATCACCACCACAAAGGGACAGGTTTACCAGGCGGAGTATCTCGTGGACGCGGGCGGCTTCCGTTCGTTGGTGGCGGATAAACTCGGCTGGCGGCATCACGATTTGCAGACTCATACCCGCTCCATTTTTACACACATGGTGGATGTGCCTTGCTACAACGATGTGAGCGTTTCGCCGAAGGAATTCGGCGTCCCGTTTCGCTGGTCGGAAGGAACTCTGCATCACATTTTCAAAGGCGGCTGGCTGTGGATTATCCCATTCAACAACCACGCCGATTCGACCAATCCGCTGTGCAGTGTTGGCCTGCAAATCGATCCGCGCATTCATCCCGCCCGCACCGATATCAGTCCCGAAGAAGAGTTCTACGCATTCATCAACCAATTCCCAAAGATGAAGGAACAACTCCAGAACGCCAAAGCAGTCCGCGGCTGGGTCAGAGCCGAGCGCCTGCAATATTCATCACGCCACGTTGTCGGCGACCGCTTTGCCCTGCTCGGTCACGCGGCGGGATTCATCGATCCGCTTTATTCCAAAGGGCTGTACGTTACGCACATCAGCGTGATGGCGATCGCGGACTTGTTGCTCAAAGCAAAAAAGACAAACGACTACTCCGCCAAAGCCTTCCAATCTTTGGAAACGCTCACGCTGAATTATGTTGCCATGCACGACAGGCTGGTTGCCAACTCGATCAAGTCCTGGTCGAACTACAAGCTGTGGCGCGTTTACTCGGTGCAGTGGCTCTTGGGCGCGTATCTCGAATATCTGATGTTGAGCATCACGCGTATGCGCTCCAAAGACCGTGAGGAATATATTTCCCTGCTCAAAGACAACAGACTCACAGGCGGCGGATTCAGCCGCTTCTTCGAGACGCAGGAAAAAGTCGACGCGTTATTCGAACAGGTCAATCCCGACGACGAAGCCGATGTGGATCGCGTTGTCGCCGAAGCGCGCGCGTTGTTTGCATCCTTTCGTTGGCTTCCCAAACCTTTCCAGGCTGTGCTCGACGGAAAGAATCACTTACCGAAAAATAAATTCCGCCTGACGCTTTTCAATAGACGCGATGGCTTCATGGGTGATGGCGAGTATCGCCAACATTTCTTTGGCAATATGTCCCTGCTCGTTCTGGGTATCAAAGGCGCGCTCGACGCCATCCGTTATTCCAAACCCTATTTGAATTGGAAGCGGCGTTCCCAGAATCGCCTCGCGTGGCAGAGGAAATCGGAGACGAAAGTCTCCTGACCTTCGATAAACATCATGTTTGATACCTCCCTCCGCCGTCTCAAAGACCGCATCGGTGAACCCCTGGCAATACGCATGAGCCGCGTTTCTCCGATTCTTATTTCCATGCTGGCGCTCGCAGTTGGTTTGCTGGCAACGGTTGCGGCGTTCAAACAGCAATATCTTTGGGCGCTCGGATTTTGGATCCTCAACCGCACGTTGGATGGACTCGACGGTCTGATCGCACGTTTGCATAATGGACAAAGCGACTTTGGCGGATACGTCGATATCCTCACCGACTACATCATCTACGTCTCGCTTCCCATCGGACTTGTGGCTGGCGCGGCCTCCGAAGGACATTATCTAGCCTTGGCCTTTATGCTCGCGTCCTTTTACGTCAACACCGCCTCGTGGATGTATCTCGCCGCCATTCTCGAAAAACGCGCCGCTCGCAATCCAGATACCCAGACGACCATCGTCATGCCCGCTGGCATCATTGGCGGGTTTGAAACCATCATGGCCTATGGGATATTTTTGTTATTCCCCGCTCAAGTCACATTGCTATTTTCCATCTTTGGCGCGCTGGTGTTTATCACGGCATTTCAGAGGGTGGTGTGGGCGACAAAATCATTATGAACCGGTGGTTTCGATACGACACTCGCCGCAAAGCGGCTCATGTCTACTCAACCACCGAACTATTTCAATGAAAATAAACTCCCCCGCCCCAAACTTCACTCTCCTCTCTGCTGATGGCGAACAGATCGCCCTCAGCGAAATATTGAAAAGCGGAAACGCGCTGCTCGTCTTTCTCCGCCATCTTGGCTGAATACCCTACCGCGAACATGCCGCACAGTTGTGCGCGCGCCAGGACGAATTCAGATCACTTAATACGCGAGTCCTTATCATTTCGTTTGGAACGCTTCCTGCCCTCCAGCAATGGATGAAGGAAGTCTGCGGCACTTTCGATATTTTGCTCGACCATGATCGCACTGTCTACAAAACCTATCAACTCGAACGTTCGCGCCTGCGCTCGTATCATCCGCGCGTGATGTGGATCTACATCAAACGCTGGCTCCAACGCGGTCAATTCTACGATTCGCACGGTGACGACACATCCCAACTTGGCGGCGACTTCATCGTGGACAAGAACGGCATCCTGCGTCTCGTCCATCCCAGCCACGATCCGACAGACAGACCGTCGGCGGAGGAGTTGATTAATGTTTTAGCCAGACTTCCAAAGTCTTGAAGACTTCGGAAGTCTTTGATAATTTACAAAAACCACATCCCGCAGGCGTTGCCCTGAGCTGGTATCCTGAGCTTGTCGAAGGGCTGTCGAAGGGTTGATTTTTCCAATCAGCCTGCGGGACGATTTGTTTATGACAAGCGGCTTACTCCGCGCAGCACGAGAGTTTTGCGGGGTCTTTGAAATACGAAATCGCCGCAATCTTCAACGCCTCCGCCATCGTGGGGTAGACGTGAATCATGTCAATGAAATCCTCCAATTTTGCGTGGAAGCGCATCGCCATCGCCGCCTCATGGATGACTTCGCCCGCGTTATGCATCACCAGCGAAACGCCCTTGACTTCCTGCGTGTCACGGTCAATTACGATTTTGGCAATGCCATCCGTTTGATGAGTCGCGCCTGCGCGTGGGACGTATTCCAGCGGTACCGCTCCGCACCAGCAACGCACGCCCGAACCAACGACTTCTTCATCGGTCATGCCCACCACCGCCACCTGCGGGTCGGTGAAAATGACGCGCGGGATGACGCGATGGTCAACTTTCTGGTGTGCGCCAGCCAGCGCGTTCCTGGCGGCAATCACGCCATCGTGCGCGCCGACGGGCGTTGCAAGTTGGCTGTCGGTCTGATTCCCAATCACATCTCCCGCCGCCCAGATGTTCGGGACGCTGGTTTGTAGTTCATCGTTGACCTTCACATAGCCGCGCTCATCCAACTGTACGCCGACTTTCTCCAAGCCAATTCCATCCGTGTTGGGTTCTCTGCCCGTTGCAATCAGCAGTTTCTGCGCTGTGAAAGTCTGTTCCTTTCCGCCCACGTTTGTCGTCACTTCAATTTCACCGTTCTGTTTTTGCGTTGCGCGCAAGGCTTGCGCCTCGGTGACAATCTTCAGCCCTTCCTTGCGCAGGATGAAGGTCAGCGCGTCCGAGACTTCGGGTTCGTAACGCGGCAGGATGATCTGGCCGCGCTCCAAAATCATGACCTTCGTCCCGAAGCGGTGGAACATTTGTCCCAGTTCGAGCGCAATGTAACCCGCGCCAACGATAATCATCGAGTCGGGCAGTTCGGTAAGTTCCTGCGCTTCGCCCGTCGTCAGTAGGTCGGAGGTCAGGTATGGGACACGGTCAAGCCCTTCGATGGCTGGCAGGACAGGGCGCGTCCCCGTTGCGACGAGAATCTGGTCGCCAATTAAAGTGGTTTCGCCTACGCGGACGGTGTGCGCGTCCACCAATTCTGCCTTGCCATCGAAGACTTGAATGTTGTCGTCATCGGTCAGGATGGATTGATATTTCTTGCCGCGATAGACTTCCACCACGTCACGCTTTTGGGCGATGAGTTCGGCGAAGTTCACTTCCACTTTGGCGGGCTTGAGTCCAGGGTAACGCGGATGAGCCGCCTCCCACACAATGCGCGCGGCTTCTATGAGATTCTTGCTCGGCAGACAGCCGCGATTGACGCACGTCCCGCCCAGCATCCGCATTTCGGTCATCGCGGCGGACTTGCCCAGTTCCGCCGCGCGGATGGCGGCGGCAAAGGCGGTCGAGCCTGAGCCTAAAATCACCAGATCGAATTGATTCGTCAATTGAACCTCCATTTCAAACATTTACAATGCGAGAAGAATTACACCCGCTACCATCACGGTTGAGGCGGGTAATCGCTGTTTCAATCCATGCTCTTTGAGAAGCAGAAAACTCCAGATCATAGTCATGAGCGTGCTGAGTTTGAAAAGCGTAGTTACATATCCCACAAAACCGAGACTGAATGCCGTATAGCCCAGGACAGGCGCAATGCCTGCGATCAGTCCAGCAAGAAAAAACTCGCGCCGATAAATCAGGAATTTCCTGATAGCTGAGCCGCCGCGGCCAATGACCGCTGGAGTCAATGCGGCGACAAGAAGCGCGTCAACAACAAACGCGGCGAGACGCGGGCTTTCTGGATTTGTGCGCAGAATGGCGGTCTTCTCAAACAGAGGCGTAATCGCCCAAAGCAAGCCAGCCAGCAGGATGAGCGCAACACCAGGCATGAGAGCAAGTGATTTGAAAGGTGCAAGCCAGTCTGTGCCTGGGCGATAATTGAGCCAATATGCTCCAACAAGAATCAAACTCACGCCGAACATTCCCAACCAGGATGGAATCTCGCCAAGAAACAGGGCTGCGATCAATACGGTAAATACGGGGCTGAATATCAGCAAGGGCGTGACCAATGAAACGTCTGCCAGTTTCAATGCCCGCGTAGAAGCCAGATGCGCGGCGGCATTCAACCCTGCCGACCCCAGCACAGCGGCCGCGAAAAGCCAATCCGCATCAGGGAGTTGCGGCGTGAGGGCAAAGGTGAACAACCCCAGAACGGGCAATGCCAGCAGGGTGACGCCCCAGACCACGACGAGCGAATCCGCCTCCTTCAACATTCGCTTATAAAGAATGGGGTTGAAGGAAGTCAGCAATGCCGCGCCGAGGCTGAAAATAATCCACATTGCATTTTCCAAGGATGGGAACCCGAATTATTCCTTCACGCTTTTTGATTGGCGGTAATATCCGTACGCGGTCAAGCCCAAAAAAATGAACAACACGGGAAAGAGAACGTAATCGAGATAGCCCGTCAGCCAGCCAACTCCCAACGCGCCCAGCAGAATCGCCAGGATGGGTGTGAAACAGCACAGGGCGGCGGCGAGCGAGCCGATGATTCCTGTTTTGAGCGGGTTGAAGCGTTTGAAAAAGTTGGACATGGAGGCTCCTGCTGTACCGCGAAATAAATTTCGCAGGTAAATCGCAAAATGAATTTTGCGTTACGCGTGTTCGCTCACAAGATGACAGACGCAATTCTTGCCGTCCACATCGTCCACAGGAAATGTCAAACCGAGAGTACGCAAGCCGCGCAACTCGCTTTCCATTTGCTGCAACGCATGAATCCGCTCGGCGATTTCATCCGCCTTGCGCGCCAGCCGTTCCAGCAAGACACGGCAGGGCGCTTCGCGGTGATCACGCAAAGCCACGATTTCCCGAATCTCGTCCAGCGAAAGATCAAGTCGCCGCGCTCCCGCCACGAGACGCAAACGCTCTACATCCTGCTCTCCATACTGGCGATAATTGTTATCCGCGCGGGCAGGCGGGGGCAGTAAGCCGATTTCTTCGTAATAGCGAATCGTCTTGGCGGATACGCCCGTCTTTCGCGACAAATCTTGAATTTTCATCGCGTCTCCTTGTGAAGTAAATGGAGTGTACACCTTCCAGCAACTGGAATGTCAAGCCTGAATTTTTGGTGATTACCCACAAGTCCGTACAGAGCATTCTGCCGCGAATTTCGCTAATTCACACGGATTTTTAAAACCAATTCGCGAAAATTCGTGAAATCCGCGGCTGAGGTTTTGCTTTTTTTCTCTGAAATTGGCGGGCGTAAAAGATGTGGGTAATCACCAGTGAATTTCAAACAACTTTTCGCTCTGAAAATTGACATACACCTGTTCGCCGTGCGAAAACATTTGTGCGGGCATGGTCATGCGTGCCCGCACCGTCATTTCATCTATTGCCACCTGATATTCCACATACTCGCCGCGAAAGACGCAGTCGCTCACCACACCTTGTATGGAATCTTTGCAAGCCTCTTTTTGGATGCGGATATGTTCGGGGCGGATCGCAAATATTTTTTCGGATGACAAACTCGCTTCGCACTTAACTGGCAGCTGGTCGCCGTTCAAGAAAGTGGATACGCCCATGAAGCGCGCCGCCGCCAAACTGCGCGGACGGTGAAACAGGTTCTCAGGCTTATCCAGCGCGACGATCCCGCCGTTCAACAACAACGCCATGCGATCAGACATCGCCATCGCTTCGCCCAAGTCATGCGTGACAAAGATGGTCGTCACACCAAACTCACGCTGGATAGTGCGAATGGCTTCCTGCAAATTCATCCGCACGGACGTATCCAGACTGCTCAACGGTTCATCCAGCAAAAGCAATTTTGGGTTGGTTACTAACGCCCGTGCCAAAGCCACACGCTGACCTTCCCCGCCAGAAAGCTGACCTGGCTTGCGCCGCTCGATGCCTGGCAAGCCGATCAAATTCAACATGCGCTTAACTTCCGCGCGGATGGTTTCAGATGACGCGCCCTGCACTTTGAGACCAAAGCCAATGTTTTCCTCCACGCTCAAAAATGGGAAAAGATAAGACTTTTGGAACATCAACACCGCGCCGCGCTTGTTTGGTTCAATGTTCAAAATGGATGAACCATCAAATTGAATGTCCCCGCTATCGGGGCGCTCGATACCCGTGATCAGTTTCAGCAAAGTGGACTTGCCCGAACCAGATGGCCCCAGCAAGGCGACCATCTCGCCATCATTGGTGGATAACGAAAAATCCTTCAACACAGGCGCGGATTGGTTGAGGTAGGTTTTGTTGAGGGAGAGGATGTTGATGGTTGTCATGGAGTTACCTTAAGCGTACTGCGACATTTATGTCGCCTTTGGGTTGCGAGATAAATCTCGCGGTACAAGTTAATATTGCTCACGAATTTCATTACCATGTTGATTCAAGGATCGCGCGGTGAAGGCAATCACCATCACAGGCGGCGCGACAAATAACAAAGATAGCATTGCAATGATTGATGGGTTGCCGCCCGAAGCGGCGGAAAAAAGCAGGATGGGCAAAGTGATGACCTGTCCACCGCCGATAAGTAGTGTGAGAAGATACTGACTCCATGAAATCAAAAATGCGAACAAGGTAGCCACCACCAGGCTGGGAGTCATCATTCGCAATGTCACCTTGAGAAAGATTTGCCATGGACTGGCTCCCAATGCAAGCGCTTGATATTCATAGTTTTCATCAAAGCGGGCAAAAGCGCTGGATAAGGTGAAGATGGTGTATGGCAAGGTTGGGATAATATGCGCCAACACCACGCCTGTAATTGTGCCAGCCAAACCGATCCGCAGAAATAAAATATTCAAACCCATACCCACTGCCAATGGCGGGATGACCGTTGGGAGGAAGAGGAGCAACCACGCCAGTTGACGCCCGCGAAATTTTCGCAGACCCAGCACGCGTGCGGTGGGCAACGCGAGAATCAGGGAAAGAATACTAACCAGAAACGCGATCCATACCCCCTGCGCCATGCTGGATAACGTCCGCGAGTCGTTGATGGCGCGCTGAAATGTCCCCATCGTCCATTCAACGGGAAAGGGTTGAGGAAAGAACCAGCGCGTGGAAAAAGCATACGCGGCGAAAAGCAATAATGGCGCGATGAGGATAAGGTAGAGGAGAATGCGGAGGGTGTAGGTGAATGTGTGTTTCATTTGGTTGTAGCGCGACATTCATGTCGCTACTGCTGGCAAGGCGACATGAATGTCGCGCTACTCTCGCTCTTCTATTTTCAAACTGAGTACCGCAACAACCGAAACGATCAGGGTAATGACAAGGCTGATGACCATGCCTTCGGAGCGGGCACGCAGGTCAGGGTCCAGGAAGAAGCGTAATGCCAGGACAGGTAATGCTCTCGGGTAGCCAACTCCCAATAAAGCAGGGACTTCGTAACTGCTGAAAATAAATCCGAAGACCAATAATGCGCCAGCGAGCAATGCGGGCATAACCTGCGGAATGGTCACGTAGCGCAAACGCTGCCAGCGGCCCGCGCCGAGATTTTCAGCGACAACATCATAGCCAATGGATTGTGAACGAAGAACCGCGAGAATGGTGAGTGTGAGGAAGGGGATCTCTTTGCTGATGTAACTGAGGATAATGCCGATGCCGAAGCGGTCGCGTACGAGGATGGGGAAATCGGCGGGAGTCGAAATGAGACCAAGCGCCACCGCCCAGCGTGCCAGCAATCCGCTTTGGGAGAGGAATAATAATAAAGCCACCGACCAGACCAAATGCGGGAAAGCCAAATTCCAGTTGAGCGCGAGCGTGTCCGCATCCCCGTGGCGCTCGGAAAGCCAGACTGCCAGCAGTAATGCGAGCGCAGAGGAAATAAATGTCGAAGCAATGCTGATCCACAATGAAAATCCGAGAGAAATCCAAAACTCCGAATTGAGATTGAGCGTTTCGCGATAAGCATTGAGGCTGATTTCATCTTGTCCAATGACGCTGATAAAATCCATGCTCTCAGCAACCGCATACAAAAGACTCGCGCCCAGCAAGACCATGACGATGGTCAATGCTGGGGCGAGGGAAAGCCAGGGGGAGAAGAGGGGATGGCCGCGCATGGAAAGCCAGTTATTAAGTAATCAGTTATCAGTATTCAGTGAATTGGAAGAACTGATAACTGACTACTGTTCACTGTATACTATTTCTGCAACACGTTTTCCTGCCAGCCCTGCTCCAAAAGATTCGGATATTCAGCGGCAGAGTCACCGACGAGGGAGTTGGCGAGGTCGGAGGCAGGAGTGGCAGAGTCGCCCAATTTAGCGGCGGCATTTTGCAGGGCGGTTTGAGCCGTTTTGTCCGTCACGCGATCTACGTCAATGGCGTAGCCGAGCCCGAATCCATTTTCGGGCAGGATCTGCGCGGCTTGGAATTCAGGCTCCAGCAGGAGATTTGCAAGCACAAGCGCGGCGGCTTTGTTCGGTGCATTGAGTGGAATGGAAACATAATTGAAGTCGCCAATCATATACTTCTCAAAGACAAAGGCACGCGCGGTTTTGGGCATACGTCCGTCGGCAATCCACCTGCCTGCGCCTGTGATGTCGTTGGTCATGCTGAAGTCCACTTCATTGTTGGCGAAGAGATTGACGAGTTCGGATTCATCCTTGGGATAGGTTTCGCCATTGCGCCACAGACAGGGTTCGAGTTCGTTGAAATACTTCCACAACTCAGGAGACCACTGATCCCAGAGCGCCTGATCGAAGTTCAACCATTGTTCCGCGCCGCCACCGACTTCATACAATGCGCCTTTGGCAAAGCGTGTACCGAGGAACCCGCCAGGTCCAGGAGCGATGTAGGTGAAACGTCCAGGGTGCGCGCATGCCCAATCTTTTAGTTCGGCATACGAGCGCGGCAATTCATTTGCGTTCGTGCGGGCGGAGTCATAAATAAATTGAAACTGTGCGGATGACCACGGGCTTTCCATGTTCTCCACGGGGTTGCCAAAATCAAGATTGATGGCGGGATTCTCCCAATTGACATACTGGCTGTTCGGGAGTTGTTGCGCCCAATCCTTGTAAAGCATGTCCGCCTGTTTGAGCGTGAAGAAGTTTTCGCCGTTGATCCAGATCAGATCCACCGCGCCAATTTCTTTGCCTGCCTGCTTCTCGCTCAACACCTGATTGACCGCGTCTGCCGTATCTGCAAGCGGGACGCGATTAAGGGTAATGCCATAACGTTCCCTCAATGCCACTCCATAGAAATTATCCACGAAGGCGTTGATGCTGTCCGAGCCGCCCCAGATGTACCAATTGACAGTCTGACCTTTGGCAGCAGCGAGAACGCTGTCCCAGTTATTCAGGTCGAGTTCGCCTGCAACAGTCGGCGCGTCGGCTGTGACGGGTGGGTTGGTCGCCGCTGATTGAGAAATCGCTACGCTGGGAGCGCAGGCCGCCAACAACATAGTCAACACAACAAGCAAAAATACAAAACGTTTCATTTTTTCTCTCCAGTTTTTGTGTAGCGCGACACATCGTCCCCGCATGGGGGTTCATGTCGCTTTGCCAGCCAGCAGCGACATGAATGTCGCGCTACATCTTTGGTTTCGCAAAACGGTATTTCAAATACGCTGCCAGTTCCTTGCCGAGATTCGGCAGGGTCTCACGCATGAAAAAGTCTGCCACTTTCAAGATGCCGCTCGAATAGGTCGGGTACGGATAGACCAGGCGATAAATTTTATACAGCGAAATTTTCTGGCTCATTGCCAGCGTGAAAAACGAAATCATCTCCGAAGCGCGCGGACCGACAATCGTGGCGCGCAAAATCTGTCCCGTCAATCGAACCGCGTCCACGATGATGAATCCATTTTCAACGCCATCCGTGTAGCCGCGATCTGTGTGCGTTTTGAAATCCACGCGAATACGTTTGATGATCCCAGGGTGGCAATATTCGGCAAGTTGTTTCTCTGTCAAGCCAACCGCCGCAATCTCGGGGTCGCTGAACATCGCGTTCGGGAACAACGGTTCCTTTTTAGCGAGCGGCACATACGGAAATGCGATTCGCTGGACAACCCTTCTTCCCTGCGCATTTGCCGAGTGTGTAAATGCGGATGTGGGAGTTACATCTCCGATGGCATACACGCCCTTAACATTGGTCTCGCCAAATGAGTTGACCAAAATCCCAAGCCTCGCATCAGTCTTGACCCCAGTTTGCTCCAGTCCGAGCGAGTTGATATTTCGCACCCGGCCGATTGCCACCAAAACCTTGTCCACATGATGAAGCGTGATCAACTGCTCACCCTTTTTTATCGTGAGCGTCCGTGTGGACTCATCGAAACTTTGCGCGGTGGCGGTATAGTGAGTGGAAATTCTCCGCCGTTCAAGTTCAGCCTGAATTGCTTCCGACGCTTCGGGGATGGCGGTCATCAGCGGACGCGAATCCAATGCGAACATCGTCACCTGTGTTCCGAGTTTTTGAAATGCAAACGCCATCTCCAACGCAATAATCCCCGCACCCACGATGACCAAATGTTTGGGAGCATTCGTCAAATCAAACAGGCTTTCATTGGTCAGCGAGCGTTCTTTTGGCAACCCAGGAATATCCAACATGCGCGGATGCGCGCCAGTGGCGATCACAATATTGTCCGCAGTCAGTTCGCGGGAAAATCCATCATGAGTCACGCTCAACTTTTTGGGAGCGGTAAATTTCGCCATACCGCGAATAAAGTTCAGGTTCTCAAGGTGTTCAACTTCCTCGGTTTCCTTGTCCCGTAACGCATCGCGTTTGCAGACGACTTCCTGTAAGACTTCATCCGCATTCATGCCTGGTCTGAATTTTTTTGCCAAATGAATCAATGTTTTGGATGGCACGCAGCCAACATTTGTGCAATCCCCACCGACGTGATTCCCCTCGACCAGCGCCACTTTTCGCCCCAAATTTGCCAGACCGACGGCAACGGTCATGCCGCCTGAGCCTGCCCCGATTACGATCGTTGAAAAATGCCCTGTCATATAAAATCCCTTTCACGGAGTCGAAAGTCTCCAGACTTCTGTCTATTACCCACAAGTTGGGTAAAGGTGAGGTAGACTATGGAGAAAGCACAAAGACAGGAGCAATCTGAACATTGACAAGCAAGAAGAAAAGCGGCGATATTTCATGGACGGTGGAAGAATTTTCAAAAGTCAACC
>JACRLC010000035.1 GCA_016235425.1 Chloroflexota bacterium | reverse complement strand
GTTGACTTTTGAAAATTCTTCCACCGTCCATGAAATATCGCCGCTTTTCTTCTTGCTTGTCAATGTTCAGATTGCTCCTGTCTTTGTGCTTTCTCCATAGTCTACCTCACCTTTACCCAACTTGTGGGTAATAGACAGCTGTATTGACAATTTAGACCGCTGTAGGCCAGAGAATGTGGTTGGTTTACTCGAGTCCATAAAAAACTTCTTGTCTGTACCAGATTGTGTATGGCTCTTTGCTATTGATTCCGGGGTTGTTGCTAGCTATATTACTTATCAGTATGATGGTACGACAATGGATGGATATAGTTTTTTGGACAAGATTATTCCTGAGCAATATCATTTATCCCTTTCTCCTTCCGAGGACCGGGATATTATTTTCAACCTGATTTATTCAGCAACTGGTAATCACCTTACATTGGAAAATCCCCATCGTCTACCTCAAATCCCACGCGTAATTGTACCTCGCAGGTTAATTAAGAGCGCGCAAAAGTTTTTTGAATTCTTCAATAGGAATTCGCTGGACGTTTGCCATGACACTGTATTTGTTTTAATCCTTTTGTATCACAGTTGGCCGGATTTTTACGAATTGTTATCATCTTTGTTTGCTGATCATGTTGGTCGAATTTTGGCTAACTTTTTTCGGGGGACAGAGAAAATGTGGGGCGGTTATGAACCAGTTCCTCTTGAAGAAAAGTTCGCAAATAATCAGCAATTAACCTATTTTCTACGCCAGGCATTTCCGGCTTATCATCTTGCTCTTCCAGAGCAGGCCGCGTTAGTAAATGAATTGCAGCTTGCTATTGAAGGCTTGAGACGCACTGGACTTCCGTAATGCCAATTGAAAGACCTTTCTACTTGCGCGCCGGTGTTTGGAGGCTACTTGTATGGTTTTTGTTTGTAGTTCTTTTCTGTTTACTATTTAAAAAGGAAATATCAGTTCTGATTGTTCCTGCACTTCAAGCTGTTTCGGATAAGCTCGCGGATTATCCTAGCTTGTCCCCAATAAGGAATGTATTGATTGACTACATTTCCAAGATTTTCGTTGTTGAAGTAGCACACTCAATAAAGGTGATTTTAGCAAATGCAATAGTCTTTATCTTCTTTGGTTTCTTTGCACTCTATTTCGTAGCTCAATTTGCTTTGCCAGTACGCTCTGGAGCAAATCGCAGAAGGGCATTTTTACAACTTATTCTTTATCTATTGGGCTTGCATGGCCCGGCTATACTTATAAGAGAAGGAAGATTAGTCGGCAGCAAGACGAAGCTCGAATCTACTCGCCCAGGTGTCGCGCTAATAGATTTGTCCAGTGCAATCGTTGTTGAACGTCAATTGAAAAGATATTCTGATGATGACGATAACGGTGTAGACTGGCAACTTGTCACAGAAAAGAAATCAACATACTCGTTTCTAAAGACTTTCATAGCCTTTCTGCAAGGTAAAAGCCGAAAGACAATTACCAAGATTAGGGCAGGAGGGCCGGGATTATTTTTTACTAAAAGGGGAGAAAAAATCATTTCAATAGTCGATCTGCGGAGGCAGTCAAGATCTGGGTTGGTTGAAGCATACACAAGAGATGGTATCAAAGTATCTACTAAGATTGCTTCTACGTTTAGTTTGAGCGATGAGCCTGAGGTCATCCCCGTAGCCTATCTAAACGGTAATGGAAAGGAAAACCTAGTTGGATTAAAACTAGACGAGAATGAACAGGCCAAAACTATTACTGTTAGCGGTTATTATGCCTTGAATCCACAAGATGCTGCCGAGATACATAATTTTGTTGAACATGGTCAAGCAAGAAACGCAAGCTCGATTTACTGGCAAGTTGATTCTCGGGAATCTTATAAACCTCCTTATTCATTCTATCCAGAACGTGTGTTTGCTGCTGCATATTCTGAAGCAACTACTCAATCTTCTAACTTAACTCCTTGGCATGAGCTACCGGTACGTGTTGCAGTTGATCATTTTCGTAAGCATTTAGAGCAATATAGCTTTGATGACCTGCATCTTCCAAATGATCCAGATAGATTTCCCCTTATAGATTTTAAGAATGATTTTAACCGCAAGGTGCGAAACGAAGGTGTCCTCGCATACAAATTGGTCAGATTGGTTGTAGATAATCCTGAGGGTTCTCAGAAATGGAATGCATATCCGTTTGACACGTATTCAATAAAGCGGTCTTGGCGGGATAATGAATTAGAAATGTCAGTGCCGCGTAACTTAACCAATTCAAAAATCTTGAGAGACCGCGGCATAAAAGTAATTTCAGCCAGTTTTTCAGAGTTGCATATTGTAGATGATGTAATAAGGTTGCAAATGATTGAAAACTGGAAGGCTCGATGGGACCGAGAGATTGAAATCACGCGTGCTCGTCACGAATTGGAGGCCATTCGAGAGCGAAATCGAGCTCGTGTACAAACTCAGCGCGAAATGACATATGTTCTTTCTGATTTGTTTAAGAAAAGGGCCCATTCTAAAGAAGCATTGGCCCTTCGTGTATTTCAAGCGTTAGAAGCCGCTGCATCGTCACCTGAACCGGACAAAAAAATTGCGTCGGCGGAAATATTGTCTATGCTCAATAACCTCCATGAATGGCTTTTGCCGGAGAAAAAAGATACCGCTGAGAAAAGTACCAACGTGGGAATTGATGTTTCTCCGAACGATTCAAATACTCATCAGTAAGCATCGAAACTAAAGGAATGTATTATGTTAAACACGCCGCGGGTGTGGCCCTATTTCAAGGAGAAGGCTGAAATTTTACTCTATAATGAAAACCTAGGTTTTATACGTTTAATCTTAACATTGTTATTGCTCATGGTGTCCTCTGCTTTGTGTGCATGGCTTTTCGAAACACCAACAACTTTCATCGACGTTTTTTTGAGTATAGGTCGTTACTTGCTCGCCCCATTCGCTAGTATGTTTCTAGTCCTTTTGTTGGGTGGAGAGTTTGTCCAAGACGTTTATCAACTAGGTCATTATAATTCTGCTGTAAGACATCTGTGGGCGTCTATGTTTCGATCATTTCTGCCCTCCCTTAAGGTTACTAATGGTGAGATAGGGATGGGTGACCAAAATCTTCTTGCCCATGTAGGTGGTCCTGGCTATCTTAACATTGGACGCGGCACTGTAGCGTTATTGGAACGACTAGAAAGCCCTTCGGGTGTTTTGGGCGCTGGACGCCATTTCATAGCTCGATTCAATAGAATAAGGAATGTCGTTAGCTTAATGGATCAGGACGTTCAACCGGAAAAACCAATTATTGCAACAACAAAAGATGGAATCATAGTTGAAGCTAATAGTTTGCAAATACGTTGTCGTGTGTATGGCGGACATAAAGAGGGAATTGCAAAACGAACTATAAAAAATCCATATCCTTACTCTGTTCAAGCCATTCGAAGCATGACCTATAATGTTAGCGTTGGTGCAGACGGAAAATCGGGCTCATGGCAAAATTCTGTACTTGCTATGGTTGTTGGAGCGGTGACGGGTTTTATCAATGCCCACCTACTTGATAGAGTAATATATCCAAGGTTTGAAGAGAATGACACTCGAAGTGAGATAGCCAAGCAAATTGAAAGCAAAGAGATGCGCGCAAAGCTTAGATCCATTGGAGCAGAACTGCTTTGGTATGATTTGGGTCAGTTTCAAGTCGCTGACGATATAGAAGAAAGAAGGAGAGAAGCTCGCTTTGCCGATCTTTGGGGATTAGCTACGGTTATTCGCGCACAGGGAGAAGCAGAACGAATTGCCAATCGTGAACGCGGTCGTGCTGAAGGCCAAGTTAATCTGTTGTCCGGTATTATTCAGGCTTTGAATGAATCTGGTATATCTGATAAGGTTGATGATAACCTGTGGAATATTGTTTTGGCACGCACAGCTCAGGTAATCGAATCAATGAGTACTATTTACGAGTCTGTTGAACACTCTGAAGAGGACGGAAATGACGACAAAAGCTAATATTGATGCATGGATAAGATATGTGTATATGGAATGGCATAAAAATAATAAGTCATCAGTTTTACCTAGTTCTATCAAGATTGTTTTAAGGAAGATGGAAGAAGCCTTGAATGCTCAGGATCGTGACGACGCTTGGCACAATCTTGAGCGTATGTCCTACCTGAGCGGTGGCAGAGGAGATAAAGGGGCTTCTGGTACCTCTCAAAGCCAAATTTATGCTGAAGCTCGGTTGGAATGTGGCGTGGGCGCTTATTGGATGGATGATTTCCGACAAGCAAAAACATTCTTCGATGAAGCCTATGCAAGTTATACAAGCGACCGCCATTATAGAGCTGTAATGCGTTGGTTGATTGGTTGCGTTCAATGGATTTTGCCATCTCAAATAGATGAAGCGATCATTAGTTGGGAAGAGTGTATCAAAACCTTCGAGCAATTAGCGGGTAGTTCGGGATCAAATTCTGCGTGGTATCATGCCCGTGTCAAAGAGTTACGTCGAGTTGTTGATTTGGCTGTAGAGAAAAATGACCCTCCTCCCCCTCCTCCTCTTGGGTCAGGATCTCGAACACCTCCAATTGCCGGACGCCTAAGTTCATTGCAAACGGTTGGAGAGATTCCAGCCGGTACTCCAGCAGGTGCTTTGCCCTTAACAAACGATTATTTGGAGTTTGAGACAGCCTTCCTCGAAAATGTATCACATCGTATATTTAGTTTGTATACCGGACAGAATCTCGTTCGCATTTTAAAGCATCAAGATTACTTTGTTCTCAAAGTGCGCGGGCATAGCATGAATGATGCGAAGCCGGTTCCTATCGACAATGGAGATTCTGTTGTGATTCGTGCTCAGAATGTTCCCGATAAGTCTGGAGATATTGTGGCGGCTGAAATTTATAATTTTGATAATCGGGTTACCTTGAAACGATTGAGTATGGATAGGGAAAAAGGAAAATTCATTTTGTATCCCGAAAGCACCCATCCGGATTTTCAAGGCCCTATATACCTTAGTGGTCAAAGTTTTAATAAAGTAGGAGAAGGCTGGCGAATTTGGGGGATTGCTATAGCAGTGTTAAAAAGAGTTGAGGAGTAATTGACCATACTTTCCATCGAATTCCACTGCCACACCTGCTTCTCCAAAGACTCTCTCACCCGCCCTGCGGATTTAGTAAAGGCTGCCCGCCGCAAGGGGATTGACCGCGTCATCATCACCGACCACAACTCGATTGGCGGCGCGCTCGAGGCCCAGGCCATTGACCCGGAGTTGGTGATTGTGGGGGAGGAGATCATGACGACGCGCGGGGAAATTCTGGCGGCGTTTGTGCGGGAGGAGATTCCGCGCGGGCTTTCGCCGCAGGAGACGATCCATCGTTTGAAGGAGCAGGGGGCGTTTATCAGCGTGTCGCATCCGTTTGATGTGTTGCGGCAGGGAGGCTGGGATGAAGCAGACTTATTGGAGATTCTTCCAGAGGTGGATGCGATTGAGGTGTTTAACTCGCGCTGTATGTCGCCTTCATTTAATCGCCGCGCCAGGGAATTTGCGGAGATCCACAATATAGCGGGGACTGTCGGGTCGGACGCGCACGCGGCTTTCGAGGTGGGGAGGTCTGTCATGCTGCTGGACCAGTTTACAGGTCCGGGAGAGATGCGGGAGGTCATTAAACGGGGGATTCCGCGGGTGAAGTGGTCGCCTCCATGGTTCCATCTGGTCTCTCGATACGCGTCCATTAAGAAGAAGTTAAAATCTTGACACGTCAGAATAGGCGTGATAATCTTGCGTCCAGCGTGCCCGGATCGCCTTTGAAAGCGTAAAGGTGAACGGGCATAATTTTATTCTCAGCAGGAGAAATGAAAGATGTCTGAGCGATTTGTTGGAACCGTCAAGTGGTTCAATGCGACCAAGGGCTATGGCTTCATTGGCCGCGATGGTGGTGAGGATGTTTTCGTTCATTACACCGCCATTCAGTCCGATGGCTACCGCAAGTTGGAGGCCGAACAGAAGGTGGAGTTTTCCATCGAGGATGGGCCGAAGGGCTTGCAGGCCGCCAATGTAGTCCCGCTCTCGTAAGACTGAGCCTTGACGGCTGAAGTTTTGCGAACAAACAGGGTTGCCGAAAGGTGACCCTGTTTTTATTTTTGTTAATTGCTTTTTTGTCATCTAATGTTAATGGAGTGTGTAGTATATTGTGCGTGAAGATCGTAACTTTATAATGGGCTGACCGACTGAATCTGGGAGGGTTCCGTGGCATTTTTGAATATATTTAAAAACGACTCGACAAAGCGCACGGCACTCGCGGCTGGGCACGTGGTGCCTGACGGTGCGCGCTGTGTCCAATGCGGGATTTGCACATACAACTGCCCAATTGGGATTGACGTGCGCGCTCATGCCTGGCGCGGTGAAGCTGTGACGAGGAGCGAGTGCCTGACGTGCGGTGAGTGTGTAGCGCGTTGTCCGCGCGGGGTGTTGCGGTTCGAGCGCACGGACTTGTTCGAGCGGAGGGACGAATGAGATACGTAATTATCGGTTCGGGTGTGGCAGGGATTGCCGCGATTGAGGCGATTCGTTCGGTTGATAAGGCGGGTGAGGTCGTGATGATCGGCGACGATCCGCACGGTTTCTATTCGCGGCCCGGGCTGGCTTACTACCTGACCGGCGAACTTCATGACAAGGCTTTGTTTCCTCGTTCGCGCGAAGCGTACGAGCAATTGAATTTCGGTTTTCTCAGGGCCAGAGTAACCCATATCTCGTGCGCGGAACATACCCTTGAAATAGACGGGGCAAAGCGTCTTAAATATGATCGGTTGCTGATTGCAGTTGGGGCGCAGGCTGTCCCGCTGGAAGTGCCGGGCGCAAAACTTGAGGGCGTGGTCAAGCTCGATCATCTGAACGATGCAAAGCATATCCTGAAACTAGCAAAACGCGGCAAGACGGCGGTTGTGGTGGGCGGCGGCATTACCGCGCTTGAACTGACCGAGGGACTGCTGGCGCGCGGCGTGACCGTTCATTATCTCCTGCGCGGTGACAGATATTGGAGCAACGTGCTCGATGAGCGCGAATCGCGCTCGGTGGAGGGACGTTTGCAGGCTGAGGGCGTGACGTTGCACTACCACGCCGAGTTGGTTGAAATTAAAGGCAGGAACAATCACGTTTCAGGGATTCGCCTGCTGGACGGGCGGACGATGAAATGCGACATGGTGGCGTACGCGATTGGCATCCGCCCGCGGCTGGAGTTGGCGCGCGCAAGCGATTTGGCCGTGGACCGCGGCATTCTGGTCAACGAGCATTTGCAGACGAACGACCCCGATATTTTTGCGGCGGGTGATGTGGCTCAGGCTTACGATCCATTGACCGGGCGTTCGGTGCTGGATAGTTTGTGGACTCCGGCGCGCGAACAGGGCTATGTGGCGGGACTTAACATGGCCGGGAAGAAGAAGGCGTATCTCAAATCTCCACCGTTCAATGTGACGCGGCTGGCCGGTTTGACGACAACCATCATCGGCGCGGTGGGGCATGGCCGTGACGAGGATGTGCTTGGCGTCGCGCGCGGCGACAGCGAGACGTGGCGTCAACTGCCGGATGCAATCGTGGCGCAGACGGGCTTTGACGTAAACCACATCCGCCTGTTGGTCGGTGAGAAGACCTTGATCGGAGCGGTGGTGATGGGTGATCAAACCCTCTCCACGCCTCTGCAGAAGATAATCGCCAATGGCGCGGATATTTCACCGATCCGCAATCATCTCCTGCAACCGGATGCGCCCATCGCGGATTTGATCGCGGATTTCTGGACGATGTGGAGAAGAGAAGCGGCGTTGTAGTTTCTCTCCCTCATCCCCAGCCCTTCCCCCGAGATGGGAAGGGAGTCCCCTCTCCCTTTGGGAGAGGTTAGGGTGAGGGCGCGTAAGGCGAGAAAATAAATAAATATCGAGGAGAGGGCAGTATGTTGCGAGGGAACAGGGAACTTTGGTTGGCGTTCGTGTTTGGGATTTTGATCACGGGGATCTACATCGCGGTCGTTTTTTTCACGCGTGAGATCCCGGCGGCGAGTGAGTTGTTCGGCCATTCGATTGGCATCTTCGGGTTCATCCTGATGTTGATGACCGAAACGCTCTACAGCCTGAGGAAGCGCAGTCGGAGTGCGTCGTGGGGCAGGATGTCCACGTGGCTTCAATTTCATATTTTCACCGGTCTCGTTGGGCCGTACATGGTGCTTCTGCATTCGTCCTGGAAATTCAACGGCCTGGCAGGCGTGACGACGTTGTTCACGATTGTCATTGTCATCAGTGGTTTCATCGGGCGCTACATTTACACGCGCATCCCGCGCACGCTGGACGGACTTGAAATCGAAGGCACGCTTTCGGAAGCTGCGCTCAGGCAGGCGCGCAGACTCATGTCGCTCTGGCATACCATCCACATTCCCATTGGCATGGCGTTGTTTATTTCCGCCTTTGTCCATGTAGGTGCGGCGCTCTATTACGCAACGTTCCTGAAATAGGGAGGCCCCATGCAATCGAGCAGATTGGGTTGTTTTACCAGCACGGGTTTATTCGCCGCGCTGATTACCACACTCGCGATCGTGGGGATCGCGTTCGCCAGCGGAAGCCAGATGTTTACGGCAGGGCCGCTGAATAATGTCAACGAAGGAACTGACGTGTACGGCAATGTTTCGACGCACGCGCAAATCACGGAATGCAAGGGTTGTCACGCCGCACCGTGGGAAGGCGAAACGATGGCCGACCGTTGCGTCAAGTGTCACACCGATATTGCCGCGCAAATGTTCAATGTGGCCGAACTGCATGGCACGCTCATGGACAAGAGTCCCAACCTTGCATGTCGTGATTGTCATCCCGAACATCGCGGTCCCTCGGCTCCGCTCACCGACTTGAAAAATAACGTGTTCCCTCACGATGCGATGGGATTCTCTTTAAACGGACACCAGCAAAAGGTCACGCGTGAAGCGTTTACCTGCCAGGATTGCCATCCAGACGACGTGACGAACTTCGCTTCAGACTCCTGCGACAGTTGCCACCGTCAAATGGACATTGTCTTCACCCAGGCACACGTGCTCTCCTTCGGGACGGATTGTCTCGCCTGCCACGATGGTGTGGACAGGTTCGGCGATGACTTCAGCCACAATTCTTTTGCGTTTAAGTTAAGCGGTGAACATGCCAACGTCACCTGCTCGAGGTGCCACCTCGACGCGCACAACTTGACCGCGTTGCAAACCGCGCCGCAGGATTGTTATTCGTGCCATTATTCAAACGACGCGCATCAAGGCAAGTTCGGTCAGGATTGCGCCGTGTGCCATACCGCCGGCGGCTGGAAGCCTGCGAGTTTCGACCACAATCTTTCCGCCTTTAAATTGGAAGGCGAGCACGGCGAAGTTGCCTGCGATCAATGTCACCAGAATGGCGTTTACCAGGGCACGCCCACCGACTGTTACTCCTGCCATAGCGGCGACGATGAACACAACGGTCAATACGGCCAGGATTGCGCCGCCTGCCACACTCCTTCCGATTGGGACAATGCTTCGATTGACCACGACCGTTTCGCGTTCAAGCTGGAAGGCGCCCATGTTCAAGTTCGTTGTGAGGAATGTCATGTGAATAATGTGTTCGATGGCACACCTTCAGACTGCTATTCATGTCATCAAAAGGATGATGAGCACAACGGTCAATTTGGAACCGACTGCTCTGCGTGTCATGCCGCCAGCAGTTGGGAAGGCGCGGTCTTCGACCACAACCTCTCGAACTTCCCATTGACCGGCGCGCACGTAAATTTGGCCTGCGAACGTTGCCACACGAACGGTCAATTTGCGGGGCTGGGGACGAGTTGTGTTTCCTGCCATGCCGAGCCAGCCGAGCATTTGGGCCAGTTCGGCACAGAATGCGCCGTGTGCCACAGCACCACTGCATGGACTCCCGCCGAGTTCAACGGGCAACATACCTTCCCCTTGAATCACGGCGAAGGCGGAAATGTCTCCTGTGTCACATGCCATCCAGTCAACTATGCCACCTACACCTGCTATGGATGTCATGAACATACCGAGTCCAATATACGCGGAGAGCATTTGGAGGAAGGCATCTCCGATTTCCAAAATTGTGTGAAATGTCATGCCGATGGGCGCGAGCATGACGATTAGTTACAGAGTACCGCATAAATAACTAAACCAGAGTTTGAAATCTTCTCGTAATTTTCGACAAAAAGTTTAGTTATTTACGCAACAAGCGGTAGAAGGATACCTTGCCCGCGTTGCCGATGTGTCCAACGCATCGGCAACGCGGACCGCCAAAGAGAAACTATTTAGGGCAAAACTTTTAGAGGAGCATGCAATGAGGAGGAGTCTGGGATGTCTTTCATTTCCCGCATTCGCTTCCGCGCTGATCACGATCCTGGCGATTGCCGGAAATGTGTACACCGGCGGCGGTTCGTTGTTCAGCGCCGGCGGCTTGAATGCGGAGCTGGGCGAGGAAACGCTGGGCGGCGTTGCCTCACACATGGAGATCGGCGGCGAGTGTAAAGCCTGCCATGCCGCGCCGTGGGACGCGGATACGATGTCGGACCGCTGTATGGCCTGCCACGTTCAGATCCACGTTGAGTTGGGATCAACCAACAGCCTGCACGGGGTCCTGTCCGTGGGATTCCCGCGTCGCAATTGCAGGGCTTGTCATCCTGAGCATCGCGGCGCGCACGCCTCACTCGTGGATATGGACCTGGAAGATTTTCCGCACACCAACCTGGATTTTGCGCTTGCCTCCCACCAACAAAAAGCGGACCGCAGTCCGTTCCTTTGCGGTGACTGCCACACAAACGGCTACGGCAATTCCTTCGATATGTCCACCTGTGTGAACTGTCATTACTCAATGGATGTAGATTTTACACAGGCGCACGCGTTGGATTTTGGATTCGACTGCCTGGCCTGTCACGACGGCCTCGAGACGCTCGGTTCAAACTTCGACCATAAGCTGGCCGCGTTTCCCCTGACAGGACAGCACACTGACGCGGCTTGCGCGTCCTGCCACTTGAACGCGCATACACTCACAGGTTTGCAGTCCGCGCCGCAGGATTGTTTTTCCTGCCACCAACAGGATGACGCGCACGCGGGCCGCTTTGGCACGAATTGCGCCGCCTGCCATACAAGCGATAATTGGGAACCCTTCACGTTCGATCACAGCCTGACAGGTTTTGCACTGGACGGGAAGCATGTGGACGTTGCCTGCGAAAGCTGCCACGCGGGAGGAATTTATCACGGCACTGCAAAGGATTGTGCCTCCTGCCATCTCGCGGACGATCATCACAACGGTCAGCTTGGCTCCGATTGCGCGGCCTGCCATTCAACCGCGGGCTGGGATCTGGTCAAGGTAAACCATTCCGTGTTCGCCTTCCCGTTGACCGGCGCACACGTCAGCGTTGCCTGTGAGACGTGCCATCAAAACGGCGTCTTCAAAGGCACACCGATGGACTGCAACTCCTGCCATTACGCGGATGAGCCGCACGAGGGCCGCTTCGGCACCGATTGCGCCTCCTGCCACACTACCGATGCCTGGAAACCCGCGAAATTCGACCACAACCTGGCCGCGTTCCATTTGACCGGCGCGCACGTCAATGTGGCCTGCGCGAACTGCCATCCGAATGGCGTTTATAAAGGCACGCCGCAGGATTGTTATTCCTGCCACCGTTCAGACGATAAACATAGCGGACAGTTCGGAACCGATTGCGCCTCCTGTCATACCACCTCAAGCTGGAAGGGCGCGGCGTTCGATCACAACCTTTCGGGCTTCCCATTGACCGGCGCGCATATCGGCGCGGCTTGTACGAGTTGCCATCAGAATGGCGTATATAAAGGCACGCCCAAAGACTGTTACTCCTGCCATCGTTCGGACGATAAGCATGGCGGACAGTTCGGGACCGATTGCTCCTCCTGCCATAATACATTGAGCTGGAAGGGCGCGGCGTTTAATCACAACCTCTCGGGCTTCCCATTGACCGGGGCGCACACCAATGTGGCTTGCGCGAACTGCCATCAAAACGGCGTGTACAAAGGCACGCCCAGGGATTGTTATTCCTGTCATCGCGGGGATGATAAACATGGCGGGCAGTTCGGCACAAATTGCGCCTCCTGCCACAACACCTCAAGCTGGAAAGGCGCGGCGTTCGATCACAACTTGAGCGGATTCCCTCTCACGGGTGATCACGCCAGTTTAGCCTGCCAGCGCTGTCATACGGGCGGGCAGTTCTCCGGGTTGTCTTCGGCTTGTGTTTCCTGTCATGGCGATCCTGCATTTCACGCCGGAATGTTTGGCACGAATTGCGCCGAATGTCATAACACGAGCAACTGGTCCGCGTCGTATCACGGTTCGCATCCAGGCATTGCAGATGAAGGCGGCAGCGGCGTAAACCACGGCCATACCTCATGCCGGACGTGCCATACCTCCTCGTTACATTCTGCAACGTGCACGGCCTGCCATGATGGTGATGGCGGCGGCGATGATGATGGTGGGGGGGATGGTGGCGGCGACGGCGATGGAGGCGGTGACGATGACGACGATTAAGAAAGCACTTCAATGAATCAACAGGCCTCGGGTTCCCGAGGCCTGTTTTATTCTCATTTCTTCTTTGATGTATCCTGTGGATATTCGCGCGGCTCCAGCATTCCCCAGCGGCTCGCTCCGAGATAGAGGATATCCAGGATCAAATCTTCATAGCGGATGCCTTCGGATTTGGCTTGCAGACACAGGTCGCTGTAATCGGGGGTGAGGCCGGGCAGGGTATTGATCTCGATCAGGCGCGGATTGCCGTCCTTATCGAGGCGGATGTCTGTGCGTGAGATATCCAGTGCGTAGATGAGTTGGTGAGCGCGCAAGGCGAAGGTCTTGAGCTTCTTTTCGAGTTCGGGTTCGAGGGGCGCGGGACAGAAGTAACCCGGCGCGCCTTCCTCACCGACTTCCTTCGATTTCGCGGCCTGACTGTAAACCAGCGGCGTCACCGAGCGGCTGCTGTCCAGTTCGAGGATCGGGAAGCGGTGAAAGCCATCCTTTTCATACCATTCGGGGTGACGTGAATATAGTTTTGCGTCGGCGCGGCCCATCACCCCGACGGTGAACTCGCGGCCTGGCAGGAAGGTTTCCACAAGTGCAGGCTGCATGTAGGTGTTGATGATGTAGTTGGCGCGGTCGCGCAATTCCTTTTCGTTGTGGACGATGGCATTCATGTCCACGCCCATGCCGGTCCCTTCGCGGGCGGGTTTGACGAAGAGCGGGAATTCCAATTCGGGGCGGATGGGTTCATCGCCAATCGTGAATTCCTGGAACGGTGCAACGGGCAGGCGCCTGTCCCGCCAGATGCGTTTGGTGAGGGTTTTATCCAGCGAGATGCCGTTGGTGAGGACGCGCGAGCCGGTATATGGAATTCCCTGCATCTCCAGCAGGGCAGGGACCTGCGCTTCGCGCGCGTCACCGCCGAGGCCTTCGGCAATGTTGAAGCATATGTCGGGTTGCTCCTCCCGCAGGGCGTAGGGGAGGTCTCTGTCAGCTTGAATAAAGACTGTTGTATGGCCGTCAGTTTCGAGGGCGGAGCGAAGCGAGTCTACAGTCTCGATATGGTCAAAGTCGGCGAAAGCGTCTGGCGGGACGCCTTCCGGTTTCTGCTGGCTTTCATCCTTGATGTTTGCCAGTACTGCAATTTTCCAGTAGCGCTTCATGCGGCGACTGGGAGGTTTTTCTTCTCCGTGCGGAAGCATTGTTGGTCTCCTTGAATGAAATGACGAGCGTTAGTATAGTACAAGCCGTAGAGATGACAAGGGTAGAGATGGTTAAATTCTTGTTATAAGATTGATGCAACTGCCTGCGTGTTATGACGGCGGTTTACTTTCGTCATAACGCGGTTAAAAGAAGGATGTCTTAAGCCTGACGATATTTGTAACTAGACAATGAAGGGTCTTTCAGGTATCATTGCCCCGCTTGTACTCCTGCTCACGAAGGAAAACAGGCGGAAAATTACACATATACCCGGATAAATCCATTATCCGGGTTCTTGTACGTAATCCATGTCATTGCGAGGAGGGCGTTCTCCCCGACGAAGCAATCCCGTATCAGTGGTGGAGATTGCTTTGCAAAAAAGAACGTCTCGCAATGACAATATCTTGGTGGAGGCTTAAGGAATGACAGACCTGATCAAGCAGATCACAAGTGATTTGCAGAAACAAATCGAAGGCTTCAAACCGGAACTTAATGTCAGTGACATTGGTAGTGTGGTGGAGGCCGGTGATGGGATTGCGCGTGTGCATGGGCTTGCCAATGTGCGGGCGCAGGAACTTGTGCAATTCTCGAATGGGGTGATGGGCACGGCATTCAACCTCGAAAGTGACAGCGTGGGCGTGATCGTGATGGGTGATTACGTCGGCATTACCGAAGGCACGACCGTGCGCGGCACCGGGCGCATCGCTTCCGTCCCCGTGGGAGACGCGATGATCGGGCGCGTGGTCAATGCGCTGGGCGAGCCCATTGACGGCAAAGGCCCGATCGCAACCACAGGCTTTCGACCGATCGAGCGCATCGCGCCGGGTGTTATCCAGCGCCAGGACGTGGACACTCCGGTGCAGACCGGCATCAAGTCCATTGACTCGATGATCCCCGTCGGCCGCGGCCAGCGCGAATTGATCATCGGCGACCGCCAGACCGGCAAGACAGCCATTGCAATCGATACGATCATCAATCAAAAGGGCAAAAACCTGGTTTGTATTTACGTGGCAATCGGCCAGAAGAAAGCGGCCATCGCCCGTACCGTTGGTATTCTCGAACAGCACGGCGCGATGGATCACACCATCATCGTGGTGGCGGCGGCAGATGAATCTGCGGCTCTGCAATACATCGCTCCTTATTCCGGTTGCGCCATTGGCGAAGAGTTCATGGAAACGGGACGCGATGCGCTGGTGATCTATGACGATCTCTCCAAGCATGCCTGGGCGTACCGCCAGGTCTCTTTGCTCCTGCGCCGCCCACCTGGACGTGAAGCCTACCCTGGTGACGTGTTCTACCTCCACTCACGCCTGCTCGAACGCGCCGCGCGTCTCGCAAACAAATACGTTATCGTAAAGAAGGATTACGCGGGTGAAGAGGCCGGTGAGAAAGACGGTGTGGATGCCAAAGTCTATATCGGCCCGATTTCCAAAGACCAGGCCAAGGACGCTCTCAAAGAAATGAAAGACGCAGACAATCACAAGATTGTCAAAGTTGCGGGCACGGGCGGTTCACTCACTGCTTTGCCCATTATCGAAACACTGCTCGGCGACGTTTCCGCCTACATCCCCACCAATGTTATTTCAATTACAGATGGTCAGATCTACCTCGAAGGTAACCTCTTCAACGCCGGTATTCGTCCTGCGGTGAACGTGGGCATCTCGGTCTCGCGCGTGGGTGGCGATGCGCAGACCAAAGCCATGAAGCAGGTCGCCGGCCGTTTGCGCCTCGACATGGCCGCTTACCGCGAGTTGGCCGCTTTCGCGCTCATGGCCTCCGATCTCGATAAATCCACACAGCAGCAACTCAGCCGCGGTCAGCGTATGCAGGAAATTCTCAAGCAACCGCAATACCGGCCAATGGAAGTCGAGAATCAGGTCATTGTGATCTTCGCTGGCACGAATGGCTATGCCGATAATGTGCCCCTCGAAAAGATGGCGCAATGGCAGGCTGATCTCATTCGCTACATGGAAACCTCTTATCCTGAAATTGGCAGGGATATCGTGACTCGTAAAGCCATCGGCGATGACAATCGCGCCGCGTTGACCAAGGCCCTCGATGCTTTCCGCGCGGGCTGGCAAGCCTAACTATTCACGGAATGCAGACTTTAGTCTGCGGTACGAGACTAAAGCGGACTGAAGTCCGCGCTCCGATAACTACAAAACCAGGAAACTACGGAACTAACTTATGGCTTCAGCACGCGAGATGCGGCTTCGCATCAAAAGTGTAAAAAATATCTCGCAGGTTACGCGCGCGTTGGAAACGGTGAGCGCCAGCAAAGTTCGCAAGGCGATCAATGCTGTGACGGCCACCCGCGCCTACGCCACCAAAGCCTGGCAGGTTCTCAAGCACGTTGCAGAACAGCCGGGGCGCGACAGCCTGCATCCATTGCTGGCCGAACGCAAGGCGGTGAACAATACACTGGTCGTTGTTGTGACGGGCGACCGCGGACTCGCGGGTGCGTACAACTCCAACGTGATCCGCTTCACCGCTTCCCGCTTCGACCCGAATCCTGCTCCCGTTAAATATATAGCCGTTGGCCGAAAGGGACGCGACCTGCTCATCCGCCGCCGCAAGAACGTGATCGCGGAATTCAGCAACCTGCCCGCCGCGCCGACCTTTGCGGACGTTTCTTCGATTGGCCGCCTCGCCGTGGACGAATTCATGAAAGGCGCAGTGGATGAAGTCTACCTCGTGTACACAGACTTCATCAGCATGTCCCGGCAGGTTACCACGGTCAAAAAACTCCTGCCGCTTGAACTCGGCGGGGAAGGCCGTGTAGAGGAATACGAGCAGAAGCCCGCAGGCCCGTCTGCGGCGTATGAATATGAACCCGATATGCGCGTGATCCTCGATGAGATCATCCCGCGCTTTACCGCTTTGCAGGTCTACCAGGCGATTTTGGAATCACAGGCCAGTGAACACGCGGCCCGTATGATCGCCATGCGCAACGCGACAGACAACGCGAAGGAATTGGTGGGCGCGTTGCAGTTGGCATATAACAAAGTTCGCCAGCAGGCGATCACGAACGATATCTTGGACATTGTGGGCGGCGCGGAAGCGCTGGCTCAGTAAGGGCGTTGCACTGCAACGCCCCTACAAAAAATAACTGGAGGAATAATCATGGCAAACGCAACTGGCCGTGTGGTACAAATCTTAGGTGGTGTGGTGGACGTGGAATTCCCCGAGGGCGACGTCCCTGAACTCTTCGAAGCGATCTCAGTTGATCGTTCCGGAAAAGATGCGCTGATCCTCGAGGTCCAGAAACATCTGGGCAATAACTGGGTCCGCACCGTATCCATGGACGCGACCGATGGTCTTCAGCGCGGTGTCCCCGCGATGGCAACCGGCGCGCCGATCATGGTTCCCGTTGGCCCCGCCACGCTTGGCCGCATCTTCAATGTGCTTGGCAAACCTGTGGATCAAAAAGGCGATGTTCAGGCCGCAACACATTATCCGATCCATCGCGCCGCTCCATCCTTTGCAGAACAATCCACTCACGTTGAAATCTTTGAAACCGGCGTAAAAGTCATTGACTTGATCGCCCCGTTTACCAAAGGCGGCAAGACCGGCATCTTCGGCGGCGCCGGTACCGGCAAGACCGTCATCATCATGGAACTCATCCGCTCCGTCGCGACCGAGCATGAAGGCAACTCCGTGTTTGCTGGGGTAGGCGAACGTACCCGCGAAGGCACACAGCTCTATCGTGAAATGCTCGAATCCGGTGTTATGAAAGACACCGTGATGGTGTACGGTCAGATGAACGAACCTTCCGGCGTGCGCCTGCGCGTGGCTCTCACGGCGCTTTCGATGGCTGAATATTTCCGCGACCAGGGCAGGGATGTTCTGCTCTTCGTGGATAACATTTTCCGCTTCTCCATGTCCGGTTCCGAGGTGTCTGCTCTGCTTGGTCGTATGCCCTCCGCGGTGGGTTACCAGCCTACACTCGCCACTGAAATGGGTGAGTTGCAGGAGCGCATTACCTCCACCCGTACCGGCTCGATCACGTCCATGCAGGCGGTGTACGTGCCCGCGGACGACTACTCCGATCCCGCGCCTGTGGCGACGTTTACCCACCTCGATGCGACCATCGCGCTCGAACGCTCGATCGTGGAAAAAGGCATTTACCCGGCTGTGGACCCGCTCGGCTCCACCTCCCGAATTCTTGATCCCAATATCGTGGGCGAAGAACACTACCGGACAGCGCGTGAAGTTCAGCGCGTTCTGCAACGCTACAAAGACTTGCAGGACATCATCGCCATTCTCGGTATTGACGAGCTTTCCGAAGATGATAAACTCATCGTGGCGCGTGCCCGCAAGATCGAACGTTTCTTCTCGCAACCCTTCTATGTTGCCGAACGCTTCACAGGCATCCCCGGCCGTTACGTCCCGCTCAAGGACACGGTTCGCGGCTTCCGCGAAATCCTCGACGGCAAATGTGACGACCTGCCCGAACAAGCTTTCATGATGGCAGGTACAATTGAAGATGTGCGCGAACGCGCTGAGAAACTGGCAAAGGGCGCGTAACAGAATGTCATTGCGAGCGCACTTTGCGAAGCAATCTCCCCTTAACGGGCAAATCTTTTCCAGCAGAGCCTACCATCTAACCGGGGATTGCTTTGTCGCAAAGAACGCTCCTCGCAATGACATGGAATGTAGACTATGACTATTCGTTGTGAAATCGTTTCCCAGGACCGCACCGTATTCACCGGCGACGTGGATATCGTCGTCCTGCCGGGCGCGGCAGGGGAGATGGGCATTCTTCCAAAACATGCGCCCGTGTTGACCACCCTCAAGTTTGGCATCATCAAAGTCCGTAAAAGCGGCAAAGAGGAGATCTTTACAGTGGCGGGCGGTGTTGCCGAAGTACAACCCGATATTGTCACCGTTCTTGCGGATAGGGCTGAGAATATTCAGGAGATCGATGTAAGCCGTGCGGAAGCCGCCAGGAGGCGCGCTGAGGAATACCTTGCCAAAGGCACTCCCGTTGATACAGATCGATACCTTGTAATGGAAGCCGCCTTACGCAGGTCCAATTTGCGCCTGGATGCCGTCCGGCGCTACCGCAAGAGCGGGATGCGTATCCCAGGTTCGGAGTAATAAACCCTCGTGGCAATGTTCTCTAAAGACCTGGGTGTTGACCTGGGCACCATGTTCACCCGTCTCGCTGACAGCGCGCAAGTGCTGATGGAAGAGCCGACCATTGTAGCCATTGAAGTGTTCGACCAAAAGATGGTGGCGGTTGGTCAGGAGGCGCGTGACATGTTCGGCCGCGTCCCGGAAAGCATTGAAGTGGCGCGCCCGCTAAAGAACGGTGTCATCGCGGATTACGAAATTACCGAAACATTGCTTTCGTATTTGCTCCAGCGCGTGAGCGGCTCGATGCGTATCTTCCGCCCGCGCGTGATGATTTCCGTGCCTTATGGCGTAACCAGCGTGGAACGCCGCGCGGTATACGAAGCGGTGATGGAAGCCGGGAGCCGCGAAGCATTTCTCATTCAACAGCCATTGGCCGCCGCGATCGGCATTGATTTGCCGGTCAATTCACCTTCGGGGAATATGGTTATCTGCCTGGGAGGCGGATGCACCGAAGCCGCGGTGATGGCGATGTACGGGATCGTTTCTGCGGAAACTTTGCGCGCAGGCGGCATTGATTTCGACGAGGCCATCGTCAATTATGTTCGCAGAAAATACGGTGTGGTGATTGGGCAGGCTACTGCCGAGCAGTTGAAACTTCGCATCGGCGCGGCCGTTCCCCAGGATACCGAAAACAGCATGGAAGTGCAGGGACAGGACCAGGTCACGGGCCTGCCGCGTCCCGTCACTTTGACGACCGGTGAAATCGTGGAAGCCCTGCAGGACCCGCTCAAGGCTGTAATTGAAACTGGCCGCCGGGTTCTTGAAAAGACTCCGCCCGAACTTGTCTCCGATATTATTGACCGCGGTGTGGCTTTGTGCGGCGGCGGCGCATTGTTGCGCGGCATCGACAAACTGCTGACCAAATCCCTCGGCATTCCCGCTTATCTCGTGGATAATCCGATGACCTGCGTGGTGCAGGGCGCGGTCAAGAGTTTTGGGATGTTGAACGTGATCCGCAGGAATTTGCCGCAGGTGTAGCGGCATGTAAACAGGTAAACAAGGAAACAGGTGACTCGATGGTGAGTCACCTGTTTTTTTGATTCGGTAAGTTCTTTTCTTATGGGGTATGTCGGTCTTCCAAAGCTATTTTCCATCTAATTGAATTCTCTTATCTGCCGGCTGGGAGGATGTCTCCATTTCGTGTTTAAATCTAAAGCAGGCGGCTCATCTCCGAGTCGCCTGCTTGTGTTCACTGATTACTGACCTGCCTTATCCACCTCTGCCTGTAGTGCTGTCTTGATGGTTTCAAAGTCCAATCCTTTTTCGGTGCAGTAATCTTTGATTGTCGTCAACGCGTTGGGCATGGGGATGCCCATGATTTGCTCGATGGTTTCCTGGGTCACGCCCCAATCGAGAATCTCCCGAAAGGTGGTTTTGCCCTTGATCACGCGTTCGGTGGATTCTTCTTCGGGCGCTGACTCTGTCACTTGAACGGGAGCAGGTGTCGGGGCGGACGGATCGGCGGCGGGGTTCGGGATGGTGTGTGAGTCCAGGTAGGCGAGTTGGTCGGGGGTGAGAGTCCGCTCTTTGAGCAGAACCGCCGCGCTCTCAGGGAGATACATGTCGGTGCTGAGGTCAAGCGGCAGGCCGTTGTAGAAGGCGGCAAACAATCTCACAGAGGCAGTGCCGATTTCGAATTCGCCCGTGGCGTAGATTTCTTCGAGACTTTTGATGGCGAAAGCAGGGCCGTCGGTTTGGATGTTGAAGGCTTGCGCCAAAACCGCGGGCGGAATGCCGAAGGATTTTTCGATGTCACCGAAGGTGTATGAGCCGCGGATGTCGGCAGGGTTGGGCAGGCCAGCGAATTCGCCTTCAGTGAAAGTGACGGGTTCCTTGGTGCTTTCGGTGGCCCACCAGCCCATGGCAGTGGTGAAGGCAACGCCGCCGAACAGGATGACGAAGATGAGCGCGGCGAGGGATTTGGAGGTGATGGTCATTTTACGACTCCTGTGGTTTCAACGTCGCCGTGGTGAAGACGACGGTTTTGGCAACGGGGCAGATCGCTTCGGACGTGCACTCGAGGCACGAGATGCACTGATGGTCGTGCACGGTCTTGACCGAGTCCACGGGGATGTTCATTGGGCACATGATCGAGCAGGCACCGTCGGCCTTGCAGGTGGATTCGGCGCGTTTGATCTGGAAGACGCGGAAGAGGTTGGTGAGGCCGAGCACCGCGCCGTACGGACAGGCGTACTTGCACCACGGGCGTTCGACGAAGAGCGAAAGCACGAGCGTTACGCCGAGGATGATGAGACCGCCGACCGCGACTTCACTTGTCCAGAAGTTGAAGAGCGCGAAATAGGGATCGTATTCGGTGAAGATGAGCGTGCCGCTGGTGGCAGTGACGTACACGACCCAGGCCAGCACCACATAGCGGGCGTAGCGGAGGACGTTATCGAGTCGCGCGGGGACGAAGTGGTTGTATCGCCGTTTAAAGAATTTTTTCCCGAGTTTGGCGACCCATTCCTGCACCGTGCCGAGCGGACAGACCCACCCGCAAAAGACGGGGCCGAAGAGGAAGGCCAGCACGAAGCCGATGATCATCAAGATGAACGCGGACTCGTGAATCTTCTGCACGAATGTGCCGACGGTTGCGTACTGGTAAATGGTCACCACGCCGCCGAAGGGACACAGCGCGTGCAGGGAGGCGGTGGTGAGGAAGGGGATGCCCCCGCCGTTTTCCACGAGTGTATGGTTGATCGAGATCAGGGTGATGAGCAGGAAGAAAAACCATTGCACGATTTTTCGTATCCAGATGCTTCGAGGACGAAAGAGGTGTTTACCGAAAAGTTTCATCACATTCTCCTTGTGTGTTATATTGCACAAAGTGTAAAGAATATTTGTTTACACTTTACGAAGGGAATGTGAAGATTCTTTAAAGCGTTTTGTTGTGTAGTTTTGATGGTTTGGTAGTTTTATAGTTGAATGCAATGCAAAATGCGTGTACAGTGCAAAAGCGTGGAAAAAAGAAACTCGCCCTGAAGGTGAATTCAGGGCGAGCCATGTTTACTTGTGTACTTGTTTCCCTGTCTACCACTACAAATAATACGTCATCCTCTGCAGGTGCGTGGCCGGGTCAATGTGCTGGACTTTGACGCCGTTGGGAACGTTGATGCTGATGGGGGCATAATTGAGGATGCCTTTTACCCCGGCTTGCACGAGTTTATCGGCCACTTCCTGTGCGGCGGAGGCGGGGACGGTGAGCATGGCAACTTTCACGCCCGCGGCTTTGATCCTTTCTGCCATGGTCGCGGCATCTTCAACAACGAACTCGCCGACCTTCTGCCCGACCTTGGATTTGTCATTATCGAAGACCATTGTGATGCAAAAGCCGCGATTGACGAAGCCCTGGTAGCGCGCAAGCGCGTGTCCCATATCGCCCGCGCCGACGAGGGCCACATCCCACATGCGATCCACTTTGAGGATTTCGCGCAGCTTGTCCAGAAGATATGGAATTGAATAGCCCGTGCCCTGCTTGCCGAATTCCCCGAATTGGGAAATGTCCTTGCGGATCTGCGCGGCTGAAATACCAACATTGTCGCCCAATTCCTGTGAAGAGGTGGTCTTCATGCCGTTATCTGCCATGCGTTGCAATGCCCGCAGATAGATGGGTAGGCGGCCAATGATGATATCCGGTATTTTCTCTGCATTCATGAGTTACCCTCGCCAAGTAGTATGATGGCTAGAATCTACCATAAAAACCCTGTTTTGTACAATTCCACACAAGTTCAGTACAAGCGCGATCTTGGGCCTGGATGCGTTCATCTTTGTGTCCAAGCAGTTTATTAACTGATGTTACGCACCGTCCCGCCCCGTCCTGGCCCGGACGGGACAGGGAAGGTTTGAACGACTCAACAAGGTTTTTCAAGGAAACCTTCGGGACGTTTTGCGTAAGGTGAGTTATTAACTTTGCATAGGGTGATTCCCGGCCACAATTCGATGGGATGCGAAATAATGCCGACTTAATGACCGGTTGGGGAAATCGGCTTGCAAAAACTGGCCTGCCCATAAAGCGTGGTGCATTCAGCCCACCCATTTTCAAATTTCACCAATACATTGATTTGACCGAAAAATTCATCGTAACTGCCGACGATCAGTTTGCGGGATTCCGAAAGGGATTCCTCTATTGTTCTCAATGCGGCCAGGTGTTTTTCGCGCGAAACTGCCGGGTCTATCTCCTCTCCCTGGTGTTCCATGGCGAAGCCGATGGTTTCATCCATGGAAATGATCGCGTTGCGGAGCGGTTCATTATTCAAGTTGTCGGCTGTGAATCCGCCGAGGCTGAGGATAATGGCGCATGCAAGAAATGGGGCGGATTTTCCGAAGATCGAAGTGGAGAAGGATGCAGGCTCAACCAACGGCGCCTGGAGAATGCCTGCGATCAAAGCGAACACCGCATTCCAGATAAAGGCAACTTGAAAACGAGTCATAAAATTGTCGTCCATGCCGTAATTCAAGAGACCGCCCAGTTGCGGTTCCAGCCATGTGGAGACGGAAGGCGCTATTCGCAGTGGAAGCGCCACGGTGAGCAGTGAGAAGACGATGGATAATCCCAGCCAAAACAAAGCCGTGTAGACGCCTTTTTCTACTCTTGCAGATAACCATCCCGTCACTGTACCGGCCATGACGCAGATCAACACACCGACGATTAATTTCGACCAGGGATGAAAAGCGTGATGTTGGTTGAGCAGGATTGCATCCCAGCCCCATAGACTTAATGCAAAAGCCAGGCCTGCAATGGCCCCATAGACCGTGCCGTACGCGCGCTTTCGCCCGATGATCTCAATGCGCGATTTTTTATTTTTGAGGGGAGTTTCAGGTTGCATGTTGTTTTTCGCTTTCATTATGTTTTGCAGTGTCTTTTTCCAGCACCCCAATTGTATCTAAAAAGCGGCATAATTGCCGCGCCGTGCAGCGTGACATTCAAGCCGCATTCCATCGGCAATAAAAAACCGCCTTGCGGCGGTGCTGGCGCCCCCGCGCAGACTCGAACTGCGCTCTTCGGCTCCGGAGGCCGACGCTCTGTCCACTGAGCTACGGGGGCGGGCGACAAGATTTTACCACAGGGAAGAGAGAGCCGATGAAACGGTCACCGGCTCTCAGGTCCGGGTGGAAGCGGGCGGTTATCTTACTTGAGGCGCGAGGGCGGCCAGTTCCCTGCGAAGTCCTTCGATGATGGCCGCGTTCCCTCTTTCGTCGCCGTGCCTCGTGAATTGATTCTTTTTATGGGCGAGTTCACCGCAGACCTGGAAGAAGCGGGAGGTTGCGCGCCCGCGCAATGGCGCGAAGGAGACGGTCCATGGCGAGAGCGCCCGTTGATATTGCGCCGGGCTGATCAAACCCGCCGAGACTTCTTCCACCAAATGCTTCTTCAAGATGCTTCGCTCGTGGAAGATCATCCAAATGATGAAGACGAACATGATCGACCAGCCAAACCAATCCACCATGGTCCCAATTGCAAGGCCTTCGAGTCCGCCGATCAGGCCGCCGAAGGTATTGTGAAAGGAATGCGTTGTCACCGCCACGGCAAATCCGGCCAGCGGTGCAAGCAGCTTAATCAGGATATTCCTGTTCGTGCGTGAAACCGCAAAACCAATACCGGTGAAAGCGGTGTAGAAGGGATGTTGCCAGCCCACCAGGATGACGCGAACGAACACCAGCGTCCACAGCCCGACCCAGCCGCTTTCGTTGAATCCGCGGTCGTAAATGTAAAGAACATTTTCGGTGGCCGCAAAACCAAGCGCAACGATCCCGCCATAAATGATGCCGTCAAGGATCGAGTCGAATTCCCTGCGGAACAGGAAAAACACGATCATCACCGCCAGGCCTTTGAGAAACTCTTCCACGATGGGCGCTACGATGGATGTCGTCCCGAATTCGGATGCGCCTTCGGAACCGGTAAACAAATAAATGCCGATCCCGAATGCGGTATTGATAATGAACGCGCCGCCTGCGGCAATAATCACGCCCCAGAAAAACGCCGCGCCCAGCAGGGCTTTGGGTTCCTTCTCGTAGCGATCCAGCCAGTACACAAAGGCCGCAAAGAGGAACATGGGTACGAAACCGAAGAACAGCGAAACGATTAATGCCATTGAATAATCCTCCGAATGGTTTGCCGCGGTGCGCGCCGCGATATACAAATTGTACAGGCTATGATGAAAAAAGCAAGCGTGTTCTTTCTACGCGCGCAGTATCGGCTGGAATTCCCAGCGCGTCCAAAACTTCTTCGGGCCGCCCCGTTGCGCCCTCGCGTGCTGTCAGGCGCATGAAGACCTTCGCCCCTCGCTCCTCTGATGGGGTGAGGGCAAGCTCTTCGATCAAAGGACGCAGATCATATTTTTTTCCTCGACGTTCACGCGGCAAAGACTCTGCGCTCATGATCTCATTCACCTTGCGCTTCAAATCGGACCTGTCCACTGCTTCCGTTAAATTGACTTGATACTCCGCCGAAACGACTTGCGTCTGCAAGGCCGGGGCGCGTTCATCCACACTTTCGACGTTCAACACCTGGATCCCGCCGGGGAGATTATCTTTCAGCCGTGTGCCGATTTCATCCAAAGGCATCTCTTCGTTCAGTCGTAAGTCCAGCACTTCGCAACACGAAGAAAACCCCAGCGGCAATGCCGAGGCGAGACTGATCTTGGGCTGTGGGTGGAATCCCTGTGAATAGGCGAGAGGGAGGTCAGCGCGGCGTGCGGCGCGTTCCCATAATTTGTGAAGGTCAAGGTGGCCGGTGTATCTCAGCGCGCCCTGTTTTGCGAATGTGATTCGAATCCGTAACATGATGATCCTGAAAGACTTCGGAAGTCTTCCGAAGTCTGGTGAATTATTTACTTTTTGAATTTACTGCAATGGAATTGAGCCAGTCATTGATTCTCGCGGTATGCCTGCGATAATGCTTGTACGTGTGCTCGGACACGCGCTCGATAAAATTAAACCGGCTTATCATCTCGCCGGGCATTTGTTCGAGCGCGGAGAGTATCCCCGCGAAGGCCGATATTTCGAGCGCCACAATTTCATCGAAGGGAAAGTTCTTGTATTTTGCGGCAATCCACTCGTAGGGTTTGTTTTCATCCAAAAGCGGGGAGCCGAAATCGGGACAGCCGAATTCATCCCGAAAGGCGACGAATTCCGTCTGTGTTTCGCATGGAATATATTGTTCACCGTGCAAGGCTTCTGTCATTCGGTCGGCTATGAATTGCTCGTGGGCAAGGATGTGCGACACAATGTCTTTCACGGAGCAATCGCCTGCAACGCCTTTCATCGTCAATCGCCGCGCGAATCCAACCCTATTAATCAACAACTCGAGCTTATCACGCTCGCGCAATAAGCGCCCGGCAAACAAAACTTTATTGGTTCGGTACATGATCTTTGCTAACCGCCCACTACTGTCAACTGCTCACTGACCACTGATTTATTGGGGCTTTTCACATCAGGGCACTTCCACGCGTCACCGGGATTCTCACGGCGCAGGTTGGCGAAGGTTGGCAGGATGCCGCAGGCGAAGCAATTCAAACGGCAGTCCACGCGGATCTGGCCTTCGAGCGACATGCGGAAATCCTGGAACAGGAAGTTCTTTCGCACCGCGGCGGTGATATGTTCCCACGGGAAAACTTCGTCTGTGCGGCGCTGGCGGTGTGTGTAAAATGCAGGGTCGAGTCCATGCTCGGCAAAGGCGGGTATCCATGCTTCGTGTTTCCTGCCTTCGTCCCAGGCGTCGAACTTCGCGCCGTTTTTCCAGGCGGAGTAAATCACCTCTGCCAGTTTCCGGTCGCCGCGCGAGAGCCAGGCTTCGAGCAGGGTGTCATCGGGCTTCGTCCAGCTCAATTTGATATTTTTATCCTTGAACAATTCGCGCTTGAGCAGGGCTTGTTTTTCCAAAATGTTTTCGCGCGTATCGCACGAGACCCATTGGAATGGCGTTTGCGGCTTTGGCACAAAGGTACTGACTCCTGCGTGCAGTTTCGCCTTCCAGCCAATGACCTTGCGGCCTTCATCCAAAACGCGTTTGCACAGATCTGCAATTGCCTGCACGTCTTTTAGCGTTTCGCTCGGATGACCGATCATGAAATACAGCTTGACCGTCGTCCAGCCGCGGCGATAGATTTCGCGCGTGGTGTTGATGATGTCTTCGTCGGGAATGTATTTGTTGATGATGCGCCGCATCCGCTCGGACGCGGCTTCGGGCGCGAGCGTGAATCCGCCGGAGCGATGTTGCTTCAACTTTTCCATCAGGTCAACTGAAACCGACTCGATCCGAAGGGAGGGGAGGGAGATGGTCAGTTTGCGGCCCTCGAATCTTTTACTGATTGCATCCACCAACTCTTTGACATGCGTATAGTCAGAGGAGGACAACGACATCAGCGCGAGTTCCTCGAAGCCAGTTGACCTGATCGCTTCATCTGCCGCATCAACAACTTCCTGCACGCTTCTCTCGCGGACCGGACGCGTGATCATGCCCGCATGACAGAATCTACACCCGCGCGTGCATCCGCGCATAATTTCCACGGAGACGCGGTTATGGACGATACCGATATTTGGCACAATGAACTTCGTCGGCGGCGGGGGCAGTTTTGCCACCATGCGCTTGGTGATGATCTTCGGCGCTTCGGGGATGGTCGGCTCGATGTGCGAGACCGTGCCATCGTCCATGTAGGCGACTTCGTAGAATTTGGGCACGTAAACGCCGGGGATGGCCGCCAGTGCTCGCAGTATGTCGTTGCGAGGAGGGCGCGCGCTGAGCGAAGTCGAAGCGTCGCCCCGACGAAGCAATCCCGCATTATCTGGAGATTGCTTCGCAGAGTGCGCTCGCAATGACATAAGTGCGTTGATAATATCGTGTATCACTTCCTCGCCCTCACCGATGACGAACGCGTCCATGAACGCGTGCATGGGTTCGGGATTCATCGTGGAGTGCCCGCCCGCGATGATGATGGGATGAGTCTCGTCGCGGTCTGCTGAACGGACGGGGATGCCGGAGAGGTCGAGGATGTTGAGGGCGTTGGTATAGAGAGTCTCGTAGGGGAGGGAAAAGCCGATGAGGTCGAAGCAGGCTAAGGGGCGTTTTGATTCGAGCGCGTAGAGCGGAATCTCGTTTGCGCGCATTAAGTCTTCCATGTCAAACCAGGGCGCGTAGGCGCGTTCGGCCAGCGCGTCGTCACGCTGGTTGATCTGGTCGTAGAGGATTTTCAATCCAACATTTGAAACGCCGATGTCGTAAATATCGGGGAAGATGAGCGCGACTTTGGCTTGGACTGAGTCCCAATCTTTGATACAGCTGTTGAGTTCGCCGCCAACGTACCGACCGGGCTTTTCTACCTTTAAGAGGATGCGGTCGAGTTTGGATTCGATTTGTTCGGGGGTGAGCATGGGCGAAATTATAACCGTCTTTGTCTTAAATTGTCCCGCGCTATAGAGGCTTCGCGCTCCCGAAAGAGCATCGGGGCAATGTGAGCGAAGCGCGGCGCAGCCGAAGCGCAGGTGACGACTTGGAAATTCAAATTTCTCATGCGACCCGTCCTTCGACCCTTCGACAAGCTCAGGACGAATGACCGCAACAAAAAGGGACAGCAGTTCAACTGCTGTCCCAACCAATCAACCGATTATTGGTCACTGATTACTGAGCACTGCTCACCGGTTTCGCGAACTTCTCGCGTCCCCACAGCCACAACGCGCCGAGGCCGCAGAGGATCACCAGGAAGTTGATCAACCAGCCAAAGAAGCCGATCGGCAGGAGCGGGAAGCGGAACAGCCCAATGATGAGGACGAGCACGAACACGCCAACGACCATCGGCCACGCTTTGTGATCGGCGAGGGCGGGATTCGTGCGGCTGAGGATCCATTTGCCCATCATTTCGCCGACAACGATCTTCGTCAGGTAGGAAGTGACAAGCACGAAGAGGATCACGAAGCTGATGAGCGCCAGCACCCCAAGCCATATGATCGTGCCGCTCACGCCGCCGAGGGTGAGGAAGCCGAAGATCATACCGCCGAGGATCATCACGAGCACGATCGCGAGCAGGGCAAAGAAGAACGCGGCCCATGCGATCGCACCCCAACCAAGACTGGCCCAGGGATAGGCTTTGATCTTCTCGGGCAATGCCTTCATGAAGGCGGGGAAAAGCCAGCCGAGCAGAAGCCCGAACAGGATCAACGTGACCATACCGCGGAGCATATCGAGCGCCCAATTGCCGACCTTCTGCGCGGGTGTGGGGGACACGCTTCTCGCCTCCGGGCTGATCTCCGGCATGGTGCGTGTGACTTTGCCGCCAACAACACCGCTTGGAACAGGCAGGTCAATGGTGCTGGTGTATTCCAGGTTTCCGGCGATCTCCGCGCTGTCGTTCACGGTCAGGCCGGGCTGGACGCTTGGAAGCGTGATCGGAATGTTGCTCATGTACATGTTCATCGGCGGGGAGGACTGTGTATCTTCATTCACGTCCACGTAAGCCTGAACGTCGCCGCCGAAGGAACCGCTTAATTCAAGCCCGCCTGTGCCTGCAAGCACGTCACCTGCCACATCGCCGGCAAGCAGCGCCTGCCCCGAACCGACGACCAATTCACCGCCAACGGTCGAGCCGTCTTTGGTCTCAAGGCTCGCGCCCACGGCAATCAGGTCACTGCCGATATTGGCATTCTCGCCAATCTGGTGGGCGGCTCCCGCGATGCGCGCATCGTCGGTCACAGTTCCATTGATGATGATCACCTGTCCCGCCGCCATCAGATCGCCTTCAACGGTTCCATTGATGGTGATGGTTTGCGCGGCGACAAGCAGGTCGCCTTTCACAGTGCCTTCGAGGGTGAATTCCTGTGCGGAAACATACAGGTCATCCTGAATAACCTCCCCGGCTTTGATCACAACTTTGTCACCGGTGCGTCCGTCGAAGGCGGCCGCGGGTGCGGCGAAGGTCAGCGCCAATAATGCGGCAAGCGCAAATACGGAAAAGATTCTGGCAGTGTGTTTCATGGTTTCTCCTTAAGAAAAAAACTTCCCGTTGTAGATATACGACTCTACGTCCGGGAAGTTGCCGATCAATTGACGAGAACAGACGCCCATTTAATGATCATTGGACGGACTCCGCTTCACGCGGTTCGGACGCGTGATCCCCTCTTTCAGCAGTTTCACAGCCTCAGCCTTTTCCGCTTGCACTGCGAGGTCGAGAGCTGTTTTGCCGTCGTTGCTCTTTGCCTCCTGGTCTGCGCCGTGGACGATGAGCGCGCGGAGCAAGTCCATGTCACCGTTTTGCGCGGCGGCGTGGAGCGGTGTGTACCCGCCCTGTTCGCGGATGTTGGGATCGGCCCCGTGCCTGAGCAGTAGAAGAACGATTTCAAAATGTCCCACCGCGGCCGCGGATTGGATCGGCGCGGCCTGCAATCCGTTTTCGGAGGGGGAGTTGATCTGTGCTCCGGCCTTGATCAGATATTCGGCTGTTTCCAGGTGACCGAAGAAGCACGCGAGCCCCAGCGGTTGGAAGCCATCGTCGGCTGTTGCGTTGACGAGCATGGGATCGCGCGCGAGCTGCATCATCACCTGGTTCGTCCGTCCGATGGCCGCGGCTTCGAAGATGTTCAACACCACTGTCTTATCCGCGATGAACGCGGCGATCTCCGGTTCGCGGTGGTAGGCGGCAACCAGGATGGGGCTGAGGCCATTTTCTTTGGCGTGAATCAGGCTCGGGTCCAGGGAAATGAGGCGGCGCACTTCGTCCGCGTTACCCGCTTTGATGGCGTTGAAAAATTCCGCGCTCATTTGATGGTTGGTTTGCCGTTCTTGTAGAAGGGCTCGCCGTCAACTGTGATCTCGGCTTTTGCCATGTCGCACAGCATGTCCCAGTGCAGGCCGGATTCGTTTTTGCCGCCCGCTTCGGGGAAACCGAGACCCACCGCGAGATGGATTGTGCCGCCGAGTTTTTCGTCGAAGAGAATATTCTTGGTGAATTGTTTGATGCCATAATTTGTGCCAATGCCCCATTCGCCGAGATAGCGCGCACCCTGATCCGAGTTGAGCTGCGCGGTGAGGAGTTCCTGGTTTTTGCTGGCTTTTTCCTTGACGACTTTGCCGTTCTCGAACCACAGCTCGATGTCTTCGATTTCCTGCCCGTCGAAGATGGCCGGATATTTGAATCGCACCCAGCCATTGACCGAGTCTTCGACCGGGCTTGTGAAGATTTCGCCGTCGGGGAAGTTTTGGTCGCCCGCGCAGGGGATGAACTTGCGGCCTTTGATGGAAAGCTTCAGGCCAATGTCTTCGCCTTTGAATGTGACTTGTTTATGTCCCTTGAGCCAGTCAATGATCTCTTGCTGCTTCTGCGCTTCTTTTTTCCAAAACGCGACCGGGTCTTTTTCGTTGAGCATTCCCGCCGCGTAGACGAACTCGCGGTAGTCCTCCAGGCTCATGTTGGCTTCCTGCGCGTGCGCCTGCGCGGGATAGACGGTGAGACACCAGTTCATTGATTTTTTGGCAACGCGGTCCGAGAAGATTTTGAATAACGGTGCGTTTGCCTTGCGCCAGCGCGCGATGCGTTTGGGATCTACGCCTGAGAGTTCGCGCGTATTGGCTTCCGCTTCGACGTACATGCGGGCGTCGTAGGTCTCGTACATTAACCTGCGCACGGGGGAGACGTAATCCAGTTGGGCGTTGCTTCCATATTTCAGGAGAATTTCCTTTGCCCCCGGGTACATGTTTTCGTCCATCACGATGGTGACGTGTGCGCCGGTTTTTATGGCCTCCTCATAGAAAGCAAGATTGAATTCGTCGGCGAGCGGACTGGTTTGCAGGAATATCTTGTGACCGGGTTTGATCTCCAGCGAGTAATGAATCATCACTTTGGCGAGCTTTGCGATGCGATGATCTGGCATGTTGGTTCTCCCTTTTGATTGGATAATTACTTTGATTATACAGCCGCAGTGGGTCAACAAATATTGCATTGTGATTGTGGGAATTCAGGGTAAAATTCGCAGACTTCCAACCCGGATGCAATCCCTAACTCGGACGAGCCGAAAGAGTTTTACCGCGAAGCCCGCAAAGAACGCGAAGATTTAATGAGATTTTCTTTGTGATCTTGGCGTCACTTCGACAGGCTCAGTGCAAGGTTTGGCGGTTCAAAATTCCTGCACAAAAACAAGAATTTCGCCTGCAAGGTGCTAAGTTCGCTTGGATGGCAAACTGCCCAGCTCAAAGTTTTGAATTCGATATTGTGTTCCCGGCGCTTCTCGCCGATAATGTGAGAGCCGGGAAACGTTTAAAATTGCCTAAAGAAAGATGTTACGTTGATGCCGCCGATCATCCTTGTTTTGATTTTCCTTGCCCTCCTGTTTGGTTTTCTCAATGGTATGCACGATTCCCGCAACGTGGTCTCCACGATGATCTCATCACGGGCTTATTCCCCGCGCGTCGCCCTGGGTGTGACCGCTCTGGCAGAGTTCGCCGGGCCCTTCATCTTTGGTGTGGCAGTCGCACAGACGATTGGACGCGGCATCGTGGATACGTCCGCCGTCAATCCCCAGGTCTTGATTGTTGCGCTTGCCAGCGCAATTATTTGGAATTTAGTGACGTGGTTCATGAAGGTTCCGAGCAGTTCATCCCATGCCTTGATTGGCGGCATCCTCGGCGCGGCCTCCATGCGCGCCAGCGCCCAGGCGATTCAGGTGGATGGAGTATTGAAGATATTAATTTCCTTATTTGCCTCTCCCATCATCGGGTTCGTTTTTGGATTCATCATCCTCAGATTGATCCTGACGTTAAGCTGGAATGCAACGCCGCGCATCAACGAATTTTTCAAAAAGGCTCAACTCATCACCGCGCTCGTGCTGGGACTCAGCCACGGCAGTAACGACAGCCAGAAGACGATGGGAATCATCACGCTGGCATTGGTCACCGGCGGATATTTGAAAGCCTTTGTAGTGCCGATCTGGGTCGTCACGATTTGCGCTTTTGCCCTCGCCCTGGGTACAACCGTCGGCGGCTGGAGATTGATCCATACAACCGGCGGGAGGTTTTACAAGATTCGACCGGTGGATGGATTCACAACGCAACTCACCTCAGCCGTCGTGATTATTGTTGCATCTCTTACCGGCGGGCCAGTGAGCGCGACGCAGGTGATTAATTCGGCCATCATGGGAGTTGGCACGGCCGAACGGGCAAGCAAAGTCCGCTGGGGGATTGCACAGGAGATCGTCACGGCGTGGATATTGACAATTCCTGCCGCGGCCTTTCTCTCGGCTGGTCTATACTTCCTCATGACCCGGCTTGGGCTATGAACACCCGACCGGCGGTCGAAAATCGCATAAAAATTTTCGTACCCTTTTTTTTGCCTCGGTGTTACGTTATCAAATCTGTGCAGCTATCCCATTTTTGGGATGAGGAGGAGGTTACTTATCTCCAATAACATTCTATGCGTCCGGTTCTGGTTTCTCAACGTGTAATTCCAAATTTTGCCAAAGGAGATTTTACGTATGAGCAAGAATGACAAGGTGCAAGAGCACGACAAGAAAATCCTGCACAACATGGGCTACGCCCAGCAGCTTGCGCGGCGCATGAGCGGGTTTTCTAATTTCGCAATTTCGTTTTCCATCATTTGTATTCTCGCGGGCGGCATCACTACATTTCCCACAGGTTTCAGTTCAACCGGCGGCGCTGGCATCGGGATAGGCTGGCTCGTCGGCGGCGCGGTCGCGATCATCGTTGCCCTATCCATGGGGCAGATCGCTTCGGCGTATCCCACGGCGGGCGGCTTATATCACTGGGCCTCCATCCTCGGCGGACGCGCCTGGGGCTGGGTGACAGCCTGGTTCAACGTTCTCGGCCTCGTTTTCGTGGTCTCCTCGGTGGATGTGGGTGTCTGGCTCCTCTTCCGTGACCTCGTCCTGGTGGGCATTTTCAAGATGGATCCAGCCTCGTTTACGGTCATGCACCAATTGCTTGGCGTGGCAGTGATCCTGATTTCCCATGCCCTCTTCAATCACTACGGCATTGAACTCACCACAAAGCTGACCGACTTCAGCGGCTACCTCATCTTCGTCGTTGCAATCCTGCTGACCATTTCTTTGCTGGTCTTCTCGCCGGTTGCGCTTGATTTTTCACGCCTGTTCACGTTCAGCAACTTCACAGGCGACCCGGGTGGTGGGGTATTCCCGCGCACGGAAAATCTTGGCTTTGCCTTCCTGTTCGGCCTGATCCTCGTCTGCTACACCATCACCGGATACGATGCCTCCGCTCACACATCGGAAGAAACGCACGATGCCCAGGTGAACGTGCCGAAGGGCATGTGGCAGTCCGTGTTCTATTCCGTGCTGTTCGGTTACTTCATGGTGGCATCCTTCGTGCTGGCAATGCCAAGTGTGGAGGAGGGCGCATCGAAAGGCTGGGGCGCTTTCTTCTACGTGATGGAAAGCTCCCTCATGCCGCAGTGGCTGCTTTACGTGCTCTTCGTCGGCATCGTAGCGGCCAACTACCTCTGCGGCCTGGCCGGTCTCACATCCGCCTCCCGCATGACCTTTGCCTTCGCACGCGACGGCGGCCTGCCCGCTTCGGGTTTCCTTTCCCACGTTGACAGAAAATATCGCACTCCCACCTATTCCATCTGGGTGGTTGCATTCTTCGCGTGGCTTTCCACCGTTTATGCCAACGCCTTCGTGGTGCTTGCCACGGCCTGCGCAGTCTTCCTGTACTTCTCGTACATCTCGCCTGTTGTGGCTGGTTTCTTCGCAGAAGGCAAAACGTGGACGCAGAAAGGCCCGTTCGACCTCAAGGGTCTCTCCAAGCCTCTTGCGGTTGTGTCCGTGATTGGCGGGTTTGTGCTCGCCATCACCGGCTTCCAGCCGCCGAACGAGAAGGTTTTCTATCTCACAGTTGCCATGGTCATCGTTATGGGGATCTTGTGGGTTGCTGTTGAAAACAAACGCTTTGAAGGCCCGCCTACCGGCGACCGCATCAAGGAACGTCAGGCCAAGATCGCCGAGATCGAAGCGCAATATAACGACTAACCTTTCACGTTCAGGAAACGCGGCATCTCGTTCGGGGTGCCGCGTTCTTTTTTTGGAGGGATGATGAAGTATCTTCTCGGCATTGATCAAGGCACAACACAAACCACCGCCGTCATCCTGGACGAAAACGGTTCATTCGTGACCTCGAACTCGGTCGCGTTGCCCGCGCAGTTTCCACGCCCAGGCTGGGTCGAGCAAAACCCGCGAGACATCGTCCGTACCGTCAAAGAAGCGTGCGCGCCTCTTCTCGAAAAATATGATATCGCCGCGGTCGGCTTCGATAACCAGGGCGAAACCTTTATCGTCTGGGACAAAGACACAGGGGAACCTGTGACTCCCGCCATCGTCTGGCAGGACACGAGAGGAGAATCCGTTTGTAAAGCGCTCGCCCTTCGACTGGCTCAGGACACCGCTTCCCGCGTGGACCCGAACCTGCTGAGGCAAAAAACAGGACTCATCCTCGACAGCTATTTTTCCGCGCCCAAACTCAAATGGGTGTTTGAAAATTATCCCGACATTCGCAAACAAGCGCACGACGGCAAGCTCAAATTTGGCACCACAGAGACGTGGGTGATCTGGTCTCTCACACAAGGCAAACTGCACGTAACCGACCCATCCACTGCTTCACGCACGCTCCTGTTCGACATGAATCGCTTCGAGTGGGATGATGAATTGCTGGCATTATTCGACGTTCCAAAGTGCATGTTGCCTGAGGTCATGCCTTCGGCAGGCTACATCGGCGACGTGGATTTTTCGGGGACGGGCAAGCCGCTCCCCCTACATGCCCTGCTCGTTGACCAGCAGGCTGCGCTCTTCGGCCAGGCCTGTTTCAACGCGGGCGAAATGAAATGCTCCTTTGGCACGGGCAGTTTCCTTTTGATGAACATCGGCGGCAGGCCGGAGCTTTCAAACAACGGCTTGCTGACCACCGTCGGCTGGAATTTTGACGGACACACTGCTTATGCTTTCGATGGCGGGATTTTCGTCACAGGTTCCGCTGTGCAGTGGCTTCGCGACAATTTGAAAGTAATCCCTGATTCCGCATCGAGCCACGATGCCGCGAAACAATCCACGGACATGGGGGTGATCGTCATCCCCGCTTTGCAGGGACTTGCCGCCCCGCACTGGCGAACTGACGTGCGCGGTGCGATGTTCGGCCTCAACCGCAGTACGACTTCCGATGACATCGTCCGCGCCACGCTGGATGGAATTGCCTGCCGCGTCTACGAAGTCGTCACGGCCATGTCGCAGGATGCAGGCAAAACACCTCCTCATCTAAAAGTGGATGGCGGCCCGTCGGGCAATCCCTACCTCATGCAAATGATCGCAGACTTGTTGAACATCGAAGTCCGTGTCTCTGCCGCGTTGGAAGCCACCGCAATCGGCATTGCCAACCTTGCAGGCGTCTCAGCCCTGGGGTTATCATTCGACGAGCTCGCTTCACGCTGGAAATCAGAAGCAGTCTATTCGCCGGAGATGAAGGAAGAAGAAAGAGCAAAGAAACTGGATCAATGGAAGAAGGCGGTGGAAGCGGTGAAGACGTTTCATTCCTAATGTCATTGCGAGGGCGTTTTTTGCCCGAAGCAATCCCCGGTTAATCGGAAGGAGTTCTTCGATGGGATTTGCCTATTAACAGGAGATTGCTTTGTCGGGAAGAGCACCCTCCTCGGAATCCCGCCGTTCTTTGGCGGGGCAATGACATCATTTGAGATAACATGAACACTACATACGACATCGCAGTCATTGGCGCGGGGGTGGTGGGAAGCGCAATTGCACGAGAGCTTTCCCGGTATCAACTCAAAGTTGCTTTGGTGGAAGCAAATCCCGATGTAGGGATGGGGACCTCGAAGGCGAGCACGGCCATCTGGCACACGGGTTTCGATGCAAAACCCGGCTCGCTGGAAGCGCGTCTCATGCGTCGCAGCTACGCGCTGATGGACAAGTTCATGCCGGAGGCGAACATTCCGCACGAACGGCTGGGGGCAATTCTCATTGCATGGAATCAGGAGCAGTTCGATTCCCTGCCCTTGCTGTTGAAAAAAGCTCATGAAAATGGCGTGATGGATGTTGAAATTATTTCCACAGAGGAAATTTATCGCCGCGAGCCGCACATCAACAAAGGCGCGTTGGGTGGACTGCTTGTGCCGGGGGAGGGAATTCTCTGCACCTTTACGGTTCCACTGGCTTGTGCGTATCAGGCAGTGTTGAATGGGGTGGAGTTGTTTCTTAATTTTCAGGTCAAGGAAATTCGACCACAGACGGTGGATGACGGACCGTGGTCTATTGTTAATCGTCTGTCGTTTGGGAGCGAGGCCGTCCAGGCGCGTTACATCGTCAACGCGGCGGGATTGTTTTCAGATGAGATCAATGCCCATTTTGGGCACGCCCAGTTCAAGGTCACGCCGCGACGCGGGCAGTTGATCGTCTACGATAAATTGGCGCGTCCTCTCGTTAATCACGTTTTGCTTCCAGTGCCAACATCCATCACAAAGGGCGTGTTGATCAGCCCAACCGTTTACGGAAATATTTTGCTCGGCCCGACCGCCGAAAACCTGGACGATAAAACTGCCACGCAGACCACCGCCGATGGCTTGAAGTTTTTGCTGGACAAAAGCCGCGACATTTTGCCGCAACTGCTCGATGAAGAAGTGACCGCGATGTATTCAGGCCTGCGCGCCGCGGCTGAGCATAGCGATTACCAGATCGAGATGCACGCGGCGCAAAGATATTTGTGCGTGGGCGGGATTCGCTCTACGGGCGTTTCGGCGGCACTGGGGATTGCCGAGTACGCGGTCGAGTTGTTGGGTGAGGCGGGGTTGGACTTGAAGTTGAAGGATGATTTCAAGCCCGTGAAGATGCCATACATTGGACAGGCCGGGATGAGGCCGCATCAAAACGCGGAGATGATCGCGGATGATCCTGCTTATGGGGAAATGGTTTGCCACTGCGAAAGAGTCTCGCGCGGCGAATTGCGCGATGCGCTGAATGCGGCCATCCCCGCGCCGAATTTGGATGGATTGCGAAGGCGCACGCGCGCATCACAGGGGCGCTGCCAGGGATTCAATTGTCACGCGGCATTACTCACGTCATTGCGAGGAGTGACAGCGACGAAGCAATCCCCAGCCGTCGTGAGGGAGATTGCTTCGCCTCTATCGGGGCGCACTATGATGAAAGAAGTTCTTATCGTCGGCGCTGGTCCAGCCGGGTTGGCAACGGCGATTGAGTTGAAGAAGCAGGGGATTCGGGATGTGCTTGTGGTTGACCGGGAACCCGAAGCGGGAGGAATGCCGCGTTTTTGCCACCACACGGGGTTTGGCCGCGCGGATTTGTGGAGGATGTATTCCGGGCCGCGTTACGCGCGTCATTACCGTGAGTTGGCGGAGAAGATGGGGGTGGAGGTTTGGACGTCCACGACGATTACAGAGTGGAAATCTACCAGCGAAGATGACGCCAGGAGCAGGAAGTTAAGTTTTACTTCTCCAAACGGTCTGGGCGAAATCGAGACACAAACTGTTTTGCTCGCGACAGGTGTGCGTGAGAGGCCGCGTTCAGCGAGGCTGATTCCAGGCACCAGGCCTCAGGGAATTTTTACCACCGGCTCCTTACAGAGATTCGTTCACCAGGAGCATTTAACTGTTGGCAAACGCGCGGTGATCATCGGGGCGGAATTGGTGAGTCTATCTGCTTTAATGACTTTGGTACACGCTCGCGTGAAGTGTGAAATGATGGTGACAGAGGAGGCGCATCATCAAATCGAGTTTCCTTATGTGATGATAAAGTGGGCACTGGGAGATGTTTGGACTCGGACGCCGATCATCCCAAATACTCGAATATCGAATATCTTTGGTCAGAAACGTGTCGAAGGAATTGAACTCACACACGCCAACGGACAAACCGAGATCGTTGAATGTGATACGGTCATCTTCACGGGGGATTGGATTCCCGAACATGAGCTTGCGCGGCTTGGTGGGTTGGAAATTAACCCCGTTACACGCGGGCCGAGAATTGACGCAGAGTTCCATTCTTCTGTTCAGGGAGTGTTCGTGGCGGGAAATCTATTGCGCGGCGTTGAGATAGCCGACCATTGTGCACTGGAAGGGATGAAGGCGGGCAAGTCCATTGCCCGGTATTTGAAACAAAGGAGGAGACCCTATTGATGCGGTTTGTGATTCCCAAAAAGCGGATCCAAGGAGTAGCTCCGCAGAACCTGCAAGGCTGAATCCATTTCCTGAGACCATCGGATCATTTGGATGAACCAGCCGCAGAAAATCTTGTCTGACTCGTTCATCGTTTTTTGCAGTTCTTCGAGACGAAGATACTCGATCTCCTCGATTTCAACCGGATCAAACCTAACGTTCGCCGCGTCAATAATACCGCGATAGATCGTGCTGATCTCATTGTCGTTCGGTCCGTAATTCATTTTGAATTTGACGATGGGCTGGATCTTTATCTCCGTCAGCCCCATTTCTTCCCTCATGCCGCGCATCGCCGCGTCGTAATAACTTTCCCCCGCCTGGACATGTTCGGAAACCGAGCAATCCCACGCCGACGGAAACGCGGCGCGATCCTTGCTTCTTTTTTGGATCAATAACATTCCATCGTGAGTGAAGAGGAAAACGTGCACGCCGCGATGCTGCAAGCCAAGTTGATGGATAGTTGATCTCATCTCCTGGCCGGTGACGATGTCTTCATCGTTCACGATGTCGAGTAATTCATCCATGCTGCCCCAAAAGGCTCGAAAGCCACAGGTCAAAAGCCGGGCAACCTTCGACCTGCGACTTTTGACCTGTGTACCTGTCTACGTGTTTACGTGTCTACTTCCACATCTACTCGCGGAACTTCTCCACCAACTGCTTCACGTGGACAACACCGTCGAAGCCGGGCAAGTCGCCTTTGCGAAGGACGGCCTTCTCGCCATCGAGGTCGCCGAGGCAGGAGACGATCACGTCACCGATGCTCACGTCTTCCTTTTCGGTGTAGTGATTGGTGGTGACGACGGTCTTGATCCCCGCGGCTTTGGATGCGGCCACGCCGTTCTTGGAATCTTCCACTACCATGACTTCATCGGGGTTGAGTCCAAGTTTGGAGAGGGCCAGGTTGTAGATTTCGGGATCGGGTTTCTTTTTGCTGACCACGTCGCCTGCCAGCACGATCTCGAATTTGACATCCGAGAGGACCTTCTCGGTGATGGCTTTGGCGGCCTGTTCATTGGACGTGGTGCAGACGGCGACTTTCAAGCCTGCATCCATCGCCTCTTTCATGAACCTGTGGATGCCCGGCCTCAAAGGGAGTTTCCCGGTCTCGATCAGTTCCACGAACAGCGCGGTCTTGCGCTTGTGCATTTCCTTGACGAGGCTGTCAATCTCTTCCTCGGTCAGCGGTTTGGAAAAGCCTTTGGTCTTCCAGTGGTGCTTCATACGTTCCTTGCCGCCGCCCACCTGGAGCAATTCGTGGTAATACTCCACGTCCCACTCATCGGTGAAGCCGAATTCCTTGAAAGTCATGTTGAACGACACGCGGTGACCATCGCGTTCGGTGTCAATGATCACGCCGTCCTGGTCAAAGAACACTGCTTTTATTTTTGACATGATTTCCTTCCTTCTCTTCCCGTCATTGCGAGGAGGGTGCTCTTCCCGACGAAGCAATCTCAAACATCATGGCGGAGATTGCTTCGGGCAAAAAGCGCCCTCGCAATGACGGATGGTGTATTACTTCTTCATTCCAAAGAACTCGCGGAGCGTGTCCACAAACATGCGATTCTCTTCCTTCGTGCCGATGGTCACGCGGAACCAGCCATTGCTTCCGTATTTTTCGGTCTCGCCGCGCAGGATGATGCCTTTCGTTTCAGCGAAGGCCAGCACTTCCTTGCCTGTCTTGCCGGTCTCACCGCAATCGAACAGGATGTAATTGGCTTTCGATGGAAAGATGACAAAGCCGGGAATGTCGCTTAATGACTCGGTGATGAAGTCCACTTCCTCGTTATTGAACTTGACGCGCTCGGCGAGTCCCTCTGTATCTTCAAAGGCCGCGAGAGCCGCCCACATCGGGATCGTGCCAACGTTCCAGGGAAGAAGCGAGCCGGAGATCTGGTCAATCACTTCCTTTGCGCCGATGGTGTATCCGAAGCGCATCCCCGCCAGGCCGTAGGCCTTTGAGAGCGTGCGGGTGATCAGGACGTTCTTGTACTTCTTAGTCAACTGCACCTGCGACACGCCAAGTCCCGCGTATTCCACGTAGGCCTCGTCAATGACGAAGGGGATGCCTGTCTCTGCAATGGTGACGAAGTGCTTGGGATCCATGAAGTTGCCGGTGGGGTTGTTTGGGTTGGCAACCACGATGATCTTGGTCTTGTCTGTGATGGCGGCCAGAATGGCGTCGGGATCGTAATGCAGATATTTATCCTTGTAGACCATTGGCACACTGACCATGTTCGCGCCCAGAAGTTTGCCGCGCAATCCATAGATGCCGAAGCATGGTGTGTGCTGGATGACTTCCTGTCCCGGCTCGATGAACATGCGGAAGATGTTGTCGTACACTTCGCTGGAGCCGTTGCCGATCATCACGTTCTGCGGCCCGTCCGCGCCGTTGATCTCGGCAATCTTGCTTCGCACGACCAGACCCTGGTCGGGATAGCGATTCGCCATCTTCGCGTACCTGACCATCGCGTCCAGAACTTTATCCGATGGCGGATTGGGGTTCTCGTTCGACATCATGCGGTGTAATGACGGATCCCTCCACGCTTTTTCGATGTGAGCCGAGATGTACATCGGAATCCCTTTGACCCACGGGGCATAATATTCTTCAATGTTCTTCATTCGTTTACTCCTCAAAAGTTTCTATTTATGTCTGGTGGTTGAGTAGCCCCGAGTGTTTGCCGAGGGGCGTATCGCGAAGTCCCCGTAGGGGGAAACCACCAATTTCATCTTTACTTTTTATTTCATACACGCCTGTCATTGTTGGTCTCGATACGGGTTGAGAAGAACGCTCAACCCTACTCGACCAACGAGGCTTCTTAATTATGCTTTCCCTGCCGACTCCAGCATGTCAATCCAGTGCATCACGGCCTTGCGCGTCGCATCGCGGACGAAGACATCGAGCTTGCCGGGATCATATTCATCGCGGTGCGCGCTGATGTATTCAAATTTTGCATCAATCAACGTGTGCTTCAATTCGGTGGATACGTTGAACTTCGCGCCGCCGGCCGCAAGCAGTTTCTTGATGTAATCTTCGGGCAGGCCGGTTCCGCCGTGGACGACAAGCGGGGTCTTGATGCCGTTGCCGTTCAGCATCTTGTTGATGGTTGCCATGCGCTCGAAGTCGATTTTCGGGTTCTTGGTCTTGTACACGCCGTGCGCGGTGCCGATGGCGGGAGCGAAGATGTCCACACCCGTGCGCTCGACGAATTCCACAGATTGCTGGGGATTCGCCAACTGCGCTTCATCCTCAGCAACCTTGATCTGGTCTTCCACGCCGCCCACGGTTCCCAACTCGCCCTCGACGGAGATGTTGCCGACGCTGTGGCTGTAGTCCACCACTTCCTTGGTCTGGCGAATATTCTCATCGTAAGACTGCTTGGAAGCATCGATCATGATGTTGGTATAACCCGCATCCGCGCACTTCTTGCAGTAGTTGATATCCGTGCAGTGATCGAGGTGCAGGCAGACCGGCACCGGTGCAGATTCGGCCAGCGTGCGATAGATCGCCACCATCATGTTCGTGCCGAGGAATTGCGACGGCTTGACCGAAGTTTGAACGATCACAGGCGCTTTTTTCTCGACTGCGGCATCAATCACCGCTTCGAATTGAAGCAGGTCTGTGACGTTGAACGCGCCGACGGCGTATTTACCCTTCAGCGCCTCAACCATGATTTCTTTTGCATTTACGATTGACATGTTTACTCCTTATGTTTATCTTCATTTCAAATTGACGAACTTTTGTGAAGACGAAAGAAGAAAGAATTGCCGCTTCTTTCCTCCTTCGTCTTTCCTTGCTCACTGATCACTCATCACTTACGATTTCACCTTCTTCCCTGCATCCCTCAACCACTGCTCCCACCGATAATCCGTCACGTGCTGGCGCAGGCGGCCAAACCACAGGTCAGCATATCCCTGGAAATCCTCCTCCAGTTTGGAAATGCCCGTCTGAGTGGTTCCCCACATGGCTTCATGTAATTCCGACATAGGCTCCATCAATTTCAGGCGGGCAAAATTCCTGGGCGTTACCTCGCCGAAATACTCCTGCAATAGCAGGCGCACCTGGTCATCGTTCAGGCGATGATGGTGGCTGAAATTTCCCAGGTCGAAGAAGATATCGCCCATGCCCGCGTATTCCCAATCCAACAGGCGTACTTCGCCGATCTCTCCCGGCACATCCTCATCCAGCCAGTTCAGGTTGAGCAGGTCGTCGTGGCAGGGAGTGGGAATGTAGGGATCCTTCGACAAAGCCTTTTGAACCTCATTCGCCTTTTGCATGATCCAATCAAAATCAAATGGGAATTTGCAATTATTGCCCTTTGAAATTTTGGTCAGCATTTCCACACGGCGGAAGACGTTGAACTCGCCCTTTAATTCCGGCGCGCGCCGGTGAAAGAGCCGTACCTTCCGCACCACCCGGATGATGTTATCCGGTTTGACGATCTCTTCCGGCGGCAGGCGCTTTCCATTTACAAAACGGGTGACGATATACCCCTCCGGCTCGATAAAGTACACCACCTCGGGGGCAATGCCCAACTGTCCCGCCGCGTAATTTGCCGCGTACTCTACGTCACGCCGAATGCCCAGTTTGTCGGTATCCGCGCCGGCGAGACGAATCACGTAAGACCTGCCGTCTGCATCGATCTTGAAATTCATGTTTGTGATGCCGCCGCTCAAGGGAGTCTTTTTAATATTCTTGGACTTGGCGAGAAACGGCACCTTCGCGATGGCTTTGTCAATTGCAAGTGTCATGGCATCCTTCCCAATTGAAATTAGATTTGGTTTCGTGCTTTGACTTTCAGAGGGTGATGTTCGTGACTATTGGGGACGGGAACCTCCTTAAGAAAAAGACTTCGGGAGTCTTATTTGACTTGTTGAGTTTGGAAGATTCTCAAACAGACTTCCGAAGCCTGATGTACTTTCGCTTCTTTCCTGACCTCAAACCTGCTCCCGTTTACTGATAAATTCTCTCACCTTTGGCGTTTCATTGGTGATAAACAACTGCATGCCTGCCAATAAACTCTTCCAGGCCTGCAAACCCTTTCGAAAAGGTCTCAACCGTGCTGATGGTCGATGGGTGGCTGTTGAATTGCTCCAATGCCAGGCCGTTCGGGTCGTAAGCCTGAAGACAATAGGGAATCTTCATCAGCTTGTCCGTGACCTCCGCGGGTATTTCTTCCTCGATCTCAGGCCGGAAGATGAGATCGTCGCCAATCTTGAAGAGCGGCTCAAGGACATAGGGCGGGCATGTGTATACGATGTCGCCTCCGGCAATTTTTTGGACATCCCAGAACCTGATTTTTCCAGCCACGAGAGGTCCCGGACGCATCGAACAGGCAAGCATCTTGCTGGCATAGCCATTCTCCGTCAGGATGCGATACGCGCGGCGGAAGACTACAATGCCAAACCAGTGTTTATCCTGCCAGGATAATTCGATGTTCTGCCGTTTCGCCTGAATATCCAGTGTTTCCTGCTCTGTCAGGCGGCCAATCATCATGGTGATGACGGCGCGCCACCTGCCCAGGTTAACTCCGTTTTGTTCGGCGATCCTGATCCCTTCCCTGGCGGCATTGGCAGATGCCAGGATTTGAGGCAGGGTAAAGCAAACAGTGGTATTTGTGCTGATGCCTTTGGACGTCAGGATTTTGACGACCTCAATGCCTTGCATGCTGGCCGGAACCTTGACCATCACGTTGGGGCTGAGGGCGCTGAGTTCCTCGGCGTCGCGGACCATTTCCTCGGTCTCGGTGAAGAGGCGGGGATCCAACTGGCCGGAGATCCAGCCAAAGCGGCCACCGGATGCCTCGAAAATGGGGAGGTACATCTCCGCGCCGCGTTTTACGACTTCCTTGTAAGTCAGCCAGACGAGTTCTTTCAAGCCAAGAGATGGATTGGCTTGAATCATCTCGTCCACCAGCCTGCCCCAAAGTTCGGGATCGCTTTGCACGGCCTGCCACGAAAGGGGCGGATTGGTAGTGCAGCCTCGGAAGACGCTTTTGGCGGGATCTTTGGCATTGTATAAGCGCGCAAGTTGTTCCTCCAAAACCGGCTTACGAGATGGTTCACCGGCATCGAGCATCTTGCGGACCCATCGGTTATAAACCAGCGGCGACGAATCCCACCAAATTTCCATATCGAGATGAGTCTTTGCCAAACGTTCAACAGGACTCTCTATCATCGCTCTGCATCCTTTCTGCCCAAAAACACACAAAGGTTTATCGGCTATTTACGACCTTATCCGTTCTCCTTTCGCATCCCACAGCACGGACTGCGCGACTTCCGCGCCGACCTGTTCACCGAAACACTCAACCTCTAGTTTCGTGCCGATCTTTGAACATTCCATCGGCAAATACGCGTATGCAATGGACTTGCTGACTGAATATCCGAAGCCACCGCCCGCCACCCAGCCGACGATCTTGTCGCCTGCGCGGATTGGTTCCTTGCCAAGCACAATCGTGCGATCATCGTCAAGTGTGAGGGTGCAGAGTTTGCGTGTGATCCCATCCTTCTTCTGTTTCATCAGCGCGTCCTTGCCGACGAAGTCAGATTTGTCAAGTTTCACCGCAAAACCCAGACCGGCTTCATAAGGAGTGTAGTCTGGTGAAATCTCACCGCTCCAATAACGATAACCCTTTTCAAGCCGCAAGGTGTCTATGGCTTTATAGCCGCCAGCCACTAAACCCTCGGGTTGACCGGCTTCCCAGAGCGTGTCCCAGAGGCGGAGTCCGTACTCCGTCGGGCAGTAGAACTCCCAGCCCAGCTCGCCAACATAAGTCACGCGCGAAGCGAGAACGGGGACGTCTCCAACGGTGATGCGCTTCGCGGTCATGTAAGGGAATCCCGCGTTCGATACGTCATCTGTCGTTACCTTTTCCAAAATCCTGCGTGCCTTCGGGCCCCACAATCCGAGACAAACCAGCGACGAGCCGACATCTTCCAGCGTGACCGAGCCGTCTTCCGGCATGTTGAGCGACAGCCACGACATATCATGCTGGCCGAAGGCCGTGCCTGTGACGATGAAGAAGCGATCCTCCGCGAGGCGGGTGACCGTGAAATCACACTCGATGCCGCCGCGCTTGTTGAGGCATTGGGTGTAGACGATGGAGCCAAGAGGCTGGTCAATCTCATTCGCGCAAACCTGATTGAGGAACTTCAACGCGCCGGGGCCGCGTACTTCAAACTTATTGAAGGAGGTTTCATCGAAGAGACCCGCGTTCTCACGTGTCATGAGATGTTCGTAACCGATGGCGCGCGACCAGTTGTGCCGCGGCCAGCCTTTTGGTTCGTGGCCGTGAGTCGCTTTTTCCTCATAGGACTTAAACCAATTCGGGCGCTCCCATCCCATTTTTTCGCCGAAGTGACAGCCAAGATCGCGCAGTCTGTAGTAAGTGGGTGAGACGCGCACGTTGCGGCGCGAGATGCGCTCCTCGCCGGGAAAATGGATATCGTAATATTGGGTATATGTTTCGAGTGTGCGCGCCGCGGCGTAACCGAGGCTGTTGTAGTTGGGACCAAAACGCCGCACATCGAGCCGCCACACATCCCATTCGGGATTGCCGTCAACGATCCATTCCGCCATCACCTTGCCGATACCGCCCGCGCCGGCCAGTCCATGCGCGCAGAACGCGCACGCAACCCAAAAGCCTTTGACGGAGGTTGGCCCAAGCAGGAATTCACCATCAGGCGTAAAGCCTTCGGGGCCGTTCAGGAGCCTCACGACTTCCGCATTTTCAACCGCAGGCACGCGGCGGATAGAATTTTCCATTAAAGGTGTAAAGCGATCCCAATCGGGAGGCAGTAACTGGAATTTGAAGTCCTTCGGAATTCCGTTCATGCCGAAGGTCGCGGGCTGGCGCTCGTAACCACCGGTTACGATGCCCCCGACTTCCTCGCGCCAATACACCAGCAGGTCCGGGTCGCGCAGGTTCGGGAAATCATGTGTCACGCCCTCGATGGGTTTTGTCATGATGTACAAGTGGGCCATCGGTATGACCGGCAGATTCAACCCGACCATCTTTCCGACTTCGCGCCCCCACATGCCCGAAGCGTTCACAACGACCTCGGTCTTGATCGTGCCTCGATTGGTCACCACCTCGCTGACGCGTCCGTTCTTCAAGTTGATCTTCTCAACGTTTGTGTCTGTGAAGATTTTTGCGCCGCGGTTCTTTGCTCCGGCGGCCAGTGCGTTCGTGAGACCGGTTGGGTCAATACTGCCATCGTTTGGTGTGTAAGCCGCGCCGACCACGCCATCAATGGTCATGAGTGGGAATTTAGCCTGCGCCTCTTTGGGCGTGATCAATTCCATTGGCACGCCAAACGAACGCGCCAGGCCAACCAGCCGCTTGTTCTCTTCCATGCGCTCTGCAGATGAAGCGAGACGCAAGCCGCCGACTTCGCGCCAGGATGTATCCACCCCGGTCTCTTCCTTCAACTTGCGGTATAGGTCGGTGCTGTAGTGCATCATGCGCGTCAGGTTTGCATCCGAGCGCATCTGACCAACCAGCCCCGCGGAGTGCCACGTTGACCCCGCTGTCAACTCGTGGCGCTCCACAATGACGACATCCTTCCATCCCATCAATGTGAGATGGTAGGCAATACTGGCTCCACCCACGCCCCCGCCAATGACGACAGCTTGCGCCTGTGTTGGAAATTCGGACATTGTTTTGCTCCTTGATTTTCGCTCCCTCACCCTAGCCCTCTCCCAAAGGGAGAGGGGACTCCCTTCCCCCGCAGGGGGAAGGGTTGGGGATGAGGGCGATTTATGCTTTTTGCCAAACCGATCCCGGCCGCGCCATTTCAGCAACGATATCAAACGTTGAGATGACACCGAGAGGAAATGCTTCGGGGTCTTTATCGTCTATCACGACGAGGCGGTGATGATGGTTCTGGATCATCTTGTCTGCGGCTTCTCGCAGGCTGGCATGGATGTCAATCGTCAACGCGGGGTGCATCACATCGCTGACAAGCAGGTGTTCATCCACGCCGTTTTTGACGAATGGAAGCAGGCTTCGTCCGCTGACGACGCCGAGGGTTTTTCCCTTCGCGTCCACAACCAGCACCGAACGAAAGCCTGATTCGGTCATGGTGCGCGCGGCGGAGACGATGGGCGTCTGGCCGCGGCAAACCAGGATCGCATCGGACATTACGTCGCCGACGGTTTCGCGGCTTGGTTTTTCCTGCATGGCAATGCCTGCAACGAAATCGGAGAGCGAGATTATGCCCACCGGTTTCCCGTTTTCAGTAACAAGCAGGCGGCTGATCTCTTTGTCAATGAGCTGGTTGACTGCCTCAGAGAGGGGAATGCCTGCTTCAACGGAATCAACCGGGTGGGACATAAGATCCGAGGCGGTCAAATTCCGCATGGCCGCGAGGCTTTCGGGATCCGATGAAAGCCATTCGCCGGCAAGCAGGTCAAAGTCAGAAATAATTCCGAGCGCGCGTCCATCGCGATCTTCAACGACAAGCGCATGAACGTGATGTTGGAAAAGCAGTACCGCCACCTGCCCGAGCGACGCGTTGGGTTTGCAGGCGAGCAGGCCGGGGTGCATTAAGTCGCGTACAAGTTTTGCCATGATGCCTCCTTAAACTTCATCCACGTCTTTGTACCATTTCACGCGGTCTCCCACGCGGTCGCGGATCTTCCATGCCAGGGACTTGGGTTCGCCGTTCAAGCGCGAAAGGGCCGCGTTGACCTGGGACTCCACTTTTTCTTTTTGTTCGTCGGTTAATTGGGAATAACTGTGGGCGAGTTGCCGAACTTTATCGAGATTCATTGTGGTCGTACGCCATAACCCCCAGTCGTTGGCGCATAAGACAGCCGCGCGTTTGATGTTGATCGTTTCGTTATCTGTATCACCCAGCGGGTGTTCGAGCAGCAACATGATCGTGTCGATCACGTCCTTTTCGTTGATCTTCACGATCTGCATTTTTTCAAGAAGCAGTTCTGTAAGCGGGATCGTGGGGGAGTCGACTTCGAGACGATCCTTCCAATAAATGGCATGACAGAAATCAAGCTTTTCGTAAAAAACGTCCACGTGCAGGCCGGTGCCCGGTTTATCGAAGATGGCGCGCTCGCCTTCCGATGCGATGAAAACCTCACGGTTATCGGTGTAGCCGAGCGCGGTCATTAGCTCAACAACTTGTTTGCTTTGCCTGCCGTATGCACCGAAATCGATATCTGTGTAGGCTCGTCCCATCGCGGCCTGCAAATACCCGAATTGCGGACAGTGCATTTGAAAAGCCAGTGACCCGATCACCCGCAGGAGGATTCCGGAATCGTCACTGGCTTTCAAAATTCGTTTGAGTTCATTCTCAAATTTTTCGCGTTCAGAACGGTCTTGTTCACCCATCCCGATGGGACTCTGCGCCATGCCATTTCTCCTGGAAGACTTAAAAGTCTTTTGCAATGGCCTCGGTGAGAAAGTTCAACAGCAACGCATCCGAAGCCCAGAATGCCTGACATTATAATGAAAAAATCAAAAACTTGCAAATTTCTTCAGATTCTTATATAATGCAACCTCAAAAGTGAGCAATTTCCTTCATTCTCGAACTGAGACCAGTTAATGAGCAAACCCCTCATCCCAGCACAGCGGCGAGAGCGAATTCAGGAATATCTGGCAATCCATCAAATCGTCCGAACGGCCGATTTATGCGACCTGCTGGAAACCTCGGAGGCGACAGTTCGCCGCGACCTGGAATGGCTGGAAGCGAAGGGAATCCTCGAGCGCACGCATGGGGGCGCGATCCTGAATCAGCGTATGATCCTCGAGCAGGAATATCAGCAAAGAGTACAGCATCATCCCGAAGAGAAGCGGCGTATTGGTGAACTTGCCGCCTCGCTCCTCGAAGAAGGCGATATTGTTTTTATCAACAGCGGCACGACTGCCACGCAAGTGCTCCAGCACATTCAGCGTGACTCTCAGATTACGGTCTTTACAAACAATGTAAGCGCAGTGCTGGACCTCGGCGACCCGGGTTTTCACTACTATATGACAGGGGGCGAGTTCCAGTCACGTTCCAACTCCCTGGCAGGTCGCTTCGCGCTGGACAATTTGAATCTGGTCTACGCCAACAAAGCGATCCTCGGCGTGGACGGGATCAGCCTAAAGCACGGTTGCACCGTGCCCACCAACGGCGAAGCCGAGGTGGTGCGCCGCATGATCGAGCGAACGAAAGGCCAGGTGATAATTGTGGCCGATCACAGCAAATGGGGAGTGGTCTCCAATTTTCAGATCGCAATGATAGATGAGATAGATAAGCTTGTTTCGGATGAACATCTTGATTCTTCAGCCGTGGAGTCCCTCGCAGAGCATAAGGTTGACTGTATGCTTGCCTCGGCCTCCACACCCATCCCTGCCTGACGTCGCTTAGTGCGAACCGTCGGGTTTTTTGTTTGGAGAAACCAATGCCCTTCTTCTCAAAAAAGCCCAGCAAGAAAGCCACCCGGCTGTTCTTTGCCACGGATTTGCACGGGTCTGAGCGGACCTATCGCAAATTCATTAATGCCGGCAAGTTCTACGATGTCAATGTGATCGTGATGGGCGGTGATATTCAGGGCAAGCTGTTGATCCCGATCATCAAGGAATCCAATGGGCACTATCGGGCCACATTGCAGGGACGGGTCGAGCATCTTTCCACTGAAGAAGAATTGAATGCCCTTAGAGGCAGGCTGGATATCCTTGGCTTCTATCACAAGATCATGAGCGAAGACGAATTCCGCGCACTTTCCGCCGATCCCAAGTCTGTGGATGAATTGTTTCATGAGCTTGCCCGCCAGAAACTGGTTAGCTGGGTGGATCTGGCGGAAGAACGCTTGAATGGCACAGGCATCAAGTGCTTCGTCACCGGCGGCAACGACGACGATCCGGCTGTGCTGAGCGCGATAAAACGTGAAGGCACGAAGTCCTTTTTTGCCTGTGAAAACGAAATGGTTCAAGTGGACGATGACCACACCATGATCTCAGTGGGCTTGAGCACGCCCACACCGTGGAAGACGCCGCGTGAGGTTTCAGAGGAGCAACTTGGCGAAATGATCGAAAAAATGGCCGCGAAAGTGCCGGACATGAACAAGGCCATTTTCAATTTCCACGACCCGCCAAAAGACTCCACGCTGGATACCTGTCCCATGCTGGACTGGACGAAGGACCCGCCGACGCAAATTGTCCAGGGCGGGCAACCTGTCATGCACGGAGCAGGCAGTAAGTCCGTGCGGGACGCGATTGAAAAATATAAACCGATGCTGGGGCTGCATGGTCACATCCACGAATCGCAGTCGGTGGCGAAGATTGGCCGTACGACCTGTATCAACCCCGGAAGTGAATATGCTGAAGGCATCTTACGCGGTTGCCTGGTCACTTTTGCGGATGGCGAGGTGCAAGGTTACCAGATGACCAGCGGCTAGTTATCGAAAGGCCCGGAAGGAGGCAGATATGAAATGATGCAGAATTGTCGGAAATCTCTCAACAATTCCGTTTGAGTTTTCGATCCAAAGGAGAATTGCAATGGCTACTGCTACAGCAAGACCTGAAGTCTTTACCCGAAAAGCCTCGGGCTTGGTCCGTGTCATGTCTCCATTCTCAGCATTCGTATATAACATCCTGACGATGGGTCTGATCTTCCCGTGGACTTACCTCTGGGCGCCCGGCGCCCTGCCCGGCGGCAAACTTGTTTGGGGAATACTACTGGCCATGGTGATCGAAATCCCGATCGCCTTTGTGTACGTCTGGCTTTCCACGGCGCTGCCTCGTTCGGGCGGTGACTACGTATTCCAGAGCCGCGTGTTTGGCGGAGGTACCGCGTTCACCATCGTTATGTCGGGCTACGTGATCTGGATCCTGCAATGGGTGGCGCTCTCAGGGTGGCTGCTTTCGTACCTCGGATTCGCGCCGCTCTTCCTTGGCCTGGGCGCGACCATGCAAAGCGCAGCCATGTCAAGCCTGGGAATCTGGTTCACGACATCCACCGGCATTATCATCACAAGCATCTTGAACGCTTTCGTGTCTGCGCTCATTCTCATCAGCGGTTTCAAGAACTATGTGCGTTTCCAGGTGGTAATGATCATTGGCACCATCCTTGCCTTCCTGACAATGCTGGTAGTGTTGTTTGTGAACAGCCCGGCAACGTCTATGGGCAGGATCGATGCCTTTGCCCAGGCGATCAGCGGCGTTCCGAATTTTGTACAGACCGCCATTGACGCCTCCACTGCCGCGGGCGTGGATCTGAATCCACCCTTCAGTCTGATTGCGACCCTGCTGGTCGCGCCCATCGCGTGGACATCCCTGCAATGGGCAACCTACTCGGCCCAGCAGAATGGCGAGATCAAGAATGCGCGTTCCTTCAACAGCCAGATGTTCATCATCGTCGGTTCATTGATCTTCACGGGCATCCTGTTGGCCCTCCTAGCCTGGGCGTTGGAGAAAGCGGTCGGGACCGAGTTTCTGTACGTGGCGGGCGCGGGATACTGGTCTGCTTTGGAGGAGGCCAAGATCTCGGGTTTCTGGCTGTGGCCGAACATCATCGCGGTGGCGCTCACGGCCAGCCCATTGGTCGTCATCATTATCGGCATTGGCTATATCCTCAACTCACACCAGATCGTGCACAACTGCTACATCGGCATGACGCGTGTGATGGTTGCGATGTCGCTCGACCGCCTGCTCCCTGAGTGGATCAGCAAAGTGGACGAGAAGAGACACACACCAGCTAATGCGCATTGGGCCTATTTCATCGCCAGTATTCCGGTCATCCTGCTCTATAACCTCTGGGGCGCGTGGTACGGCCTGACTCTGGGCGTGACATTTGCCTGCGGTTATGTATTCGTCATCACCTGCCTGGCAGGCGCGCTCCTGCCTTACCGTGCCAAGGACGTGTATGAGGCTTCCCCGGGCGCCAAGTATAAGATCGGCAATATTCCGCTGGTGACAATTCTCGGCGCGATCGGTTTCGTGCTGGGCGGCGTGATGGTGATGATGTTCATGCTCTATCCGCAACTGGGCCTGACGAGCGCATTGGCTTACTGGGTTGTGTTCGGCGTGTTGGCTTTCTCGGCCATCTGGTACTTCCTTGTCAAAAATGCGCAGAAATCGCGCGGCATCAACGTGGATTACGCCTTCAAGGAGATTCCGCCCGAATAAAAGATTCGATTGAATTGGATCATGGGTGGTCGGTGTTCGCAATTTGCACCGGCCACCGTTGCTCGTTTATTTGAATTTATGGAGTCTGCATGGTTTTGATTGACGAGGTTGTGGCAAAAATAGACGATTGGAAAGGAAAGAAAATTTCCATCCATCCACTTTCTGGCGGGTTGACCAACACCAACTTCAAAGTGGAAGTGGACGGCGCGCCGTATTTTGTCCGCGTGCCGGGCGCGAGCACCGAACTTCTCGCGATTGACAGGGATAACGAGCATCACAACACGAAAGCCGCGTCTGATGCCGGTGTTGGGCCGAAGGTTTTGTATCACCTGCCTGAATACTGTGTGATGGTTTTGGAATTCCTGCCGGGCAAGACCATGTCGAAGGACTCGCTGAATGAACCGGGGATGCCGACGCGCATGGCGCAGGCCATCAAGAAGCTGAATGCCGGCCCCCGCTTCTTTTCGGACTTCAACATGTTCCGCCTCACGGAGTATTATCTCCAGATATGCAGTGACCGCCAAATCTGCACCCCCGAGGGGTATCTCGACCGTATGACGACTGTGGCGCAGATTGAAAAAGCGATGTCTGTCAACCCGTTGCCCACAGTGCCGTGTAACAATGACTTATTGGCTGAGAATTATATTGACGACGGCAAGCAGTTATGGCTGATTGACTATGAATATAGCGGGAACAACGACCCGTGTTTTGAACTTGGAAATACCTGCCAGGAAATGCAGTTCAATGACGAGCAAGTCAGCGAAGTCTGTGCCGCTTATTTTGGCACTGCAACACCGGGCAAGATTGCGCGCATGAAGTTGAATATGATCATGTCCGATGTCGGCTGGGGACTGTGGGCCGCCATTCAGGCGAAGATATCCACAATTGATTTTGATTTTTGGGGCTGGGCCGAGGAACGCTGGGGCAGAGCTGTCCAAAAAATGGATTCAGCAGAGTTCCCGGTCTGGTTGAAGGATGTGCAAAAATAATTCGCGCTGAGCGGAGCGCAGCGTAGTCGAAGCACAGGCACGCGAATGCCCTTCGACTGCACTCGCTACCGCTCGTTCCGCTCAGGGCGAAACTACGGAGTGAAATTATGAAAGATCAAGCGCAAATCGTGATCATCGGCGGGGGCATCGTCGGAACGCAGATTGCCTATCATCTGGCAAAAATGGGACGCAAGGATATTGTTCTTGTGGAAAAAGGTGAGATCGCCAGCGGCGAGTCGTCTCACGCGGCGGGACTTGTCACGCAGTTTGCCACGTCTCACACCATGTTGAAGTTCCGCATGTACAGCATCGAGTTGTACAGCGAACTGGGGCTGTTTGACCATGTCGGGAGTTTGAGAGTCGCGTCGAGCCGGGAGCAGCTCAAGGATTTGGAAAGAAGCGTGAGTCGGGCGAAGGCATTGGGCCTCGAGGTGGATGTCATCTCTCCCGAAGAAGCCGTCAAGATCATGCCGCAGATTTCCAAAAAGGATTTGTACGGCGCGATCTATCTGCCCCGCGATGGGCAGCTCGATCCGTACACCACAACGACTTCGATGGCGCGTTTTGCCAAAGAGTTGGGTGTGGAAGTTTATACCAACACGCGCGTGACCGGCATCGAGCTTTCACCCAAAGGTGAAGTAAAAGCCGTCATCACGGATAAAGGTGTGATCAAGACCGAGATGGTGATCAACGCGGCGGGTTTGTGGGCGCCGCGCATCGCCGCGATGGCCGGACTTTACGTTCCCACCACTCCGGTGGATCACCAGCATATCGCGCTCAAGGCTGTCTCTGGAAATGAGTTTTCCTCGAACACCCCATGTTTGCGCGACCCCGATAATCTGGTCTACATGCGGCAGGAACAGGGCGGCCTCGTGATTGGCGGCTATGAGCCGAACCCGCTGGAGCGTTGGATTGACGGCGTGCCGTGGGAGCATGGCGGCTCGACCCTGCCCGCGGATTTTGACCGCTTCGAAATGTTGCTTGAAGGCGCGATCCGTCGCATTCCATTTTTGGATCAGGCCGGTATCATCACGCTGGTTTGTCACCCCGGCGCGTACACACCGGATTGCCAGCCCATGCTTGGCCCGATGGCAGGCGTGCGCGGCTTCTGGATGGCGGCGGGCATGTCATTAAATGGATATGGCGGCGCGGGCGGCATCGGCAAATTGATTGCCGAATGGATCGAAGGAGGCGAAGCGCCTTTGGATGTCTACGGTTATCGCGCCACGCGTTTCGGAAATTATTACTCCGATCCTGTTTATGCCGCGGAACGCACGCGCGAAAGCGTGAAATATTATTATCGTCTCAAATTCCCGCACGACGAACCCGAATGGGCGCGGCCCCATCGTGTCAGTCCCGTCCATTATCGCTTGCAGGAGATGGGCGCGGTCTTCGGTGAAAAATTCGGCTGGGAGCGCGTCAACTACTTCCAGCCCGGACAACCGTGGCGGCGCATGCGCGAAGATCAACGTCAGTGGGGTTGGGCCAGGCCGCCGTTCTTCGAGCGCCTGCGGCAGGAACATGAAGCCACGCGCGAACGCGCTGCACTTTTTGATTTGACATCATTCGGAAAGATCGAAGTCAGCGGCCCCGGTGCGTTGAAACTCCTGCAGCGCCTCGCGGACAGCGACATTGATAAGCCCGTTGGAAACGCCATTTACACACAATTCCTGAACACCAGCGGCGGCATCGAATCTGATCTCACCATCACGCGCCTCGGCGAAGATACTTTTTGGGCGATCACAGGTTCGGGTTTCATCGCCAACGATCTCGCTTGGATTCAAATGCACGTTGACGAAAACGATGGCGGCGTGACCATCCGCGACATCACCGAGCAATGGGCTTGTCTCGCGTTGTGGGGGCCGAGGGCGCGCAATGTCCTCCAAAAAATTACAAAGGATGATGTCTCGAACGAAGCGCATCCCTACCTCAGCACAAAGCAGATCGCCATCAACGGCGCGAAGCTGTACGCGCAACGCGTCAGTTATGCCGGCGAACTCGGCTGGGAGTTGTACATTCCCAGTAACCGCGCGCAAATGGTTTGGGACATGCTCCTCGAATCCGGCAGGGAATTCGGCATCGAGGCCGGCGGCTACAAAGTTTTGGATTCACTCCGCCTCGAAAAGGGCTATCGCTATTACACCGCCGACATCACCCAGCTCGATACGCCCTACGAAGGCGGCCTCGGTTTCTGCGTCGATCTCGAGAAAGGCGATTTCATCGGACGCGAGGCGCTCCTCAAGAAAAAGCAGGAAGGCCTTACGCGCAAACTTTGCACTCTCGTCCTCATGGATGGCGACGACTTCACACAAATTTACGGCGGCGAAGCGGTTTATCATGACGGCAAAGTTCTCACGCGCGTTCGCAGTGGAGGGTATGGCTTCACGGTTAAGAAGAACATCCTGTACGCTTACCTGCCAATCGAATTATCCAAGCCCGGCACACGCTTCGAGTTGGACCTGATAGAGGGCCGCCGTTTCGGTGAAGTGACCGCCTCTGTGTTATTCGACCCGAAAGGCGAAAGACTCAGAGCCTAATCGTCATTGCGGGCGTACTGTGCGAAGCAATCTCCTTGTCCAATGCGGGATTGCTTCGTCGTTCCGCTCCTCGCAATGACGGGAATCAAACATGCCAAAAACAAAACCAACCACTCCCGCCTACGTCGGCTTTGGGATGCTGACGCCGGTCCACATCATGGTGATCGACAGGCTTCCCAAACATAATACCGGCGCGGTCGTGAGGGAAGTCAACGATTTTGTGTTCGATGATGCCGCCATCATTGCCTGCGCCTTGCGTCAATGGGACGTGCCTGCGGGCATGATCGGCACTGCCGTCGGCGATGATCCGCGCGGCCATGCCTTGGCGGATCAATTGCAGGAATGGGGCGTGCAGGGCAAGGTCCGCTTTACGAAAGACTACCGCACGCCCATTGAAGTGGATGTTTCGGATAAGACCGGGGCGCGCACGTATTTCTGGCAGAGATCGCCTGAGATCCTCAAAACGCTCGATACGGCTGACCTGTCCCTGCTCAAAGGCGCGAAATTGATGTATGCCGATTGGTACGACGGCAACCATATCAATCGTGCGATAGATGAAGCCAATCGCTTGAATGTGCCGGTCTTTCTCAACCTGGAGCATGCCCATAAACATCCGCAATTGCTCAAGCAATATGCCGGGCGCGTGACGATTTGCCAGGCCGTTACCGATGCCGCGCAGTTGGGCAAAAAACAGGCCATGCTCTCGGTCGCGAAGAAACTGGTGAAAGCCGGGATCGAGACAGCCATCATAACAATGGCAAGCCAGGGATGTTTGGCATTGCAGGGTGATAAGATCGTTCGGGTCTACGCGCCAAAGGTCAAGGCGGTGGACGGGTGCGGGGCAGGGGCGACCTTCTCGGCGGGTTACATCTACGGATATTTGAATGGATGGAACCTCGAAGAATCTGTATGTTATGCCGTGGCCGCGGCGTCACTCAAAGTGACACGAGCCGGCCTGCAAATGTTTCCTGTAAAAGATGTCAAATCGCTGGCCTCGAGGCTTCGAGTGGAGCATATGGTCTATAGGGATAATCAATTCTTCAAGATCAGGAATTTGCTCTCGTTTCCGCAGAAGGATATTATGCAGGAAGGCCGTAAACTGGCAAAACTGGCATCGGAAAGATTCCTGCCCAAAAAGCGAAAACCGGAGAAACCAGGCGAACATTCGCAGGTCAAGCGAAAAACTTTATAAATTTTAGAAGGATGAAAACACCATGACATTTGCAGAACTTCTCACGCAGGAACAGGTCGAACGCGTCCACGAAGCGTCATTGGAGATCCTCGAAAACGTCGGCTTGCTGGTACGCTTTGAAAAGGCCCGCGATCTGTTTGCCCGGCACGGCTGCAAAGTGGATTTGGAGACTCAAATCGTCAAGTTCCCGCGCGCCGTGGTTGAGAAATATCGCAGGATGATGCCGCCGACGTTCACGTTTTACGGACGTGATCCAAAATTTGACCGCACCATCCCGAAAGACAGTCCGGTAATTGTTACGGGGAGTTCAGCTCCCAATGTCCTGGACCCGGTTACAGGTCAGGAAAGACGCGGGCGTTCAGACGATATCGCGCGCATCGCCCATCTCATCAATGAACTGCCCGGGTACGACATCTTCTCCGTGTCCATTCTGGCAGACGATGCCCCGCCCGATCAATTCACGGTTGCGCGTCTTTACCCTGCGTTGAAGTATTGCCTGAAACCTGTCCGCATTACTTCCAAGGATCTGCCCGATGCTCACACGATTTTGAAGCTGGGAAGTTTGATCGCCGGCGGCGATGATGCGTATCGCGCGCATCCTTTCATTACGCATCATTATTGCCCCGTTGTTTCGCCGCTGACGATGGATCATCTTTCGACGGAAGCGGTGATGTTCTTCGCGGAGCAGGGCCTGCCGGTATACCCCACGATTGTGCCGAATGCGGGACTCACTTCGCCGATGTCGCTGGCGGGAACGCTGGCGCAGGGCAATGCCGAGTTTTTGGCCGCGGCGATGTTGATGCAGATGTCGCGCGAAGGCACGCCGTTGATCTATGCCACCCTGCCTACGGTTGCAGATATGCGTTCGGGCGCGTATGCTTCGGGCGGCATCGAGTGCGGGATGCTGCACATGGCTCACGCGCAGATGGCGCATTTTTATAACGTGCCTTCCGGCGGTTATGTCGGCCTGACGAATTCAAAGATCAACGACGCACAATCCGGCTACGAGACGGGCATGTCCACTGCGGCGGGTGTGCTGGCGGGCATGGACATGCTCAATATGGGCGGCCTGCTCGAGGCCTTGAAGGTATTCGATTTTGCCAAGGCAGTGATCGATGATGAAATTGCGTTGATGTTGAAGCGCGCGAAACGCGGCATCGAGTTCAGCGAAGAAAACCTGGCGCTCGATATTATTTCAAAGATCGGGCCGGGAGGATCGTTCATCGTTGAACCGCATACGATCAAACGCATGAAGACTGCTGGTCTGCTCACGAAGTTGTCGGATCGGGATACCCGCACTCAGTGGGAGAAGAAGGGCGCGTTGGATACAAATGCGCGGGCCATGTCTCGTGTGCGCGAAATCATCGCGCAGGGCAGTTCAGCTGTCTTTTCACCCGAAGTGGATGCCCGCATACGCGCGGAGTTCAATGGTTTGATTGCCGGCAATTTGGAAATGCCGGAAGGTTGGTAGCTCCGAACCGACAGCACATCCCTGACCCAAAAAAGCCCTGGAGTACCGCCAGATAAGTGCTGACAAAAAGTGTGTGGAAACCGCCAGATATGGGGGATAAATGTCGGTTAGTGTTTCAAGAAAGGATACGCCCAGCGTTTG
>JACRLC010000016.1 GCA_016235425.1 Chloroflexota bacterium | reverse complement strand
CTGTATTTCTTGCTAATGTTCGGCAGTCGCTCCCTTCATTGGGAGCGTGGATTGAAACGAAATGATAGACATAGGTATTGCTGTTACGTTCAAGTCGCTCCCTTCATTGGGAGCGTGGATTGAAACTCGGTCAGTTGGGACAACTCGGAATTTCCGGATCGTCGCTCCCTTCATTGGGAGCGTGGATTGAAACATCCTGGTGTTGATTACGGTGCAGGCAGAGGCGAAGTCGCTCCCTTCATTGGGAGCGTGGATTGAAACTCGAAATATCTGAATACACTTTCCAGATTATTTGGTCGCTCCCTTCATTGGGAGCGTGGATTGAAACTGGTATGCATGCAGATATTTGCCTGCACTAATGGTCGCTCCCTTCATTGGGAGCGTGGATTGAAACTAAATGAAAAGACCGTTAAAGCGGCGGTCGAGGAGTCGCTCCCTTCATTGGGAGCGTGGATTGAAACCGTCCAGGAACGACCGACACACCCTTTACGGAGGGTCGCTCCCTTCATTGGGAGCGTGGATTGAAACTTTATATCCAGTCGCCAAAAGCGGGGAGAGTTAGGTCGCTCCCTTCATTGGGAGCGTGGATTGAAACATTTGACCATAGGAGCATGTGATCATAGTTTTTCGTCGCTCCCTTCATTGTTCGTCGCTCCCTTCATTGGGAGCGTGGATTGAAACTGCACGTTTCAATGTTTTAGTTACAGACCTGGGTCGCTCCCTTCATTGGGAGCGTGGATTGAAACCTTCATGCATGATGTTGCCATACATACTGTTTATAGTCGCTCCCTTCATTGGGAGCGTGGATTGAAACCTCAACAGCGTATCGCAAATGCCTGATCTGACGAGTCGCTCCCTTCATTGGGAGCGTGGATTGAAACCGCCCAATATCATGCCTGCCATCGCTATCACCCACGTCGCTCCCTTCATTGGGAGCGTGGATTGAAACATCACACCCATTTTGCATGTAACAAATACTATAAAGTCGCTCCCTTCATTGGGAGCGTGGATTGAAACACGACGACAAGATTTTTGATAAAACTGGACATCCAGTCGCTCCCTTCATTGGGAGCGTGGATTGAAACTGCTCTGCCTGGCACGATGGCACAATCGAAAATGGTCGCTCCCTTCATTGGGAGCGTGGATTGAAACAGTCCATTGGACTGGGAGGAATCCAGGGACTCGAGTCGCTCCCTTCATTGGGAGCGTGGATTGAAACGGATCAAGGCCGGTGATTTGTTGGAAGAATTGAAGTCGCTCCGTGATTTGTTGGAAGAATTGAAGTCGCTCCCTTCATTGGGAGCGTGGATTGAAACGCATACGGGTTGTCGCTGTCCATCGCCGCGCGCGTGTCGCTCCCTTCATTGGGAGCGTGGATTGAAAGTCGTCCGTCGCGGACAACAGTATCACGTTTTGCGTCGCTCCCTTCATTGGGAGCGTGGATTGAAACACGCAATGTTGGCTGCGCCACCGACATAAGCCAAGTCGCTCCCTTCATTGGGAGCGTGGATTGAAACGTTTTATATAATTCGATCAGGGATTGGGTCAGGGGTCGCTCCCTTCATTGGGAGCGTGGATTGAAACCTCCGGCTGGTTGCACTCTCGCCCTGAGCCAAGCGTCGCTCCCTTCATTGGGAGCGTGGATTGAAACATCTGTCTTTCCCGGCAAGCCCAGATACTGTCCCCACACACGTGGGGATGAACCGTTAGTACTCACAAGTGGATGTTGAGGGTTCGAAGTATTCCCCACACACGCGTGGGGATGAATCGAAACGCGCTTCGACTGCCGCTCAGCGCGAAGTATTCCTCAAACAAACGTCCTCGCGGAATTAATTCGCGAGGACGTTTCACTACCCAACTACCAAACTACATAACTATCAAACTACCCAACTAACCTATCCACACCCTCCGCCGCTCTTGTCGCGTTTCAATTCGAGTTTGATCTTCGAGACAAATTCCGGGTTTTTGCATTAGAAGCGGATTTGGGGAGAGCTTGATTTTGCCTTTTGTCTGGGGATGACGCTCTCTTAGACGCCCTATCTGTTCGCCTTCTTGAACAATTGGCACGAAGGGGATTTGGTAATCGGGGACTGTTGCTTGTAATTCAGGCAGTGATGATTTTAGGTCAGTTACATCTGCAATCACGAAATACGAAAGCCCTGCGAGCGTTTTTGGGGAATCTGTCAGGGCTCTTTGTGCTATACTGGATTCGGATTTAAAGAGCATTTTAGTTCCACGTGGTCTCTGCGTGTGGTTACCTAAAAACATAACTACTCCGTCGTATTGGAACCGCCCACGCAAATGTGGGCGGTTATTTTGTTTCAAGTTATAAAGAAAGGAAGGTTGATATGAATGATAAGTGGGTCGATTGGGATAAGCCGATAACTCTTGTTTCAACAATGGCGCAGGAGCTAAAAATATCGGAAGAGAAGTTGCGTCTCTTCAGGCGCGGGGTTTTTAAGTTCAACGATGGCACGACCCAGGGATGGACACTGGATCAACTGTACGATACCACTGACAAGACAATGACAAAACTTTCGCCGTTTACCCATCCCACGACAGGTCAATTTTTTGGCTTTACCCTTGGCAATTACCAGAATTTGGGCCTGGCGGCATCGGGTAATCCGGTTGTTGTTTTGGCAGGCCCCAATGTAACATCCATTGATTTTTATCTGGAATCACCGGATCTGCTCAATAACCAGGATTGGAAGAACCTCAATGGGTATAGTCTGGACATGCAGCGGAACTATTTCAGTCTATGCGGAGATATAGGTACATATTGTCTCCAATTGCAGGTTCAGGTGTGGGACCTGGGGCAAAAGGTCATGAAGATTTATGGAGAATACGACGCCGCGACAAAGCAATTTGTGTTCCATAAAATCGATGCACAAAAGCCATATCATCTTGTATGGACAGCAGATATATTCACTGACCCCAATTTGCAATTACGATTTCTCCGGCTCAGGTTTACACAACCAAACTATACAACTCCGGGTTCGGGCGAATGTTTACCCAAGGGAGCATGGCTGGTTACGAATATCAGCCCGGAGTAAACATCAATAACCTTGTTGTAGTTCAGTGGTAGAACGCTTGCTTCCCAAGCAAGATAATTCCCCACACACGCATGGGGATGAATCGAAACGCGCTTCGACTACCGCTCAGCGCGAAGGTTTCCTCAAACAAGCGTCCTCGCGAGTTGATTTCGCGAGGACGTTTCACTACCCAACTACCAAACTACATAACTATCAAACTACCCAGCTAACCTATCCACACCCTCCGCCGCTCTTGTCGCGTTTCAGTTCGAGTTTGATCTTCGAGACAAACTCCAGGTTTTCGTATTCGATGGGGCTGGGGGAACAGGATTCGTACCGGTCGCCCAAGGCCGCGGGGAAGATAAATTTCAATTGGTCGTCGCTAGCTTGAGGGGCGGGTTGAAGCGACTCGTCGTCCGCGCCGAAGAATGCAATCCAGTTGTTTACTCCGCCTTCGAGGATGTACACGTTCGGCACACTGGATGCGACGAGAGTCTTCCATGCTTCGATGGCGGCGGTCTCGTCGTTGCTCATCAGGATGAAGACGGTGTTCGCAGGCGGTTCGGAGAGCAGGACGGGGATGACTTCGGTCAGGCGGTCGAGAGGCACATTGACGGCGTCTTCGATGTGATAGAGGTTGTAGTCCGCTTCGGAGCGCACGTCGAGATAGACGGGTTTCATGGCCTGGTTGTATTTCGACTTGAAGGCTTCGGCGGGCGTGATGAAGACGAGCCGGTTCGCGAGCATGTCGTCGGCGGTGTAGGTCACTTGCAGGCCTTCGACTTCGCGGTGGAAGGTCAGTTTGTTGTACTTGTCTTCAAGGGACGGGCTGCCGATTACCACCACGAAGACTGCCGCGGCCAACAAGGCGGCCGCGCTGGCGATGCGTAGTTTCGGTTCCTTGCTCAGGTCTTTCTTGCCGAAGATGCGTTCGAGTTGTTCCGCGCCCCAGAACATGAAGAGCGCCATCAGGACAACCAGTAAAACGACCACGCCCATGGGAATTCCGAAGACCTGGTCGAGCGTGAGGCGTCCCAAATATCCGGCGTTGTTGTACCAGTTGGTGAAGTATTGTTCAGTCTCGCCGAACAGGAACGCGCCGAAGAAGCCGCCGAGCACGAAGAACATGCCGTCAATCTTGCCGGTGGATGCGGATGCCAGCGACGTGGTGGGGCAGAACCCGCCGACGATGAATCCCACGCCCATGATGAGGCCGCCGAGGATACCGGAGGCGAGATAGGTGGGGTTGACCCAGACCTGTCCGAAATCGAGAATGCCGAGGCCGACTGCGCCGAACAACAGCACCAGCGTCACCACGATGGCGGTGAACATGACCTTGAGAACGGTCATCTCGGTGAAATAGAATTGCGCGGCCAGCTTCCTTGAGTCTCCAAAGCCGGACATTTCAAGAGTAAAACCGAAAGCGAAACCGATCAGGCCGAAGACGACGTACGTCCACGGGTTGGATGCGCTGACGGCGAGGAATGATTCAAGAGGAAAGTTCATTGTTACTCCTTTACTCCCTCTCCCGCCGGGAGAGGCCGGGGTGAGGGAGGGTGAGGGTCAATTCCAGAGCTTGCGGATGAAATACGCCAGCGCATATGCGCCTGCGAAGATGGCAAACATGATCAGCCAGGAGCCTGCCGCCAGCGTTGCGCCGCCAGTAAGCGCCTGCCCGGACGTACATCCACGCGCCATGCGCGCCCCGTAAAGGAAGATCGTGCCGCCCAGGAATGCCATCAGCCAGCGCGTGCGGTTCGAGATGTTCGGGCCTTTGGTGGTTACAAATTTGAGGCGTCCGAAGACCCAGCCGGAGGTGAAGCCGCCGAGCAACGCGCCGAAGAAGACCGGGAGGATCCAATCATCCAGCGGATCTTTGTCCCCGCCTGCCAGCTTGAGCAGATAAGGCGTCTGGTCAACGTGCGAGGGCGCAACCTGGTCTTCCGCGAAAGCGACAAGGCGGATCGTGGCTCCCGATGAGCCTAATCCGTTGCCGGTGAGGAAGAGCGACAGGAACAACACGATGCCCAGAACCACCCCGCCTAAATACGGATGGACGTAGGGTTTTTCGGGCCGGTTGAAAATACCTTTTTTAGGTAGAGTAGTCATTGATACTCCTTCTCGTTTCACTGAGTGGTCGGGCAGGCGGTCTCGAGACGGTCTCCGGCCTGCCCGACCAGTGTAATTATTTCTCTTTCACGAGGCTTGCGGCTCGTGCGTTTCGATTTCTTCGTAACCGGTAATCATGCCGCGCATCGCTTCGAGCGGGGTCGCGCCGGTGGTGGTGAGATAGACGTGGCCGACGATGAAGGATGCGAACAGCCAGGCCATCAGCGTGTGCATCGGGGCAAGGAAGGGTAGTCCGCCGAACCAGGTCTGGATGGAGGGGATCTTCTGAACCATCCACATCATCATGCCGGTGATTCCCTGCAGGGGGAGCAGGACGCTCAGCAGGCCGAGGTAGGTGATCTTTTGCAGGGGATTGAATTTTCGTTCCTTGGATTTGGGGAATGGATGAGGTTCGTGCTTGAAGACTCCCTGGATGTAGTATTTGGCCTGCGCGATCATCTGGTCAATGAAACCGTATGGATGCGGGATGTATTGCTGGATCTCGCCGCTGATGAGGTGCCAGAGGATCGAGATCAAGGCGTTGATCGCGAGCAGGGCGGCCAGCACGTTGTGGATGGTGACAATGTGGCGGAAGGAGAAGGCGCCGAACATGTCGGGACGATGGATGACGAGTCCCGTCATCAGGAGCATGACGATGGCGATGGTCTGGAGCCAGTGCCAGAACCGTTCGTAGACTTCGTACATATAGACGGGCTTTGTTTCGACAGTGCGTTTGTCATGCCTGCGTGCCACGACATATCGAATTGTGCCGTGTCCTGCCACGCTTACAACTGTGCCGAGGAAGAGCAGCGCGCCGAACCAGTCAATCCACGAGATGCGGTTGTGGCCGAAGATGTAGGTCTTGTCATTTTCGTTGACGGGGTTGTAGTACAGCGCGCCGTTCTCGTTGACGATGCTTCCCGTTGCGGTCACATTGACATCCGGCACAAATTCGGGCGTTACGCCAACGGGAGCGGAGTCCGCGAGCAGGATCGGGGATGTGACGCGCGAGTCGGCGTTGTGGCAGGTCGCACAGTTGCGCGTGGCGGATTTGCTATCCACAACGTTGTGGTTGATAGAGTAGGGCTGCACCTGCCCGTAGATGCGGATGTCGTTTAATCCCAGCATTTCGAGTTTGCCTGCGATGAGATTCTGTTTGGCTTCGGTGTCGAGCGTCAGTTCCGCGTCGGAGAGTTTGCCATTGCCGTCCGCGTCAAGGGCAGAGAGCATGTCAGGCGCGTAGTTGCCATTCGTGAGGTACACAGCCTCCAGGTCCGTTTTGCGAACCGGGCGCAGGTTGCCGTTCCCGTCTTCGTAAATCCAGAAGAAGGAAGTGATCAGGTTATACGGAGCGAACAACGTTTTGCCATCTTCGAGGTCGGTGCGTTGCATCAGCACAGGCTGGAAGCCGGTCACGAGGTCGGTGGCGGTGTTCGTGCCTTCGACGCCGCGGCATTCGGTGCGGGCGGAGCCATCGAGGCGTATTACGGTCCAGTCCACGCTGGAATAGGCGGGCGCGTACATCTGCGGGACGTGGCAAGTCTCGCAGGCGATCACCTGCATGTGACGATCGTTGTAAGGAAGCCAGCCTGCATGCGACTTGTTGGTGTCATGGCAGGATTCGCAGCGGCGCATGGTGCTTTTGAGTTCGGGCGCGATTCTGAACTGTGCGCTCACGCCGCGCGCAAAGTTGTGGTCGGGCCTTTCGAGATATTCGTCGATCTCCAGTTTGCGCGGGTCGTAGATGAGGTGATCGGGATTGGCGTCCTGCGCTTCGAGCGCGTGTGCGGGATTGTTGGGAGCGAAGTGACAATCTGTGCATTGAAGTTGGCGTTCGGCGTGAATATCCCATGAACGATCCAAATCGTCTTTGCCGCTCAGGTTGACGCCGGATTCGGAAATCTTTTGCGCGGCAATTACCTGGCCGGTCGTTGCGGTCTGCGGGTAGTTCAAATCGCAGGCATTGATCGTGAGCGGCACATCGCCATCGGGGTGAACTTCACCGTGACAGGCCGCGCAGTTGGCGTTGGTGGGGTCTTGAATGAAAACGCGGTTTGCGTTGATCTCGCCGTTTTCCTGGAAAGCAAATTGATTCCACTGGAAACCGTCTTCGGTTTGGAACGCAAGTCCACTGTCGAAAAGTGTGGCTGTGTTTGCAAGTCCAAAGTCGCCGGATTTTATTGCTTCGAGGCGGGCTTCAAGATTCGGGTTTTCCGTATGGCAGAGGAAACAATTCATTTCCATCACGCCCGATTCGTTCCAGTTCCAGGTTTTCGCTTCGCCAGTTTCAGGATCCAGAATGCTGGCTTCGGGATTCCCCGCATCCGGCTTGACGTTCGTGAGCAGTTTGCCGTCGCGTGAGGTGTCGGCAGGTCCGCCACCGACGACACGATAGCCGTTGAGCATGAGCCATTCGGCGGTCGAGAGATCGAGCCGCTCATCGCCAGGCTGTGAGAGGTAGCGGTAGGTGAGCGGGTCCCATTCGCCGAAGATGCCGTTGCTGGCATTGATCTCTTTGGATGCGGCATAATCGCCCAGGCCAAGATCGGAATGGAAGGCGTGTGCTTGGATGAAGTTCGTGTCGTGGCATTGACCGCAGGTCTGCATGGTCGAAACCGGATTGCCTGAGGTCAGCACGTTATTACCGTCCGCATCCAGCATAGCAAAGGTTGGATGTAACGGTGAAGCCTGTGTCTGCGGGGCGGCTTCGGGTTTGGCATATACCGTCCCAAGGCCAATCATTACGGCAACGAGCAAGAGACTCGCGATGAGAAGTTTGGTGGATGTCTTATTCATAGATGTTCCCGTTCTTACGGATTACGAAACCTTTTGTGCTTCGACTGCGGGACAGAAAAGCGCTGTCCCTCCGCTCAGCACGGATCATTTTCTCCCGCCCCATTCAATCGGGTCGCCGGAGTAGCCAAGCATTTCCCAATCCATGCGGCCGTTTTCGCCGTGGCAGTCGTCGCATTGCAGGGCGTTATCGGAGGATTGCACCATGTGGGTGGTCGGCCAGTACATGTAAGTTTCAGTGAAACCGTATTGCCCGCTGTAATCCAGGCCGGTGATGGGTGCGGCGAGTTTGAAGGCGCTGTCCCAATCAAAGGTTGTCCAGAAGCCGCCCTCACCGGACGTGACCGGTTGGAGCAGGTAGTTGTTGGCTGCATCGTAGGGCTGTTTGGCGATATGAAGTTTGAAGGGGAAGATCTTTGCCGTCTGATCTTCAATGCTCCCGGCTGGCTTGTTGATGTAGGTGGGTTTTGTCGGATCGATCTTGTCGCCGAGGATGTAACGGTATTCGTTGTCCCCGTTGAACCAAAGATAAGTGGGCGCGAAGTTCTTGTCGTACACAAACGTGCCCTTGATCTTCAAGTACGTGAAGTGATCGTCCACGCGGCCTTCCAGCCCGGCCTGTGACCAATCCCAGAACACTTTGGTCGGGTCTTCCAATGCCAACGCAGGGATGTGGCAGGTCTGGCAGGCCACCGAAGCGAGGTGAGTGTTCAGGCGTTCGTCTTCGTGCTGCTGGTTCGTGTGGCATTGCTCGCACGAAACCTGCTCGGTTGGATCAATCGTGTAGTTATCTGCGAGCATGCGGCCAAGGATTTGATGATTCTCCGTCACGTGGCAGTCGGTGCATTGAAAATCCAGCTTGCCCATGTGAACGTCGAGATTTTCGGAGGGGAAATACAGACTCTCGTCGAGGTCCCCGTGTTTGACGCCGTTTCCACCGCCGCCGTCGAAGTGGCATTTCCCGCAGTTCTCACGCGTCGGCACCCGGACCGATTGAGCGGCCGCCAATAAATCGACACCTTCCGCCGGGTTGCCGAACGTGCCTTTGCCGTAAACGCTGGTATCCGCGTGGCAGGCGAGGCAGTCCACGTTTTCCTCTTGCGCGAGTGCGGTTTCCTTGCCTGCTTCCCAGCCGTAACCGGCATGGCAGGACATGCACTTGTTCTCGTTGCCCTGTGTGCCGATGCAGAAGTTGTTGATCTGGTTGACCTTGCCGATGGTCACGTCATCTTCGCGCCAGGGAACGTCGAAGGCTTTTGATTCCCACGTCCAGTGCGTGGTTTTCATGAGATCGGCCGCGGCGTCTTCGTGGCATTCAAGGCAGGCGCGCGTCACATCCTGTCCCGTTTTGAATTCGCCCTGCACGATATCCTTGTGATCCACGTGGACGGGATGTTCGGGCAGGCCCGCGTACGGGTCGTTGGCTGGCTTATCCGCGCGGGGGAGGAAGTAAAGGACCGGGACCAGGATCACCAAAATAATGCCGATCAGTCCAAGGGTCCAGAAAGGGAAGCGGTTCTTCATCAATGCATTCTCCTAATCAATTTCAGTTACCAGGCTGGCTCGATAGGCGAGTCGTTCGCGCATGACTGCGCGCAGGAGATCGAGCGCCTGAATAAGTCTCGTATCCGCGATGTGGTATGTGACGGTTGTGCCTTGTTTTACGGCCCGAACGAGCCCGCGCTCACGTAATACTTTGAGATGCCGGGACGCAGTGGGTTGGGGTATGCCCAATTCATTTGTAAGTTCGGTGACGTTGCGAGGGGATTCGTTCAAGGCGTAAAGCATAAGGATGCGCGTGGGATCGGATAGCGCAAAACAGAAATCAGCTTCGAGTTGGGAAATTTCCTGTTGAAGGGATTGAGTAACCATTGTGCCTGCCTATATACGCATAAACGAATATTTGCAACCCCATCATACTTTTGTGACAGTTTGTACAATAGTGGAGTGTGTCACATTTATTTTTGTTTAATGTCACAAGAGCCTGGGGTATAATCCGAGTAGTTTTGACTGAATTACAAGTTTGCATTTCGCTGAAAATAAATTAGCCTGACAGGAGGTAGAAATGGTCTTGTATCAACGGGAAGCTCTTTCGGTGGATGTAGGCGGGCGTTTGCGGGAGTTGCGCGAGTCGCGCGGTATTTCGATGCGCACGCTCGCCACTCGCAGTGGCCTTTCTGCAAACGCCCTTTCAATGATCGAACGAGGAAAAACATCGCCCTCGGTGAGCACGCTTTATAAATTGGCGGATGCTCTGGGGGTTGCAATCACCGCTTTCTTTGGGCCTGAGTCAGATAAGAAGCAGGTGATTTTCCTAAAGGCCGATGAGCGGCCGCGCATGAATTTTTCGCGAGGAATGTTCGAGGGATTGGGCGGGGAAAACTTTATCGGCAGGGTGATGCCGTTCCTGCTGACGCTTGAAGGCGGTTCATCCAGCGGCCCACACGACATGGTGCACACGGGTCATGAGTTTGTGTTTTGCCTGCGGGGACAACTGGAATATAAAGTGGAGCGCGAGGTTTTTCTGTTGACCTCGGGAGACAGTCTGTTGTTTGCGTCGCAATTGAAGCATCGTTGGAGAAACACCGGAAATACCGTAGCCAATGCATTGATCATTATTTCCGGGTTTGCAGAGGGAGAACAGCCGCACGCCATGCACTGGAAAAAAGAGGAATAAAAAAAGACACCGTTCAAAATGGACGGTGTCTTTTTCGCTACCCAAACTACCAAACTATTGAACCACCCAACTACCTACGCGTACATTCCCCAATCCAACGCGGATGGATCTTCCATCATCGAGAAGTCCCACATTTCCATGCCCATTTCAATCGTTACCGGCATGTTGAGTCCTTCGACGGCTTTGGCCTTGGTCATTTCGATCATGGCCGGGCCGTAGGGGCAGAATGGGGTGGTCAGGATCATCTTCAAGCGTCCCACGCCGTTCTCGATTTCGGCGTCACGGACCAGCCCAAGCTGGATGATGTTCATGCCGATTTCGGGATCAACCACTTCCGAGAGGCGGGCGCGCAACGGCTCGACCATATCAGGGTGGGTGTCGTGGATCGTCCACTTGATTTGGTTGGGAGTCTTTTCTTCAGTCATCATTTCTCCGGGCAATTTTTGATATTTTTTTTCAGTTCTTACCAGCCTGAACGACGTAGGTGCAGTGCGCGCCGCCGTCCAAAATGCACTGGACTTTGCTGGCGGGGAGCGCGAGCATTTTCGAGATCAGGGTCTGGTCAACCGTGCAGACTTCGGGGTGGGCAACGCCGATCTGATAGTACGGGCATGAAATCTCATGGATCTGGTATAGCCCGTCCTTCTTTTCCCATTCAACGGTAAAGCCTTCCTGGGCGAGCATTTCCTTGACGAAATCGAGGCGTTCCTCCATGCTCAAGCCCTTCATCTGCTCGGCGTATTCGCTGGCAAGGTCTTCTGCGATCTGGTTGAACAACTTGCTTACCACGGGCGCAGGCATGGACTCTTTCATCTGGGCGAGGAGGCGGGTGGTCAGGCGCAAATAGCGCGTGGGGAATTTCTCCATGCCGTCTTCTGTCAAAATGTAGATCAAACGCGGGCGTCCCACCCCATGGCGCTCTTCCTGCCCTTGAACCAGTCCTTCCATTTGGAGATTCGTCAGGTGGTGGCGCACGGAAATGGGGTTGATGCCAACGGCCTCGGCCAGTTCGTTAATGGTCGAGCGCGGTTTGCGTAAGAGAGTCTGTAAAATTTTGTCTCGCGTGGCACTCATATCTCGCGAGTATACCCGCCGAGGCTTGCTTTGTCAATATATTAGATAAATATCATAAATATTTGGCAAGTTCTTTCGTAAAGTGAGCTTCTAAAACCCGTTTTCATTCCAGCCACAAATACTCATGGGGTCTTAGTTTGAGAACCAATTTTTCATCCCTCACTTCAAAAGCCTTTTCAGATAGGATGTCTCTCATTAAAGTCTTTTTGATGTTGTCCAACTTAGCTGTTTGACCAGACGCGCTCAGGTTGTGAAGAATTGATACACTCTTGCCCTGATATGTGCGGCTGAAAGCGGCGATGTGCTCGTTCTGGCAGTCCAGCCATTTGAGGTCTCCCCAGCCAAAGGTCTGGTGTTGCTTGCGCCGGGCGATCATGCGCCGGATGGTGTTCCAAAGCGATTGCGGATCGCGTTCTTGTGATTCGGCATTGATCTTCAACGGCCCATAGGCTTGATTGTCAATGATGGGCGCGTATAAGGATTGTGCGGGTGCTTCCGAAAATCCCGCATTATTTCCGGCGTTCCATTGCATGGGCGTCCGAACTCCATTGCGGTCGGGGAGCCAGATGTTTTCCCCCATGCCAATTTCATCACCGTAATAAATGATCGGCGATCCCGGCAGGGTGAACAACAACGAGTGGATCAATTCCATCTTTTTGCGGTCATTATCGAGCAGGGGAGTCAGGCGGCGGCGGATGCCGCGATTCAGGCGCATGCGCGGTTCGGGGGCGTATTTTTTCCACATCCACTGGCGTTCTTCCGGTGTGACCATTTCCAGGGTAAGCTCGTCGTGATTGCGCAGGAAAATGCACCACTGGCAGTTCTCGGGGATGGATGGAGTAAGCCTCATGATATCGCGCATGTCATTGGCGCGCTCTTTTTTGATGTCCATGAAAATGCGCGGCATGATCGGAAAATGGAATCCCATGTGGAATTCGTCGCCGTCTCCAAAATAGGCACGAACATCCTCCGGCCACTGATTGGCCTCGCACAACAAAATGCGCCCGGGATAATGCTCATCCATGGAGGCGCGCAATTTTTTCAAATATGTGTGAGTCTCAGGCAGGTTTTCGCAGATCGTGCCTTCGCGCTCGAAGAGATAGGGGACAGCGTCGGCGCGAAACCCGTCCACGCCGAGATCGAGCCAGAACTTCATCACGTTGAGCATCTCTTCCTGCACGGCGGGATTATCGTAATTCAGGTCGGGCTGGGAAGCGTAGAAGCGGTGCCAGTAATACTGGCCTGCAAGCGGATCCCATGTCCAATTGGAAGGCTCGATGTCAATGAAAATGATGCGCGCATCGAGATATTTCCGGTCGGAATCGCTCCAGACGTAGTAGCCGCGATAAGGGGAGTTGCGGTCGGCGCGGGCAGACTGGAACCAGGGATGCTCGTTGGATGTGTGGTTCAGCACCAGGTCCATGATGAGACGCAGGCCGCGCGCGTGAACGGCTTCGAGCAGGGCTTTGAAGTCGTCCAGGTTTCCGTAATCTGAGTGGATGTTGTAGTAGTCGGCGATGTCGTAGCCATCGTCTCTGAGCGGTGAGGGATAAATGGGCATGAGCCACAGGCAGTCCACGCCGAGTTCCTGCAGGTAATCCAATTTTTGAGTCAGGCCGCGCAAGTCTCCATGACCATCTCCGTCGCTGTCATAAAATGCACGCACATAGACTTGATAGAAAATGGCGTCTTTATACCAAAGTTCGTTCATAATTTTACTGAATTAGAGCTATCCTTTTGTTTATGATTTACTGATGTTATGCAACATCCCGCGGGACATTCTGCGGTATGTGAGTGATATATTGCGAGGCCGTTGCCTGGATTGCAAGGTCAATGAAAACAGCGGCGGTCCAGCTGAACATGCCGCCTGCCCGCGGCGGGGGCTGTCCGGTCTCTGCGTTGTAATATTCGAAGATACCGGGCTGATTCATGATCATGTTGAGCGTTTTGTCGCGCAGTTCCTTCGCGAGCAAATCATTGCCGGTTTGCTGCAATGCTTCGATAAAAAAGTAATTGATGTTGGCCCACACCGGTCCGCGCCACATGGTTTCGGGATCGTAAGCGGGATCGTTGCGCGCCACTGTGGGAAGGGCGTATTCCCCCCAAAACTCGCGCGGATTCTTCAAGTGCGCGATCAGCCTGCCGCGAATTTTTTCGGGGAGGCGGCCTGTCCATAACGGAAGCAGGTTGAAGGGCGTAATGACCGGGATCGGTTTTTCGTCATGGACCGCGCGGAAGAGGCCGGATTCCTCATCCCAGAGATCGTCAATCATCCTCTGGACAATCGCTTCTGCGCGGGACCTCCACATGCCAGCTTCTTCGGTCATTCCCAGCGCCTCGGCCATTTCCGCCAAAGACCGCATTTGGATGCAGAGGTAGCTATTCAAATCCGGCGATTCGACCGGCAGGCCGTAATCCCAAAGCGGGCTGTCATCGAGGCCGGAGGAATAGGGGTGATTGTATTGAGCCAGGCCGTCTTGATCGTCATCGTTAAACTTGAACCACCAGGCATTCCAGCGGGAAAGGGGGGCGTAAATTTCCTTTAGAAAATCCGGATTCGGTGAGGTGTTGTGGATTTTCATCGCGGCCCAGGCAAGGATGGGTGGTTTGGTGACTTCGGCATGAAAGGGGTGCCCGAGCTCCGTTACGATGCCTTCATCGTGAATTGCATCCGGTAACATGCCATTCGGAAGCTGGTACGCGAGCATGGCGCGGATTTGGTCGCGGGCAAGTTCGGGGTTAATGTGGCGGTAGGCAATGGCGTGAAAGGCGCTGTCCCAAAGCCATACTCCAATGTAGGTGGATTTCGACGGCGCAGTACATTCGTAGCCCAATTTGCCCATCGGGCTGAGGAGATTGCAGGCCATGACCCACCAGGCGCAGGCGTATGTCTGATGATAGGACTCGGCTACCGGCGGGGCAAGGTTGAACCACTCTTGCCATCGGGCTCTTGCGTTCGCGGTAATCTCTGAAAATGGAAGCGGCTGGTGCTGCAAGTCAAATGAACTGCTGATGTGGAATGTGACCGTGCAATCTTCATCCGCGCGCACAAGGAATTCAATGGAATATCCATCCTCCTCAGGCGCGGCGTGATTTTTGAGAACCTGGCCGTTTGTTTTGTAGGCGAAGTTGCGAATGGATTTTATTTCGCCGCCGGTGTCGAGCTCGAATCGCATATCCGGGTTTATGTGGAATTTGACCCCGGTTGTCATGCCCGGCGGCAGGCCGATGGCAAGTGTGTGATTATCCTGAAACGCAACTTTGAATTCACCGATGCGGGTTTGAAAGCACAAGGCCTCCGGGGAGGTGTTTATTTCGAATTCGAGGGAGTCACCTGCTTCGTCAACAAACGCGAGGCTGCGGATGAATGGTGGGCGGCGCAAATATGCTTCAGGATCGGGGTCCAGGCAGGTGAGCCGCTCGGCGAGTTTTACCAGCAGGCGGCTTTGTCCAGGTTCCTGGTATACGAGCAAACGGGAGCCGCGCGCGCTGAATGGGACATGGGTAATGTCAATCTGGTTTTTCAACAGATTGAGAAATTGAGTTCCTTGATCCATCAATAAAAAATCAGCATTTTTATGGAGTCAGCCAGCTAAGTGCCGCACTGCGGTATGCTGGCGTTTGCCTGCACTCCAAAAATATTAACCTTTCACTGCGCCGGCCATCATGCCGCGCACAAAGTAACGTTGAAGCGAGAAAAACACGACCATCGGAAGCAGCATGGATAAAAAGGCTGCCGCTGTCAACAAATGCCAGCCTGCGCCCAGCGAAGTGACCATGTTGCTGATCTGGTAGGTCATGACCGGGGTTGTGCCGCCCAAAAATACGAGGGCAACCAGCAGGTCGTTCCAGACCCAGAGGAACTGGAAGATTCCAAGCGAGGCAATCGCGGGCATGGCCAATGGAATGACAAGCCGCCGGAAGGCCGTCCAGTGTGAGGCGCCGTCGAGATAGGCGGCCTCGAACAAGTCGCTTGGCAGCGAACCGAGGAAGTTGCGCATCAAATAGATTGCGTAGGGCAGGCCAAAGCCGGTATGAAACAGCCATACGCCGAGGAATGTTCCATTGAGTCCCAGTTGGGCATAGATCCGTGAGATCGGGACCAGGGTCATTTGCAGAGGAACCACCTGAAGCCCGACGAGGATGGCAAACAGAAGGAAACGTCCTTTGAAGTGCAGCCACGCAAAAGCATAGCCGGCAAACGCCGCAAAGAGGATCGGCAAAACGGTAGCCGGTATCGTCACCAACAGGCTGTTCAGAAAGGCGCGTCCCATGCCGCGCGGATTCAACAAGTCGCTGGCGTTGCATTTGAGATCCAATGCCTGCGTGCCTTCCCGGCAATCCTGGAAATAACTGGCCCTGCCTCGATAGCCCACCAGCGCATCCACATAGTTGCTGGTTGTGAAACGCGCTGTCCCGGCCTGCCCCGATGAGTAGTTGCGGAGATAAGCCGCAATGTCAGCGGCCTCCTGCGATGTGGGCAGTGGGACATCCCCCATATGCGGCTTGCCGTTGATATCCTGGCGCAGGATTGCCATCAGTTGAAGTGAGCGCGGATACCTGGCGATCAGGTTTGGGTCCGATAGATCCGCTTCTGGAATCGCCTTCCCATCCGCACCATGACAGGAGGCGCAGTACTGAACGTAAGGCCCGCTCACGTTTTGGGGTGCGACAACTGTCCACCAGCCCGAAGTGTTGACATCCTGCACCGGACGGAATGACGTGATCAGCAGACCAAGCGTTGGGATGACCCAAATGAGGATGGTGCCGATAACGATGAGATGGGTTGGGATTCGCGCCAATATACGGTTGACCCTGTCGCGGTTCATCGCATTGCCTCCTGTGCCAGAAAGCGCTTGATGTTGTAGTAAATGAAGGGAATAATGGCGAGGACAAGGATGACGGCTACTGCCGTGCCTCGGCCTGCGTTGAAGTTCTTGTACATCTCCGTGTACATGCGGTTGGCGATCACGTTGGTGCCGAAGTTGCCGCCGGTCATCACGTAGACAATGTCGAACAATTTCAAAACATTGATGACCATCGTGGTGATCACGACGAGGATCGTAGGCGTGATGATGGGAACCATGATCCTCCAGAACACCGTCCATTCGCTGGCGCCATCCACGCGCGCGGCTTCGAGGATCTCATCTGGCACGGATTTCAGCGAGGCGGAAAGGATCGTCATGCAAAAGCCGGTCCAGATCCAAATTCCCACGACGATCAACATCAAGGTATTGAGGCCCGGTGTGGATAGCCAGGCTACCGGGTCTCCCCCAAACGCAGTGATGATGGAATTAAGCAGTCCGATTTGTACCTGCCGCGTTCCATAATCGTAGACGAACTTCCAGATGATGCCAGCGCCTACAAAGGAAACGGCCATGGGCATGAAAATGACCGCCTTTGCCAGAGGCTCGTACTTGACTCGGTCCGCGAGCACCGCAAAAGCCAGCCCGATGCCTACTGTCCCGGCGGTCATCAGGAACATCCACTTGATGTTGTTTCCGAATGAGGATTTCCAAAAAGTGTTCCAAAAAGATACAGGAGAACTGAAGTCGAATTCAGAGGTCAGCGCGTAACGGTAATTCTCAAAAACGCCCCAACAGGGATTACCGGCGATGCAGGTCGTCGCAGCAGAGACAGTGCCATCCTTGTTGCTGAAGCTCAAAGCAACGGTATTGATCATCGGATAGACAATGAAGAACGACATCACCAGCAAAGCAGGAAGCAGGTAAAGCCAGGGGGCCAGATTGCCCTGCCTCATAATCTTGGGAACGTTCTGTGATGCCGTCTTGCGTTCGTCTGTTTTTCTTCCGAGACGGGGCTGCTTCATAACCTTGGGAATATCTTGCGATGCCATAGGTTCCTCCTGTAAGGGGGTGGGGACGCCCCGCTTGGGACGTCCCCAATTCTGAATGGCGGCCTATTACTTCAATGCTTCAGCTTGTACAGCCGCCGCATCGCTCAGAGCTTTATCCAGATCACCGCCATTGAGGTAATCTACAATGGCCTTCCATTCCGCGCTACCGAAGCCGCCGGGAATGGTGTCGCCGATATCAGGAGTAAAGCCCTTGGTAGTGGCAAGAGCATCACCAAGCTTCTGTAGCGCCGGATCCACGTAGTTGCCCTGTGCGCCCTTGTTGGGCGAGAGGCCAAAGGTCGCCTTGGCCCAGTTGGCGCCTCCCTCTGCAGAGGAAAGGTATGCCACCAGTGCTTTGACCGCCGGTTTGTCGCTAAAGGCCATCATCCAGTCCGCGCCGCCTTGCAAACCCTGGGCGCCAGGAACGATGAAGAAGTCGTAATCGGTTCCCTGCTTGAGATCGGGGAACTGCGCGGCAATCTCACCACCCGCGAAGCCCGATTGTTTGACCATCATCGCCTCCGGTGGATCGGCGAAGGGTTTGAAAATGGCATCTTTGAAGCCAGTAGATAGTGTCCCTTGCGCGCCGCCCACGGCATATTTGGGATCCGTGGCCCACTTGCCGTAGGTTTCGTAAGCCTGCTTGACGCCCGCGTCATTGTAAGGAACACTGCCATTCATGATGTTCATGACATAGTCCGGACCCTGCTGAACCAGGAGGATATCCTGAATAAAGTCCGAGCCGGTCCAACCGGTGGCATCACCGGACTCGATACCCATGCTCCAGGGCACATTTCCGTCAGCGGTCATCTTCTCCACTAACGCGTCCAGTTCATCCCAGGTGGCTGGCACGGTATAGCCTAGGGCCTCGAAGTTGGCCGGGCTGTACCAGATGATTGTCTTGACATCGGCTTTGACGGGGAGTCCCAGCCACCTGCCATTGATCGTGCCAGGACTGACGAAGAAGTCGGCGTAACTCTCACGATTTGCGCCGAGTTCATCCATTGCTTTGAGTTGATCCTGATACTGCACAAGCTGTGATACGTTCCAAAATGCAACATCGGGCGGAGTGCCAGCATTGACACGTGTATCGAGCAGCGCCTGATCACGCGTGGACTCCGGTTTCAGCACGATGCCGCACGAATCAACCAGGGGCTGTAACACTGTGTTTAGGTTGGTTTCCTCCACGCCTGACCACTGATACAGCATGCTGATCTCGTCGCCGGATTTCGCACCCATGCAGTCAATGTTGCCGGTGCCGCCACCGCCGCCTTGTTGAGCCGGCGAGCATGCGGCCAGCGCGAGGCTGACCAGCAATAGTGCGGCTATGAGTTTGGTTATTTTAGACATGTTCTCTTTCTCCTAAATATTATTTTCATGGACACATTGCCGAACCAGATTTTGAGGGGACTCACCTCCTTTCGTTAACACGTGTTAGTAGCGGGTGATAAAAAACGTCGTTCGTTCCCTCGGCTCTTTCTTATGCCGATTCGCGAATTATCAATTCTGATTGCATCAAAACCGCCTCCTCGTCCAGGCCTTCATTTTGGATGAGGCGGATCAGGCGTTCACCTCCGGCCAGGCCCAAACCGAATGCGGGCAAGTGAACGGTGGTGAGAGGCGGGTCAAAGTATTCGGCGAGAGGAATGTCATCGAAGCCGACCAGTGCCAGGTCACGCGGGATGCAAAGCCCGGCGCGTTTTGCGGCGAGCATCGCCCCCATGGCGACCACGTCACTAGCGACGAATATGGCTGTGGGCGGGGAAGATAAGGCGAGCAGTTCGGTCATGGCCGCGTAACCGCTGGCGGGCGTGTAATTGCCTTCTTTTACCAGAGACTCGTCCATGGCCAAACCGGATTCTTCCAACGCGCGCGCGTAGCCATCACGTCGTTGTTGGGCGGAAGTAAATGTGAGGGGGGCGTTGGTGATCATGGCAATGCGTCGGTGGCCGCACTCTATCAGATGTTTCGCGGCAGTTTCGGCCCCCGCGGATGCGTCAATGTCCACAAACGGGATTGAGCTATCGGGCAGTTGTCCCATCAACATGACGGGGAATCCGTCTTCGTGAAGTCGAATGATTTCCTGATCGTTCTCGCGCGGACCTGAGAGGAGGATTCCGTCTACAAAGTTTTCGTTTACGATTTTTGTGTATCCGAGGGGAGCGTTCGGTTCGACAGGTTTGAGCAGTACCTGATAGCCTTGCTGAATGGCGGCTTGCTCCACCCCGAGCAAAACCTGCGGAAGCAAGGCATCTGCCGAAACCTGTTCAGGCGACTGGCACAGGACGAGGCCGAGGGTGCGTGATTTCCCACTGACGAGTTTTCGCCCGGCGGCGTTTGGATGATAGTTGAGCGACCTGGCGGCCTCGAGCACACGTTTACGCGTGGAGTCACTGATGGTGACATCGGGGACATTGTTCAAGACAAACGAAACAGTTGTCCGTGAGACACCGGCCTGGCGGGCGACATCAATGCTATTGGCACGTTTTACAGGTGGCATATCATCCTAGTTTAGTAACACGTGTTAACTAGTTGATTACAGTATACGAATTTGTGTTTTCCTTGTCAAGTGGCAAACAAATTGGTGATTACCCACAAGTCCGTATCCGACATTCAAGCCAGAGCATTCTGCCGCGAATTTCGCTAATTCACACGGATTTTTAAAACCAATTCGCGAAAATTCGTGAAATCCGCGGCTGAGGTTTTGCTTTTTTTCTCTGAAATTGGCGGGCGTAAAAGATGTGGGTAATCACCAGGCAAACAAATTGTCGTCCGACTTTTTGCGATGTAATGCGTATATGGACTGAGACGTTTATCATAAAAGGAGAACTCAATGACTACTCAAAGACATGCTTTACGACGTTCACGTAATAACCGTATTGTAGCCGGTGTGTGCGGCGGGTTGGCTGAATTTTTCGGCGTCAGCGCGTTCTGGTTTCGGCTGGCTTTCCTCATCGCGCTGATCCCCGGCGGTGTGCCGGGCATTCTGGTGTATCTTGTGATGATGATCATCGTGCCGAGTGAATAGGCGCTGGAAAAGTATTAACTCGAAGGACACGAAGGAACACGAAGGATTAACCTTTGTGCACTTCGTGTCCTTTGTATTTATAAAGTTTGTTGCAGTGGATTCTGCCGGTGAGATGGAATTACCAAACGCGAATTGATTGCCCGGCGTAGATCAGGTTCGGATCATAGATTTGCGGGTTGAGGAGTTGAATGCTATAGACGCTTGTGCCATATTTGTTCGCGATAATGCGGAGCGTGTCCCCTTGTTGGATGGTGTAATAGACAGGCGCGGCGGGCAGGTTGATCGCTTGTCCGGCGTAGATCAAGCTTGGGTTGTATATTTGCGGGTTGGCGGCTATGAGACCGCTCAAACTGATTCCCATCCGCCTGGCGATCTTTGCAAGTGTGTCACCTTGTTGAATGATGTAAGTCCCGCCGGACGGGGGATAGTAAACAGGCGGATAGGTTGATGCAGGAATGTACAACACCTGGCCCGCGTATACCCAGTAGCCGAGTCCGGGATTAGCCGCCTGGATGGCATAGATGGTAGTGCCACACGCCACAGCGATGCCGCTCAGCGTATCGCCCCATTGCACGGTGTAATACGATCCGCAATTCCATGCAGATGCATTACCCGTTCCGGCAAACGACAAGACCAGGATCGCGATAACAATAAGCGATTGAATCCATTTTTTTGCAGACATGGCATCTCCTTTCATTTTCAAGGTGCGGATAACGAAACGTGCCTATAAAATAAAACCCCACACCGAATTCGAAGGTGTAGGGCCTATTCTTCTCAAGGCGTCGCAGGCTCCAAGCCAATCAGTTGTGAGACGGTGACCAGCGTGTAGCCTCTGTTTTGTAAATATTCAATAACCGAGGGCAATGCCTCCGCCGTGTGCCAGCCTCGTCCATTGGCGTGCATGATGATGATCGAACCGTTCCTCACCGTGCGTTGGACTTCGGCAAGGATGGTCGCGGCGTCAAAAGTGGGATCGGGGTCGCCGCTGACCGAGTCCCATTCGATGGTGTACATCCCATGCTGCGCAATCACTCGCAGGGTTAGTTCGTTGTAAAAGCCTGACGGGGGCCGGAAGAGACGTGAATGCCTGCCTGTCAATTGGAAGAGCATGTCTTCAGTCAACTCGACCTGCTCGCCGATCTCCGCCTCGGTCAACCTGGTTAGATCGGGATGACTCCACGAGTGGTTGCCAAGTTCAAAGTTCGCATTTGCGGCCAGTATTTTTGTTTCTTCCGGGTGGGTACGCATCCAATCGCCGCCCATGAAAAACGTGGCGGGGGCGTTGTACCGTTGCAGTACATCCACGATCCCGGCATCATAGCCTGCAGGGTATTCGGGATCCTGGCACATATCGAAGGTGAGCGCGACGTATGGTTCGGTCCATTCGCCGGAGGTGATGAGGATGGCGGGGAGAGTGGGAGTGGGGAATGGAAGAGGAGTGGATGTGGGGATAGGGGTATAGGTAAGGGTGGGAAAAGGGATGGGTGATGGTGTAGCAGTGGTTGGCGCGGCGGAGGTGCAAGCGAAGAGGATCATCACAGGAAGAAAAAGGAGAAGAAAGTGAATTTTTATGGAACCAGACCTAAATGATATCTTTGATTGATTTTCGCAATGCATTCAAGACTCTCCTGCCGGATATAGCACAAACAACTTCCCGATTTTGATCTGCTTCTTAATTGTACTCCTTCGTTGTTGGCTGATATTGTCTCAGAGTTCGTAAACGAATACAATCCTTGGCGGCGTGAGACGCGCCTGTCCAATTCAGGACTGATTCACCGGCCCATTTGCCCCGCGAATCACATTGGATGCGGCGAGCGTCACAATCAGGGGCATGACATTCACCAGATAGCGTACTTGCGCGTCGATCAATATGTAAGCGCCACAGGTGATCAGGGTTCCCAAAATATACGGCCATAGATTCTTGCGGTGGCGAATCGCACCTGCAATTGCCGCAATTAGCAGTAAGGATTGCTCAACGACGAGGATGGCATCCAGCGGATCGAGCCTTTGTCCGTAAGAAGCTTTAACGCTGGTGTTGAACCACAACACAAGGAAGCGGAAGACAACCAGGCGCGCATATTCAGCGGGGTGACTGAGGATCAAAGACAAACCTTCACGAGCATAGAAGGAATGCATTTGCAGTTCATTTTCTTTGCCGGTCAGGCTGGGAGCCTGAACCAGGGTTTTAATCGCCTGGCGCGCCTCCTCTATGCCAACATGGCGAGGGTAAAAATCAGGCTGTGCCACGATGTAGTTGTGCCGATAAACGTTGTATCCGACCAGCGTAGTGCTGAAGACCGGCGCTCCAAAAACAATTTGATTGCGGATTGCCCACGGCGAAAGAACCAGGGCAAAGCTGATCAACAGCATGGATGCCTGCCGGGCGCGCGCGCGGAAGCCTCCAAGCGGGCGATCGAAGAACAGGCTGAAGGCCAGCGCCATCGTAACGCCGAGGTGGATCGTTCGTGAGAGCGCGGCCAGGCCGAGGAAAAGCCCCGCCATATTCCAGTTCGTGAAGCGAGGGTCAGCGCGCCCTTTTTGAAAAAACCAGATTCCCAGCGCCAGCCAAAAGGCAGATTCCAATTCCCCGTTGCCATTGCCGATCTCCTGCATAACGGGCAGTGAGACCACCCATAAAGCAGAAGCGAATAATGCAAACGTCCCGCCTTCCTTGCGAAGCGAAAAATACAATACGAACATTACGCCAATGTACAGTCCCACTTCGAGCAATACACCGGCCAAAGGCGCAGGGTGGATCAACATCACTGCCAGGAACATGAAGACAGACACAGGCTCCCTCATTGCAGTTTGACGATTCCCTGCATTGCAAAATGGGAAATAACTGGTTGCGCATGCCGAGTAGCCCTGTCCCTGATAAATATGGGTGGCGATTGTCCACGGGTCGTCCGAGCCGAGTTTCACCAGCATCGAATCGCCGGGCAGGTAAATTGCAGAGATCAGGATTGCCAGCAATACCAGGAATATCAGGACCAGCCTGGTATGAGACTCCATCCATTTGGAAATGCCGGAGAGCAGGGATGAAAATTTCGCGTTGAACCCTGTTATTAAAAATCTCACAAGATTCCCATTCATTTGCCGGGCAGCATTAACCTCATCCCCAGCGCAACCAACAGCACCAACACGATCTTTCTGAACATTTCAGGGCTGATCCAGCGATCCAGCGTCTGTCCTGCAAAAAATCCGAGCAGCATCGCCGGCAGGGCGAACCAAAGGATGCGCGTCACGTCCGCAGTGTAGTGTCCGCTCCAAAGGTGACTGGTCACCACCATGATGCTGTTGAAGAGGAAGAAGCCGGAGAGGTTGCTCTTGAATTCCCCGGCATCCCAGCGGCGGCAGTTGCCGTAGATCACAACCGGCGGGCCGGATGTGTTGTACGCGCCGCCGAGCATCCCGCTGACCAGCCCTGCAGCCCAGGCCCAGATGGGATGTCCCAGTTCCGGGAGGCGGAAGCCGGTCAGGGCGTAGAGCGCGTAGCCGCTGATGACGAGGCCAAGCAGGAACAAAGCGATATTTTCGTTGATGCGGCTAAGGAAATACACGCCCAGCGGCGCGCCGATCAGCGAGGCGGCCAGCACGCGCCAGATGGAATTTATTTTGAGCGCTTCGCGATAGCGGACCAGCATCAACGCTTCGAGGGCAAGGCTGATCCCTGCCACAAGAGGCGACGCGATGGGCAGTCCCAGCAGGGGAGGGAGCAATGCCATGGCAACCAGCGCGATCCCAAAGCCGGTCAGGCTTTGGGTAAACGCGCCGAGGAAGATGATCGGAAAAACTGCCAAAACTGATGACACTGTATCGTCATTATACTTGCCTGGTTTGACCGGGACAATGGACCGAAGCGTACTATGACAAATCGTCCGCCATGGAATTATCGCTTCACGCGGGACCGGGGCCTGGTCCGCGTTTCGAGTACTGGAACAACCTTAAGTTGATGGGTAAAAACGGCTGAAATGCGCCGTTTTTACCCTACATTTTCATGTTGTTCCAGCACGAGGGGCATTTTCCACGCTCAGTAGATCACGAAAACGTAGTAATGACTTTAGTCGTTCGGCGCTTTCTCTCTGTGGCATGATTGGAAACGTAAAAGCCCTGAAACGAACGAATTTGGCGGTAATTCCCTGAAAAATTCGCGTTTTTCGTCAAATTTGCGACATTCGCGTTATAAAAAACTGCACGACATTTTTTATTCTCGCAACCATCGCCTGTTTTCAACCATCGCCAAGCGACTGAAGTCGCCACTACGAAGCCTTTTCGTGAAGTACCGACACTCAAACAGGGACGCGTCGCCTGGTTTAGCGGAAGCAGTTTCGAGGTCCGATTTGACGCGCCTGCCAAATTCGGCGCGTTTTTGTAAGCGGCCTGGTCCAAAAGCGGGAAGGATCCATTTTGCAGAAGTCAAATCCTGCAAGATTTATGCAAGGAACAAACAGCCAGGATTTAGTACAATGACAAGCGCGAAGGGGGGCGTTTTTTTTGAGACCCATGACAGATACCAGACCCGCACCCCGCCACTTGCTTTGGCCCGACCTTGTTCGGATATTTGCCGTATATTTCGTGATCGTCCTGCATATCTCCGAGGGCGCGACCAACCACTGGGGGAAGATTTCGCTTTTCGATTGGATGAGCGGGAATGTGTACAACTCGTTTTCGCGTATTTGCGTGCCGCTGTTGTTCATGATCACGGGGTCGCTCCTGCTGGGCAAGCGCGAGGAACTGCCGGCATTCTTCATTAAACGATTACGTAAGATCGCCATCCCGCTGCTGGCATGGTCATTCATTTATCTTTTATGGAGCAACGATTACTCATCCTTCACGCCGGTCAACGCTTTGAAAGCGATGATCCTTGCCATCGTGAGAGGCCCGGTCTATTATCATTTGTGGTTCCTGTATGCGCTGGCCGGCGTTTACCTGTTGATCCCGATCCTGCGCGCCTTTGTCCAATCGGCAAACGAGACTCTCATCTGGTATTTGATCGTTCTGTGGTTTATCGTTGGGACATTGCTGGCATATGCGGAAGAAATCACTGGTTTCAAATTAGGCGCAAGCCTGAGTTCCTTTATTGCTTACACCGGCTTTGTGGTGGCAGGCTATCAATTGGGCCGCATCCGTTTTACGAGACGCTGGATCATCGCGCTTTCCGCGGGTCTCATTCTGCTCACGAGTGTGACAATCTATGTGACTTACGCGGCTACGGTTTCGGCGGGGCGCTTAATGGGCAGGTATTATGCCTACAATTCGATCAACGTGGTGTTGATGTCTGTCTGCGCTTATATTTTGTTGAAGGCGGTCGGTGAACATCTTTATTATCGTTCCGGCGGACATTCGCCGCGCGCCTTTTCGCTTGCGAGCCTTGCCAGTTTTGGCATTTACCTCGTACACATTATTGTGCTTTCGTGGTTCCTGACGGGGACATTCGGCTTCAAGCTGCTCCCGACCTCTGGTCCGCCGATCATCATGGTTCCATTGCTTGCATTGCTGGTTTTTCTTATCTCATTTGGAATAGTTTACGTCATCCAGAAAATTCCAGTTCTACGCGAGATTGTATAGGGATATACTTGGGGGGAGTGGAAAGCATTTACAAAGGAGATCCCATGCAAAGCAAACATTGGTTATTGATTATCCTTGCGCTGATATTTGTTTTGACGGCTTGCAATATTCCCACGAGCGACGCGGATGCAGGTGCCCAGGCGACTGCCGTTGCGGCCACGCTGACCGCGTTGCAACAATCGGTTCCTCCAACGCAGACGTTTATTGTGTTGGATACATCCACTCCGATCTCTCCGCCCACAGAAACCGGCGCTCCTTCTGCCACACCTACGCCGCAAAACCCGCTCGTGTTGAGGGCTACACTGTGCTGGATGGGGCCGGGAGCGGTCTATGAGGTGGTGAGTTCGCTTAGGAAAGATGAACGCGTGACCTTGCTTGGCCGTGGAAGCGTCTCTGGCTGGTGGGTGGTGGATAACCCGATCTATCATGATCCGTGCTGGGTCCAGGAAAGCGACCTGCAGCTCGACCCCGGTTACGACACTTCCAATTTGAAGGTATTCAATCCGCCGCCAACGCCTACGCATACCCCCACACCCGAAACACCGACGCCGACATCCACGCCGTAGTGAATCGTCAGACGGCGGCCAAACTAAAAGTAAGCGCGCGCCAAACCTGGGTCCGGCTGTGAAGCGCCCTATCCGCGTAATTTTTCGAGAGATTGAGTTATTGCTTCCTGCTCCCTGTCTTTAGTCTCCGCTTTCAAACTTGAACGAGACTTTGACTTTGGCGCGGTATGCCGTGACCTTGCCATTATCGAGAACCATGTCGAGCTCAACGACTTCCGCGATCCGCAGTTCGCGCAGGGATTGTCCGGCTCGTTCCACAGCAACTGCCGCCGCTTTCTCCCATGACTCTGTGCTGGTACCGACCAACTCTATGATCTTGTAAACGCTGTCTGCCATGGTTGTTCTCCTCTTGGTGAATAGTGTTTGGGGATTCTGTAAATACTATACGATATTTCATCGCCAAAAACAACCACCATATCAACCTGGGGCCTTCTCAAAATTCAATCCATATCACCCAATGCGGCATGAATGCCGCATTTTATTGACTCAGTCCGGGGTAAACTCTTTTTGCGTCACTTCGATGTTTGCCGCCCTGAGAAAGCCCATCGCATTTTCGTCCATACGGTAGGCAGAACTGTAGACGATGCGCGCAATGCCTGCGTTGATCAGCGCCTTCGTGCAGTTGATGCACGGCAGGTGCGTGACGTAACACGTCGCGCCTTTTGTTGAGACGCCATGCAGCGCGGCCTGGATGATGGCATTCGTCTCCGCGTGGATCGTCCGCACACAATGACCATCCACCATCAAGTGACCGGCTTCGTCGCAGTGCTCCTGACCGGCGGGTGAACCGTTGAAGCCGGTGGTCAGGATGCGTTTATCCAGCACCAGCACACAGCCTACGAAGGCACGGTCACAGGTGCTTCGTTCTGAAACGGCGTAAGCGATCTTGAGAAAGTATGAGTCCCAATCCGGGCGCATGACGGAACCTCCGCATCATGTCAGGTGACAGTCACTTTGTGGTGAAGTGACTGTCACCTTTTCTTTTCTATTCCACCGTCACACTCTTTGCGAGATTTCTCGGCTGGTCCACATCCAGGCCGCGGATGGTGGCGATGTGATATGCCAGCAATTGCAACGGCAGAACTGTCACGATGGGGGAAAGCATCCACGGCGCTTCGGGAACCCACAGCACGTGATCTGCCATGCCCTGAATCAGTTCATCGCCTTCGGTAGCCACGGCAATGACAACCCCGCCGCGCGCTTTGGCCTGCTGGATTTGCGAGATCATCTTCTCGTGCCACGGGTCCTTCGGCGCGAGGCAGAGCACGGGCATCTCCTCGTCGATCAACGCAATGGGGCCGTGCTTCATTTCGCCTGCGGGGTATCCTTCGGCGTGGATGTAGGAAATTTCCTTGAGTTTCAACGCGCCTTCATAGGCGATGGGCATGTTGATGCCGCGCCCCAGATAAAGACAACCGCGAATGTCCTTCAACGCGTGCGCCACTTTTTCGACATCTGCCTCGGTGTCGAGCGCGCGGCCCGCCAGGTCCGGGACGAGGCGCAAATCTGCAACCAGCGACCTGCGAGTCTTGTCGTCAATTACACCGCGCAGGCCGGCCAGCAGGATCGCCAGCATGTACTGGTCAACCAATGGGGCGGTGAAAGCCTTCGTCGAGGCCACGCCGATCTCAGGTCCCGTTTGCATCGAGATGTACCCGTCCGCCACGCGCATGGCCTGTGAGCCGATCGCATTGACAATGCTCCACAGGATGCCGCCCTTGCGTCGTCCTTCCTCCATCGCCGCCAGCGTATCCGCAGTTTCACCGGATTGCGAAATGGCAAGCACCACCGTGTTGGGGGTGACGATCGGGTCGCTGTAACGGAACTCCGAACCGATGACCACTTCCACCGGCACGCGGGCGATCTTCTCGATCAAATACTTTCCGACCATCCCGGCGTAAGCCGCTGTGCCGCAGGCCGTGATGTAAATCTTCTCGATCCTGTTGGCGAGTTCTTTCGTGAGTTTCAGGTCGGGCAGGCGGATCTCGCCTTTGCCGAAGTCCACGCGGCCCGCCAGGGTATCGGTGAGGGCGCGCACCTGCTCGTGGATTTCCTTCTGCATGAAGTGGCGGTATTCGCCTCGCTCCGCGGCCACAGGGTCCCACGAGACGGTATGCACCTGCGGTTTGATCTCCGCGCCGTCCAGCGTTTCCACCCTCACGTTTTCACGGGACACAATCGTCATCTGCCGTGATTCCAAAAAGATCACCTTGCGCGTGTGCTCCATGATGGCGGGGGTGTCGCTGGCAAGGAAATTCTCGCCCTCGCCGAGTCCGATCACCACGCCGCCCGCGTTCCCGATGCGCGCGGCCACGATCTTTTCCGGCTCATCCGCCGACATCAACACCACCACATTTGCGCCCTGGATCTGGTTGAACGTCTTTCGGGCGGCTTCCACAAAACCCATCCCTGCCGCAAGGTAATGCTCGACCAACTGCACGATGGTTTCCGTGTCCGTTTCCGATTGGAACACCACACCCTCGGCGGTCAGCTCGTCTTTCAACTCCAGGAAGTTTTCGACGATGCCGTTTTGAACGACCACCACGCGTCCCGAACTTCCAAGATGCGGATGCGCGTTCCGGGTGGTCGGCGCTCCGTGCGTTGCCCAGCGCGTATGACCGATGCCGGGCGCGCCGTTAATGGGGGATTTGCCGACCAAATCCACCAACTGGGATAACTTGCCCGCGTCTCTTCGGACCTCGATCTGGCCGCCGTTAAAAACAGCGACTCCAGCCGAGTCATAGCCGCGGTATTCCAGCCTTTTCAGGCCATTGAGGATGATCGGCGTCGCGTCACGCGGGCCGACATATCCGACGATTCCACACATAGGGGATCCTCCGATTTTTGAGTTTGTATGTCATTGCGATGAGGCACTCCGGTAAAGCAGTCTCCAGTTAATGGGGTTTATCCGTTTAACTGGGGGCTGCTTCGCGAAGTACGCTCGCAACGACATGTCTGCCATCCCTTGCTGTTTTACCCGCACAATTGCTTGCGCGGTCTTGTGTCGCCGCAATGCGGCACAGGCAAAGTTATTCGGAGGGAAAGATAATCGGATGATGGCACACCCGGAGGGCTTCCGCTGAACTGTCGATTTTTCCCTGCCTCACCCTTCCCTCTCTCCCACAATGGGAGAGGGCCGGGGTGAGGGAAGGATTAGCTCCATCTCGCAATGGAGAACCCTCGTCCTCGTCATCTTTAGCCCAACTACAAAACTACCCAACTATCAAACTACCCAACTATCCGGCTAAAGATCATGCGCTGTCTTTCCCGAAATGTTTGTATCGGTGCACCTCCTTTCGATAATAAGGTGGGTGGATTATACCGCTAAAGAGCGACTCGGGATTAAGGATTTCCGAAGTCCAGATGCAAAAACCGCCAGCCAAATTGCAAGGCTGACGGTTTTTGCAGAGCGATGTCTTTAGATTGCCATTATTCTGGGCGGGGCGTGTTGGTCTTGGTAGGCGTAAATGTAGGCGTTGCGTTGGGTGTTGGTGTTCTTGTCTTGGTAGGCGTCAGCGTTTTGCTCGGTGTAGGTGTAGCTGTCCGGGTGCTGGTGGCAGTCCTTGTTGGCGTCTTTGAAGGCGTGAGTGTCTTTGATGGCGTGAGCGTCTTTGATGGCGTGTAGGTCCGTGTTGGGGTCTTCGACGGGGTGAAGGTCTTCGACGGTGTAAACGTTTTGGTTGGCGTCCTTGTGATCGTAGGCGTCCTTGTGATCGTAGGCGTCCTCGTGATCGTAGGTGTGGCGGTTATCGTTCGCGTGGCCGTTGGTGTGGCGGTGTAATTGGCTATTTGGGTGGTCACAGTGCAGGTAAGGCTGCTCCCATCCGGGAAATTCGGGAACTCGAAGGTCAAGGTTACCCTGTATAAGCCCACAAATATTTGATTATTAAAATTGGCCAGCCACGTTCTGGTATTGTTAGATACCAACGGAAGGGATGGAGCGGCGGCTGTGATGGGAGAAGTAATGGCTCCCGCAGGCGGCGGAGTGGTGTTGCCCGGATTGTAATACGTGCTGCTGAATTGGATGTAATCCAGGTACATGTTTTGCGAATTCGGCGTCGTATAAGTAGTGTCCCAGGTCATGGTTGAGCTGACCAGGTAGGCCGTTGCCGAGTTGCGATTTGTAACGTTAGTCCTGAATGTGTCTTGATAGAAGCGTGTTTGGGAGGTGGTGATCAGTGAACAGTTAGGCAATGGTGTTGCCGTTGGCGTATATGTATTGGTCGGTGTAGCGGTGTTCGTCGGTGTATTGGTATTTGTTGGAGTACTGGTAAATGTCGGAGTAAATGTCGGTGTGGGTGTGTCGGTGGGTGTGGGGGTATCGGTGGGTGTGGGGGTATTGGACGATGTGGGGGTTGGCGTAGCGCTTCGCGCTGGTTCGAGGCCGCCAAACGGTGTGTTGACTATCCTTGAGGTGCGGAACGTCTCCACGGTACCCATACGGTATGAAGCCAGATGCATCATCGGGTCAAACCCAAAAACGGGCAGGACGAGGAAAGTAAAATTGTAATCCGCCGAAACATACACATGCTGGCCCGGCGCGCCGGCATCTTCTCCGCCCTGGCAATCGCTATAGATAGGTTGTCCCATCGCTGGTCGGATAAACCTGTCTTCCGGCGGTGGATCGTCCCGGTTGGAACAAACTGTAAGCTTTAAATAGCCCAGCTCACCTTGTTGCCCCGTATCGTTTGGTTCAAAGTAGGTCAGGCCGAACAAGGCGTTGCGCGTCTCATCCTTGATCGAAGGAATGCGCGCCGCATCTATTTCAACATCGTCGTGTCTGTTTCTGTCGCATAGGTAGCCATTCCCATTTAGATCTGAACAGTGGCCGAGATCAAAATTGCCCGTTGACGCGTAGCGAACGCCAAAGCGGGTGGCATTTTCGATAACGATCCAGGCGTAAAAGAGACGCCCAAATTCGATCACCCCGAAAACAATTAACAGCAGGATTGGCAGTACCAGCGCGAACTCAACCATGCTTTGAGCATGCCGTTTGCGAACGGACGGTGGGAGAAGGCGAGCATTCATAAGTGCATCCTTGTCTGGGTAAAACTTTAATGCGAAATTCGGGTAGCAATATTATCGGCGATGCGTTGAAAGATTAGGCCTAATCCGGCAGTGTCAGGAGTATAGGAATAAAAGCCATGATTAAGTACGATCCCTGGTGAAATGTTGTCTCCGGCATCTTCGGCCATGTATTGCAGTAATTGTTCTCCATCTGCAGGATCGCCTGCATAATACTCCCGGACGAAATCTCCCAGACCAATCGTGAAGATAACTGCCTCCTGACCGTCTACATCACTCAGGTCCGAGTCGATTGAGGCTCCAGCGAGCCAGTCTGCCATATCGTAGGCGTAATCATCGGAATCATAGGCGGGGTCAGGTAGAGAGTGGCGGGTAAAGACAGGTGTACCGGCTGGTTTCGTAGGCCATTCGTTATCGCGGCAAAACGGGATTTCCGGGATTTCACCATTCGTTGGCGGCGGGCAATAGCCATACGGTAAACCGGCCTGAGCATTACTGGCGTTAGCGGGACCGCCCGCGATCACAATCACGAGCCAGAGCGAGTCCTCACGAATCATATCTATCATAGCTGGGTTGTTGTCAAACACAAACCTATTCCCTGCCAGTACCAAAGAGCCGCCGATGTTACTTGATGGGTAGGATTCCCAGTTGTGTGTAGTTTCGCATAACTCGCAAGTATTTGCAACATAGGCACCGGTTCCATCAATGACTCTGCACGGGCCCGGGCGGTTTCCGCCGGGAATTACGCACTCAAATGGTTGAATGACTCTTACACCATTCAAAGCATTTTTAACGTCAGTTTCATTGGATATGAGTTCTTGCACAACGACAGGGTCGCGCGTTCCATCCGGCACCTGACTGGTGGATGCTACAACAGCCACTCGGTCATACGGGAAGTAAAGTTGATCCACAAAATTGACGGCAACATTTTTGACGCTTGTGAGCGGCTCGCATGTAGATGGATTGCATAATGCCGGATCGTCCCCCGGATCAACCGTCGGTGTACCATCATCTGGTATACCGTCATGATTCAAATCAGGATCAGGTACGGTCTGATAAGACATCGAAGCAGATGTGTCAATGACAAACACCAGGTCCACCGAGGCCGCTTCGCCAATTGAAGTAGCCGTAACCGTTGTCTGTCGAATACCGACAACAGGCAGAAATCCGAACTGCACTACTCGCGATGCAGTTACTCGCACCATTTTTCTGGGCACGGTTGTGCATAACACCGGGTCTGTTGTTGCATCAAGCGGTACGCCATCTTCGTCACGTGCACATATTTCAATCACAGGGGTCAAAACGTCCGACTGGTTCAGATGCAACATTTCCAAGGCGGCGTTTGCAAGTCGTGCTTCAAATTGCGCTTGCGTTTCACTGGTGGTTGTTTGTTTAAATTGCAAGGCCGCGGCAACCGCGGCCGCATCAATGCCGCGCTTTAGGCGCGCGTATTCTATGAAAAGAACGCCTCCGTCAACCGCCAAGCCAACTATGGCTATCAACCCGATAATGGCCATTGCAACCAGGATAATGACTTGTCCGCGTTCTGTTTTTTGGAGGAGTTTTCTTTGCATTCTTTAATTCTCCCACGGCGAAGGCGGAAACGAAAAGACAAAAACCATAGGAGTATGATTGCTGAGAGCTGTTGGAGGCATGGGCATCATTGTGTAGGCGTGTAACATTACGGGGTTTGGCAGGAAGGGTGCTAAGGCAATTGTCTGGTGATAGGCATAAAACACTTCGACCAGCAGGATTGCCATGGGTTTAGACCCGCTGATAAGTTGGTTGCAGATATCTTGGGTTGTAATTCTGGAGGTTAAGTTCCCGTAATAGCGGTAGTCTCCCGCCTCCGGGCGGCGGGTGATTGTTTTTTCCGGGTCTGGCGCTGCCGGGTCGCAAACATTTGCTGGGTTTGTAGCGCCAGTATTCTCTATGTTGAAAACAGTAATAATGATATCGTCTGTGTCTGGATCCAGGATTATTTTTCGAGTTGTATCCTGCTCATTTATTGGCTTTAACTCTTTATAAACCATTGATGCTGCGCTTTCATAGTACAGCATGTTATCCGAAAGATCATCGTTAAAGGGGTCTTGGGTGCTGTAAAGCCGGGCGGATTCTCGAGTGGCGTCGAGCAGTGAGAGGTAGTAGTTTAATATAAAACCGAATTCCACCAGTCCGGAAAAGAGAAGAATAATTATCGGTAACGCGATGGCAAACTCCACCAGGCTCTGCCCTTTGGATTTGCGTTTGCCCCTTTGCCGCCCGGGCTTGGTCTTTAAATGGAAAAATGCCTTATGCCAAAATTCTTTCATCTTAACCGATCCAGACCTTTTCATTCAATATTAATAACTCTTTCCATCCAGGGCAATCCAACTTATGTACGATGACTATTAAATTAGTCCGGTCCCGCTGGCAGGATCAGGAAAGCGGGGTTGAAATCGTACCTCATATGTACAATTATAAACCATGAGTGGTGAAGCGGCAGTGCGTGTAAGTGTTTTGTAATGTTATCAAAAGCGCAAATGACCATCTACGATTACTTATCCCCGCCTAACATCTATGCAAGGTCCTGTTTACTGGCTGAGTATCACCTCTGGCATTTTAAAGGCGTCGTAGTTTTGCTCGTCCAAATACTTGATGATGACGTTGTCGGTCCCGTCCACTTCAATGTAGTACCCAATGATCTGACTGTGAAAGCCGTAGGACGATTGATTGCCGTTGATGCGGATATCCGCGCCCGGGGCCAGGATGGTGCCGCGGAATTCGGAGTCGCTGTTTCCGTTGAGGGCGAGGCGGCTGCGGTTGTCGATGGGCATGTAGATCAGAAGCCCGGCCAGGGGTCCGCTTTTGGGGGCGGAGAGTTGGATTTCCGACGAGCCGGTAAACCTGACCTGGCCGTTCTGAACATAGAGCACCACTCCGCTCCCCGTCAAGCGCTGGCCGCTGACCAAAACGTCACCCTGGATGCAATAAATGCCGCTTTCCAGGTTGGTAACGCCTTCCGGCGGAAAGTCGTCATCCCAGTTTCCAGCCGTCATGGTATTTGTGCCTTCGATAACTTCGGCCATCCTGCTGCCGCATCCGATTTTGGGCATTTGGAAGGCAGGCGGGTATGGAATGGGTGCGGCTCCAACCTGGGGCGGAAACGGGGTGATCAGGTGCGGCTTTTGGATGGACGCGCCGCCCGCGATGGAGAATGGACTGTTGTCGTTAATACGAATACTTCCACTGCCATAGGAAACAAAGGCGCATTGGGGGTTGTCCGAGTTGACGAAAAGCCCGCCTCCCTCCAGGGACAGCGTGGCCTCACTGTGTATCCAGAAGGCTTTTCTATTCGTATCACATCTCGTGTGGGGAGCAAGGCTGACAACCGCGTAGCCATCGAACATTTGCCCGTATACCGCCGGTTTGGACTGTGAGACAGCCTGGGCAACGACTGTAATTTGCTGCAGGCCGATCACAGGGCCGAAAAACGTCCTCAAGTGCGATGTGACAATGACCTGGATGTATTCAGGGTTTCCCTTATACACACCGCTCAACGGCGGAGTATTCAACTCGACGGTGTTCGTTATACCGTTATTGTCGTACCCGTTGGATTTTGCAATCTCAAGAGCGGCGGCTCTCCAGTCGGCGCCCTCAATTCGTGAGATCGCACCCGTCAGGGCGGCGGCGTCGGCGGCGGTCTGTGCCCTGTGCTGGTCTTGATACGCGTTCCCGCCATCGACGGCTAATGCAGACATTCCGAACAGGCCAATGACTGCAAATATGATTACGATGATTGCCTGGCCGCGTTCTGTGGGTTTGTGCGATACACGCCTGGCGCTAAAACGGTTTATGGACATGGCGGCTGGAGAATAACGTTTGTGGCTTTTGCCGATAAGAGAATGGAACCTGAACCGATAATTTGCTGCATGAGCGGCGTCAACATCAGGTAATCATAACTTACATTTACTTCAATATAATTGGACCTGCCGGCGCTTATTTCCTGGCATGCTCCTCCAGCGGTTTTGATCGAAACTTTAACAAGGTCCGGGTTGGTCAGGTCAACGGGTGAGTAAAAAGGTGATTCGGGGGTATGAGGTGAGATGCCGCGTGCGCGTCTTTCGATGCCGGCGCGATTGGCTGGATCGAACGAGCCGTACAGCGCGCCTTCCTGGGCGGCGTCTCTCAGGATTGTGTAGGAGAAAATTGCCATGCCAAAGTCAGCTGTGCCCATCAGCAGCAGCAGGATGACCGGCAGGCTGACGGCCATTTCGACCAGGCTCTGGCCGCGTTCTCTCCGGGCGGGAATCGCGCTTCGTTTCAGGTTTGCCATGAGTTTATTCGCTAGTTCCTCGAATCAAGAGGATAGTTTAAGCAGCCTGGCGTGGAGATCATGATCAGGATGCGCTCGGTCCCATCTGTGTTGTCGTAGGGTTGATGGAATATAAAACGGATTACAGACGAGCCCATTGGAATGTGGGGATAATAACCTTCCAGGAATTTGGAGGGGGCCAGTTCATCTCCATTCCATAAAGAATCGTCCAGCGCAACCTGCCTGAGGTGCAATGCCGCATCGCTTCCAGCGTGACCTGTATCATGATTCCATTCAACATAGATTTGTGAAGTTGACAGGACAAAGCCGGTGTTGTTGTCGATTGCCATTTCCATGTAATTTTGTTCAATGACCAGTGGGCCGTGCGAAACACCGGTGAGACCCGAACACATGATTGCCGTGGGTGTGATGGTGGCGGTTTTCGATGGGAGCGGAGTGTGCGTGGGTGTATTGGCTGGCGCCTGGGTGGCGCCTCCCGAACCGGGAGTGTTGGACGGGAAAATCACGATTGGCGGTTGTGTTCCAAAGGGTGGTAATGTGAGAGTCAATGTTGAAGTGGGAACATTGAATTCCAAAGTGGGGGTGAGTGTTTTCGACGGGGTGCTGGTTTCAGCATGAAATCCGGTGGGGACGGCGGATCCCAGTATGGGTACCGAGATCAGGAATGTCCGCGCGCTGGCGGAAACAATGTCAACCGGTTCAAACGATACAAACGAAACAATAGGTTCGTATAAGGCGGAAACCCGAACGATGATTCGGTCCCCGTTACGCGCCTCATATTCAGTGATCGGGCAGCTGTCAGATTCCGGGCTGGGATCGACCCCGGAAATGGGAATCTGTGCCCCATGGGTATCGAGTCCGCGGTCGTAGGTTATATTGATTTCCTCGAAATCAACGATAAAAGCCGATTGATTGGCAACATCGCGTATGCCGTCGCAATCCTGGTAACGCGGGCCCCCATTGCTCTCTGCCGCGGTTGACCCGTACCGGGCGGCCTGGCGCGAAGCATTTGCGACTGACGTATAGATAAAGATGAGGCGTGATACTTCTATCGTTCCATAGAGAATCAATAGGAGGATCGGCAGCACCAGCATGAATTCAACCATGGCCTGGGCACGGGGTTTGATTTGTATCCTGCGAATGATTTGGTTCATTTTATCTACAGCTCTCTATCCGTTGATTACCGATGCCATTCTGTTGTCATTGATTATTTGGGCAATAACGCGGCAAGTAATCTGGGAAAGTAGATGATCAGGAAGGCGCTGATGATGAAATAAGGCCCATAGGGTATGAAGATCATCAAGGCATTCTTTTGATATTGGCGGGTTGCGAAAAGCCAGAGAAGAAAAAGCATGCTTCCTGCGCCTCCAAGAAGAACGCCTGCCAAAATTCCGAACCAGATCATTGGCCAGCCAAGGATTAACCCAAGAATGGCGGCCAGAATAACGTCGCCTGCGCCGAGGGCCTCTTCTTCGTCGGCTTCCTGCCCTGATGCTTGAAGCCGGCGTGCCCTGAGGCGTGTAAAAAGCATGCCAAAAAAATAAAAGGCCAGCATGATTGCCAGTCCGGCCAGCCCGCCTAAAAGGGTCCAATAAAGCCCATGGGAAACGGTGCCAACCCAAAGTCCAAGAAAGGAACCGAAAATGCTGGTTGGGTGGAGAATCAGCCGGTGTTCCATGTCGATCACGAAAACGACGCCAAAATATATCGTCAGAATGATTCCAGGGGTGTATCCGATGGACGGCGGATGTATCCAAATGTAAACGCTTATCGCCGCTCCAAGTATCTGAACGAGCCAGGTTCTTGGGGTTCTGCGGTGACCGTTTGGGCAGGGACGAAAAAGGAGATAGTCGCTCCATTCGATGTTTGCCGCACATCTTTGACAGGCCGGGCGGCTAAAACGCCGCGTGACCGGCAGAACATCTGAAAGGTAATTTATCAGCCATCCGGCGAGCCAGCCGCCGAGGATGGATACAAGAATAAGTATGCTGGACATTGTTTTCATTATAAATCGAATTGTATTCGGGTACAAAAGCCATTTCTTGTGTAAGTGAACTGCAATGTTCTTGGCGATTTATTCAATCTGCCTTACAATCCTGATAATTTCCACGAGTACTGAAGCAGAATATTCTGCAATAACTTGAGAAAATTGCGGCATGAGGTGATAAATTATGGAAGAGTTTGTTATTGAAGGTGGTATTCCTTTGAAGGGGGAAGTGACTCCGGCGGGAAATAAAAATGCGGCCCTGCCTCTTCTGGCCGCCTGCCTGTTGACAGATGAAACAGTCGTACTGCGCAACGTACCTCAAATTCGCGATGTCCAGGCAATGAGACGGCTGATCGAAAATCTTGGCGCTCGAATTGAGGATTTGGATGCCAGTACCTGGAAGATCAACGCCCCTCAGGTCACCGCCTCCCACCTGGACCCGGAACTGTGCCGCCGTATTCGGGCCTCGATCCTGATTGCGGGACCTGTCGTTGCCCGGACCGGTTCCTTGCTGTTGCCGCCGCCGGGAGGGGATGTGATCGGACGACGCAGGCTGGATACCCATATTCTTGCACTGCGGGCGTTAGGGGTGAATGTGGTTTACGACCGCATATTTGATTTTCAAGCCAATGAACTGCGCGGCGCCGACATCCTGATGGATGAGGCCAGCGTGACCGCCACGGAAAATGCGGTCATGGCGGCTGTTCTTGCAAAAGGGGATACTTCGATCCGTAATGCCGCATCGGAACCGCACGTTCAGGAGTTGTGCCATTTCCTGAATCAGCTCGGCGCGCAAATTGAAGGGATCGGTTCCAATACCCTGCGTATCAAAGGCGTGACGCGTTTGCATGGCGGCGAATTCACCATTGGGCCGGATTTGCTCGAAGTTGTAAGTTACATAGGCGCCGCCGTGGTAACTCACGGGGAAATCCGTATCAAAAATGCCGGCGTGCAGTATTTGGAGATGATCAACCAGGTTTTTAACCGGCTTGGCGTTCATTGGAATGTGGAAGGGGAGGACATTCTTGTTCCATCCGATCAATCTCTTGTCGTCCAGTTCGATTTGGATGGCGCATTGCCCGAAATAAAAACCAATGTCTGGCCCGCTTTTCCAACCGACCTGACCAGTATCGCCATTACAGTTGCAACACAGGCTTCGGGTTCGGTCCTGTTCCACGACTGGATGTTTTCCGGCCGCATGTATTTCACCGATAAGCTGGTGGGCATGGGCGCGCGCATCATTTTGTGCGATCCGTATCGCTGTCTCGTGCAAGGACCGACGCAGCTCTATAGTGAAAAACTGGAAAGCCCGGATATTCGCGCCGGCATGGCACTTTTGCTCGCGGCTTTGGCGGCGAAAGGAACGTCGAAAATCCGCAACGTCGTTCAGATCGAACGCGGCTATGAAAAGGTGGATGAAAAACTGCGTTCGTTGGGTGCAAAAATAGAGAGAGCCACGGAATAAAAAACGACCTGCCGCCGGCATTCGATTGCACGCAGATTCAAAAAGGCTCCTCGTATTTTATATACGGGAGCCTTTTTCAGTTCGAGCGTGTTCCTGTGTGATTATGGGTAAACTACTTTAAATGTATCTGCGCTTATCTCAATAGTTATTTTATCGGTACCGTGAACGCAGAAACCCGGCCCCGAGGATGTACTGGGTTTGTTGGGGTCATTGACCCACGCGTAAAGGCCATAGCAGCCGGCAAGCACATCTATGTTTTGCGACCCGCCCTTCGCGATTGACGTCCCGTAATACCCGCACTCACCAAAAGGTGTTATCTCCGTAAGCCACATCGAGACGTTCACGCTTCCCTTGGTTTTATTGACAAGCCGCACGAAGACTTTTGGCCCGTCGGCGTTAGCCGACACTGGGGCATTGCATGGATCGGCCGACGTAGTGCTGGTGGGTGCAAGCACAAGGGGATTTTGCGTTGGGGTCTCGGCGGATGTGGGTAGAGACACGGGCGTAAAACTTGGAAGCGGCGTTGGGCTTGGCGTTTCCGTGGGGGGCAGGGGAGTGGCGGTGGGGATCGCTTCCTGGGTCATCGCGACCATTGTCCATGCCGCGGCGACAGCCGTCCCTTGCACGTCCGCGGGATTCATCGTGGGGGTGGCCTCGGGGCCGCAGGCTGTCAGGAGGACAGCGAGGGTCACGAGAACAGGGATGGTTCTTTTCAACATTTTCTCTCCATTTCTGATTTTCTTCATTTTCTTCCGATCACGATCTTATCTTTGTAAATCTTGATCGAAATATCTTCGAACTTGTCCAATCCGAAATTGCCGACCATTTTCTTGCCTCCCACCCAGGCAACGTAAACGTATTTTCCGGCAGGCGCCCTCACTTCGATGCTGCCGCCCACGGGATATTCGATAATGGTGACATATCCGTCCTTGGTGGTGCATTGCAGTGAGATATACGCCTCAACTTTTGATCTATTGATTAATGTAATTTGTCCGAACGGCAGGTCGGGCGGCATTGTCCCGTAGTGCTGGGGATGTAATGTTCCCGACGGTGTCACACTGTAAATTGGATTCGGGGTTGCGCTGGGTGTTGAAGTTGGAAGGGTTCCCGTAGCGGTAACGGTAGGTGTGCCGCCTGGCCCCGGTGTATTTGTAATTGGATTAATGGTTCCTGTTCCAAGAGTTGCGGTCAGGGTTAGGAGGGAGGCATTTTGCGTTTCAGTGGAGGTCGCGGGAATTGGAGTGTCCGTGCCTGTCTCTGTCTTCACCACCGGTGTATTGCTTGGTACAACTGTGGGAGTGGGCATTGCCTCGAGTGATGATTGCACCAGGACCGCCGCTGTGCCGTTCAAATCCACGGTGGGAGCCGGATTCGGTGATTGTTGCAAAAATGCAGGCATACAAGCGCTTAAGGTGAGACTAAATCCCAATGCAAGCAGGAGCATTTTTTTCATGGCCCGACTCCTTTTCAGAAACGCGCACTAGTTTTGGCTGACGACTTCCAGGAACTGATTTACTACATCGCGCAACATTCGTTCGGGCAGGGCGCCCACTTGCCGGTGAACCACTTTTCCGCCCGATACAAATAAAAGTGTGGGGATGCCTTGAACTCCAAACTTCATCATCCAGTCCGGGTTCTCGTCTGTGTTGACCTTTGCAACGAGAAGTTTGCCTTCCTGTTCGCGCGCCAGTTTTTCCAGAGTCGGTGCGATCATCTTGCATGGACTGCACCAGGGCGCCCAAAAATCCACAATCACCGGGATCGGTGATTGCATGACGGTCTGTTCAAATGAAGCATCGGTTATATGAATGGGTTCGCCTGCCATATTTTATACCTTTCTGCTTTTCAAGCCAACGGAGTATATCATAAAATCGAAGATACCCCCGTGATATAATCGCGGCTCATGGCTGACATCCTTTCACGCTGGCGCGCAGGACTTTCCAAAACCAGCAAGGCAACATTCGGGCAAATCGCAGCCCTGCTTGGCGCAACCGAGATCAAACCCGATACCTGGGACGATCTCGAAGCTCTTCTCATTCAGGCAGACCTGGGACTTGAAACCACCGCATCCGTTTTGGATGAACTGAAACGCCTCACGCGGACCGAGGGCCTGACGCGCGCAAATGAGCTGACCGCGGCCCTTCGAGCGGACCTCCGCAAACGCCTCGATTCACCGCCTCCGTTGAATTTGCGGGATCGCCCCTCTGTCATTCTCGTTGTGGGTGTGAATGGCTCCGGCAAGACGACGACGATTGCCAAGCTCGCCGCGCGTTTACAGGCCGAGCGTAAATCGATTCTGCTCGGCGCGGCAGATACGTTTCGTGCCGCGGCGGTGGATCAACTCCAGGTGTGGGGTGACAGGCTAAAGGTCGAAGTAATTAGCGGGGCCCCCGAAAGCGATCCCGGTGCGGTGGCGTTCAATGCCGTTCAAGCGGGAGTCGCCCGCGGGGTGGATGTCATCATGATAGATACCGCGGGACGCCTGCACACTCGTTTCAACTTGATGGAGGAATTGAAAAAAGTGAATCGCGTGGTGGGCAAGGCCCTTCCCGGTTCGCCGCATGAGGTCTGGTTGGTGCTGGATGCAACGACCGGGCAGAATGCCCTGCAACAGGCGCGCGCGTTCAAGGATGCTGTGAACGTGACGGGTGTGATCCTCTCGAAGCTTGATTCATCTGCGCGCGGCGGTATGGCTTTTGCAATTCAAAAAGAACTTGGCCTGCCCATCCTGTTTGCCGGGCTGGGTGAGAAACCGGAAGATTTACAGCCGTTTGATCCCGATGCTTTTGTCGAAGGTATTTTGTCTTCGTCGTAATGCGGGATTAATCCCGCTCTACATTTTTGGAGGAACTTATGCAAGATTTGCTTGACCGTTTGCAGGCCGCGAATGACCTGACTCAGCAGCTACTGGTGCGTCTTTGACCTGGCGGGCAAAGAGACTCAACTTTCACAGCTAGAAAAAGAAATCGAACAACCAAATTTCTGGAACGATTCCACTTCCGCCCAGCGCGTGATGAAAAACGCCTCCGATCTGCGGGAAGAGGTGGATTCGTGGCGGGCATTCAATCAGCATCTTCACGATCTGACCGAACTGGCGCGGCTCGACGATGAATCCCTGCGCGGTGAATTGGAGACCGAGATCGCAAAGCTCGAGGCCGATCTCGAAAGGCGTTCCTTTACAGCCATGCTCTCCGGGCCGTATGACCATGACGATGCCATCCTGGCAATCCATGCAGGGGCAGGCGGGACGGACTCGCAGGATTGGGCCGAGATGCTTCAGCGTATGTATTTGCGCTGGGCGGAAAGCCGCGGCTTCGACACTGAAATCCTTGATCTGACTGCAGGTGAAGAAGCCGGGATAAAAAGCGTGACGATTGCCGTGAGCGGAAAATACGCTTTTGGCTACCTCCGTTCCGAAAAAGGCGTGCATCGCCTCGTGCGGCTCTCGCCGTTTGACGCCGCGCATCGCAGGCATACGTCATTTGCCCTGATCGAAGTCCTGCCGCAGGTAACGATGGATGAAGCCGACATCGAGATCAATCCCGGTGACATCAAACTCGATGTCTTTCGTTCCTCGGGTGCGGGCGGGCAGAATGTGCAAAAGAATTCCACGGCGGTCCGCATTACGCATATCCCGACCGGCATTGTGGTCACCTGCCAGAATGAGCGCTCGCAGACACAAAACCGCGAATTCGCCATGCGGATTTTACGCGCCCGCCTGCTTGAATTGAAACAGGCCGAAAAGGAAGAGGAGCGCGCGATTTTGCGCGGCGAGTATACAAAGGCCGAGTGGGGAAGCCAGATCCGCTCGTATGTTTTGCATCCGTATCAAATGGTCAAGGATCACCGCACGGATCACGAAACGGGCAACACGCAGGCCGTACTGGATGGCGAACTGGACAGTTTTATGGAAGCCTATTTACGAGCGGCAAAATAAAAATCCGGGTGTGAGGTGGTGTAATGAAAAAAATACTCAATTCAATATTCTCTCGTGAAAACCTGCTCGCCTTGTTGCTGTGCCTGATCCTCATCGCGCTTACGATTTTCTCTGCGGATACCACTCCAACCTGGATCTATCAGGGCTTCTAAATGACCATCTTTCAGATTGGCATTTTGGCTTTCATTGCGATTGGTATTGGGCAACTCCATAAAGGCCGCGAGTTGGCTTTGCTGGCCTTTAGCGCTTTCGTAATTTACTGGCTGCAGCCGCCCCAACAATTTGTCAGCCTGGCGTTCTGGCTGCCGGCTGCCACTCTCGGATTGACGGTGATTCTTTGGGCGTTGACATCAACTCCCGAATCGCTTTCCTGGAAACAGAACTGGCCTGCCGCAATGATCCTCGCAGGTGTGACGATCCTGGTTGCACTTAATCGCTATTTCGGTCTCGAACAGGTTTACATGACGACCACACCTCCGCTTTTGCAGGTGGCTGTGGTCGTTTTTATTTTGGTTGGTTTGACGATTGCCCTGGCGCGCTCGCGGGCCGTTCGGCCGGCTGTCTATTGGCTTGCTTTGGTTGGTCTGATCGTTCTTTTTATCCTGCTGAAAACGCCCTATTTCGTAAACCATCTTTTTGGATTTGTAAAAGCTGTGCAGGCTGGAGACGCTGAGCCAAAACAGGCAATTCTCTCGTGGCTGGGATTCTCGTATGTCGCATTTCGCCTGATTCATACGATCCGCGATAGGCAGTCCGGAAGATTACCCTCTGTAACGTTGGGGGAATATGTCAATTATGTGATTTTCTTTCCGGCGTTCACCGCCGGGCCTATTGACCGGATTGAACGGTTCGTGTTGGAGCTGAGATCCCCCGTTTCTTTAGCCAGGCAGGATTGGGTCGAGGCAGGGACGCGGTTCTTCGTCGGGTTATTCAAAAAATTTGTTTTGGCAGATGCGCTGGCCGTCATCGCCTTGAACGACATACTCGTTACCCAGGTGAAGTCTGCCGGATGGATGTGGTTTTTTCTCTATGCTTATTCCCTGCGGATCTATTTTGATTTCAGCGGTTACACGGATATTGCGATAGGGCTTGCCCGCGTGCTTGGAATTCGCCTGCCCGAAAATTTCGCCGCCCCATATCTCAAACCGAATCTGACACAATTCTGGAATTCATGGCACATGACTTTGACGCAATGGTTCCGCGCGTATTTCTTTAATCCGTTGACGCGCGCCATGCGGTCGAGCAAAATCTCGTGGCCTGTTCCTGTAATCATTTTGATTACCCAGGCCGCTGCGATGGTTTTGATCGGCCTGTGGCATGGCGTGACGTGGGGATTTGCGCTTTGGGGACTTTGGCACGGCCTCGGTTTATTTGTTCAAAACCGGTGGAGTGAGTGGGCGCGCGGGAAACAGCCTTCCTGGCTTCAAACGCGTGCGGGGGCGATGATTTTTAACGCGGCAGGGGTGTTTCTGACCTTCAATTTTGTTTCGCTTGGCTGGCTGTTCTTTACCCTCTCGACGCCGGATTTGTCATGGAGCGCCTTTCAAGTGCTGTTTGGTTTTGCAAAATGAGTGATGTAAACCCTCTGCGCGTGGTTTTCAAGGCGCTTGTATTTTATTTAATTTCCAACCTGCTTTTTGCTTATTTTGAACCTGCGATTGGAAAGCTGTCAATTTATAACTGGCTTGTGCCGGGGCGCCTGCGTGTGCCTTATGAACGTGAGGCGGAATACTATCCTGTTTCGCATATCGTTCCTGTTTATGAAGATATGGACGCCATGTTCCAGTCGCATGTGATTTCACAGCCGAAAGCGAAGGATGAATTTCGGGTGGCGTTGGTTGGCGATTCGGCGGCGTGGGCTTTTGGGCTTCATCCGCAGGATATGCTTGCTGCACAATTGACCGCGCTGAATCTCACCACGTGCGATGGCAAAAGAGTGACAGCCTATAACACGGCTTTTCCTTTACCTTACGTGATGAAGGATGTGTTGATCATGGACAAGGTGCGGGAGTATGACCCGGACATGTTCATCTGGATGATCACACTCGATGCCTTCCGCAACCGCACGATTTACACCGATTATTTTTTAAACCCGTATGCGGATCATGTTTTCTCTTTGATAGACAGGTACCGGCTGAACAACCTTGACATCAAGAAACTCGAGTCGCCGGCCTTTTGGGATAAAACGATTGTGGGCCAGCGGAGCAGAATAAAAAGAATATTTCTTCTGCAAATCCATGGCCTTGCATGGAAAGCAACCGGCGTCGATCATTATTATTACTCATATGAGCCGCTTTCCAATGACCAGTCTGACAGCCTGCTCTTCGATGTGTACAAACCGGGGAAACTCGATCTGGATGAATTGTTGTTCGACGTTCTCGGTGCCGGGTATGGAGTTGCCGGGGATGTTCCGCTTCTTGTGGTCAACGAACCGATCTTTATTGCAACCGGCGCAAACAGCGATATTCGCTACGACGAGTTCTATCCGCGTTGGGCATACGATTATTACCTGGAGTACCTTTCAGGCTGGATGAATACAAATCAACATGAGTATCTCGATCTGTGGAATGCAATCCCTTCCGCTGAGTTCACGGACACACCCTTTCACCGAAGCCCGGAGGGCGAAAAGATGCTGGCAGATTTACTCGCCCCCAAACTGCTTGAGATGGCCTGCGCATCACAAGAGGGAAATGGAATTGAAGAATAATACGATCAGTCCTGTTCGGGTAATTTTGAAATCATTGGCATTATTTGTCCTTGCCAATGTGTTATTTGCCGCGTTCCGGCCGCCGATTGGAAAACTCACTTTCTACAATTGGCTGGTTCCCGGCAGAAGCAGGTTTCCATTCGAGCAGCCGGAAAACATGGCTACGGGTTATAACGTCCCGTTGTTCGAGGATTTGGATGCGACCTTTGCGTCGCATGAAATTTCCGGGACGGCAAAACAGCCTGATGAATACCGCGTCGTTTTGCTGGGCGATTCGTCGATTTGGGGAATTGGCAATCAACCGGACAAGACAATTGAAGGGCAGTTGAACCGGCTTGACCTGAAAACTTGTGATGGCAGGCCGATACACTTTTACAATTTAGGTTATCCCAGGGCGTTTATCATCAAAGATCTCCTGATCCTCGATCGGGCGATTGCCTACCAGCCGGACATGGTGTTGTGGTTCATAACCCTGTACACCTTGAATTCAGAGGACGGCCGGGATGATTTTTTGGTCCCGCATTTCGATGAGGTCAATCGCCTGGTCGAAGAGTATAACCTGCGAAACTACACGCGCGGCTTCAGCCCCGAATCTTTCCTGGAACAGACCATTGTGGGCCAGCGGGGCAGTTTGAAGCGCGGCATTTTATTACAGCTTGATTCCTTCCTGTGGGCATCCACGTCCATTGATCATCGTATTCAAGTCTCCACCTTATGGAAGGATGAAATCGGCTCCAACGCGGAGTATCTGACCTATCGTTCTGCGGATGACTGGAACAAATTGAAACGCACCTTTATGCTCGACGTTATTGATGCCGGCCATCAGGCGGCGGGAAACGCGCCTGTTGTTTTTGTCAACGAGCCGATTTATATTGCCGATGGAACCGCGGGCGAAGTTCGCTATAATTCATCCTATCCGCGTTGGGCGTACGATCTTTATCGCAGCTACATGGACCTGTGGATGAAAGAAAAGGGCTACTTTTACGTGGACCTGTGGAATGCGATTCCGGGAAAAGAGTTCGGCGATTCATCCTTTCACCTATCACCGGAGGGCGAAAGGATGATGGCCGGACAATTGGCGCCTTCCGTTATAAATTATTCCTGTTCAAATCCTTAGGAGCAAAAATGAACGATTCAGTCATCCCTGTTGTCGAAAAATATATTGCCTCGCAAATTCTCAAGCAGCCAAACCGCACCCTTCAACCTGCCGAGCCGCTCATTTCAAGCGGGTTGGTAGACTCGTTCAGCCTGATGGATCTGGCTTTATTTGTCGAGGATACTTTCGGCGTCCGCATCGAGGATACTGAGTTGAATGCAAATACTTTTGACAATCTCGCCCAACTGGCCTCTCTCATCGAATCCAGACTCTCCAAATGACGACATTTACCGGGCGATTGCAATCGCATCTCGCGCGGACCCCGGAACGGGCCGCCGTTACAATGCAGAGGTCCGGCCACCCGGACTTTGACATCACCTACCTGCGATTAATGCAGGGCGCAAATGGATTTGCCCGCGCACTTGAAAAGGAAAACATCCAGCCTGGTGAAGTCATTGTCTTGATTCTCCAACATGGCGAAGAATTGATTTACTCGTTTTTTGGAGCGGTCTTGCATGGCGCGATTCCCGCGATCATGCCGTTTCTGACGGAGAAACTTTCGCCCGAGCGTTACCGCGCAGACTTGTCCGCGCTGATTTCGGTGACGCGTCCCGCCGCGATTGTGACGTATGCCGAGTTCGAGAGTGAAGTCCGCGCGGCGCTGACGGAGGATGATTCGGTGCGGGCAGTAATTGTCGCTGAGAAGGTGGAAGTGCTGGACGAGACTGATTTTTCGTCTTTGGCGGGAATGACGCGCAAGCCCGAAGATATTGTTTTGCTTCAGCACTCCTCCGGTACGACAGGCTTGCAAAAAGGCGTGGCGCTTTCGCATCAGGCAGTGTTCAATCAACTTGTTGCGTATAGCCGCGTGTTGGGGCTGACTGAAAGTGATGTGATCGTCTCGTGGCTGCCGCTGTATCACGATATGGGACTGATTGCCGGATTCCTGCAACCGATTCTGATGGGTGTGCGCCTCGTGTTGATGTCACCGTTCGATTGGGTGCGCGCTCCATACAAATTGATGCACTCCGTCTCGCAATATCGCGGCACGCTTTCGTGGCTCCCTAACTTTGCCTACAACTTCTGCGCGCACAAAATCCGTGACCGGCACCTCGAAGGCGTGGATCTGTCCACGTGGCGCGCGATCATCAATTGCTCGGAGCCTGTGCGTTGGGAAAGTCATCACGCGTTTTACGAGAAGTTCAAAAATTATGGCCTGAAACCCGAGGCGTTGCAGACATCCTATGCGATGGCGGAAAATGTCTTCGGGGTGACCCAGTCTGGTTTGGCGCGGCAGCCCAAAGTCGAGGAAGTGGAGCGGGAAGCGTTTATGACGGAAAAAATCGCGAGGGCCGCGAATGGCCGTCCAGCGATGAAAATCATGTCGTCGGGACGTCCGCTTCCGAATGTCAAAATAAGAGTTCTTGACGAAAAGGGGAATGATGTGCCTGAGCGGGTTGTCGGCGAGATCGCCCTGCAAAGCGATTGCATGTTGACAGGTTATTACAACCGCGCCGACGCGACCGGGAAGGCATTTTTGGATGGCTGGTATCTGACGGGCGATTTCGGTTTTGTTGCGGAGGGGGAGGTGTTTGTTTCGGGGCGCAAGAAGGATATGATTATTGTCGGCGGCAAGAACGTGTACCCGCAGGATTTGGAGTCGCTGACGTACGAAGTGCCTGGCGTGCATGCGGGCCGCTCAGTGGCGTTTGGGATATTCGACGAGGAAGAGGGAACGGAGGATGTTGTGATTATCGCCGAAGTGGATTCGGAAGATGAAGCCGAACATCAGCGCGTTGCCGACGAGATTCGCAAACACGTGACGAAGAATTCTGCGATCGCGTTGCGTTATGTGAAAGTGGTCGGCCCAAAGTGGATCCTGAAAACATCCAGCGGCAAGACGGCGCGTTCGGCGAATAAAGAGAAGTTTTTGAAAGAGTTGGCGTAAAAAATGACGGTCACTTCCAAAGTGACCGTCATTTTTTCGTTTATCCACCGGTGGGCAGACGTTTTTCCAGTGTGCGTTCGAGAAGATCTTCCTGCTCATGTGAAACGGACTTGGAGGATTTTACGCGATTGTGCTTGTTTCGGCCTTTGGAACGTTCGAGGGCTTCCGCCCATGCAATTTGCATTGCAGTGAGCTGAGGCTCGCTCGGACCTTCGGCCTCCATCTCGTAATGTTCGTCGTGTTTCTTGCTTTTGCGTTTGCCTTCGCCGCGGCCTTTGCGTTCTTCGCGTTCGGGGCGATTAAAGCGTTCGGTGCGCTGGGGCTTTTCTTCTTCGACGATCTCGGGTTGGAGAGCTTTCATGCTCAAGCGGATTTGGCGCTTGCGGCGATCCACATCCAATACTTTCGCTTCGATTTCATCGCCTTCCTTGACCACTTCGCTGGCGGTCTTGACGAAGCCGCGGGCCAGTTCGCTGACGTGGATCAGGCCGGGGCGTTCCGCACCGAAGTCAACGAAAGCGCCATAGCTTTCCAGGCGGACGACTTTGCCTTTGACGACGATATCGGGTTGGATCTCCTTCCACTCGAAGGCGAGCGGTTCGATCATTGTCAACTCAATGCGGTCTTTTTTGACACGGCGGACCCACACGTCAACAGTTTGTCCTTCCTGCACAACATCTTCTACTTTATTGACCGGTTCTTTTTGAAGCTGTGAAATGTGGATGACACCTGGAAGTTCCTGTCCGATGTCCACGAGCGCCCCCGCAAGTGTGGTCTTTACAATTTTGCCGCTAAGTTTGGTTTTTGGTTCCAGCGCAACGGCGGGCGCGATATCGAGTGTTGCCATAATTTGTGCTCCTGCAAGTTGGGAATAATGCCGAAAAAGGATTATACCTGTCTGACAAAAAATCGTCAACGTAAAATTCATTTCATATCAAAACTGTAAACGCGGGCCTTGTCTTATCTTTCTCATGTGTGTATAATCTGCGAAACAAAAGCGATGATGGGAACGAGTAAATTCGTCGAAACGGTCAGCGAGTCCGAGGTCAGGTGCGAAGCGGATACGTGCAGGCGAATTGAAAATCCTCCCGAAGCTGTGAACTGAAATTAGCCAATTGGTTTTGTAGTTCGATAGTTGAGTAGTTAGGCGGTTGGCTGAGAGTAGGGAATCCGGAGTTGTGCTTCGTTATCAAAACAGAATGATGAATCTGTCATTCACCGAGAGTCCATCTTTTGGATGGAAATCAGAGTGGTACCGCGTGAGCAATGCTCTCGTCTCTGTATTGAGGCGAGAGTTTTCTTTTGACCAGAAGACTAGCGACTATTCGACTAGGAGATAACCATGTTCAAACCCGTCAACCCCAAACTCAACGTCACTTCGATGGAGGAAGGCGTGCTGAAATTCTGGAAGCAAGCCGACATATTCAAGAAGACCGTTGACCAGCGCAAGGGCGCTCCCGAGTATGTTTTCTACGAAGGCCCGCCGACTGCAAATGGAAAGCCGGGCGTGCATCATGTGCTGGCGCGCGCCTTCAAGGATATGTTCCCGCGCTACAAGATCATGCAGGGCCATCATTGCTCGCGCCGCGGCGGCTGGGATACGCACGGCCTGCCTGTTGAAATCGAAGTGGAGAAGCAGCTCGGCTTCACCAACAAACAGCAAATCGAAGAATACGGCATCGACAAATTCAACGAACTTTGCAAGAAGTCCGTGTTTACTTATATTGGAGATTGGGAGCGGCTGACCGAGCGTATTGCATTTTGGGTCGACCTCGAAGACGCGTACGTGACCTATACCAACGACTACATCGAGTCGGTCTGGTGGATTCTGAAGAACTTCTGGGAAAAGGACTTGCTGTTCAAAGGCTACAAGGTTGTGCCGTATTGCCCGCGTTGTGGCACGCCTCTTTCCGACCATGAAGTTGCCCTCGGTTACGACGAAGCGACCGACCCTTCGGTCTTTGTCTGTATGCCGCTGATGGATAAACCCGATACCTCGCTTTTGGTGTGGACGACGACCCCGTGGACATTACCTGGCAATGTTGCAGTCGTCGCGCATCCCGACGTAGATTATGTGACCGTTGAACGCGACAACAATGGCACAAAAGAAAAACTGATCCTTGCCAAGGCGCTCGTGCAAAAAGTCTTTGGCGATGAAGAAGTCAAGGTGGTGGACACGTTCAAGGGCAGGAAGTTGAAAGGGATGAAATATCATCCGCTTTATACCTTCCTGCCTCCCGACAAGCCTGCCTATTACGTTGTGACGGGCGATTACGTGACCACCGAAGACGGCACCGGATTGGTTCACACGGCTCCTGCGTTTGGTCAGGAAGATATGGAAACGGGCAAATTGTATGACCTGCCTGTTTTGATGACCGTCCAGCCTGATGGCACATTTATCCCCGAGGTGACCCCGTGGCGCGGCGTCTTCGTCAAGGAGGCCGACCCGCTCATCATCCAGGATTTGCAGGCGCGTGGATTATTGTTCAAGTCCGAGGCGTACACGCATACCTATCCATTCTGCTGGCGGTGCAAGACTCCGCTTTTGTATTACGCGCGCGAGTCGTGGTACATCCGCACGAGCAAATTCCGTGACCGCCTTGTGGAATTGAACAACACCATCAACTGGGTTCCTGAGCATGTGCGCGAAGGTCGCTTTGGCAATTGGCTCTCCAACAACATCGACTGGGCTTTGTCGCGTGAACGGTATTGGGGCACGCCGCTTCCCGTCTGGGAGTGTGAGTCATGCAAGCATCGCGAGTGTGTCGGCTCCGTTGCCGAACTCTCCGAGAAAGTTGGCCGTGACCTGAGCGATCTTGACCTGCACCGTCCGTACGTGGACAATGTCGGTTGGACTTGCTCGGACTGCGACGGCAAGATGACCCGCGTCCCAGACCTGATTGACGTGTGGTTCGACTCTGGTTCCATGCCCGTGGCGCAGTGGCACTATCCATTTGAGAATCAGGAAAAATTCAAGCAACAATTCCCTGCGGATTACATCTGCGAAGCGGTTGACCAGACGCGCGGTTGGTTCTACTCGCTTCATGCCATCAGCACGCTGCTGTTTGATGAAGTGTCCTTCAAAAACGTGGCCTGCCTCGGCCTGATTCTCGACGGCGACGGCTACAAGATGTCCAAGTCCAAGGGTAACATCATTGCCCCGTGGGATGTGCTCAGCGCGCACGGCGCGGATGCCTTCCGCTGGTATCTCTACACGGCCACTCCGCCAGGGAACGAGCGCCGCTTCTCTTCCGATCTGGTGGGCGAGGTGATCCGTAACTTCACGCTCACGTTGTGGAACGTGTACTCGTTCTTCGTGACGTACGCGAACCTCGACAAACCCACCGTAACCACCGTCCCCGCCGCGACCAACGAACTCGACCGCTGGTTACTTTCTGAACTCAATGTACTCGTCCGTGACGTGACGAACGCGTATGAGAATTACGACACGACAAATGCGACGCGCCCCATCGAAGGCTTTGTGGAAAAACTCTCGACGTGGTATCTGCGCCGCTCCCGCCGCCGCTTCTGGAAATCGGAATCTGATTCCGATAAACAGGCCGCGTATTCCACTCTTTACACGGCGCTCGTGACCGTGGCGAAGCTGCTCGCGCCTGCCATGCCGTTCCTCGCCGAGGAGTTGTACCAGAACCTCGTCCGTTCTGTGGACGAGAGCGCGCCCGAATCTGTGCACCTTGCTGAATGGCCGAAGGTTTTGCCCGAGTTCATTGACGAGTCCCTCAACCGCGATATGGATGTGGTGATGAAACTTGTCTCGCTTGGACATTCCGCCCGCCAGAAGGCCAATCGCAAGGTCCGCCAGCCGCTGGCGGAAGCCGCGTTCTCTGTCGGCAACGCGACCGAGCAAAAGGCATTGCAGACTCACGCTGACATCGTGGCCGACGAATTGAACGTCAAACAAGTCCGCCTGCTGGACGCGTCCACGGAAGCGGTCTCGCATACGGTCAAGCCGCTGCCCAAACAACTCGGACAAAAATATGGCAACAAGTTCCCCGCCATCCAGAAGGCTGTGTTGGCGATGGAAGCCGAAGAAACCGCACGCACTTTGCTTTCGGGCAATGCCCTGCAAGTGAAAGTGGATGGTGAGACGTATGAAGTTTTGCCCAACGATGTGGAAGTCAAAGCGCAGGCCAAGACTGGTTTCGCGGTTGCAGAAGAAGGCGCGTATGTCGCGGCGCTCGTCACCGAATTGACTCCCGAACTCGCGCAGGAAGGTCTTGCGCGCGAATTCGTCCGCCGCGTGCAGGATTTACGCAAGGCCGCGAACCTGGATGTCGCTGACAGAATAGAATTATTCGTCGAGGCCTCAGCAGGCTTGAGGTCCGCGGTGGAGGCGCACCAGGACTACGTCACCTCCGAAACGCTGACGACTCGCCTCGCGTTCGCCACACCGCCCGCCGATTCGTCCGTTGTCGAAGACGGTTTCGATGGTGAGAAAGTCAAGGTCGGGTTGAAGAAGGCGTAACGCGGTATTCGTTTTCGCGCTGAGCGGAGCGCAGCGAAGTCGAAGCGCATGTTTGAGCAGTTCCTGCGTCTCGACTGCGGCTTTCGTCCTTCGACAGGCTCAGGAGGCACACGAAAGCCTCCGCTCGACGCGAATGGAATGTTGGATAACAAAAATGACGGCGCAACTTCCGCCGTCATTTTTGTTTTAATCCTTTATAATCACCGTCGCAAATAACCAAAGTGAGGCTTGCATGAGCACAGAGATTTCGATTCTTCGACAGAAAAATCCCGTTCGCGTCGCGCTCGCGTACGGGGTTCATTTGTTTACGGCGACGGGAGCGGTATGGGGCTTCCTCGCATTGCGCGCGGTCTTCGAGCATGACTGGCGCATGATGATTTTTTGGATGATTCTCGCCATGTTCGTGGACGGTTTCGACGGCATGTTGGCGCGCTGGGCGGATGTAAAAACTTATGCCGACGGCATTGACGGCGCATTGCTCGACAACATTCTCGATTACCTGAATTACGTTGTTGTGCCTGCGCTGTTTTTGATTGAAGCGGAAATTCTGCCATATGGCCTGCGCATGTTGAGCGCCTGCGCGATTCTCATCACATCTGCGTATCAATTCACGCAGACCGACGCCAAGACCGACGACCATCATTTCAAAGGCTTTCCATCCTATTGGAATGTCGTCGCGATTTACATGCTGGTGATGGGGCTCAACCCCTGGATTAATTTCACGTTTTTGATGCTTTTCAACATTCTCGTCTTCGTGCCGGTCAAATATATTTATCCAAGCCGCAACACCTATCTTCGCGGCTTCACGTTGATTCTCACCTATCTTTACGGCATCGTTGGCATTTGGGGAGTTATCCAATATCCCAGGGTCCCGCAGTGGGCGATATGGGCATCCTTTGTATACGTTGCCTACTACGTTGTTTTGAGTCTCATCCCGAAAAAGGAAAAAAAATTGGATGTGGATTGAAATCGCGGCTGAGGCGGACGGCGAGCTATTTGACGCGTTCCAGCGCCTCGTCCCTCAACTGACCAAAAATAACCCGCCTCCTTCCCTGACCGATTTGGCTGCTCTCGTTAAATCAGAATCATCCACCCTCCTAATCGCCCGCGCCGACGACTCTTCCATCGTCGGTGCGCTCTCGCTGACGGTGTACCGCGTGCCGACAGGTATTCGCTCCATCATCGAAGATGTCGTCGTGGACAAGTCCGCGCGTGGGCAGGGAATTGGCGAAGCATTAATGCGCCGTGCCTTGGAGATTGCCAAAGAAAAAGGCGCCGCGCATCTGGCGCTCACCTCCAATCCCATGCGGGAGGCGGCAAATCGGCTGTATGTTCGGATGGGGTTTAAGAAGCGGGAAACAAACGCGTATATTTATAAGTTTTAACCATGTCATTGCGAGGCGGTGTTCTTCCGCCGAAGCAATCCCCGTTTAAACGGTAAAACTCTTGATGAGATTCTTCCGTTAAATGGGGGATTGCTTCGCTGTTGCTCGCAATGACATTCATGTTGGCTTTATATACTTCCCCGTCGCCTTACCCAAATCTGAATATTCCCCGCGATACTCCTCTGGCAGCATGGACGCAAGGCGATACATCATATCGTCCACGATTTCCTGGCGGATTTCACCTGTCACTTTCACGCCATTCGTGTTTATCTTGAACGGTTCACCCACGCGGATGTGAAAATCGGTGCGTTTGAAGCGTTTGAGGTTGCTGAGATATTTTTCCCCGCCCCAATGGACAATCGGCAGGATCGGCGCACCTGAGTGAAACGCGACAATCACCGCACCGGGGAGCGCGCGGCGCAGTCGGCCTGTCTTGTTGCGCGTGCCTTCGGGCGCGAGACCAAAGATGCAGCCATCTTTCAACGCTTGCAGAGCCTTCTTGAGCGCGTTCATGTCCGCTTCGCCGCGGCGGACGGGGATAATTTGCCAGAGATTGAAGACCCAGTTCAGGAACCAGTTGTCCCAGGTTTCGATTTTTGCCCAGCCTGTCATCTTGCGCGGTTGCAGATGCGCGAACAACAGCGGCACTTCAATTTGACCCGTGTGATTGGTGATGACAATGAGCGGTCCCTGCATGGGGACTTTTTGCTGCAAGTCAGGCGCGTCGATGCGGCAGGTGATGCGTGTGTATACGCGGATGACAAAGTTGACAAACCAGTGGATGGGATTCATATGAGTGTGATGTCATTGCGAGCGGAGCGAAGCATCTCGCATGTGCGCCCAGCATGAGCGTTGACCAAAGGGTGAAAGACCCTTATGGAGATTGATTGCACCAACCATTAGTGGAAGGCAAGGGCGTCATCGTGAGGTGAGGTCTGGATGAAGCCGGAAGCAAACTTGCAGTTTGAGGAACACAAACCCGATAAGAGGCCGCGAGGCAGGGCGAGTTGGCATGAGACAACGAAGCCCGATGCAATCAGGAGCCAAAGCGGTAAATTGGGCAAACGTGCAAGCCTGTCCTGGACGGACAGTCCAGGGTGTCATTCGCGGCTGAGGTCTTGTTTCTTTGCTCTTTTTCGCTGTGGACTTACTCCTGCGTAAGGTGAATTTCACAAATCCGCAGGTTGGACACCCAGGTCATCCTGCGAAATTCTCAGCCCCTGGAAGTTCTCGAAACTCAAATCCCTGACGTTCAATTTTTGTGCCTTGCGAACGCGGTCAAACAAGGCGGAGTAACTTGCGGCAACAGCCGCATTCCAATTCAAGCCAATCTGCCCGGCGCCGGCTTGAATGGATGGGATGCCCTTTCCTTCGATTTCGATGAAATTTCCAATGGGTAATTCGTCGAGCATGACGTGCGTGCTGTCCAACTCGTAGGTGGTGCGGTATTTTTCGTAGAACAATAACCGCTCGTAGCCGAGCGATTCAAGAAAAAGTTTTGCGCTTTCAAAATCATCAACGATAAATTCGATCTCGACGCGGCTCAAGACGCCTTCATCCTTTTGGCTTGCGCCTTTATAAGTCATGCGGGCTTTATCGTCCTGCCGCAATCTCAACACGCGGCCTTCGCGGCGCAAATCGTGATTCGGCGTGTCGAAACGGAGGTTGGCTTCGTGCGTGCGCGGCTGGATCAAACGCGCCCCCAGGTTCCGAAGGCGCGCCTCAATTTGCGTTAGTTCATTCACGTAAAACTTGGCTTCAATTTCCTGCATACTGTTCACTGTTCGCCAGCCATCACTCAATGCAAACTCAACAGCCTCTGTTTCTGCTCCACGCTCTCGCCAGCCTTCACGCGCACGCGTCCCACGACTCCATCGCGCGGCGCTTTGAGTTCGTTCTGCATCTTCATCGACTCAAGGATCAGGATTACCTGTCCCTTTTTCACTTCCTGCCCCTCGCTGACCGGAGTCGCGACCACCAGCCCCGGCATCGGCGCTTTCAAATGGAATTCGCCTGTTTCGGCCACGCCTCCGCCTGCCGCGGCGCGCAGGCGTTTCTCGCGCTCATCCTCCACCTTGACCTGGTATTGCCGTCCGTGTAACAGCACTTCCCAATCTTCATCGCCGGGGTAGACAAATGATTCGTAAGACCTGCCGTCTACGATCAACGAAAATACCGGCTGGCCGCTGACCGCTTCGAAGTCCACCTCGATCAGGCGCTCACCGATGCGGATGTGGCGCTCGTCAATGACTTCGACTTCAAATTCCTGGCTTTCAATCGTTGTGATGTATTTCATCGTCCGCAATCCTTAATCGCTAATCGTCAATCGAAAATCCAAAATCGTAAATCGTAAATCGCTACCGGTGCATTCGTTCCCAGCGGCCAACCCACTTCCAGTTGCTCGTGTCGCGTTCCCCGCGGCGGACAATGTGCGCTGAGCGTTCGCTTTCCTGGTGAGCCACGAGCGTTGCCAGGATTGCCGCAATCTCCGCGCTGGTGGCATCTCTCTCCGCAGAGTCGTTCATCGTGAAGCGTTCCTCCACGAAGCGCGTATCGAACTGGCCGCCCATGAAACGGTGCGAGTCCATCAACGTTTGGTGGAAGGGGATGTTCGTCCGCACACCGACGATGCGATATTCCTCCAGCGCGCGTCTCATGCGAAGGATGGCCTGCGCGCGCGTCTCGCCCCAGACGATCAGCTTGGCGATCATCGGGTCATAGAACGGCGTGATCTCGAAGCCGGGATACACACCCGTATCCACGCGCACACCGGGGCCGGTGGGGAGCAGGGAGTGGGTGATGCGTCCGGTCGAAGGCATGAATCCATTAAACGGATCCTCCGCATTGACGCGGCATTCGATGGCATGCCCGTTGAAGCGAATCTGCTCTTGCGCGTAAGACAACTGTCGGCCCCGCGCGATGCGTATCTGTTCGGCGACGATGTCAATGCCCGTTGCCATTTCCGTCACGGGATGTTCCACTTGCAGGCGGGTGTTCATCTCAAGGAAATAATAATTCTCATCCTTGTCCACTAAAAATTCAATTGTGCCCGCGTTGACGTAGTCCACGGCTTGCGCGGCTTTGACGGCCACACTGCCCATTTTCTGTCGAAGTTCTTCGCTGAGGAAAGGCGAAGGCGCTTCTTCGAGCAGTTTCTGGTGGCGGCGCTGGATGGAACATTCGCGTTCGCCGAGATGGACGACGTTGCCGTGGGAATCGGCCAGGATTTGAAATTCGATGTGGCGCGCGCCCTCGACCAATTTTTCAAGATAGACGTTTCCATCGCCAAAGGAGGATTCAGCCTCGCGTCGCGCGGACTGGAGGAGGGCCGGCATTTCCTCGAGGCTTTTGACCTCCCTCATGCCTTTTCCGCCGCCGCCCGCGGTCGCTTTGATCAGAAGGGGGAAACCGATCAGCGGCGCTTTTGCGAGCAGTTGCTCGTTGGTCATGTTGCCCACGTCTTCGGTGCCCGGGACAACGGGAACGCCGGCCTTGATGACGGTCGCACGCGCTTCGGCTTTGTCACCCATCGCCGCAATGGACGAAGCCTTGGGGCCGATGAATTTGATGCCTGCCTCCGCACATTTTTCCGCGAAATCTTCGCGCTCCGCTAAAAACCCATAGCCGGGGTGGATCGCGTCCGCACCGGATTTGCGCGCAACCTCGAAAATTTTATCTGCGCGCAGATACGACTCGCGCGAAGGCGCCGGCCCAAGCAGGTAGGCTTCATCCGCATAACGGACGTGCAGGGCGTTACGGTCTGCTTCCGAGAAGACCGCAACCGTTTCCATGCCCAGCTCACGGCAGGCACGAATAATGCGGACGGCAATCTCACCGCGATTAGCTACTAAAACTTTTTTGAACATGACACCTCATTTTCATGTCATTGCGAGGAGCGTTCGCAGCGACGAAGCAATCCCCTATTAAACAGTGCGAAATCCTGAACGGGATATTCTCACTTAACGGGAGATTGCTTCGCGGCTTGCGCTCGCAATGACATGGCTATAGCGGAATATTCCCGTGCTTCTTCGCCGGGTTTGCATCGCGCTTATTGCTCAACATTTCCAGCGCGTTGATCAGGCGCGGACGGGTCTCCTTTGGCTCGATCACGTCGTCCACGTATCCGCGCGCCGCCGCAACATAAGGATTGGCGAATTTATCCTTGTAATCTGCCACAAGCTCGGCCTTCTTCTTGACCGGGTCTTTGGCTTTTTCCAGTTCCTTGCGGAAGATGATGTTCACCGCGCCGTCCGGGCCCATGACGGCGATCTCGGCGGTAGGCCAGGCGAGATTTACGTCGCCGCGGATGTGCTTGCTCGACATCACGTCGTACGCGCCGCCATAAGCCTTGCGGGTGATGACGGTTAGTTTTGGCACGGTCGCTTCGCAATACGCATACAGCAATTTCGCGCCGGAGCGGATGATGCCGTGATGCTCCTGGTTTGTCCCGGGCAGGAAGCCCGGAACATCCACGAAGGTGAGGATGGGAATGTTGAACGAGTCGCAGAAACGCACGAAGCGCGCCGCTTTCTCGGATGCGTCAATATCCAGTACGCCCGCCAGCATGGCCGGCTGGTTGGCGATGATGCCGATGGAGTGCCCGCCCAGCCGCGCAAAACCGACGACAATGTTCAGCGCATAATTTTCATGGATTTCGTAGAACTGTCCGTTGTCCACGATCAGGCCGATGACATCCTTGATATCGTACGGCTTGTTGGGATCATCCGGCACGATGGAATTCAAGGCTTCCTCCATGCGAAGCGGATCGTCGCCATTGACGAAGGGCGCGTCTTCCATGTTGTTTTGCGGCAGGTATCCGAGCAGTTTGCGGATCAGGTAGAGCGTATCCGCTTCGCTATCCGCGGCCACGTGGCAGACGCCCGATTTTTCGGAGTGCACACTTGCGCCGCCGAGTTCCTCCTGCGTCACTTCCTCGTGTGTCACCGTCTTGACCACATCCGGCCCGGTGACGAACATGTAGGAGGTGCTTCGCGTCATGAAAATAAAATCGGTCAACGCCGGTGAGTAAACCGCGCCGCCCGCGCAGGGCCCCATGATGGCCGAGATTTGCGGGATCACACCGGATGCCATGGTGTTGCGAAGGAAAATATCCGCATATCCGCCGAGGGCAACCACACCCTCCTGAATGCGCGCGCCGCCCGAATCGTTCAGGCCGATCAGCGGCGCGCCGTTCTTCATTGCCATGTCCATGATCTTGCAAATCTTTTCGGCATGGACTTCGCCCAGGCTCCCGCCGAAAACAGTGAAATCCTGTGAGAACACGTACACGAGCCGCCCGTCAATCGTGCCCCAGCCCGTTACAACTGAGTCGCTCATGAATTTTTGTTTGTCCAGGTCAAAGTCATGCGTGCGATGCACGACGAATGGGTCCACTTCGCGGAAGGAGCCTTTGTCGAGCAGTAAATCGAGGCGCTCGCGCGCGGTCAGGCGCCCCTTTTTGTGCTGTGCTTCGATTCGTTCCGAGCCCCCGCCCATGCGTGATTGTGACTTTAGTTCATTCAACTCGTGGATTTTCGACTTTTCGATCATAGGCCTCTCTCGTCAATGATTTGGTTGTCAAGAAGATGAAGACAAGCAGGATCAGATTCAATATAACAGCGAACGGCCAGTTTTGACGCGGTTCCTGCCAAACCAGTCTCTCGCTCCAATACCAGACCGAGTAACCTGCCGCGGCTCCGATCAGCATTTTCCCCGCCCATGCTTTTTTCAGCAAAATGCCCCACAACAGGATACTGCCAGTCACCAGCCAGAATGCGCCGCTGATTGCCGTGATAATTGGGCCTGGCCGCACTGCAAACTCATTCAATACGTCACGCCATGCGATGGCTGTCCACAGGCGAAACCCGTTCCATACTGTTAGGAATAACACCAGCCACAGTGACAGGGTTACACCGAAGGGACGTTTGCTCATCGATACTTAGGCTCCTCTAAGAGATACAGCAAGGCTTTTCCGCCATAGCCACCGAAGCGTTCGAGATACGGCGCAAACTGCCCGTTGTAAGGCGCGAGGGCCAATAACCCCGGATTGGCGAAGACGATGTCCATGCCTTTTTGTTTGAGGTAAACGGGAGCTGTGCCGCTTTGAAGCGCGAGGAAATAATCATAGCTGTTGATCAGGCCGTCCATGTTGACGATGGTTCGATCATGGATGAAGTAACCGACGTTGCCGCCACCTGTCATGCCGATGACCGAGCCGGGAGGTGTGTTTTCTTCGAGGAAGGGAAGCACGTCCATAAATGGCCTATCCGGCGGGAAGTAATTGTACGGCATTCTAACGCGGACTTGATCAGCGAAAGAATAGACGAGATACAAACTGGCGAGTGCCGATGCGATATTCAGCGCAATGCGCCCGGTACGGGCTTTCAAAAGCGGACGCGTGATGAGGTCGAGCAGGACACTGCCGAGCAGGGTCACGAGAACCATCTGGCTGATCCAATACCATTCCTTTGCGCCCGCGTAGCCTGTGGTTGTGTACGAAAGGATGTGTATGCCACTGCCTGCGATCAATGGAACGAGGCCAAGTTTTGTAAAAATATTTCGAACGCGCCTGGGGTTGATGAAAAGAATAACCAGTGCAATGACAACAATGGAAAACATCGCAAGATAATAGCGCTCGTCCAATGTGTTTGCGCCGCGGATAAGCGGCCGCAGGTATCCCGCGATCCACAGGAAGAGATTGGAGGCTGGTTGCCAGGCGTCGTATATCCACTGGTAGCTGATGCCCAAAAAGGAAGTCCAGTTCGGGGCGGGGCCGTCGTAGGCGGTTTCAACGATGGAACCCCACCAACGTTTGATTTGTCCGCTCACAGGGCTGGAGGTGCCGAAGGCGATCTTGTTGTAAAGCATGTAAGCAGCCAGTGCGCCGCCGAGAATGCCATAGTAAATTGTGCCGTCTGCCAGCCATGTTTTCCATTTGCTTTTTAGTTCAGCGAGTGGATTTTCGGAGCGCGGACTTAAGTCCGCATTCCGATTGCCAAACCACAGCGCGGATAATCTCACGAGGAGAATGAGTGCAAAGGTGATGCCGAAATCATAAAACAACGCCGTGCGCGGAAAACTTTGCGCGATGCCTGTCTGCGTGAGGGTGAAAAGGATGGCGGAAACAAGGACTGTGCCCGTGAGATTTGCCAGCGCAATCCTTGTGATCGAGCGATAAAAAGGAACCGAGCGCGGATGTTCATACAAACTGAAAAAATAAAAGACGGGAATTTTGACGACCAGCGCAAGCAAACCTGCCAGCACTGCCGTTTCCACATACAAGTTGTAACCGGGGAAACCCGTCCGCAACGCGAACGAAGCGACCATTGAAGCAAAGATTGCGACCAAATCCAGCGGGAGCAGGAAGCGCAGGGGATGTTTGCGAAAGACGATCCACAAACCAACGATCGCCGCGAGAAACACAAGATCAAGGCGGCTGAACATCATGATCGTTGCGATGATGGATAAAACGGCAATCTGTTTTGGCTGGACAGGCTGTGTGCGCCACGCCGATTCAAATTTGGACAGGGAATAAATGAGAAGCACAATTCCAAACGCCGCAAGCGGAGTCTCAAGCCCGAACTCATAGACGGTGTAATGGATGTAAGCGTTGAATGCCCAAAACACGGCGGCCAGCATCGCAATCGGCTGGGCAAGAGAGCGGCTGACCAGGCGGTAAATCAACATGGCCGTCCACGCATTCAAGATTGCCACCACTATCAGAAGAACACGCAGGGGCAGAATCAAATCAAAGCGCGCCAGCGCAAAGATGGGAATGCAAACCAGCATCCACAGCGGGTGGTAACCGTTGGTTGGGTTGATGCCATCGAACGTGATGCCATATCCCTCCGTGATGTTCTGCGCGACTTTGAAATAGTAATAGGCGTCATCGCGCGTGAACCACGCGTTCGGCAGGTTGAACGCATCCGATAACGCCGCGTATGTGTGAATGACAAGAATGACTGCGACCAGCGCGGTCTCAAAAGGAGGAATGCGTTTGATGAAATTCATTTATCGAATATGGTTGGTTCGGCAGTTTAGTTGCCCAACCAACTTATAGTATTACCCTGTGAAAACTACGTCAACCGCGAAGATTCTTGTCGTCACTGCGAGGGTGTTCTTCCCGAAGCAGTCTCCTGGCAGGCAAGGGGATTGCTTCGCAAAGAACGCTCGCAATGACGGCCAGGTTCGGTTGCGGCTGAAAGCCGCGTTATGAAATATCCAGTGTGATCTTTCCAAATTGCTCGCCGTGCCACAGGCGTTCCTGCGCGGCGGCGGCTTCCTTGAGCGGGAAGGTGCTGTCAATCACGGGCACGAGCCTGCCCGCCACGATCAAATCCATCACTTCGGCAAAGTCTGCCAGCGTGCTCATCGTCGAGCCGATGATCGAAAGATGCTTAGCAAAAATATAGCGGTTGTCAATTTCGAAGCGCGGGCCGCCGCTGTTGCCAACCGTCAGCAGACGCCCGCCTTTTCGCAGGGCGCGCAGGCTCATCGGAAAAGTCGTACCGACGTTATCCACGATTGCATCCACGCCGCGCTTGTTTGTTGCGATAAAAATGGACTTTGACCAGTCTTCATTTTTTGACCGGTCAATGAGGACGTCTGCGCCGAGGGACTCGGCCTGCTTGAGTTTCTCTGCATTTGACCCAACCACCACGACACGCGCGCCGAGGTACTTCGCGATCTGTATGCTGGACGAATTCACGCCTCCACCCGCCCCGACAATTGCCACCGTTTCACCGGCCTTCACGCCCCCGCGCTTGACCATCGAATGCCACGCGGTCTGATATACCAGCGCGGCCGCGGCGGCCTTGTGAAAGTCAAAATCATCCGGCAGTTTGTAAAGCTGTCGAACCGGCACGCAGACGTATTCTGCGTATGTTCCGCGGATGGTCTCGCCGAGCAAATGCCAGTTGAGACACATGTTGTCCTGTCCGTTTTGGCAGAATTCGCATTGGCCGCATCCGAGGTTGGGGTTGATGACGACGCGGCCGCCTGCCCTCAGCCCTCCCTCTGTCCCCCCCAAAGTTGGGGGGGATGAAAGGGGGGATCGAGACTCAATTTCGCCCGCGCCATCCGCGCCGTTGATGTGGGGGAGTTCGAGCCTGAGTCCCGGCCAGCCGTTTCGGACAAATACGTCCATGCGGTTCAACGCCGCGGCGCGCAAGCGGATAAGGGCTTCGCCGGGTTTGGGTTCTGGCGTGGGGAAGTCGGTGTATTCCAGAACTTCCGGCCCGCCGTGTTGGTGAAAGAGGACAGCTTTCATCTTTATTTACTACCTCATCTTACGCAGAACGTCCCGAAGGTTTCCGAAGTTCAGGCCTGTTTTCTGTCAAAACCTTCGGGACGGTGCGTAACACAGTTACTACTTCTTTCGCGCAGTGGCCGTCAACGAGCCATTGTCCGAGTAAATGCTGAATCGGTTCAGGAAATCAATGACCGCATTCAGAAATTTGCCGGGATTGTTTGATAAACGGAACAGGCGGCGGAACAGGAATCCGAGTGTGGCATATTGTCCCGCGCTTCGGACTTCCAGCACGTCATACTCTTCTTCGAGCACTCGCCGTATCGTGGCGGGCGACCAGTAGAAGACGTGTTCGGGCAATTTGAATGAGACCCAATTTTTGCCGGATATTTTTGATAACGTGCTTGTCGGGTCGGGTGTGGTGATGGCAAGCACGCCGCCGGGTTTGAGCAGGCGATGAATTGACTTAACGAAAAGTTTGGGGTCGTAGATGTGTTCAAATGTATCGAACGCAACAACCAAATCAAAACTCTCCGGTTCATAGTCTGCGGTTTCGATGGTGCCGAGTTGGATGCGGTCGCCCCAGGTTTTGCCTGCCTGCGAAACGATGTAATCGGATGGGTCGAGGCCGTAGACATCGTATCCCAGTTTTTGGGCGGCGGTGAGGAAGTAGCCGGGGCCGCATCCAATATCGAGGGCGCGGCCGGAGGATTTGTACGGGGCAATCTGTTTCAAGCGCCGGGTGAAGGTCTTTTCCCAGTTGTGGCCGATGTCGAGATACTCGTCATAGCCCTGGCCTGAGATGTTTGAGTTGTAATAGGCTTCATCCTTGTAAAGTTTCAGGATGGCAGATTCAGTCAGGCGCGGGGAAAGATAATTCAACCCGCAGGAGGAGCAGGCAACGACTTTATACGGGTCGAAGTCGTAGCGGACAGAGGCTGAGGCGCTGGGTCCGCAAATTGGGCACGCGGCAGTTTCGAGGTCCAAGGGAGATGCGTTTGTCATTTACGTAGGATTCCGGCCAGGTCGCCGCGGTCCCGCCGGGCGAAGGCGTTAAGTAGACTCTTGTTCAATTGAATGAGTGAGATCAAAACCATCAAGGTTCCGCCGATGGCGAGGAGTTTGTCGCGGAAGGCGGTCGGGAGGAATTGCAGAAAGATGATGCGGGCGACTTCATTAAATGGCGGCTGCAGGATGATGGGCGTGAGGATTTTTGCGAAGCCCACGCCTGCGAGGAAAACGCCCAGCACGAAAAGGAGCATCCAAATTTGTGTGCTGGCGCTTGGCTCGAGCCAACGCCAAAAACTTGCGCGGAAATAAATGGCGAGGGTATCGGCAAATGTGCCGAAGACATGACCGAGGCGCATCCGGCCAAGCCCGCCTGCGCGAGTGTAAGAGACTTCCACCGGATATTCCACGATTTCGTAACCGAAACGATTCGCGGCGACGAGCAGTTCAATGTCGAATGCAAAGCGGCTGACGCGCAAACGCGGGGCGGTTGCTTCGAGCACTTCGCGTTTGAAGAGTTTGATGCCGGTTTGGGTATCGGTGATGTTGAGGCCGAACAAAAAATCCACCGTGGCGCGATAGACCCTGCTCATGAATTGGCGCGGCAGGGGGAAGCGATTTGCGATGGGATCCTTCACGCCGGCCGCCACATCCGCGTTCGATTTCTGCATGGCGGCGAGCAATTTTACTATGTAATCCGGCGCAATCTCCAAATCGGAATCGAGAAAGACGATGAGTTCGCCGCTTGCTTCCTCGAAGCCGCGAAAGAGCGAGGCTCCCTTGCCGCGGTTGCCATCCATTTGGATGGCCTTCACGGGCAGTCCTTGTTTGGCGGCGCGTTTGCTTTCCCGGAAAGTGTCGTCCGAACTGCCATCGTCCACTACGATGACCTCGCAGCGTTTGCCTTTAAGGGCACGGCACACTTTGAGGACGTTCTCGTGAATGTGCGGGCCTTCGTTGTAGGCGGGCATGATGACAGAAAGTTCGATTCGTCGTTTGGGGATTTTTTTTGGCATCAAGAGTATTTTATTGGCTTGTGGGGTATTCGTAAAGCCAGGGAAGTGACTCATTTACTGATGTTACGTCCATTTCGGCAGGTTTGCCAAGCGTCCGAAAATGATGAGGTCAGGTTTGAAGCGGAGCGAATGCCTATGGAACGGTGAAGTATGTTGGAGTGCTTTCAACCCCTCGAGCGCCGGTCGAGTCAATCAGTGTATTCCCATCAAAAATACGGACACTCCAGCGATATTCTCCAGGTGAAAGATTTTCTGTCAGAGTGTAGTAGTTGGCGTTGGAATTGATCTCGCCGGTGGATAGGATATCTTGCCAGGCATCCTTTTCGATGTTGGGTCGAAAATTTATATTTGATGTGATGACAATTGTATCTATAAAAATGCTGTATTGACCATCTGCACCGTATGTGCGTGTGAAAGAGATCGGAATTGAGCCAGTTGGGAAATCGTAGGAGCCAATGGATGCCCACATCCATTTGTTGAGCAGAGTACCATTTTTAGCAAATTCTGAGACCTGTTTGTTCACGTTAATAAAGTTCCGTTGATCGTTATTAATGCGTTTGTAATAGCGAACCCACACGCGATATTTGTCCGTTTGCGGGCTTTCAAAGGAGTATCTTGTCTCTTCGGCTTGCCAGTCATCGAGAAGAAATCCCGTACCGTTATAGTCAAGGACAAAGCCATTCTCTGGTATCCATCCTTCACCTTGAAAATTTTCCTCAACTTCAATCCAGAAAATGTTTTCGCGTTTACGTTGGAGGGTGATGTCGAAGCCGGTGGTTGCCGTGCCGTTTGTGTCCCATTGGAGGGTCGTTTGGTTTCCGTCTATAAGAGACAAGCCATCCCTCGGGGCGACATTGAGCGGCGGCGGAGGGTTATAACATTGCGGTGATTGAAGCGCTTGCCGATCAAAATGATAAACATCAAAGAATCGACCTTTGCGGGTAATGTTGGCTTGTGCATAGCAATTGAGGACAACTTTCAGGGATTTCTCGCGTTCCTCTTTGAACTCCGGGGCGGTTTTATCAAAGACAACGTCCAAACCATCCTTGTCTTTAAGTTGCCACAACTCCGGGAGAAGCGAGTTCATCTCGATCTGTTTAAAATGGTCAGCAGCGTCCAACCCCAGATTGCGCGCTCCCGCCATCGAATAAATGAGTATTTGGTCTTCCAGTTCAACCGCGTCGTTCTGGTGCGCCAAGTAGGGAAACAAAAGCATGGATGTTGTATCCTTTGCTGTTGCCATGGTTAAATCGGCCAGTTCGCGCCGTTTCTGGCGTTCTTCCGGGTCAATAAGCCGGTTGCTGAAAATATAATAGTCGTTGCCAATGATGAACACGAGAAGCGATAGGAAGGCTGGCAGCGTCGTTCGTAATTGCTGATTATTGAAAATGGCGCGCAACGCCGCAAACGCTGTCCACAGGCCCAGCGCTCCCCAGATCATTAATGGAGCAATGGCTGTATACATTACCCGCGGCCAGGCGGCGCCCAGCATGACAGGCGCAGGGATGATTTGTCCCATGTACCAGAGCATGATAAAAGCGTAATGCGGACGCCGAATATTCCAGATGTTGTAAACGAATCCGATCGCCACGAAAGGGAGGAGCAAAGGGTTGATTAGTGGTCCAGCCCAATTGATGAGAGAGTCCGGCCACTTTACATATGAAAAGGTCGTCGTAAATATAGCCGCCATGGATTCCCAAATAAAGTTTATAAACCAGCCGATTCCACCATCGAGAGCATCACGAAGGGGGGCGTAATGGTAGGCCTGTTCCGACAGATATTGTCGTGTGAAGCCAAAATAAACAAGCATCATAGGCCAGGCAACGACAAACAGGATTTTGATCCAATCCTTTACAGTTGCCCTTTTCTTATGGATTTCGATGAACGCAAGCATTACGAGGTAGAGCGCGGCGATCAGCGGTGTAGGGTAAAAGGTCTCGTAGGTGAGCATGCCAAGCGCCAGTAATATGCCGGCCATCTGAAATTGCCAAAGCTTTCGATGCCTGATCCCCAAAACCAAAAAGAAAAGCGAACTCATCATCCATCCTGCCGGATGCGTATCGTGGAGTGCCTGATGAGAGGCATTCAGTTCGATGAATGAAAGACTGTACAGCAATGATGAGAGTAATGCAATTGCGGAATTACTTGTTAACATGCGGACAACGAAATAGAGGCAGATCACGGCAATCAAACTAAGCGCGGCGCTTTCGATGCGCGCAGATATAAAGTTTAGGCCGAAGACGCGCAGGAAGAATGAGCGCAGCCAAAAATCCACAGGGAGATGCTTATAGTGCATCGAGGAGAATTCGCCCACATTTTTAAGCAGAATGGTCGAATACCAGGATTGCACCGTCCACTTGGTTTCGTCTGCTTCGAGACCGTAGACACGCGTGTCGAGGTCAAAGAAACGAGTGCCAATTGTTAGCAGTAGAATAAAGCCCAGCAAGATATATTCACCGCGCGGGTTCAGATGTAATTGGCTGGTAAAGACAAAATTCCGTTTTGGATTTTTGTAGTTCCACACGAACAATATGATCGCACTGTCAAGGTAGGCCAATGCGCCAGGCAATGTCCATTGGTTGCTAATTAAGATCTGGCCCCCGCAGGCCAATCCAACCGCGGAGGCCAGCAACATGGCGTCTGGCACATTAATTGCCGGCAAGGCGAAGGCATTTTTCGGATCGGCTGGATCAGCTTTCGATAGAGTCATCTTTGAAAGGTTTGTAAAAATTGGTTGGAGACTTGGGGGTGGAACCGGTCTGGAAGCCGCCCAAGACAATCAGCCAGCGGATTTTTAATCAGCTGGCTTTTTCAGCTTTGCCACGCGGGTGCTTAAATGTGCGGATGCTTTATTTCATCCCCAGCTCCGCTCGCGAGATCACCATTCTCTGAATCTCGCTCGTTCCCTCGTAAATCTCGGTGATCTTTGCGTCGCGGAAGTAGCGTTCAATCGGAAGTTCCTTGCTGTATCCCATGCCGCCGTGAATTTGGACGGCCTGGTGCGTGACAAACATGGCGGTTTCAGAAGCAAAGAGTTTTGCCATGGATGCTTCGAGCGAATAACGTCCGCCGCTTTGCTTTGAATTTTCTTTTGCGAGTGCGGCGTTGTAGGTCAGCAGGCGCGCGGCCTCGATGCGTGTTTTCATGTCTGCCAGTTTGAATCCAGTCCCTTGGAAAGCGCCGATTGGCTGGCCGAAAGCTTCACGTTGCGTGGCATACTGGCGCGATGCTTCGTAAGCGGCTTCGGCGATACCCAATGCCTGTGACGCGATCCCGATGCGCCCTGCATCGAGCACAGTCATTGCAATCTTGAACCCTTCGCCTTCCTCGCCGAGTCGACTATCAATGGGTACGCGGCAGCTCTCGAAAAGCAACTCACTGGTCGCGGACGCGCGGATGCCGAGCTTGGGTTCCTTCTTGCCGCGAATAAATCCGGGTGTTTTTGCATCGACGACGAAGGCCGAGATGCCCTTCTGTTTTTTGGCTGGATCCGTCATCATAAATACAACCACGTAATCGGCAACGGGTCCGCTCGTGACCCAGGACTTGCGTCCGTTTAATACATATTCGTTGCCATCACAAACGGCCCGGCTCCTCATCGTGCCGGCATCCGAACCGGACATGGGTTCGGTCAGGGAGTACGCGCCGATGGCCTTTCCCGATGCAATGGGGGTGACAAATTTTTGCTTTTGTTCCTCCGTCCCAAATTTCAGGATGCCGTGGCAATACAATGAATTATTGACCGACATCACCACCCCGTGTGCCGCGTCCACTTTGCAGATTTCTTCCAGCGCCAGCACGTAGGCCAGCGCATCCATGCCGGCGCCGCCATAGGTCTCCGGCACTTCGATACCCATGAATCCCAAATCGCCCATTTTCCTGACGGTTTGCATGGGGAATTCGCCGCTTTCGTCAAACTCTGCGGCAATGGGGGCGATCTCCTTTTGGGCGAAATCGCGCGCCGCGTCGCGGATCATTTTGTGTTCAGCGCTCAAGGGGAAAATAGCAAGATCGGTCATTGAATCCTCCGGATAGTTTCTACGACGATTATACCGCCAGCCTGTGCCATTTGTTACGATCGTTATACCTATTCGGAAATATAGAATTGACTTCCTGCCTCCGTACAATATAATATTCCAAAATTCATACATGCCGTATCCAGATAGGATGCGAGGTGTAAATACATGTGCCTGAAAGGAGGTAAAGGTAAAGGAAGAGACCTACCCAATCTTTATCCATTGATCCGTTCGATTCATAATATTCCAAAGGAGAGAGAGTTATGAAATCCAGATTCGTATTTTCGCTTTTAGCGGTGCTTGTTCTCACAAGCCTGCTGTTGTCGGCCTGTGGAGGAGCGGTAACGGAGGCCCCAGTTGCCACAGAGTCGCCGGCCACTGAAGCACCTGCCGCGACGGAGGCTCCCGCCACCGAGGCGCCTGCCTCGATGGAAGGCGAAGGTGAAGTTGCCATCGTGGCCTGGCCCGCCTACATCGAACGCGGCGCGAACGATCCTGCTTACGATTGGGTCACTGCCTTTGAAACGGAAACCGGCTGTAAGGTCACGGTAAAAGAGGCGGCCACGTCCGATGAAATGGTTGCCTTGATGACGGCCGGTGGTTACGATCTCGTGACTGCTTCCGGTGACGCCAGTCTGCGTTTGGTTTACGGCGGCACGGTGCAGGAAATTGATATTTCAAAGATCCCGTCCTACTCAAACGTAGATCCGCGCCTGCAGGATGCCCCCTGGCATACTGTGGACGGAAAACATTACGGCGTTCCCTATCAATGGGGGCCAAATGTTCTGATGTACAACACCGAGGTCTTTCCCGAAGCGCCCACATCCTGGAGCGTAGTTTTCGAGGAAACGACCCTGCCCGATGGCAAATCCAACAAGGATCGTGTTCAGGGTTATTCAGGCCCGATCTATATCGCCGATGCGGCGCTTTATTTGAAGGCTCGCAACCCCGAACTCGGCATCACCGATCCGTATGAATTGACGGAAGAGCAGTTCAACGCGGCGCTCGACCTGCTTCGTCAGCAGCGTGAACTCGCTCCGAAATATTGGGGTGACTACCTGCTCCAGATCGAGGACTTCACGAGCGAAGGCTTTGTTGCTTCTTCCTCCTGGCCGCTTCAAGTCAACCTGCTGCAGGCTGATGGTCAGCCGATTGCCAGTGTCGTTCCCGAAGAAGGCGCGACGGGTTGGGCGGACACGACCATGATGTCTGCCGCTGCGCCTCATCCCACTTGTGCCTATCTGTGGCTCGAGCATTCCATTGACCCCAAAGTTCAGGGTGACGTGGCTTCCTGGTTTGGTTCTGCACCCGCAGTTCCCGCCGCCTGTGGCGGCGCCAGCGAACTTCTTGGCACCGAAGGTTGCGCCGCCAATGGCTTCGACACCTTCGACCAGATCTACTTCTGGAAGACGCCGATTGCTGACTGCGGCAACGGCGATACATCCTGCGTTACCTATGATCGCTGGACGGAAGAGTTCACGGCGATTGTCGGCCAGTAATACGATTCATAAATTCCAGCCGCGCCGGTTTGGCGCGGCTGGAAGCATTTGCGAGCACACAGATGAGCGATAACACTGCAATTGAATTTAGGGATGTCAGCCGTGTCTTTTCTGTAAAGCACGAAAATCAATCCGGTGAGGTTCGGGCGGTGGATAATGTGTCCCTGCAAATCAAGGATGGGGAGTTCTTTTCTCTTCTCGGTCCGTCCGGTTCCGGTAAAACCACCAGCCTGCGCATGATCGCCGGTTTTGATCGTCCCACCTCCGGTCAAATCCTGCTTTATGGACAGAATGTTTCCAGCCTCCCGCCCTATGCGCGTGACGTGAATACGGTCTTTCAGGATTATGCCCTTTTCCCGCACATGACGGTGGGTGAGAATGTGGCCTATGGATTGATGATCAAAAAGGTAGCCAGGGCGGAGCGTGAAAAGCGCATGGATGAAATGCTGGATCTCGTGCAATTGCCTGGGTTTGCGGGACGTAAACCGCTGCAGTTATCCGGCGGACAGCGCCAGCGTGTTGCGCTTGCCCGCGCTTTGATTAATCATCCGAAAGTCTTGTTGCTCGACGAACCCCTGGGCGCGCTGGATTTGAAACTGCGCCAGCAGATGCAGGTTGAGCTTAAGTCCATTCAACAGCGGGTTGGGATCACGTTTATCTTCGTCACTCATGACCAGGAGGAAGCGCTCACCATGAGTGACCGCATCGCGGTTTTCAATCAGGGAAAGATCGAACAGGTGGGCACGCCTGCGGAAATCTACGAACATCCGCAAACTCCGTTCGTGGCGGGATTCGTCGGTGTTTCGAATCTGGTAACAGGTCCGGTGGCGAAGCGTATTACCAATTCGGACAGGACCTTTTCCATTCGTCCTGAAAAAATCCATTTGGCGGCTTCCAGTGCGGAGATTGATGGCGATATGTACGCTGCCGATGGCAGGGTGCGCGACGTGATCTACCTGGGCTTGTATACCCGTTATCTCGTCGAGCTGGATGGCGGCGGTGATCTCGTGGTGGTCGAGCAAAATTTGAAGACCACCTCGATGGATGTGATGAAGGTCAAATCGCAAAACGTCCGCCTGTTCTGGAAAAAAGAACACGCGCGCTACGTGGGAGGGTAGGATGCTCAATCGCCTCTCGACGTTTTTGTACCTGCGGCCAAAACTGGTGCTTGCTCTGCTGTTATTGCCTCCATTGATTTGGTTTCTGGTGGTCTACATCGGCTCCCTGTTCACCATGCTGGTGAACAGCTTCTTTTACTTGGATGGTTTTACGGGTCAGGTCGTGAGGGAGTTTACGCTGAAGACATACGCCAAACTCCTCATTCCCGCCAATGTTCAAATCTTTGCCCGGACGACATCAATGGCGGTGGCTGTTACACTGATGTCCATTGTGCTGGCATTTCCGCTTGCATATTACATGGCGCGCTTTGCCTCGGCGCGCATGAAAACTTTTCTCTATCTCGCCGTGACTCTTCCGTTGTGGTCCAGTTACGTTGTGCGTGTCTATTCGTGGAAACTGATTCTCGCACAGGAAGGAATCATTTCCTGGTTTGCCAGGCTGGTTCATTTGGACGGGCTGTTGAACTGGTATTTGAGTCTGCCTGTTGTGGGCGGGCCGTCGCTGTCGGTTTCGGCGACGGGAATTTTCCTGGTCTTTGTTTATATTTGGCTTCCTTATATGATCATTCCGATTCAGACGGCCCTTGAGCGGGTACCAAAATCCTTGATTGAGGCGTCCAGCGACCTGGGCGCAACGCCCGTGCAAACTTTCCGAACGGTCATCCTGCCTCTTGCGTTTCCGGGTGTGATCGCCGGTTCCATCTTTACTTTCTCTCTCACATTGGGCGATTTTATTGTCCCGTCCTTGTTTGGAAATTCAAGTTTTTACATTGGAAAAGCCGTGCTGACGTATCAGGGTACGTCTGGAAACATCCCCCTTGCGGCGGCGTTTACCATGGGGCCGATTATCATCATGTCGATTTATTTGCTTGTTGCCCGCAAGTTAGGAGCTTTCGATGCTCTCTAAGACTCCCTCCAAACAATCTTCGGGCGAGCGTTCTTCGATGTTTCTGAAATTGGCCGCGTTGGGCACACTGCTCTTTCTTCACATCCCCCTGTGGTTGATATTCATCTACTCTTTTACGACGGATGAATCGGCCTACACTTTCCCGCCGCCAGGCCTGACCCTCAAATGGATTCCGCAAGCCATTGCCAACCCTGCCATGCAGGACGCCCTCTTTTTGACCCTGCGCGTGGCCTTTCTTGCCACCGCGGCCGCCCTCATTCTTGGCACATTGGCCGCCTCGGCGGTCTACCGCTATGACTTCTTTGGCAAGGAATCGATCTCGTTCATGCTGGTGCTCCCGCTTGCCCTGCCGGGCATTGTCACCGGAATTGCCATGCGTTCGGCCATCAGCCTGATGAAAATCCCGTTCTCCTTCTGGACCATTGTGATTGGTCACGCCACATTTTGCGTGGTCGTCGTCTACAACAATGTCCTCGCCCGCTTCAGGCGGACAGCCGGTTCGCAGGTCGAAGCCTCCATGGATTTGGGCGCGAATTCGTTTCAAACGTTTTGGCATATCGTCCTGCCAAATATCGGCACGGCATTGCTGGCAGGCGCGATCCTGGCCTTCTCGCTCTCCTTCGACGAAGTCATCGTGACCACCTTTACCGCAGGCAACCAGCAGACTTTGCCGATCTGGATCTTCAGCCAGATGCTCAAGCCGCGGAACCGTCCCATCACAAATGTGACCGCCATGCTGGTTGTCCTGTTGACCGCGTTGCCCATCCTGTTCGCTCAACAGCTTACCGCTCACTCATCGGATTCTGATAAATGATGTAGCCGCGAATTACGCGAATTTTCGCGAATTTGATTCAAAAAATCCGTGTGAATTAGCCTGTCCTGGCGGATAGACCAGGGTGTAATCCGCGGCAAAGAACTGGTTCTTCGTGATGCAATCCCGTCTAATGCGAGAAAGCCATTTTTAGCCGATTGGCAAAGCGGTAACTTGGGTTAATCCGTGGCTAAAAAATTCGAGCTAAGCGATGTTCGAACTTATGTCCGAAGGTCAGATTCTGATAATTGACTTTTCAGCTTAATCCGATACAATTCCGCCGCCCCCGAAATTCCGGTGAGGCGGCGGAATTGCTTACGAAAAAAACTGATACGGAGTCGTTGTCTTCCAAATAGAAAGGAAAGAATGGCCGGCAAGTATTTCTCCTATTTGAACCCGAAGTGCAAATCGGGAGCGTACGATGAAAAGGGCGGGTGCGGAGTCTTCGCCGCCGAAAGAATACGCAAAGGCGAGTTGGTTTGTCTGTGGGGCGGGCGCGTGGTCGCGGAGGATGAGCTTGACCCAAGCATGAGCAATTTCAACCAGCGCGTCCTGCAAATTGACGAGGCCCTGTATCTCCAAACGCCGGAACCGCTTGAACCCGCCGATTGCTTCAATCATTCCTGCGAACCGAACGTCGGTTTTAGCGGGCAGATCGGTCTCAGGGCCATGCGCGATATCGAAGCAGGCGAAGAACTCAATTTCGATTACGCCATGTGCGACGGCACACCCTACGACGAGTTCAATTGCAACTGTGGTGCAAAGTCATGCCGCGGCCATGTCGGCGGTGATGATTGGAAGAACCCGGAGCTATGGAAAAAATACGACGGCTATTTCTCACCCTACCTTGCGCGGCGCATCGAAGCGCTCAAGGATAAAAACGGAATCACCCGGCAGTAATCAATGACCACCATTTCCCTCACCACTGACTTTGGTCTTCGCAATGGATTTGTGGGCGTCATGAAAGGTGTCATCTATAAAATCGCTCCCGAAGCGAAGATCGTTGACATCAGTCACCTCATCGCGCCGCAGGATATTCGCGAAGGTGCGTTTGCCCTGTGGCGCGCTTATTCGTTCTTCCCCGAAGGCGCGGTGCATGTCTACGTGGTTGATCCCGGTGTGGGAACGATGCGGCGTCCGCTGGCCGCGCGCATCGGCGCTCATTTCTTCGTCGGGCCGGATAATGGTCTGCTCACGCCCATCCTCGAAGATGCCGGGCGCGAGAACCAGGAAATCGAGTTCGTCCACCTCGAAAATCCCAAATTCCATCTGCCCAAAGTCAGCCGCACGTTTCATGGGCGCGACATCTTTGTGCCCGCCGCGGCCCACCTTGCGAACGGCGTCGCGTTGAACGAAATGGGCACGCCGTTCTCCGACCCAGTCCGCATTCAATTGACTCGACCGCAGAAAACGTCAACCGGCTGGATCGCGCACTTGACCATGATTGACACCTTCGGCAATCTCACCACCGATCTGCCATTCTCTGCGCTTCAAGGCCGGACCGATATCCTGCTTCGCCTCCGAGGAGCACAAGTGAACGGGATAGTTGAGTCCTACGGCCACAAACGACCCGGTGACCTTGTCGCCGTCGTGGATAGCGAAGATTACATCGAGATTGCCGTGGTCAACGGAAGCGCGGCGGAGAAATTGGGCGCGAAGGTGGGGGATGAGGTTGAAGTAATACTTCCTCCGCGCTGAGCGGAATGAGGACGTGTTCTTCGTCCGAATGCAGTCGAAGTGCAGGTGATCTGGAAACATAAACTTTGCATGAAACCGCCTCCTTCGACTGCGTTCGTCGCTATCGCTCCTCACTCCGCTCACCTGTGCCTGCGCACTGCGTCTTCGCGCAGCGAACGGCGGTGCAGGCAGGACGGAGGACGCTCATATTTTTAGAGTAAAATAGTGCCGATGCCTAATTCTCCCCTCGTTATAGAAAACCTTACATTCCAATATCGCACACGCCCGGAATTGGCGATTGAAGCTATTTCATTCGATCTCGAGCCGGGCGAGATGCTTTTAATCGCCGGTTCCAGCGGATGCGGCAAGACCACACTTGCGCGCTGCATCAACGGACTGATCCCGCGCAGTTACGGCGGCAAACGCCAGGGACGGGTTTTACTGCACGGCAAAGATGTTGCGGAAATGCAGATCGCCGAGGTGGCGCAGGTGGTGGGTACCCTCCTGCAAGACCCGGAACGACAGATCGTTGCCAGCAATGTCTACAATGAAATTGCGTTCGGGCCGGAGAATCTCGGTTTGCCGCGCGATGAGATTTTGGCGCGCGTCGAAAAAGCGATGAAGCGTCTAAACATCGAATACCTGCGCGACCGCGAGACGTTCAATCTTTCCGGCGGTGAAAAGCAAAAGGTTGCCCTCGCCGGTGTGTTGACGATGAACCCGTCCATTCTGTTGCTGGATGAGCCGCTTGCCTCGCTCGATCCCGCTTCCGCGTACGAGGCGCTTGATGTGTTTCGCAGTCTTGCAGATGAGGGGAAAACGGTCGTGTTGATTGAGCATCGCGTGGAAGATGCCATTTCTGCAAAACCGGATCGCCTGCTTTATATGGAAGATGGACACGTGAAGTATCTCGGGCCCATTCACGATTTGCCGAAGGAGATTGATCATCACCAGGTGAAACTCCCGGCGCAGTGGGTGGTGGATCGGGTCAAGGCGGCGGATGAAACCGTCAAAGCGGTTAGCAGACCAGAGGCCCGGGAAAGAGGCGAGGCGCTTGTCGTCTTTGATGATGTGGATTTCCGTTACAACGATGAGAGTCCGCTGATCCTGCAAAATGTCGATTTGGAGATTCGGCGCGGCGATCTGATCGCGATACTGGGCCCGAATGGGGCGGGGAAGTCCACGCTCGTCAAACATGCGATTGGCCTGCTCAAGCCGACGCGCGGGCATGTGCTGGTCGAGGGACACGATACGCGCAAGATCAGCGTGGCTCAAATTGCGCGCACGCTCGGTTATGTTTTTCAAAGCCCCACACACATGCTGTATGCGCCGACGGTTCGCGAAGAACTGGAGTTTGGCCCGAAAAATCTGCACTACGAGCAGGCCGTGATCGAGAAGGCTGTGGCCGAAAGTGTATCCACTGTGAATTTGAGCGGCCTGGAAGAATATCCGCCGCTCGGACTTTCGTTCGGCCAGCAGAAACGCACGACCATTGCGGCGGTGCTGGCGATGCAATCGAAGATCATGATCATGGACGAGCCAACCGCCGGGCAGGATTTTGCCAATTACACGCGCTTCATGGACGCGCTGTGCCGGCCCGTGAACGGCTCGCAATCCATTGTCTCTGCGAATTTCGCGGCAACGTTATTCATCACCCACGATCTTGACCTGGCTGTTACATACGCCAACCGCGTTTTGTTGTTTGGAGATAAGCACATTGTTGCAGACGGTCCGCCGGAGGAAGTGCTCAAAGACGTTGACCTGTTGCTCAAGTATCGCGTCCGCCCCACGTCGCTTCTTCACCTGAACCTTGAATTGCTTCCGCGTACCGGACAGTTTTTGCCAGCCGAGGCATTGGCCGCGTTTGCGTAGGATTTTCCCTGTAACGCGAGGATGCGTGCAGGGTTATCAAAATAGGGTCAGCTTTATTTTCCAAACTTTGTCTGAAAAAGGAGAGAAGCCATGAACGAAAGCAAGAATACCTGGGAATTTGGCACACGTCAGGTTGTGTACGGCGCCATCGGTGCCGCCCTGTACGGTGTATTTTCCTGGGCAACGAATATCTTCCCTCTGCCCGCGGCGGGCAACGTCACCTTCCGCCCGGCAGTGGCTGTGTTGATCTTCTTCGGCGTAGCCTATGGCCCGTGGGTTGGACTGCTGGCTGGTTTCATCGGCAACACCCTCGGCGACGCGCTCAGCGGCTGGGGCTTCTACTGGAACTGGAGTCTGGGCAACGGCTTGATGGGCATGGTTCCCGGTTTGGTGATGGCGGCGATCAGCAATTTCAAGGAACGCGCCGACATCATGAAAGCCGTTGGCTGGGGCACGCTCGGCATTGCAGTCGGCATGTTGTTTGCGTCGCTGACTGAAATGTTCGTCGGCGGTATTGACTTCAACACGGCGCTGGTCGGTTACTTTGTTCCGGCCTTCGTTGGCAACCTCGTTGTGGTAGCCATCTTACTGCCCGTCCTGATGATTGCATTTGCCGCGGTGGCGGCGCGCAGGGGCCGCTAGTTAAATTATGTTGGTCACCTGGAAGTACCGTCCCCGCAACACCTTCGTCCAACGATTGGATCCCCGCACCAGACTGATCTTCATGGTCTGCATCATCTTTGCATTGACCATTCCGGAGATTTGGGATTACCGCATTGTCCTTCCGCTCTTTTTCGTTTCGCTGACCCTATACCTGCTTGCACGGATCGAGTGGAAGGATGTGAGACGCGCCTGGTTATATATCTCCATTCTGGTGTTTTTCATCGTTGGGTTGAACGGCCTTTTATCGGGGCGCGGCGGGCCTTCCTCGGTGACCAACCTTCCTTCGCCTGTCTTGTTTGAAGTCCCGTTTGTGATTCCCGGAACCGACTGGGGTTGGATGGTCCCGGTGACGGTTTCCAAGTTATGGTTCGCGCTTAACCAGATGACGCGCATGATCACGATGGCGATCCTTGCCATTCCGATCCCGTACACGATGGACCCGAATATTTACGGCACGGCGTTTCGCCGCATGGGCGCATCGGACAAGGTCTCATTCACGATGGACCTTGCCTTCCGGTTCCTGCCCACCTTCGCGCGGGATTTGACGATCACGATGGATGCCCAGCGCGCCCGCGGCTATGAAATGGACAAGTTGAAAGGCGGCATTGCGGGCCGCATTCGGCGGCTGGCCCCGCTGATCATTCCGGTGGTGATGCAGTCCACGGTCACAGGCGAGGAGGTGATCGACGCGATGGACTTGCGCGCGTTCGGAACTTCCCAGCGAACGTGGCTAAAGGAATTGCATTATGCGCCGCGCGATTACATGCTCCTCGGCCTCGGCGCAGCGATCTTCATTACCTGTTGTGTACTGAAATGGGGATTTGGCATCGGCGGATTCTTCGTGCCAGACTTTTTTACGCAGTTCGTTGTGCGATAAGGCATTCAGAAAAGACTTCAATCGCCGAGAGTTGGTTAAAACAGGACCCACCGCGAAAGACAATTTCGCGGTGGGTCTCACCTTTAAACCAATAGAACGCTGATTTCGCTGTCGAACGCAGAATTCATTTTTTGAATCAGCGTTTTCAATTAGCTGTGATGCGCCTCATAGGTTTCCCCGGCTGTCACTTTGAAATCGAGCCGGTTTTGTTCGGGGGCGAAAACGCAGGTGGCAAAATCAGTGAAGGCGCAGGGAGGGTTATAGGCGTAATTGAAATCGAGCGTAACACTGCCGCTTCCATCCACGTCAACCACCATGTAACGCCCGGTGGGATAAGTCTGTGTTTCGCTCGTCGGGTCCCAAAAGCGGACGAATAAACTGCCGTCGTCTTCCTTGATCACGTCCAGTTGATATTCGTTGCCGCCAAAGTTAAATGCGATGTAACCATCCACGGGAAATTCGGATTTCTCGCCGGTAAGATCGGGGAAGAAAGCCATCTTCGGGCGGTCGTATGGGGTGTAATGCGCGGGGATGCGAAACTGTTCATCAATGTCGAACCAGGTTCGGGCGGGGAAGGAACGACGCGCTTCCCGCCGGTTATCCCACATGCGCACGCCGAGTCTGTTTCCGCGCTGGATCACAACGAGCCGCGCATCATCCACGGTAATAAAGCTTGGGTTTTCGGCGATATCCGGTTGAAGGATGGCAAAGTCCACAGGCTTATCGTTGACGTTCACTTTGATTCCGCCGGTGGTACGCAGTGTAACCGACCTGCCGTTGTAATCAAGATAACCGAGGCTGGCCGGTGTGTGATCGGGCAGTTGGATTTCGTTGGCGGGATCGGAACCCACGCGATTCTTTCCGAGCTTCAACCAGAATAATCCTGCAAGCGCAAGCCAGCCGTTTTCACGGCGAATGCCTTCATTGCGTTCCTTGCGCCAGTCCAAAATCGTTTGACGATAGGTTTTTGTGGACATCATATTCGTATTATAACTCAACAAACAGACCCGCCGCGCGGCGGGTCTGTTGCCAATTTTGTCGGGCGCTTCGTAGCCGGACGTTTGAACTGGTCCTGTTTTCTATGGCTTGATCCTACCCTGCGACCACCGGTACGTTGAGAAATGCGATGACACCCCAAACGAACATTATGACGGAGAAGAGCGCAAACAGGATACGCATGTTGCTTTCATCCTTCATCAGGGATGCCCACGCCGCGAAGGCCAGCGCCAGCGCCAGAATGAGCATGACCCCTTGTAAGGCATCGCCGCGTTCATCCCATTCGGCGCCCTTGCTGAAGGCGGCCTCAGATTGATCGAACAGGTCAGTCGAGATGGCGTACATCTCTTCGTAGTATTGATCGTCCCACACTGCATCGGGATCGCGCTCGATTGCGGCCTGCAAGGATTCGGAGAAATCGTTTTGATAGTATTCGGCGATATCGGGGCGTTCGTCCTGGTTCAAGTACCAGTTGTCAAAATAGGTGTAATCCTGGCTGACCTGCTGGTTGGCGGTGAGATATTCGGCGTTGCCGTCGTTCAAAAGCTGCATCCCCTCGAGTTCAGATTTGTTTTGATCCGAATCAGCCATGGAACCTTGATAGCTTGCAACTGCGGTGAAAACGCTCAGGACGGCGATCATCGTGCCGAGCAATATCTCGTTGCCGAGAAAACGTAGGAACTTCATTGCGCATACTCCTGTGATTTTATTTCCAGCTTATCGCCGGTGGGACGATTATAAACAAAAAAAAAGCAGATTGCGTATCTACAGAAGTGTAATAAACGGGTTGCAGAATTATTTCCAGGCTGAAAGACCTCCGAGTTCTCGAAGAACTCGGAGGTCTGCCATTACTGAACTATCTAAACTATCCAACCATCCAACTACCCAACTAATTCCACCTTCACCGCCGCCACCTTATATTCCGGTATCTTTGAAACAGGGTCGAGCGCGGCGAGAGTCAATTCGTTTGCCGATGCTTCAGGGAAATGGAAGTTGGCATAGACCATGCCGGGCGGCACGCGGTCTGTGACCCAGGCTTGTGCTTCGATGCTTCCGCGCCGCGAAGTCACGCGCACAATGCCCTTGCCATTTACGCCCAACTTCTCGGCATCGTTCGGGCTCAATTCCACCAGCGCTTCGCCGTACACTTCCATGAGTCCCTTCGCGCGGCGCGTCATCTGTCCGCCGTGCCAGTGATACAACACGCGTCCCGTGCTGAGCACCATCGGGTAATCGTCGGTCGGTTCTTCGGCGGGCGGCACGTGGTCAATCGGCGCGAACTTTCCTTTGCCGCGCGTGAACTGTTTGGTGTGCAAAACCGGCGTGCCGGGATGATCGGCGGATGGGCACGGCCATTGCAGCCGCTCGCCCTTTTCGAGCCGCTGATGTGTGATTCCCCCGTAGGACGGAGTGACCGCGTTGATCTCGGACATGATCTCGTTCGTGTCGCGATACTCCCAGCCTGAAAAAGGCGCTTCACGCGGGACCCGGTTATTGGTCCCGATTAATACGCGCTTCGCCACCTCAGCAGTGATCCACCAATCGGGACGCGAGTCTCCGAGCGGCTCAATCGCTTTGTGAACCATTTGCACGCGTCGCTCGGTATTCGTGAACGTCCCGGTCTTCTCGGCGAACGAAACGCCGGGGAGCAGGACGTCCGCGTAGGCCGCGGTTTCAGAGGGGAAGATTTCCTGCAAGACGAGGAAGTCAATCGCTTCGAGGCATTTGCGGATGTGATGCGTGTCCGGGTCGGACATGACCGGGTCTTCGCCCAGAATGTACAGCGCGTGGATCTTGTCTTCGAGAATGCCGGGGATAATCTCGGTGGCGGTTAATCCCACTTTAGTGCTGCTGGTCAGGCCCCAGGCATCATCGAATTTTTTGCGCGCCTCTTCGCTTGTCACAGGCTGGTAGGATGGATAGACGTTCGGCAGGCCGCCCATGTCACACGCGCCCTGGACGTTGTTCTGTCCGCGCAGTGGGTTGACGCCGCCGCCGGGCACGCCCATGTTGCCGAGAAGCATCTGGAGATTGGCGAGATCCATCACGTTGCGAACGCCGGAAATGTGCTGCGTAATGCCCATCGCCCAGATGACCGCAGTGGGTTTGTTCCGCGCGATGATCTCCGCCGCCTCATAAAGCTGGCTGACGGGAACGCCTGTGATCTCACTCACCAATGTCGGCGGATATTGCATGACCGTGGCTTTGAATTCTTCAAGGCCCTCGGTGCGCTCTTCGATGAACTGCTTGTCTGCCCAATCTTTTTCAAGGATGATGTACATCAAGCCGTTGATCAGCGCAATGTCTGTGCCGGGTTTTTGGCGCAGGTGAAGCGTGGCAAATTCGGTGATGTCGATCTTGCGCGGGTCAGCGACGACGAGCTTCGCGCCGCGGAACCGCACCGCGCGTCTCAGCATTGTGCCGAAAACAGGATGTTGTTCGGTTGTATTCGAACCGATGATGAAAAAGGCTTTTGCATTTTTGGCGACATCGTCCATGCTGTTGGACATCGCGCCCGAACCGAAGGAGGCGGCCAGACCGGCCACCGTGCTGGAGTGTCAGAGACGGGCGCAGTGGTCAATGTTGTTCGTCCCTATGACCTGCCGCGCCAGTTTGTTCATGAGGTAGTTTTCTTCGTTCAGGCATTTCGCCGAAGTGAGAATGCCGATGCTGTCCGAGCCGAAATAATCGCGCGCTTCGCCCAGCTTTTTGGCCGTGATGTTGAGCGCGGTATCCCAGTCGGTTTCAACCCATTCCAATTTTGGATTTGCGATTTCAGATTTGCGATTGGTTTTTAGTTTCTCGCCGCCTTCGAGAAGATAGCGGCGGACCTTTGGTTTTGTCAGCCTGTCGGGGTGATGGATGTAATCATAGCCGAAACGTCCTTTGACGCACAATGCCATCCCGTTGACCGGGGAATTCGGGTTGGATGCCACGCCGATCACCTTGCCGCGTTTGACGACCAAATCAAACTGGCAGCCGACGCCACAGTACGAACACGTAGTGGTGACTTTAGTCACCTGGTGCGCGCGTGCCATTCCCTGCCCGTAATTAATCTTGGTGGACAAAGCCCCGGTGGGGCAGTATGCCACACACTGGCCGCAGGATTCGCACCGCGCTTCGAGCAGGGTCGTCCCCGCGCCTGCCACGATTTGTTCCTGGAAACCGCGATAAGCCACGCCCCACACATCCCGCACTTGAATCTCCGCGCAGGCCTGCACGCAGCGGCGGCACAGGATGCACTTATTCATGTCCACGTGGATGAAGGGGTTCGGGTCGCTGTCCACTTTGTAGCGCGTGCCTTTGGTTCCCCAGGCGGGAGTCTCGGCCTGATATTCGTAGACCAATTCCTGCAATTCGCATTCGTTGCTCACGTCGCAACAGGCGCAATTGGCGGTGTGATTGGCGAGCATCAACTGCAGGGTCAGCCTGCGGTCTTTGACAACCTTCTCGCTGTCGGTCTGGATGTCCATGCCTTCCCACACAGGAGTCACGCACGCGGCTTGAAGGAAACGTCCGCCTTTGACTTCGACCACACACATGCGGCAGTTGCCAGTGGGGGATAGGTCCTTGTGATAACACAGCGTGGGAATGTGAAGGTCATGCTCTTTCGCGGCCTGCAGGATGGTTTGACCAGCCTGGGCTTCGATTTTCTTTCCATTGATGATGATATTAATGGTCATGGTTACCTCAGGACGGGTAAAGCTTCAGCCGTTTCAGCTTTGGCAAACTCCGCGCCAAAGTGTGCGAGCGCAGACTTCATCGGGATTGCCACCGACTGTCCCAAACCACAGAAAGACGAGTCTTGCATGAGCGCGGCAAGCATCTTGAGTTCTTCGGTGTCGCCTTTCACGCCTTTGCCCTCAGCCATGCGATCCAGGATTTCAAGCGAATGCCATGTGCCTACGCGGCAGGGCGTGCATTTGCCGCAGGACTCGGCCGCGAAGAAGTGCAACAACTCCCGCAGGAACGCGACCGGCGAAACATTTTGATCGCAGATCAGGAACGCTCCCGCGCCCATCGAAATGACCTGCGTCCAGCGTTTCTCCATGGCTTTGATATCGCGCGTCACGCCTTTGAGCGGCCCGGAGCTGTAGTCAATGTGCGAGTCCATCAACGCGGGCGGGACGATGGTCCCTGCCGCGCCGCCGCACAATGCGAAGTTGAACGTGGAACCGGGGATCATCCCGCCGCCGAATTCTTCGATGACCTGCCGCAGGGTCAGGCCGAACGGCGCTTCGAACAAACCGGGTTTATTCACCTGCCCAAGGATCATGTAGACTTTGGTCCCGGGCGTCGGGTCATCGGTGAGATTTCGCCACCATTCCGCACCGTTCTTGACGATGTGCGGGACCGCGCAAAACGATTCGACGTTGTTCACCGCGGTGGGTTGTCCGCGGAAGCCGTAGGTTGGGGGATAGGGCGGCCTCAAGCGCGGTTCGCCGCGTTTGCCTTCGAGTGATTCGAGCAAGGCAGTCTCTTCGCCGCAGATGTACGCGCCCGCGCCGCGATGGACGTGGATATTGAAAGAGAAGCTCGTGCCGAGAATATTTTTGCCCAGCAGGTTTTTGGCTTCCACCTGCTCAATCGCTCTTTCGAGGCGGCGGGCCTGATACTCGTATTCGCCGCGGATGTAAATCCACGCATCGGACGCGCCGCAGGCATAGCCGCCGATGGTGATGCCCTCCAGCAATTGGTGCGGATTCGTGTCAATCAGCACGCGGTCTTTGAAGATGAGCGGCTCCGATTCATCCGCGTTGCAAACGATGTAACGCGGCGTCCGTTTTTCGGAGGCCACGAATTTCCATTTGCGGCCAACCGGGAAGCCCGCCCCGCCGCGTCCCTGCAGGCCGGAGGCTTCCACTTCTTCGTAGACTTGTTGTGGCGTTTTTTGTAGCGCGGACTTTAGCCCATCATATACGCCATTGGCCAGCGCGTCCTCAATCGAGTCTGGATCGATCTTTCCGATCAGCGCGGTCATCACGCGCGTCTCGCCTTTGCGAACCTGCGAATATTCCGTTGGCACGCCGCGCCAGCCTTCACAGACTTTTTGCGCCTCGTCCGTGGTGACGGGGCCTGCCTGCTCGTCATTAACGAGAACTGCCGGGGCGTGGTCACAAAGCCCGAGGCACGAGGTCCGTTCAACGGTCCAGCCTGGTGCGGCTTTTTCCTTCCAGTCAGCTACGCCTGCTTTTTTGAGCCAGCAGACCGGGCCGTCGCAGACGCGCAGGATGTTCCGGCGTTCCTCAAGCGAGAGCATGGAATAGAACGTCGCCATGCCGAAGGCGCGGTTGGCGGGCAGGTCGAGCGCGCGCGCCGTGTCCGTGATGGTTTCGCGCGAAAGAACGCCGTGCCTGTCTTGTAACTCTTTCAAGACTTCCAGCACGGCTTCGGAAGTGTGGTGATGCTCTTCTGCTATTTCAAGGACTTCGGGGGAAATGGGGTTGTATTTGATCTTCTTGTTGGTCATGGTTCCTCACGCTTGCAAAGGAATGGCTTCGCCGTTACCACCATTATTCTCTTTTTACCCGGTAAGGGTAAGTTCCTTTACTCATCCATTGACGGGAAGATTGTCATTAATAATCGTGACATTTTTCACAATCAGTATAGCACAAAAGGCCCTTGATTAAAGTCCAACGCGGTACGAATTTGAATACACGTTGAACCTGTGTTTCCTCGCGTACCCAATCAACGTAACTCCATATCGTTCCGCCATCTCAATCGAAAGCGAACTCGGCGATGTGCGCGAGATCAAAATGGGGGCTTGTATGCGCGCGGCCTTTTGCAGCATTTCCGAGCTGATGCGCCCGGTGGTGATCAGGATGCGGGTTTCCGGCCAGATGTTTTTCATCAGGCACAGGCCGGCGATTTTATCGAGCGTGTTGTGCCGCCCGATGTCCTCGGCCATGAGCAGGATTTTTTCCCCATTGCTTAATGCAGACGTGTGGACTCCGCCGGTCTCGCGATACAAGGACTGGGCTTCGAACAACTGCTCGACCAAATTCATAATCGCTTCAGGCTGGACCTTGGGCCCGCTCCCGTTAAACGAAACATCCGGCCTCGACAGCAGATCCACCGCGGTGATGCCGCCTGTGCAACCCGATGTCCGCCGCCAGGATTTGGGCTGTTCCGCGGCGTGATCCAGCCACACGTCCACGTTATCGCCATGTTCGCAGATGTGAACGTTTTCGACTTCGTCCATGCTTTCGAGGATGCCTTCGTTGTACAGGAATCCCAAAGCCATCGCTTCGAGATCCACGGGCGTACACATGAACGTCAGCCAGACTTCACCGTTGACGGTGAGCGAGACAGGTGTTTCCACAATTGTTTCCGCATTGACCGGCTCCCACTTCTTGAATTCGTACCGGTCATAGTGGATTGATTTTTGAGGGGTGATCATAGTTGCTCCAACCATTAAGTTAAACCTCGTTCCAACTCTCAGGTAATTTTGGCGTCGGCCAGCTTGGGTCTGGTTTCCAATTCAGCCATTTACCATCCAGCGGATATTGCCGCTTTGCAAGTTTCTCGAAGATTTCCTGTTTGGCGCAGTCTATCTCGTTCGTCCATTCTTTCAGGATGATGCCGCGGTCAATTCCTCTTTGGTAGTCGTCCAAATCCTTCCAGCGCCATTCGTGTGACGGTTCGACGATAATGTCCAATTCCAGGTCGAGTGTGTCGAACCCGATCGCGCTTCGCCGAAATGGAAGTTGAAAATTGATGTAGTAACACAGGAACTCGTTGACATCGTCCTGCCAAAAATAGATGCTGGCGTAATACTTTTCAGGTTCAAGCAGGATCAGCAGGCGATTGGTGTGCCAATTGTATCTTTGCATTTTCCAGTTGTCGTTCACGTAATCATCCCAGCGGTCCCATCCCCGTTTTGCTCCGTGTTTTCCGTTGATATAACCTTCAGGAGCGAAACATTCCGCGCCGGGCAGGATTGCAAGCGCAACTTCTTCGGGCCTATCCTGAACCACAACTGCTGATTGAACATACCAGGCGCGCCGGTTATAAATGCCGCGCAAGGTAACAACATCACCTGATTTCCACATGGTCTTTGCCCTTCTCCGAGTTTCGGTGTGTTTTGTAAAAAGCATCCGGGTCCGACAGGAACGCGTCGAGGCAGGTTTCTGTGCAGAAGTATATCGTCCTTCCGCGGTGCCTGGCGCGGGGGAAATATGCGGGGTCGGTCTCGCGGAAAATTCGTCCGCAGAGGGTGACGAATTTGCACGGGGTCGAGACCTTTGATATCAAAGAATTAGCCTTCACTTTCAAGCTTTCCAATTATTTTCACACAGCCATGTTTAAAGACCTCGATCATGTGCGGCGCATCGGGCAGTTCAGAAGTCAAGTCCTGGCCTGCGAAATGCAGTTGTTCGTGCAGTCTCGTGCGCCATTTTGGGCAATCGGTCACGTCGTAGACCAGTCCATTGTAAGCGATCCACATTCGTGTGCCGCGGTCGCCTGTGTTGCGTTTCAACTCCATTGTCGAGACGATTCTATCGGAGACATTCATACAGTGGATTATAAAGAAAATCGTCCGTTATTGGGACGATTTTCCGTTTTTATGCCAGTGCCATTTCAACTGCCGCTTCGGCGTGGATGGCGGTGGTGTCGAATAATGGGATGTCGGTGTGTTCCTGTTTGACGAGCATGACGATCTCGGTGCAGCCTTCGATGATCGCCTGCGCGCCGTCGGCTTGCATTTGCTTCATGATGCGGAGGTATTCACGGCGCGAGTCGTCTTTGACGATGCCCAGGCATAGCTCGTCATAGATGGCATGGTGGACGATTTGACGGTCTGCTTCATTTGGAATGATGACATTCAGGCCGTGGTTTTCGGTGAGGCGGCCTTTGTAAAAGTCCTGTTCCATGGTGAAGTTGGTGCCGAGCAAGCCAATCGTTTTGAGTCCCCTGGCCTGGATTTGCTGTGCGGTGGCATCTGCGATGTGCAGGATAGGGATGCTGATCTTCTTTTCGATGATGGGAATGGATTTGTGCATGGTGTTGGTGCAAATAACGAGAAAGTCAGCGCCCGCGGATTGGATGCGTGCGGCGGCTTCGGCGAGGATTTCCCCGGCATGATCCCATTTGCCAATGCGTTGCAATTCTTCGATCTCGTGAAAGTCCACGCTGTACATGGCGATCCTGGCGGAGTGTAATCCGCCGAGCCGTTTTTTGATCCCCTCGTTGATTTTGCGGTAATAGAGTTCGGTGCTTTCCCAACTCATTCCGCCCAGGAGACCGATGGTTTTCATGTGTGTGAGTCCTTTCGGTTTTTGATGATGGGTAATGAGAAATCATCCTATGCCCCCTTCGGGGTTGGGATGCATTGCTGGCGGCAGAGGTGATATTAACTGAACTTACGCAAAACTCAAAAGGCTGTCCGCGAATTCGTGGAGAAAAATCATTGTGCGTAAGTCCCAATTCATTTTATCGGAGCGAGCGATGCCGATTTAACGGGAGCAAGTTCGAGGCCCGGGTGGAGGCGAGGCAATTTGGTTTGGGCGAATCAGTTGCAGGGACGTCGAAATAATTTGCGCGGAGGCCGTCCGTCGGGCTTGTCTTCCAGTTTTAAATCGGCCATTTGAATTGGGTGAGGAGCCAATCCTTTAGCGGAATACTGCTGTCCCTGATGGTTTGATAGAGGCGTTCGATATTGTATGCGACACGTTTGAACTCGGCGCTGACCTGCCCGTCCTGCCAGTTGACGATTGCGTATTCGGCCCAGGGTAGAAGGGTTGGCTGGGTATCCAATTTTGGCGGGGCGAGAAAAACGTTGCCCACGCTTCCCGGATTGATGATCATCCTGCCGTTGTGCTGCCGGAGCATTTGAATGTGGGTGTGGCCGCCTGCCATAACCTTGGCTGTATGACCATTCAGGAATTTGTCCACTTCATTTGGGGGCGTTTCGGAGAAGATGTTGTCGATGTTCGATTTTGGGGAACCGTGATAACAGAACATCTCGTCGCCGTTTCCGAGGGCAAGGCGATACGTGGGTGTGAATGAATGCAGGAATTCGAAGTCGTCTTCTGAGAGTTTGGGGAGGCACCATTCAAAAGTGGGAATGAGGAACGGGGCGATCTTGTACTCGAGCGCTTTCACCGGTTCCAGTATTGAAGAGTCGTGATTGCCAAGAATAAAAACGCAATCGAGTCTCTTGAGCATACGCAATACTTCGACGGGTTGCGGGCCGAGTGTGGCGACATCTCCGAGACAGACGAGCGAGTCTATGTTTTGGGCGCGGATATCCGCAAGCACAGCGTCCAGCGCGACTTTATTTCCGTGAATATCCGATATCAAGGCGATACGCATACCACACCTTCTGCAAAAAATAGTGATGCCCGTTCTACGGGCATACTCTCATTATAAAGAAAAAACGCTCGTTTGGGGGCAGGACCTTGGGGTTATTTATGGGATTTGCAGGAACCCGGTCTTCACAGTTTTTTCACAACGTCTCCAGCGTGGATCAGCCCGGCTTGAATCACCTTTGCGTTGATCCCGCGTAGACGAAGTTTTCTTCCCACTTCGGAATTGACGAAATTCATCGCATCCGCGCCGAAGCGTGTGACAAATTTTTTGCAACCGGTGTGAGGCTGTGCGGTGGCTTCGATGATCGCGGAGCCGAGGGCGAGGCGCGTGCCTGCAGGAAGATTTTCGGCGCTCAAGTCCAGGTCGATGTAGAGTTGGTCTCCTGCAAGCTGCCAGCGGTCCTTGGCCTGTGCGATCAAGGCAATGACGCGTGAGTTCATGACGTTGATTTGCATCTCGGGATGAGCCGATCCATCTGGCATGCGTGAACTGCCGCGCGTACGCCAATTATCGCCGACCAACCCTTCAACGCTTCGCGCTCCCCGACCTCGGGCCGGCGCGCGATCAACTCCAGCATTCCATTGTCCTTTGGGGACCGGCGGATGTATTCAAGCCCGGCGGTGAGTTCTTCGGTGGTCAGGCGTTTTATGGTTGACATTGGACTGATTATCCGGTGTGCGATTTCCGCTTATTTGAATTTTTCAACAATCTTGCGAATGGTCGTAAGGTTGCGGGTGGTGGCAGGGACTTTAAGTATCTTCTCGACAAAGTTATTCGAGAAAACGGATTTCTCCCGATCGCGGCGCAGGTTGTAAACTTCCCGGCCTTTGACCGTAAAATCGTCTGCTTCGCTGTTGAAGGCCATGAGGGCCCGCTGCAGTTTTTTGCCGGGAGGCTCATTCAGGAAAACGATGTGCAGGGTCTCATTGTCTTTTGGTTCGTACAGTTTTTGGTTCGCGATGGCTGTTACCTCCTTCAGCGTTCTCAGGAAGATATCAACCTTGTATCCCAATTCTTTCTCCAGTTGGTCTTCGAGCTTGTCCGGTTGAGCGGCGTCGTTATCTTTCCAGTCAAAAATGACATTTCCGCTTTGGATGTAAGTCTGTACGTTCGCCAAACCAAAAGACTCGAAAATTTGCCTCAAGTCTTCCATTTTGACGCTCTTGTGTCCGCCGACGTTAATGGCGCGCAGAAAAGCAATGAATTTGTTCACGCCGTAATTATAAAGAAAAAACGCTCTGTTTGGGGCGGGAGATTTGTAAGCGCCTGCTTTTGGGTTCTGCTCACCAAAGCAGGGAATTGATGGTCGCTGTGAGCATCCGTTTGTTATTGGCTTGCACGACCTTCACCAGATTGTTCTTTTTGGGGCGGTGTGCGATCTCATCGGCCAGGCGGCCCGTACCTTTCAGGACGATGAGCGGCCGGTCTGCGAGCAGGCCAAGTTCAATGTCCTTTTGGGAGACGGCCCCGCCATTGGCGAGGATGGTCACGGATTTATGCCTGTCTTTTGAAATGAATGATGCGGCGTGCACTATCCACGAAGATTCGTCACCGAACTCATTGCCGGGGATGAGGATAAAGTGCGAATGGTGCGGTTCCAGCGGCACCCTGTCGTCGACCGACGAAGCCAGGGGATGACTATCCTTTGCGGCCCCCGGCCAGGTAACGAGATCTTCCGGCGCAATGCCTATCAATGGGAATTGATATTGCTCACGTCCACGCTCCTGACCAATGGCGGACATGACCCCAACGTCTGTGCCGCCGCAGATAATCACCGCGTCCATTTCCTCCGCAGTTTTGGCGATGATTTCGATGGCCCGCCGGTGAACGGCATCATGCTCTGGAAGGATATGTCCGCCGATCAGGACAATTACGGGATGATCCTTGATCCCCATAAGAAGAATGGCCTGTTCCAGTTCATCAACATCATTTGGAAACACACAAATTGCCTCTTGGTCATAGGCAAAATGGATTTTTTCGAGCTCCAGAAGATTATTCATGAGACACCTCTTATCTATTTAACGACGGAAAAGGGGTCCTGTTATTGGGCTGAATTATATCCATCAACAATTTTTGTCCCCCTCCCCCATCAAGGGGATAGTGACGTTAGGTCAACTCAACCGGCAAACCAAGAAAAGCGCCGTATCGACCTGCCGCGTCAGCGACGGCCTGTTGTTCGGCTTTTGTCAAATTTGTTATGAGGTTCAATTCGACGATAACCGCATCCTTTTTCAGGGTTCGCTTCCAGCCGCCGACAATTTGACCGTCAATGATGACGACGTAAGCAATGAAGGCGGGATCATTCTCGTCCAGGTTGGAACGTCTCACCACTTCTCCGATTGCACTACGGTCTTTAAATCCAATAAAATATTCGTCGTAATTGGGCAGGAGGTAGGCAGTGGGGAAGACCTCTTTTGCGGGTGACGCAGACTCGGCAAACCAATAAGTCTGGTCTCCTATGACTTCATGCAAAAACCGGGATTTGACCATTTCAATACCGCGTTTGGCATCTGTCATTGTCAGCCCTGACCACCATATAAGATCCTGCAAGGTTGCGGGACCGCGGCTTGGGAAATACCGGGTGACAAGCCCGGCCAATGCTTCGTCGCGTTTCAGTGCTTTGACCTGAGGCACGCGTTCCTCCAACAGGGCATAGGTAAATTGCTTTCCCCGCCGCGGACCGCTACAGATGATCCCGTCCAGTTCGGCGCGCATCATGATGTAGCTCATGCGCAACTCGCCATCCGTGGTGATACCAGCCTTCTCCAGCGCAGACGCGATCTCCGTCCGCGTGAGTTGATTCCCTCCTCGCAAGGCTTTGGCCATTGCGGAATTACTGCGTTTGACAGTGGACGCGTCCAAGCCAGTTTTGCGATAGTAATAGGCATTCGCCGCATGGACGCGCGGCGCGGTGAGTTGAATGATCCAGCGGATATCTGCGGGGGTGACAAAATGCCAGGTCGGCCTCAGCAGGTGAGAGCGGAGAATCGAACCGTTTGTAAAGGCCTGTTCAATCGCGGCATCGGTCGCGTCTTTTGTCCGTTGCCCGATCGCCCATTTTGCTCCCGCATAATCCTGTGCTTGAACCGCGCCAAGCCATCCCACGACGTCTTCTGGTCTTGTGAATGTTGTATTGACAAGTTTTTGATTGAGGAGGCGCTGATGTGCGATATCAAAATTTTTCATAAGGGGGCAGTATACTAGAATTTCGCCGCCTTGCCGTCCTCCGTTACAATTCACTCCGTGTCAAAGCCTTATTCCATTCCATTGAGCGAAATCCGCCGCGAGCATGTGGTGGTGAATTCGCGGTTTATTGCCACGCTTGCCCCCGCCTTCAGCACGGACGAGGCGCGGGCGTTCAGCGCGCGCATCAAAAGCGAGTTTGCGGATGCGACGCATAATGTCCCGGTTTATATTATCGGCGGGGGAAATACGGTGACCGAGTATTTCTCGGACGACGGCGAACCCTCCGGCACGGCGGGCAAGCCTGCCCTGGCCGTCCTACGCGGCAGTGGGCTGGGCGATGCGGCGTTGGTGATCACCCGCTATTTTGGCGGTACCCTGCTGGGAACGGGTGGGTTGGTGAAGGCGTACACCGAGTCGGCGCAGATGGTGGTCAACGCGGTGGGGCGCGGGCGGAGAGTCCCTGTGCATGTGATGATGGTTGCGATCCCGTACAACCTGCTGGAGCGCGTGCGATTGGTGGTGAACCGTCAGCGCGGGGAGATTCTCGGCGAGGATTTCGCGGCGGATATTACGATGACCCTGCAAGTGCCGGTGGAAAATTATGATTCGCTTCAAAATGACCTGCGGGAACTCTCGGCGGGGAAGTCCCAGGCGGAGGTGATCGAGACGAAAGAGACGGTTGTGCCGGTGTAGTATAATGACGACATGATGGCCTTGTCTGACAATCAAGTTGTCAGCGCCGCTTTCTTTGCGGTTATGGAAGTGTATCTGGTCAGGAATAGCTCCTGACCAGTTTTTATTTTCAGTACCAGATTTCGGAGGTCTTTTTGAAGACTCCATCACCTCAGCGCAGAATATCCCGCCCCGTCCTGGCCTGGACGGGACAGGACAGGTTGGAATGAATCAACCGCGTTTTGCCGGGAAACCTGCGGGACGGTGCGTACCATCAGTAATCAGACTTCCGAAATCTTTGTATATCAAGGAGTATCATGAAACTTAGCAAACTGGCAAGTGAAATTGCCGAGTCGCCGACCCTGGCGTTGAATGAGGAAGCGCGCATCCTGCGCGAGCGCGGCGAACCCGTGATCCATCTGGGGATTGGCGAGCCGAAGAACAAGACGCCGATCAATGCCATTCTCTCGTCCGCCGCAAAGCTGACCAGCGGGGAGGTGAAGTACACGCCCGCGGATGGCACGCTCGCGCTGAAGAAAGCCATCATCCGTTACACGGAGGACAATTACAACCGCCTCGCCGCGCCGGAGAACGTGATCGTCACCAACGGGGCGAAGCAGTCGCTGTTCAATATTTTCTTCTCCATCCTGAACCCGCAGGATGAAGTGATCGTGCTGGCTCCGTACTGGGTCTCGTACCCGGAGATCATCAAGATGTGCTACGGCGTCCCGGTCATTGTCACGCCCGAAGATGGGACGTTCACGCCGCGCTTCGAAGATATCGAGAGATCGGTCACATCGTACACGCGGGCGATCATCGTCAACAGCCCGAACAATCCCTCCGGTGCGATCTACCCGCCGGAGTTGATCGAGAAGCTGGTGGATTTCTGTGAGCGCAAGGGAATCTATCTGGTCTGTGACGACATCTACCACAGGTTGACCTTTGACCGCAATGTGGCTGTCCCTGCCTACAACTTCACGAAACGTGACGTTGAGAATACGAACGTCATCGTGATCAACGGCGTAGCGAAGCTATACGGCATGACCGGCTTCCGTGTGGGCTGGGTGATTGCGCCGCGCGAACTCGTGCGCGTGATGACCAACGTCACCGCGCAGACGACTTCCGGGGTATCGCCTGTCAGCCAGAGTGCGGCGGAGGGTGCGCTGAACGGCTTGCAGTCCGTGATTGAGGCGTTGCGTTTGCAGATCGAAAACAATCGCAATGTCCTTTTACAGGAGATGAAGACCTTCAATGGCGCGCGTCTCATCGAACCGAAAGGGACGTTCTACGCCCTGCCTGACCTGCGCGCGTTCAACAACAATTCGGTTGAGTTATCGAGATTCCTGCTCAAGAAAGCCATGGTTGTGACGGTTCCCGGCAAGGAGTTTGGGATGGAAGGACACATCCGCATCTCTTTCTCAGGGACGGTGAAGGACGTAACCGAAGGCATTGCGCGCATCAAATGGGCGCTCGACCCTACCAGCCCGAATGAAATTTACATCGGCGAGAAGAAGATGATTCGAGATTGGATGTAAGCCGCGTGACTCGATACATGAACGGAACACGCATCACGCAACATGAAAACGTGTAACGTGTTCCGTGTGTTGTCACAACAGGAAAACACTTATGAATAACTTACTCAACATCAAAACCCCGGCAGAATCGATTGCCCAGCTTCGCAAGGCGGACTACAACCTTTCGAACCACGGCGTTGGCAATTTGCGTTTGGCTTACTGGAATCTTGCAACCGAAGCCTTGTATGAGGAAGCGGTATTTCGCGGCGAAGGCGCGACGGCCATCGGCGGCCCGTTTGTTGCCAACACAGGCAAACACACGGCGCGCTCCGCGAATGACAAGTTCGTTGTCCGCGAAACGGATTCGGAGGGGAACATCTGGTGGGGCGTGTACAACCGCCCATTTGCGGCGGACAAGTTCGAGGTCCTGTATGATCGCTTGTTGGGATTCTTGCAGGGACGCGATGTCTTTGTCCAGGATGTCTACGCGGGCGCGGACGAAACCTATCGCCTCCCCGTCCGCATTGTGACCGGGCTTGCGTGGCATAGCATGTTTGTCCGCAACATGTTCATCCTGCCGCGCTCGTTGGAAGAATACAAACGCTTCGTGCCTGAATTTACGATCATTGCCATGCCCGATTTCAAGTCCGCGCCCGCGGTGGATAACACGGTCAGCGAAACGTTCATCTGTTTGTCGTTTGAAAAGAAACTGGCGATTGTCGGCAATACGGCTTACGCGGGCGAGATCAAGAAGTCCGTGTTCACGATTTTGAATTATCTCCTGCCGCTCGAAGGCGTGCTTTCGATGCACTGTTCCGCGAACGTAAACCCGGATGACGCCAACGACGTGGCTTTATTCTTCGGCTTGAGCGGAACCGGCAAAACGACTCTTTCCGCCGACCCAACACGCCGCCTCATCGGGGACGATGAACATGGCTGGAGCGACGACGGCGTTTTCAACTTTGAAGGCGGATGCTACGCCAAAGTGATCGGACTCTCCGAAACCGCCGAGCCTGAAATTTACGCCACCACGAAACGCTTCGGGACGATCCTTGAAAACGTGCCGTTCGACCCGGTCACGCGCTACATTGACCTCGATGATGACTCGATCACCGAGAACACGCGCGCATCCTATCCGCTGGAATTCATTGACAACGCCGTTCCCGAAAAGAAGGCAGGGCATCCAAAGAACGTCATCTTCCTGACGTGCGACGCCTCCGGCGTCATGCCTCCGATTGCGCGGCTCACGCCCGAACAGGCGTTGTACCAATTCATTTCGGGCTACACCTCCAAAATAGCGGGAACAGAAGTCGGCCTGGGAAAAGAGCCGGAGATCACGTTCAGCGCGTGCTTTGGAGGGCCGTTCATGGTTCATCATCCATATAAATATGCCGAACTGCTCAACCGCAAGATCGAGCGTTACGGCGTGACCTGCTGGCTGGTCAACACCGGCTGGGTGGGCGGGCCGTACGGTGTGGGCAAACGCATCAGCATCAGGCACACGCGCGCACTGCTCAACGCCGCGCTGACCGGTAAGCTTGCGGATGTGAAATATTATCGCGACCCGGTCTTTGGCTTTGAAGTACCCAAGACCTGTCCGGATGTGCCAGAGTCCGTGCTGGAGCCGTGGTCATCCTGGCCAAGCCGCGCCGAGTACGATAAGAAATATAAAGACCTGGCGCAGCGATTTATCGAGAATTTTGGCAAGTTCAAAGACGGGACGCCGCAGGAGGTTACTGACGCTGGGCCGAAGATTTAAAGAACTAATGTTACGCACCGTCCCGCCCCGTCCTGGCCCGGACGGGACAGGGAAGGTTTGAACGAGTCAACAAGGCCTTTCAAGGAAACCTTCGGGACGTTTTGCGTAAGGTGAGTCAAACAAGAAATCCGCCGATGAATTTTTCATCGGCGGATTTCTTGTTTGACTATTTTTTGTATTCGGAAAGGTCTGCCTGCACTACTCGCTTACTGGTCTGGGCATCCTGGCTTGAGCATGTGATTTTGCTGGAACGATACTTGCCTGCTGTTCGGGAACTGCCCGCGAAAAGACGCGTCCATCGTTCAATTGCATGAGTTCGACTTTGTTTCCGGCCTGGTCCGTTTCAAGCGCACGTGCCTTGATGAGAAATTCACTGACGTAAGCGAAAGGCCACTTCTCGGTGATTTCGCGAAAGATATTTCCATCCACTTCATATTTTTTAGGCATTGGATCGCTCCTGTTGGTCAAGTTAATCCTGTTTCCATTATAGTGAAATGGCGGGAAAATGGTCTTCACAGTTTTGCAAGTTGCCGCGGGAGCCATTCACAGCTTACACAAGTGAAAACCGCCTTGCGGAGTTCCACAAGGCGGTTTGGGTTTTGTATTGCTGATGTTACTACCGTCCCGAAGGTTTGAACGACTCAACGAGGTCTTTCGAGGAAACCTTCGGGACGTTCCATGCAAGGTGAGTTACTTGTACACCGGCGCTGGCGTTGCGATCTTTGTCGCAAAGCCGTGTGTCTTCTCGCGGGCTTCGCGGACAAAGGCGCGCCGCTCCGCACGCAGGTGGTCAATTTTGCGCTGGACGTGCGGCGCAAAAAAGCCGGCGTATTTCTTTTGAAGTTCCGGCATTTGCCAGTCATTGCCGCTGATCCTGCCGCGGCAGGTGGGCTGACCACAGCCGCAATCGAACTCATCGTACGGCATCGTGTCGCTCATGGCATAGTCGAAACAAACTTCTTCACCGGGACGAATGTCGCGCATGGCAACCAGTGCGATCTGTCCCGAAAGTCCTGCATTCGGATTGCAGGAGTGATTGACATAGTCCCCTTCGCCGATCGGTCTCGGCACCAAAAAGTGTCGGTCTTCCACTTGAATGCAAAGACTGCGTTCGCGGTCGGGAAGGTGAATAAAGGTGTCCCATTCGTACACGACACCCCCGAAAACGGCAACGAGTTCGCCCTCGTTAATGGGCTTTTGGGCAAAGATGCCATTTCCACTGCCATCGGCTTTCGGGCGGCCCTCCAGCTTAGAAGACAGAAACGAACTGGGCTGTTTGGACATTCATAAAACTTCCTTTCTTTCATGTTATGTGGATTAAAGATTAACAGCGCCTCCCCCGGTGGACGAGCCGGGAAAAACGCCATTGCGTTGAATGATACATGAAATTTCCTGCATGTAAAGGTTTTTGAAATTTTCTTTTTTGACATCCGCCCTTTGTCAGTTTTCCGTTTTCAAACAGAATCCGGCGCCTCAAAATAACCCGATAAACCAGAGACGCATCCCTCCGCCCCTCAGCCTGCCGCCGTTTACAAGCTTTCTCTCTCCGCGTTATTGACAACTCCTGTCGCCTGCTTCGACAAGCTCAACACACCGCCTTCGGGGTTTTTGTGGACGCTCTTCTGCGTTCTACAATCGTTCCACCCCTTCAGGGTTGGGGCTGGCAACTGTTCACTGATTACTGCTCACTGCCTCACGGCTCCCACACCGGTCCCCAATCTGGTTCAGGATTATTGGTGAGCTGGCGTTCACCCGTTCCATCCGCGTTCATGATGTAGATATCTGCCTGGTCGTCGTTGCGGAGGGAGTTGAAGGCGATGAATCTTCCGTCGGGGGAGTAGGATGCGGCGGCGTTGTTGCCGCCATGTGTTAGTTGTGTTGAGTCGCCGGTGGCGATTTCGATGCGGAAGATGTCTTTATCTCCGACGGGGCCGGCGTAAATCAGCAGGTATTTGCCATCGGGCGACCAGTCAATACTGCCGCCGATGCCGAGCATCCCTTGCGAGATTTGGTGATTGTTTTTTCCGTTCTTGTCCATCAAGAAGATTTCGTACTCATTGACGATGCCGCGCGACATGGCGTAGGCAATCGTCTCGCCATCGGGCGACCAATTCGTGGCGACGATGGTGTTAATTCCCGCGTAAACGAGATGCGGGTTCAATCCGTCCGAGTTGGCAATCCAGATGGAGGATGTCCCATCTTTGGCGAGATTGGCAAATACGATTTGTCTTCCGTCGGGAGAATAATCCGGTGAGACAACGTTGCCGACGTTGTGCGTGAGTTGCGTTAGTTGGCGTTCATCGAAGGACAGCAGGTACAGGTCAAATGCGCCGTTACGATTGGATGAAAACAAAAGCGCGCCGCCCTGCGGATGAAAGACAGGATAATAATTGCTGGCCTGAATGTCGGAGAGTTGTGCGAGGCCTGTGCCATCCACGTTGACAAGGCAAATTTGGTTATAGTCCCCGCGCGTGCAGGTGAAGGCGATTCGGTTTCCGGGAGCGTGAGTCGGTTTTGGGGTGGAGGTGATGGTGGGTGGGGGAGTGAATTTCGCGGCAATAAAAGGAGTCAGATAAACCGGCGTGGGGATTGTCGGTGTTTCGGCGGGACGAATGAAAAAGAAAAGCGAAATGAATCCAGCAAGAACAAACAAACCCAGCATAGGTATCAATCGTGGGCGCGGCCTGGTTCTTTTCGCGGAGGGCGGCGTTGCTTGCGCGAGACGCTGTTCGAGAGGCGGCCTGTCTTCTTCGAGGAGAGTCGGTTTGGCAGGTGGCAGATAATCCCATTCGGAAAGAATACTGGCGGTAATGGGAGCAGTTACCGGGTCGGCGTGAAGCGGCACTTCATCCACATTGATTCCTGCCGCGAGAGTCAGGGATGTCAAAAGTTCGGTGGTCGTCTTGAGGCGCTCGGCTGGCTTTTTGCGAAGCGCCCAAAGAGTCATGCGCGAGAAGTGGTCGGGAATTTCAGGATTAAGTTTGATGGGCGCTGGAGGTGTTGTTTCGAGATGATGTCTGCGAATCGACTCAACCGTTTTCGGCGCGGACTTGCCGTTGAGCCACGCGCCGGTGGTTAGCTCGTAGAGAAGGGCCGCGAGGGCGTAGGTGTCGGCGGCGGGCGTGAGGGGTTCGGCGTTGAATTGTTCGGGCGCGGCATAATGCGGAGGGACTTTGCCCGCGCGCAAAAATCCTTTGGTGCGAAGTGAGCGTGCGCCGCCAATGCCGCTGAGAAAAATCTCGCTGTGTTTGTTGATGTGAATCAATTCGGGCGCGAGGGCGAGATGCAGGTAACCTTGTTTGTGGAGGTGGTTGAGGCCGGAGCAAAGGGCTTTGAGATAAATGAGCGCTTCGCTGACAGAGATGGGCGCGTACGCGATAACGTCGCGGAGGGATGGGCCGTCAATCCACTCTTCGAGAAGAAAGGCAAGTTTCGCGGTTTGAAAGAGGCCGAGATAGGGAACGAGATTTGGATGTGTGATGGCTCGTAGCCGGTTTGAATCGGCTTCGATTTGCTTGAGCGCGTCGCCATCTTCCGCGATGGATTTGGGGAGGATGATGATTCCGAGAGGTCTGTTTCGCCAGGTATCGGTGACGCGATAATATTCACCGAGAGGTGTCTGCGCGATGAACGCCTCGACGTGATATTGGCTGAGGATGGTTTGGCCGAGGAGGGATGGCATGTGAGTTGTGTGTTTCGTATTGCGTGTTGCGTAATTGGTAAGTTGTGGCGAGTTGATTTTAGCAGATGTCCCCGTTGGTTGTGTGGCTTCGCTCTGAGAAGTATTCGCGCTGAGCGGAGGGGCTGTGTTCGTTAGTCCCGCAGCGTTGCCCTGAGCCTGTCGAAGGGTCGAAGCGCGGCAACGGAAATATCAACTTTGCCTGCAACCTGTCCTTCGACAACGCCGCCCAACGAACGGGCGGCTCCGCTCACACGTGCCTGCGCACGGTGCAGGCAGGACGAACTACTTCAAATACAAATCAAAAAACTCAATCGTCCTGTCCATTGCAGTGGTGAAGTAATTTGAGATATTGTGATTGTCGCCCTCGTAGGTGTACAAGTCAGCGATTTTGCCAACTGCGCGGGCTTGTTCTGCGAGGCGGATGGAAAACGCGAGCGGGACATCTTCGTCCGCGGTGCCGTGATGGAGTTGGAGCGGGCCTGATAAATCGCCCAGGTATGCAGTTGCGGAGACAGAATCCCAGAAGGTGGGATTATCTTCCGGTGTTCCATATGACTCAATCCAGAGACTCCGCCAACCAACGCCGCGCGAGCTTGGCGAAGGTGTGACCGAAATTCTCCGACGCCAGTTATACAACATGTCGGGGTACGATGCGACAACGCCCGCCCAAATCACGCCGACTTTGACATCCTGTGAAATGACCATCGCGCGCAGCGTCAGATAGCCGCCCATCGAATGTCCCCACATGCCAATTTTGTCTGGGTTGGCCTCGGGGAATCGCTTGAGCGATGCGACTGCATTCAATACGTCAACGGTGTAACCTGGACTTCCGTACGCGCCCGTCGCTTCGCCTTCGGACGCGTCATGCCCGCGATAGTCAATGCGGAAGACAATGTAGCCCGCCTCTGCAATTCTATCCACGTAGTTGATGTATCTTTCCGTCGTGCGGTAAACGTTGGAAGGAATGTATCCGTGATTGAAGACAATCGCAGGCCATCCGCCTTCAGGCATTTCGCCGTCGGGAACAGTGAGCAGCGCGTAAATCTTCAAGCCCTCAGAAAGATAATACGCATAATAACGGCGATAGTTTGAACCTTTGTCCAGTTCCTCCACGATGACGATGTCGCTGCCGGGATAAGTCCCCGCGCGCATGGACTCGATGGTCATCGGGTTTGGAATTGAAGTTGATGTGGGGATGAAAGTGTTTGAGGGGAGGGGTGTGGGCGGTTGTGTGCTTGTTGGGATGGGAGGAGTATTGGTTGGAATTAACTGTGTTGGTAATGGAGGCGCGGCGGGTGTTGACTGTCCGCAGGCGGTGAGGAAAATGATGAAGCTCAAAACCACTAAGATTGGTTTTCGCATTGCTTACTTTGCCGCCGCTTCCTGCTCTTTCAACTTCTCCGTCGCGCGGAAATATTTCAGGAAGCGCATCGAATAATCATCCTTGCCGAGTAAAAGGTCGGTTGCGCGAATCGTGCCGCCCAATTTGATGGGGTCGGTGATGGAACACGTCGCGCCCGCTTGAATTGCCAGCGAAAGAAACGCGCTGTTGACTGTTGGTCTGTCGGGCAGGCCAAAAGATACGTTGCTTGCGCCAAGATTGATGTTGACGCCGAATTTTTCGCGCACGAGCCGGATGGTCTCGAGCGTGACCGTTGCCGCCTTGCTGTCCGCGCCGACGGTCATCACAAGCGGATCAATGATGATGTCTTCGATGGGGATGCCAATCTTCGCGGCGCGTTCGATGACGATTCCCGCGGCGGCGAGTCTTTTCTCCGCTGTGGCAGGGATGCCGTCATCGTCAATTGTCAGCCCGATGACAGCGGCGCCTCTATCTTTGACGATGGGCAGGATCGTGCTCAACTGCTTTTCCTCCCCGTTGACAGAGTTCACCAACGGTTTGCCCGGCGCAAGTTTGAGTCCCGCTTCGAGAATCTTCGGCTCGTTTGAGTCAATGCAAAGCGGCACATCCGTCACGGACAAAACCGCTTCGACGACCTTGGCCATCATTTCGATTTCATCAATGCCCGGATGACCCACATTGACATCGAGAACATCCGCGCCCCAGGCAACCTGTCGCTGGGCGAGTTGCTTGACGTAATCCATGTTGTTTTCTTCCAGGGCTTTGCCAAGTTTCTTCAAGCCGGTGGGATTCAATTTTTCACCAATCGTGACGAATGGCTTGTCAATGCCGATGGTGACTTGCTTTGTATTGCTTTTGAGTATGGTGTGCATACTGCCCTCCCGAAATTAAATTCTTGGACTGCGGACTTCAATCCGCAATTCCAGAAGAGCGGACTAAAGTCCGCGCCCCTAAATATTTCCTTTCAAAAACCTCATTGCCGTCTCGACCAACACTGCCGTGCCAATGGGCAGGGCGCGTTCGTCGAGGTCAAATTTGGGGTGGTGGAGTTGATAAACTTCACGTCCCTCAATTTGTGTGCCGAGCATGTACATTGCGCCCGGCGCGTGTTTTAGAAATTCTCCAAAGTCCTCCGCCCCCAGTGTTTTATGCAACTCGCGTACCTTGTCCTGTCCAAGCAGATCCTTGCCAGCCTGCTCGATGACTCTCGAAACCATCTCGTCATTGACCATGGGTGGCCCGCCGAATTCAAACTTTAGTTCAAAGTCGCCGCCAAGCACTTTGACGATCTCAAATGTGCGCTGTAATTCTTCTCGAATCTGTTTTTGCACATCCATGGAAGTAAAGCGGATCGTGCCTTTCATTGTGACTTTATCCGGGATGACGTTCTCCGCCTCTCCGCCGTTGATCGAGCCAATGCTGACAACAGCAGGTTCAAATGGGTCGAGTCTGCGTGAGACGATCCCGTTCAGGGCGATAATCACCTGTGCGAGCAAAAAGAACGGGTCAACTGTGGTGTGCGGATACGCGCCATGCCCGCCTTTGCCTGTGATCGTCGCATACCACGTGTCCACACCGCCCGAACACGGCCCGGAATTGATCTCAATCGTGCCGACGGGAGCATTCGGGTCAACGTGCTGTGCGATGACGTAATCCACGCCATCCATCGCGCCTTCGCGTTCCATGCGTTGCGCGCCGCTCAAGCCTTCTTTGTCGGATGTCTCTTCGGATGGCTGGAACAGAAATCGGACGCGTCCCGGCAATTTCTCTTTTGTGAATAACATGGCCGCGCCGAGCGCCATCGCGGTGTGACTGTCATGTCCGCAGGCATGCATTTTGCCAACATTTTGGGAAACGTAGTCTGTTTCGTTTTGCTCGCAAATCGGAAGCGCGTCCATGTCTGCACGGATGGCGACCATCCTGCCGCCTTCGCCAATGTCCGCGACGACGCCGGTCTTTCCGACCCCGCGCCTGACTCTGTATCCCATCTTTTCCAATTCATCCGCGACAATTCCCGCGGTGCGATGGACGTCAAATCCAAGTTCGGGGTGTACATGGAAGTCGCGCCGCCATTCGATGATTTCTTCTGATATTGCGTGTGCTTGTTTGAGCATAGTGTCTCCAATAAATAAGATTCGCCCTGAGCGGAGCGACCACAGGGAGCGAAGTCGAAGGGCGGTATGTAACGTGCGCTTCAACTTCGTTTCACTCCGCTCAGCGCGAGGTTTACCTTTTCACCATTTCCTTCTCAGCCGCGGCCATAATCCGATCCAATTCCTTCTCCTGTTGCGGCTCGAGCGGCGGGACCTCGTGTTCGCGCAAAATTCTCTCCGCTTCGGTCTGCGCGTATTCGGCGATGCTCTTGCGCTCATTCTTCTCCCAGGTTTCCCAGGTGTTGCGTTCGGCCAGTTTCGTCATCTTTAATTCGGTCTTGAGATGTTGCATGGTGTGCTTCTGGCCGAGGAAGTTGCGCGTGCCATCCATGACTTTGGCTACGTTCGCAATGGCTAAAGTATCCTCGCCCACTTCAATGCCGCGGCGCAGGCGCAGGATGCTTCCCGCGAGTTCGTTGTCCAAAACCATCTGGGCGTAGGAGCCCATCACACCAGCTTCCATTTCACCGATTCCTGAGAGTTCGTCCGCGCCAGCCATGGCAGGGATGACCGCATTCAGTCCGCGCTCGAAGCCATTTTGCGCGTCGAGGATGTGCGCATTCGTTGAAAACCCATACACATTGACCGAGAACCCATAATAATGTCCGAGTTGAACCGTTGCGGCAGAGGATAAGCCCAGTTCCACGCCGCCCCAGATAAGTCCGTTGCGCGGCTCCAACATCCCGAGTCGTCCGCAATAGACGAATGATGTACCAGGATTAATTAGTTGGGTGAGCACCAGCGATGCAAGCGTCTCTGCATTTTGCTGCGCGAGACTGCCCGCGATCGTCATTGGTGAGGTTGCCCCTGCGATCGGACAGGGGAGCAGGGCAAGGGCCACGCCTGCGCGCGCCATTTCGATAACGGCCTCCGCCTCATGGTCCGGGATGGTGAGCGGGCTGACAGGGGAAAGTGAAAGCGTGAGATTCTGCGCGGAAGTCCCAATCACCTCCGCCATCATCAACGCATATTTCACTTCGGGGCCGAATTGAATGCCGGGGCCCTGCAGGGGTTTGGTCGTATGCGGGATGGAGTGACGGTACATGTAAAGTGACATGAGTTCGCCGGGCACGTCACGTGGTGTGAAGAACGGCGTGACCGTGTGACAATTTTCGAGTGCGTCGAGCAGGCGCGCGGCGTCAATCACATCCTGCTCGGTCGCGATGCGGCGCTGGTTTGCGCGCGCGTCGTACACATCGCGGGCGCCGCCTAAATTATGAAAATACAAATTGCCATCGCCAAGCGTTTTCCTTGCCCCATTTCGGCCAGTCACAGTGACTTGCTTTCCCGCTTTCTTGATGCTGTCTTCCACAAGATCGGGAGGAAAATAAACACGGTTACCCTGCACTCTGCATCCCGCGCCCGTGAGAATATCGAGACTGGGTTTGTGCGTCCATACGAAACCGACATCGTTCAGGATGCGCAACGTCGCTTCGTGAATGTCCTTGACTTGCTCCTGTGATAAAAATTCAAGTCTGTGCATCGCGGCTCCTTAAACTCTTCAAACACGAAGTACACCAAAGGTTAGATGCGTTTCACTCCAGAACCTTCGCCAAAAACTCCATCCGTCGAATCTCGGAGTCAATTACATTCTCCGTATCCAAAAACGAATGACCTTCGCCTTTGTACAAAATCAAATCCACTTCACGTCCCAGCTCGACAAGTTTATCACGCGCACTGATGGACTCGCTTGCAGGGCAGCGCGGGTCATTCTCACCGCAGATTATTTGCACGGGCGCATTGATTTTATCAAGGAAGAAGTAAGGCGAACGCGCGATCCACAACTCTTTATTGTCTTCGGGGTCGCCCATGTTTTCGATATTCCAGTGTTGCAAATCTTCGCGCGAATTTTTATGTGACTTGATCCAATTCAAGAATGGCACTACCGCCGAGCCGCCGGCCCATAACTCAGGACACATCGTCATGCACGTCATCGTCAGATAACCGCCATGACTTCTTCCCGTCACGGCAAATTTGTTTTTATCAGCGAGTCCGTTTCCAATTAAATAATTTACCCCCGCCGCGCAATCGTCCGTGTCCACGCCGCCCATATCGAAGCGGCTGGCGTTCTGCCACTTTTTGCCATAGCCCGTCGAGCCGCGATAATTTGGTGCGAGCACCGTCCAGCCGCGTGAAGTCATATAGTTCAAAACAGGATTCCATGAAAATTGCAAATGCCAATTTGGCCCACCATGAATATCAATCACCGCAGGTGAATCTTTGCCGGCATTTTTCGGGCGATACAACAGCGCAGGCACTTGCGCGCCATCTTTGCCAGCGTAAAAAACCTCCTCAGGTTGAATGAAATCCGCGTTGCTCAATTCGTCAGGCAGTGAATTTGTTAATTGCTGAATCGAACCGTCATCCAGATTTATTTTCCACAAGTCGCATGGGCGGTTTGGATCCTCATAAAGAATTACCACACCATCAGATATAAACCGCGGAAGATAATGGACTCCCACCCCAACTTTTATCTCCTTAACTACATCGCCTCTTTCTCTGAACTGAAAGCTGGTTCGCGCGCCCTCGGCATGTACCCACCCGATTCGACTCCCATCCTGTGACCATGCAGGTTGTGTGTCATCGCCAACAGATTGATTGACCCAGGTTATCTCCTGCGACTCGACATTGAATAATCCAATATCGTGCCATTCATCCAATTCAGCGGAGAATGCCAGGAATTTCGAGTCAGGCGACCAGGCGGGATGCTGCGCGTTCGAAATTTGGTTGTCGATCTTTAATTGAATAGTCTTCGCCCGCGCGCCTTTGCGTGGACGATTGACCGGCACAAGATGAATGCTTCTATCGCTTGCAGTCGACTCGGACTCCAGCGCAATCCACTGACCATCCGGCGACCATGCCACGTCCCAGCATGGGTGAAACACATTCCACAATAACCGCGCTCCGCTTCCATCGAGGGGGAGCAGGTATAACGCGAACTGTCCCTTTGCATCGGAGAGCACAGCCAGGGTTTTTCCATCGGGTGACCAGGCAATATTTGGTTGGTGCGCGTAGGCAATTTGGGGCGTCAGGTCTGTTGCTATGTTACTTTTCAAGTCATGGATAACGATGTGATAGGACTCACTGCCATCAAGATCGAGGGCGTAGGCAAGCATTGTGCCATCCGGGGAGTATCGTGGGGCGAATTTCGAGCCCTTTATATTTTTCGTCATTGCGAGGAGCGTTCGTTGCGACGAAGCAATCTCTACATCGTGTTGGGGATTGCTCCGCTTCGCTTGCAACCCCGCCGAATTGCGGCGGGGCAATGACATTTCATAGATCTCCCAATTCCCTGACTCGTTCCACGAAAACGCGGCCTTCTCGCCGTCGGGCGAGAGGTCGAAGCGTAAACCATTATCTATGTGTGGAACGTGAAGGAGTTGGGTGAGGTCAAGCATGTTTGGTAGCGCGACATTTATGTCGCCTGTTGGTGGTTGCGACATGAATGTCGCGTTACGCGGGTTGGAAATCCTCGATGTTGGGTAAGTGCTCAAGGCCTGCCTGTTTGGCGAGGTCAAGCACAAAGGCGCGGAGTTTGGCCTCTTTATCGGGATCAAGTTCAGGCCGCTTGTAGGATGCGAGGATTTCCGTCACGCGGATTCTTGCGCGGGTGAAGGTGTCCATCGAACCGGATGCTTTCCAGCCGCGCATCGAGTCTCGGTCAATGACGTTGCCGGGCATGTGTTGTTCTTTTTGAAAAAGCTGCATCGTAATTTTCTGTTTGAGGAAGTCGCCGCCTTTGAAATTGACGCCTTCGTAAAAACCCGTCGCAAGTGTTTCGGTGTGAATCTTCATGCCCTGCAGCATGCGCTGTGCCATTGCGATGCCTTCCGCATCGATAACGAGTTTTTCGGGACTCTGGCAAAGGAGCGAATCCAACATGCCCGAACCGGAGATCATGTTGATGCCGCTCAACGCGCCGACCATCGCGCCCAGCCCGCTTTCGAGACCTGCCTGCATATCCAAAACTTTCGATTCGGTTGCGCCGAGATAGGCATGAGTTGGCAAACCAAGATATTTGCCGACCTGTGCGTAAGATGAATCGATCATCCCGGTTTCCACTGAGCCGAATGGTGTGCCGCCTTTTCGCATGTCAAACGTCGAAGGCGCGCCGCCCCAAACAATGGGTGAACCCGCATGAGCGAGTTGATGGATGGCGATGCCCGAAAGGCATTCCGCCGCATGTTGCGTGACCGCACCGAGCAAAGTCACTGGCGCGGCCGCGCCTGCAAGCGGCATGGACACGATTTCAGCCGGTACGCCTGCGCGGGCCAATGTCATGAGATTGCCTGCACCGAAGTTTGACCAGATCAACGGAGGCGAGGGGCAAACATCGAACACGGCGCGCGGTTTCTCGCGTAACTTGTCGTGCCCGCCTGCGAAGATCGCGAGCATGTCAATCATCTGATGCACGGTCGTGTTGGTGAACGCGCCTGTGACAATCGGTTTCTTCGAATACAGCATGACCAGATACAAACGATACAGGTCATGTAATTCCTTTGGCACATCGTGGCACACAACCGCCGTGGACTGCGCGTCGTATTGCGGCAGGCTCTCCGCGACTTTGATGATGCGGATCAAATCTTCGGTTTCAGCGGTTTTGTGTTCAAGCGTTTCCGGGATGAGGACGGAGATTCCCGAAGAACCAGGATCGAACTGAACCGCATCGCCTCCATACTGGACCTTTGGATTGCCCTCGTAATCATAGAGATTGAACTGGCGAGGGGCAGTTTCCAAAGCCTTGCGGACGATTTGCTCTGGTATTCTGACGACCATCGTCTCTTCGTCCACGGACGCGCCCGCTTCAGCGAGCAGCTGCCGCGCTTCGGCGTTTTGCACTTTGACGCCGGGCTTGAGCAGAAGTTGATACGCCTCTTCGACGATCCGTTTTATCAGTTCGTCGTTGAGCAGGGACAGTTTGGGTTGCATGAAGCACCTCCTGGGTTTGTTATCTGTCATTGAAGGAGCGTTCGCGCTGAGCGGAGGGGCGTGTTCTTCCGCCCCGAAGTCGAAGCGCCGCGACGAAGCAATCCCAAAATTCCAGGCGGACATTGCTTTACCGCTGCCCTTCGACTGCGCTCGACGAACACTCGCTCCGCTCAGGACGAACGGCTCGCAATGACGTTTACGCAGGCTGGTAATCCTCGAGCGTGGGCAGCTGTTCGGCGCCAGCCTTTTTGGCGAAATCAAGGATAAAGGCGTGAAGTCTGTCTATTTTGCCGGAATCAATTTCAGGTCGGCGATAAGAGGCGAGCAATTCATTCACAATCACTTTTGCCCGGCTGAAGGTGTCCAGACTACCTGCTTCTTTCCAGCCGCGCATCGAGTCTCGGTCAATGATCGCGCTGGGCAGATGTTGTTCCTTCCTGAAAAGCTGCATCGTGATTTTTTGTTTCAGGAAGTCGCCTCCTTTGAAGTTGATCTTGTCATCGTAAAAACCGGTTGCGAGCGTGTCGGTGTGAAGATTCACGCCGTCGAGCATTCGCTTCGCCATCGCAATGCCTTCGGCGTCAATGACGAGTTTTTCCGCGCTGTGACAGGCGAGGAAATCCAACATGCCTGAGCCGGAGATCATGTTGATGCCGCTCAAAGCACCGACCATGGCGGAGATGCCGCTCTCAAGGCCCGCTTGCGCGTCCACGAGTTTTGAGTCTGTCGCGCCGAGGTAGGTGTGCGTGGGCATGCCGAGCGATTTTGCGACCTGGGCGTAGGAACAATCGAGCATGGCAGTTTCGACTGCGCCCATGGGTGTTGCACCTTTGCGCATGTCGAAGATTGCGGCTGCGCCGCCCCAAACAATGGGCGAACCTGCGCGGGCAAGCTGGTGAATGATGATGCCCGCCAGACATTCCGCCGTGTGTTGCGTGATCGTGCCGAGCATGGTCACTGGAGCCGCCGCGCCTGAGAGCGGGACGGAGACGATCTCGGCGGGGACACCCGCGCGTGCGAGAGCAATCAAATTTCCTGCGCCGAAGTTTGACCAGATCAACGGAGGCGCGGGGCACACGTCAAAGATGGCGCGTGGTTTTGCGCGGGATGCTGCGGCTCCACCGGCGAAGAGCGCGAGCATGTCAATCATTTCCTGTACGGTCTTGTTTGTGAATGCGCCGGTGACAATCGGTTTTTTGGAGTGGAGCAAAACGAGATACAGGCGATACGAGTCTTGAATTTCTTTTGGCACGTCGTGGCAAATGACGGCGGTGGACTGCGCGTCATATTGTGCCAATTGCTCTGCGACTTTGATTAACCGAAGCAGATGCTGTGTTTCGGTTGTCTCATGCTCAAGCGTTTCAGGGTTGAGCATGGTGATCCCGGATGAGCCGGGGTCGAAATGGACAGAATCGCCGCCGTAGTGAATCGTCGGATTGCCGTCGTAGTCATACAGATAAAACTCACGCGGCGCGCTTTCCAGCGCCTTGTGGACGAGCGAAGCGGGAATACCGATCACCTGATTTTCAGGGTGGATGGCCGCGCCTGCCTCTGCAAGCAATTCCCACGCTTCAGGATTTTGAACCTTGATGCCCGGGCATCGCAGAAGCTCGTAGGCCTCTTCCAGAACCCGGTCAATCAGTTCATCGCTCAAGAGTGTGAGTTTGGGTTGCATAAGTCACCTCTAAAACTACATCCGGTGGTCGAGTAGGGCTGGGTGTTTTTCCCAGCCCATATCGAGACTACCGCTTTTCAAGTTACCTTTTGTTTTCATGTAACGTGTTGGTCTCGATACGCCCCTCGAAGAGCACTCGGGGCTACTCGACCAACGGATTATGCTGCTTACTCTTTCTCAACCGACTTGATGATCTTTGCCATCTCTGCGCTGATCTTTGGATCCAGCAGGTCTGGTTGGTGTTCTTTCAGTTTTTTGCGCGCCTTGGCAAGCGCCCAATCACGCGCATCGTCTTTCTTGGACTCCCACTCGCTATACGGACGGCGATCCATGAACTCTGGAAGGAAGATTTCGCGCATGTGGTTGCGGGTGTGTTTTTGCGCCAGGAAATGGCCACCTGGGCCAACCGCCGCAATGGCATCAAGTGCGAGCGTCTCTTCGTTCACGACGATGCCCTTCATCATCTTGTGCATGATGGAGAAGATTTCGCAATCCATCATCATCTCGGCAAATGACCAGATGCGACTGCCGTGCAGGAATCCACATCCCAGCAACATATCAGACATCACCACGCTTGCCATAAAACTGGACATCGCACCTTCGAGGCCAGCCTGCCAGTTGGGGTCTTTTGCGCCTGTGGCAAATGCGCCCATCGAAAGCGGGATGTTGTAGAAGTCTGATAGAACATTGGTGGCCGCGCCGAAGAGGAAATCCTCGGGGCCGCCGCCGGTGTACGCACCTGTCCGCAGATCGGAGGCAGTCTGCGCCGCGGCATAGAACACAGGAGCACCGGGGCAGGCCAGTTGCAGCAGCGCGGTTGCGGCGATAACTTCGGCATTGCCAACCGCGAGATTTCCGGCTAGTGTCACCGGGCCGGTTGTAAGACAGGCCGCCATCGTCATGAAACCGGTTGGAATTCCAACCTCCGCGGCCAACAACGCGGCGTCGAGACTGCCGCCGTCATGTCCGAGCGGAGGGGCGGTGCATTGCATGAGGGAAAGCACAGGCCGCTCACGCAATTTATCCTTGCCGCCTGCGATCAACGCCGCCATTTCAATCGCGGCCTTGGCTTCGTCCGCGTTGTAAATGGACTCGGTCTGCACGTGCTTGGTCGAGTTTTCCCAGATGGCCCTGACTTCGTGAAGACCGCGCGCCTCGGGCGGTACATCCTGTGCGGAGACGGGAACCCAGTGAAAACCGACTTCCTCGGTCGCGTCGGCGAGGCGGGAAATATCTCGAACGTCGCTCAGTTGTGAGGTCCGCTTTTGACCCGTTTCGATGTCAATCACTTCCACGCCGCATCCGTCCGTTCCCAGATAGACGTGATTGCCGTCGAGTGAGCAGTCCTGCTCCGGATCGCGCGCCGCAAGGATGTATTTCGGCGGGCACTTCTTGAGCGCGTCTTCGATCAACTGCGGTTTGGCACGCACGATCTTTTTTTCATGATCAACGGCCGCGCCATTGGCTTCCCAGATTTCGAGTGCGCGTTTTGAAGGGAATCGAACGCCAACGTTTTCAATAATCCATAATGTGGCATCGTGGATCTTCTGCACTTCTTCGGTTGTTAAGACTTCGAGCTTCAGTTTTGGATTGCTGATTGACTTAATATTTTTAGACATAAGCCCTCCCGAGGCCTATATCTCCTCTCTCTATGCTGGTCTTACTCGGATTCCAAAGTCTCCTGACTTTGGATGGTCAACGTCTGGAGACGCTGACTCCAAGAATCTATTCCTTCCCCACCAACTCTTTGGCGAGTTTTACTGCGCCGATGGCATCCTCCGAGTAGCCATCTGCCTTGATCTTTTCATACCATTCGCGGGTGATCGGAGCGCCGCCCACAATGACTTTGAACTTGCCGCGCAGGCCTTCCTTCTCGAGTTCGTCAATCACTTCGCGCTGGCGGACCATCGTGGTTGTGAGCAACGCGCTCATGCCGATGATGTTTGCGTCAACTTCAATGGCTTTGCCAATGATCTTGTCTGCAGGCGCGTCCACGCCGATGTCATACACTTCGAAACCGGAGGCGCTGAGCATTGTTCCCACCAGAGTTTTGCCGATTTCGTGGATGTCGCCTTCGACGGTTGCAAGCACGACACGTCCCATGATCTCGCGCGCTTCACCGAGTTTGCGAAGTTCAGGATCGAGTGTGGCGACCGCGGCTTTCATCGCCTCGCCGGCCATTACCAATTCGGGCAAAAACGCCTCACCTTTGCCGAACTGGTCGCCGATGTAATTAACACCGACAACAAATCCTTTCGTGATTGCATCCAGTGGGTGCATTTGGATCTCGATGGCCTTTTGCGCCAACTCAACAGACTTATCGGAATCCCCGTCAATGATACTTTGCGCCATCTCTTTATACATTTCCTCGGACATACAGCCTCCTTGATTTATTGTTTTCTGATGAGATGTGAGACTTGCTTTTCTTTTTCCCGTAACAATTCTGACGGGATATTAAGATATTCCTCGAGCCATTTGCCTGATTCCATCACATGCTCAATGGACTTTTGGACGGCTTGATCGGCATCGCGTCTTTTCAGCGCATCTACAATTGCCTTGTGTTCGCTGTCTGTTGCCGCCATGCTGTCTGCGAGTAATTCCGGTTTGCGGAACAATGCCTCATATAACAACCAATCAGGAAATGCATTTGACACTACACCATAGAGCTTGATCAGCAGGCTATTCCCCGAAGTCTCTGCAATGGCTGAATGGAACTCGCGGGACATGCGCCGTGCGTTGGACATCTCGTCCAGCGTCTCGTGATTTCGCATCTCTTCCAGCATCTCTTCCAGACCTGAAACCTGCTGAGGCGTTATTGAATTTGCCGCTTCCCGTGCAATGACCGCTTCGAGCGTCAACCGCAAACCGTATGCTTCGACAACATCTTTTGTGGACATCTCGCGCACGCGCACCCCGCGGTAGGGGACACGTTCCGCAAGTCCAGCCGCCACAAGCAAGTCAAGTGCTTCACGGACGGGGGTCATGCTCACACCCATCTGGCTGGCAATGTCCTCCTGGCGCAGCCAATCTCCAGGTCCGTATTTGCCTGCGATGATTTGCTTGTGGAGGACGTCAAAAATTTCCTCTTTGAGAGGTTTATGCTGAACGAGAGTTTGTTCGCTTGAAAATGTCATATTGTATATTATATATAATTAGGTCGAATTTTGAAAGTCCCCATTGTCACAAATATTTATTGACTTTGAGCGGCCACGAATGACATTATAATCTGCCAATCTTTTTGAACATCAGGGCCATTATGCAACAACCCGAAACGCAATCAAATCATCTTCGCTGGGTCGATCTTGTTCGAACGCTTGGCACATTCCTTGTTGTTATTGCTCATATCCAATTTGGCGGCGGCGGGCCGGCCTGGGTGGGAGGCTTCTATTTTGTCCTTTCACGGATCGCCGTTCCCATGTTTTTCATGGCAAGTGGATACCTGCTTTTATCCAAGGAAGAACCTTATTTGGTCTTTTTCAGGAAGCGCGCATTGAAAGTGATCGTGCCCTTCCTGGCCTGGTCCGTAATCTATATGCTTTGGAAACGGGAATATTTCGATGCGCCATTTTCATTCGAGGTTGTTGCCGCATATGCTATCAAGATCTTGCGCGGCCCGCGCACAAATCATTTGTGGTTTTTTTATCCGTTGATCGGATTGTATCTGGTCACACCCATCCTGCGGATTCTTACAGCGCGGGGTGTGGTAAACGACCTGGTCTATTTTTGCGGACTTTGGTTTTTAGTAACGCCTGTGTTTTATACCTTGCAGGAATTTACCCCGCTGCAGTTCGGATTTGAGATATATTTTGCCGCCGGTTATATCGGCTACTATGTGCTCGGTTATCTCCTTGGCAAAATTCGCTTTAGCCGCATTTATTTGTATGGTTTGATGGGCCTGTTTGTAATCGTTAGCATTGGTTCGACTGCGATCATCCACCATAACAGTGTCATAGATTATCATACTCAATATTTCGGAAATTATTTGAGCATCAACATTGTTGCGCTGTCTGCCGCGGCTTTTGTTTTGTTGCGTGAACTGCCGGTCAATGACGGATTTAATCGAGTGCTTGCGCCGTTCAGCAAAGCCAGTTTTGGGGTCTATCTAATTCACGTAATCGTTCTCGATGAAATGGCAAAAAGCCAACTGTTTAATGCATGGTTCAATACCGGGAATTCGATTTATATGATCCCCCTGTTGGGATTGCTCGGTTTTGTCGTGTCTTTTGTTTTTGTATACCTTCTTCAAAAGATCCCGGTTGTGCGCTCAATTGTCCCTTGACCGGACCAAGCCTACAATGCCCATGCCAGCATCAACCCGAATATGGCAATGACCAGCCCAACGTGAAGGAACAGGTTACTGTTGATCAGCCAGCCTGGCGGAAGGATGAATTGCAATACCAAATTAATCAGGATCAGCAGAATTCCCAGAAGGGGAAGCAATCCTTTTCGATGAGCAAGGAATTCAGATAGCTTATCCAGTAATTTTGACATCATACTTCCTTTTCTTCCAATCCCGGTTGTGTCTTTTCTGAATGATTGCCTTTGAATTTCCATGGCACGAACTGCGCGACCAGCCTGCCGGGGATGCGACCCTGCATGACTACGCCGCCGCGCTCATGTTCGACGCGTTCCACATGCCCAAGCTCATGGAAAAGAGAGATCAATGCTCCCTGCTGATACGGCAGGCGGACATGGATAGGGGCATACGATTCGTACAGCTCCTCTTTGACGAGTTGCAAGAGATCGGAAATTCCCGTTCCCTTGAGTGCGGATATGGCAATTGCCTTGGGGAAACTCTTGAGTATCTCACGCGCGGCTTCGGGGTTTTTCAGGCGATCTGCCTTGTTTAGTGCGGTAATGACCGGGATGTGCCCAGCATCAATTTCATCCAGAGTTTCCTGAACCGCCTGAAATTGATTGAGCGCGTTGGGATGGGAAATATCAACAACGTGCAGGAGCAGGTCGGCTTCGGCGATCTCTTCCAGCGTGGCGTGAAATGCCTCGACCAGTGTTGTGGGCAGTTTTTGAATGAAGCCAACTGTATCCGTGAAGAGCGCCAGGTTGTTGCCGGGCAAATCAACGCGGCGCGTAGTGGGATCGAGCGTCGCGAACAATTGATTCGCCACGTAGACTTCAGATTTCGCCAGTTTATTCAGCAAAGTGGACTTGCCCGCGTTTGTGTATCCAACCAAAGCAACAGTCGGCACGCGTGAGCGTTTGCGTTGCGCACGGTATCTCATGCGATGCGCTTCCACTTTTTCCAATTCGCGTTTGAGATGCGCGATGCGTGTGCGGATGCCGCGTCGATCCACTTCCAGTTGGGTTTCACCGGGGCCGCGCAGACCCACACCTCCCGTTGAACCGGCGCGCCCGCCGCCGCCGCCGGCCTGACGTTCAAGGTGCGACCAGGCGCGCGTCAACCGCGGCAGGTAATATTCATATTGCGCCAGTTCCACCTGCAACATGCCTTCCCTGGTGTGCGCGTGTTGGGCGAAAATATCCAGGATGAGTGCGGTGCGATCCAGCACGCGGACATTTTTTCCGAGTGCTTTTTCGAGTTCGCGTTGATGGCGCGGCGAAAGCTCATCATCGAAGATGACGACTTCCGCGAGAGTTTCCTCGGCGAGAGCCTTTAGCTCATCCACTTTACCGGGGCCGATGTAGGTTTCGACGTAGGGACGATCCAGTTTCTGAGTTAATTCACCAACGACTTCCAGCCCTGCTGTATCGGAGAGCAGGGCCAATTCGGAGAGTGAATCTTCAAGTGGAAGCGGGTGTTTTTGCCCGTATATTTCCGCGCCGACTAAAAACGCGCGTTCACGCGGCGGTGTTGTTGGTTGGGGTATTTTCTTTGACATTTAATTCCGTGTTCGATCTCTGTGATTCCAAATTTCCAAATAACCTGGCAATGCGCGGATCTGTGGGTTCGGTGCGGGTGGGCAGGAGGATGTGGAAGGTGGCTCCATGACATTTTATTTCGTCGTAGCCTTCCGATTCGACCCATATCGTTCCGCCGTGCGCCTCGATGATACCACGCGTGATCGGAAGACCCAGCCCCGGACCGCCGCCTTTGAACTTTGTCTTTCCGCTCGAATGTAACTCGGTGCGGCCCAATTGGCCGAACTTCTCGAAGATCAGTGCCTGGTTTTCGGGGGAGATGCCGATACCTGTGTCAGCGACGGTAATCTCGATGAAGCCGGGTAACAGCCGTCCGTCCACTGTGATCGTGCCTTTGTCGGGAGTGTATTTGATGGCGTTGATCAGCACGTTGTACAAGGCCTGGTAAAGGCGTTCCGAGTCCGCGTAGATCCACAGTTCGCTTCCGGCAAAATCATTAATGATGAAATTTTGCCTCCGCTCGGCAATTGACTTTCTGGTCTCGTTCTTCAGCAGGTCGAGCAGGTGGCTGATCCAGATCGGCTGAAAATTAAGTGTGAGCAGGTTGTTGTCAATCAACGAAACGTCAATCATGTCGTCAATGATTCGGCGCAGGCGCAGGATGCCGGTGTTCACGCCGCGGAGCAGGCTGTCAATTTGGGTCTCGCCGGATTGCGCCACCACATCCGCCATCATGGATGTGTAGCCTTCGATCAGGGTGAGCGGCGTTTTCAATTCATGCGCGGCGACCGAAATGAAATTGGATTTGCTCCGATCCAATTGCTGTAATTTTTCCTGCACGGTTCCCAGTTCACTGGAGATGTGCGCTACGCGCGTTTCCATTTCGTAGCGCGCAACCACGCTGAGGCTGTGAGTGTAAATGGGGATGACCGCTTCCAGCACGTCCAGCGCCTGGGCTTTCGTGAGGTTCTGCCGCGCAACTTCAATCGTCATAGCGATCATGCGGCCCATCACAAATGAGACGTGGTAACCGCCTTCGTCCAGGTTGGTTTCGGTTGGGGAGCGCGCCCAGTCGTAGAGGATCGGGTCGAGCCAGGCGGTATCGCCGGACATCACGGCTTGTTCGAGCAGGTCGTAAAAGCGGACGAGTTGTTCCTCGAAGCCTGCGCGCACGCCTTCACCGCGTGCCATTTCGCGCGACACGCGCTCGATCCACGGAGTGCGAATTTTTTGCAGGAGTTTCTGAACGCTCATTGCCGTTAAGTTTAAGCCCAGTCCTCGCTTTTGAACATATCGAAGTTGTTGAAAAATGGCTCTCTCGTATTGGGCGGGATTGCCTCACGAAGAACCAGTTCTTTGCCGCGGATTTCGCGAATTTTCGCGAATGCGATTCAAAATCCGCGTGAATTAGCCTGTCCTGGCGGATAGGCCAGGGCGAAATCCGCGGCTGAGGTTTCGGGCTTTCCTGATAAAAAAGTAGAGATTCCTGCGCTTCGACAGGCTCGACCTGCCCGCTCAGGACGGCGTTCCGCTCAACGCGAAGCGATCCATGCCAGCAGCGTTTCGCCCACGGCCTGCAAACTTTCTGCGGAAACTTTATCTGGCGTATCCTCTGTGGTGTGCCAGTAGGGGTAATCGAAATCAATGATGTCCACTGCGGGGATGCCGGCTTCGAGGAACGGCGTGTGGTCGTCCAACATGCTGTGTTTTTCCTGGGCGATGAAAACAGCGTCGTGGCCGAGGCTGGCGGCGGTGTTCCATATTTCGGTGCGCAGGGGTTTGTCCGAATTTCCTTCGAGATAAATATTCAAATCTGCGTCGCCGATCATGTCCACGATGATCGCCGCCTGCGGCTTGAACTCCAATTCATTCACGAAGGCGCGCGAGCCGAGAATCCAATCCCAGCCTTCGATGCGGCCATTGTCTTCGGCGTCAAAGAAGACCAGCCAAACGGGAACGCTGTCTTTTGGCATGGTGCGCGCCAGCTCAAGCAGAACAGCGATGCCGGATGCGCCGTCGTTTGCGGCGGGAACGGGTTCCTTTTGTTTCGCGGGGTCGGGATCGTGATCCGCGAATATGCGCGAGTCATAGTGCGCGCCGATGATGATCTGCGGAACTTCGCCGCTTCTTTTGGCGATGATGTTGAAGATGGGATGACCCATCGCTTCGGTCTCCTGAACTTCCACGATCCAGCCCGCGGACTCCAACTCCTCCCGCATCCATTCGCGGACTTGGGCATGGCCCTCGGTTCCCGGAATTCGCGGCCCGAAAGCGACTTGCGTCTGCACGTCTGTCAGGGCGCGCTGACCATCAAACATAACGGGACCAGCTTCAACGGTCAGGAAAGAAGCGGTGTACCAGAGCAGGATCAATCCCAAAAGGAGGGCAATGATGGTTAGGTAGAGGGCAGTCGCTCGTTTAGTCATCTTCTTTTCCCAAATAGTTTTCGAGTGCGTTGAGGGCGCGGTCCGCATGAACTTTGCCGCGCTCGCGTTTTCCAGATTTGCCGGGTATTTCAATGGGCGGAAGAATTCCGAAATTTGCCTTCATCGGTTGAAAATCTTTGAGATCGGCGTGAGTGACGTAATGACAGAGCGCGCCGAGCATGGTTTCCTGGGGAAGCGTAATAAGCGGTTTGCGTTGATGAAGGCGGGCCGCATTCATGCCAGCGAGCAGACCCGTGGCGATGTTGCCCATGTAGCCTTCGACGCCAGTGATCTGACCCGCGAAGAAGAGATCGTCGCGGGAGACGTGTTGAAGCGTGGAACGTAAAAGTTTTGGCGATGCGATGAACGTGTTGCGGTGCATCTGGCCGTAGCGCTCGAACTCCGCATTTTCGAGGCCGGGGATCATGCGAAAGACTCGCTTTTGTTCGGGGAATTTCAGGTTGGTTTGAAAACCGACGAGGTTATACAAACTGCCCGCTAAATTATCCTGACGCAATTGAACGATGGCGTAAGGCCGCCTGCCGGTGCGCGGGTCCTGCAAGCCGACAGGACGCATCGGACCGAAGGCGAGAGAATCTTCGCCGCGCTGTGCGATGATCTCGACTGGCAGGCATCCTTCAAAGAAATGCCCGGCTTTGACTCCTTCACGGATCGCATCTTCAAAAGAGCGCAGTTCGATTCTTTCCGCTGTTTGAAGCGCGTTCACGAAATTGTAGTATTCATCCTTCGCGAAGGGACAGTTGATGTAGTCGCCTTCGTCCTGATCGCCTCTGCCGTAGCGCGAGGCGCGGAAGGCGATTTGCATGTTGATCGAATCAGCGTGGACGATGGGCGCAATCGCGTCGAAGAAAAATAAATGCTCCTCGCCGCTCAAAGCCGCAATGGATTTGGAAAGGCTCTCCGATGTGAGCGGGCCGCTTGCGACAATGGCCGGCGTATTTGGAATTTCTTTTACTTCCTCGCGCACCACTTCGATGTTCGGGTGGTTTTGAATTTTCCCGGTGGCGAGCCGCGCGAAAAGCTCGCGGTCAACGGCAAGCGCCGCTCCCGCGGGGAGCGCGGCGGCCTCGGCGCAATCCAACAACATGGAGCCGAGTCGGCGCAGTTCGTTTTTCAGCACGCCGGAGGCGCGGTCGGGGAGATTCGAGCCGAGTGAATTGGAGCACACGAGTTCGGCCAGGTCTGCGGTTTCGTGCGCGCCAGTGGGTGTTTTCGGGCGCATTTCGTAGAGCCGAACTTTAAGTCCGTTTTGTGCGGCCTGCCATGCGGCTTCGCTCCCTGCCAGGCCGCCGCCAATTACAATTAAATCAGTCATATTCGGGCTATTGTACCATCCGCCCCTGCTGTATAATTTAGCCAATTCACTCATGCCAACTGAAAACGGAATCGAGACCCAGCTAAAGGAGGCCCTCCAACTGACCGGCGCGGAATGGGTGGCGCTCTCCGAACGCGTCGGCGGCATGTGGAAGATGCGCGCCACCTATCACCTGACCAAGCCTGCCCAGGTCGCAGTCACCACGGTCTTGAACAAACCTGCTGTGGACGCGTGGTTGTGCGGCGCGCTGACAGTCGGTCACACCCGCTCGAATTCCTTTTCCGAAATTCGCAATCTTGGCGCAGACAGGATTTTTGCCTTCCCCATCTCAGGTGTTTCGCAGGCGATTTTAGTCGGGGCCTCACAGCAGACTCCTGACGCGCAGAGGATTTGGCGTCTGACGGCCTCCCTGCTTTCCAGCCGCGCGGTCGCCGTTTCGCAATCGTTCCTGCCGGACCTGCAAACTGGTCTTGCCTACGATATGCCGATTGCCCTCGACAAAGTTTTGAACATCTTCGTGCAGGCGGTTTCCTGCCAGGGGGCGTGGCTTGCCATCCGCCGCGGCGAGACGCTTGACATCGAAGCCGAATGGAACGACCCGAAAGGCAAGGGACTCTCCCTGCCCATTGACTCTACGCCCATCCTTCGGCGCTTGAACCGTTCCCTGTCTGATGTCCTCGTTACGCACGACCAGCCCAACTGGAGCGACATTCCTCACGCGTCCTTCAAATCCGGGACGAAGGTTTGGGCCTGTTTGCCGCTCGTGATGGGACAGCGTTTGATCGGCGCGGTGGCGGTGTGGCGGCAGAGAGAGTTTTTGTCCGCGGAGTTGCAGGAAATGCGCGACCTTGCCCTGCGCGTTGCGCCGTCTGTGGAAGTGATCGTGACATTCTCCGAAATGGCCGGTCACTTGCGGCGGCTTGGCATGTTGAACGACTTCGTGCTCACGGTCTCGTCCGCTCAAAGCCTGGACCAAATCGCAAGGCGCGTCTTCGCCCTGCTCGCGCGCGGATTCGGGGCCGAGTTGATTGCCCTCTATCTGCTTTCGACTGACGGACGTTTACTGCGCGATTATCGTACTCTCGATGGCAAGGTCAGTGCGATGAGCGTCTCGGTGCAGGGACACCCGATCCAGCCTTTCCTGAGAACCGGTCAGTTGCGCCGCGTGAACGATATTACCGTGGAAGATTTCGTCCCCATTCACAAAGAGGCGCGCTCCGCGTTGATCGTGCCGCTCAAATACCGCGGTCAGACCATCGGCGTGCTGTCCATTGAAAGTCCGCGTGCGGGTGCGTTCAATCAGTACGACGAACATTTGATGGTGGTGATTGCCAGTCACTTGGCCGGGTTGATCGAATATCGCCGCCTGCGCGACGAAGCGGAGGGACGCGCGCGCAGTCTCGGCTTGATCCATGAAGTCGTCCAGCAGGTGATCGGCTTGACCGACAAGAAAGAAGTCGCGCAGATCACTGCCGACCTGCTGGCGCAATATTTCAAGTTTGAACTCGCGGCGGTGCTGCTCCTCGACGATGATCTCAAACTATCCATTCACGGATTCGGAGGGACGCGCGCCGACGTTGTCCAGCACGCGTTGAGAGGAAGCGATCTCTCGACTGCCGAGGGGATTACCGGGCGCGTGCTGACGACCGGCGAAAGCATCCTCGTCAATGACACGAGCCAGGATCGTTATTACAAAGCCTTGAAGGGCTGGGACGCCGGGGCTGAGATTTGTGTCCCCATGAAAGAGGGCGAACGTGTGCTTGGCATCATCGACGTGGAAAGCGCCAACCACAACAGCTTCTCGCAAAACGACCTGCTGGCGATTGAATCGCTGGCGGGTATTCTCGCCGCGGTCGTCTCGAACGCCGATCAATACCAGCGGATGCAGGAAGTTGTCCGGCGTCTGCGCGTGACCGAGATCGAATTAAAAGCGCGCATGGAAGCCCAGCAGGATGCAGAGCACCGTCTCGTGCAGGCCGCCAAGCTGGCCGCCGTCGGTGAGATGGCCGCCGGTATCGCGCACGAATTGAATAACCCGCTCACCACTGTCACCGGATTCTCGGAACTCGTTTTGGAGGAAATTCCCCAAGGCGCCGCACACCGCGAGGAACTTGAGATGGTTTTGCACGAAGCGCGCCGCGCCAGTGACGTTGTGCGCCGCCTGCTCGATTTTTCCCGCCAGGGCGAACGCACCCGCACACGCGCCGATTTGAATGAGATCGTTGAAGATGTGGTCGCGCTGACGAAACACCTGATCCACACAAACGGCGTTCGGTTGACGCTGGACTTGATGAAGGATCTGCCCTGGGTTTCCGTTGACCGCAACCAGATGAAACAGGTTCTCCTCAACCTGATCCACAACGGATTGCAAGCCATGCCTTCGGGCGGGAACATGCAAGTGATCACCTCCACCGCGCGGCGCGATAATCGTGATTGGGTGACCATGTCCGTTTGTGACAGCGGCGTGGGTATTTCGTCAAAAGATAAGGACCGCATCTTTGAGCCATTCTTTACGACCAGGGGAGACATCGGCGGCACGGGCCTGGGCTTGTCGGTCACGTATGGCATCGTCACCGATCACGGCGGCACGATTGAAGTGAACAGCAACCCGGGCAACGGTTCCATGTTCACGGTCTGGCTTCCGATCTAAATTATGAGTTCACCTTTTATCCTCGTTGTGGACGACGAACCCGGCATTGCCTTGTTGTGCAAACGCCTGCTCACGCGCGCGGGCTATGCCGTGGAAACTTTTACCTCTCCGCGCGAAGCGGTCACTTTTCTCACCCAACACCAAATCGATCTCCTGCTCGTTGATATTCGCATGCCCGAAGTGGACGGCTTCGAAGTCATCGAACACACCCAGCGCCTCCAGCCCGATGCCGCAGTCCTCATCATGACCGGCCACGGAACCGTCGAAACCGCCATCCGCGCCCTGCGCCAGGGTGTGGACGGCCTCATTCTCAAACCTTTCGATCAGGGCGGCGAACTGATCGAATCCGTCAAACAAGCCTTTGCAGACAGCCAGCAAAAACGCGACGCCGCCCGCACCCAGGCCCTGCGTCCGCTTTTCTCCGTCACCGAGTCCCTGCTCTCTGAAACCCGCCGCGAGCGCCTGCCCGATCTCGTGGTCAATGCCATCTGCGATCAAATGCGATGCCCCCACGCGGCCTACTACCAGCAGGACGCCTCAACTGCTTCAATGGAATTACTTGCCTCGCATGGCAGAACGCTATTGCAGGGAAACACGGTTAATGGATTGATCAAACAAGTGAACGAATCCGCGTCCCCGCTCTTGATCAACCTCAACGGGCCGGGTGACCCGGCGATCAAAGCGCATCTTTCGGACCTTGAACTTGGCGCGGCGATTCTCGTGCCGATCGTCCGTTCGAGTTTTCGCATCGTGCTGTATGCCGCCCGCGAAGCCAGCGAATCCCCCTTCCACGACTCGGACGTTGAAATGTTCCAAATCCTTGCGCGGCAGGCGGCGGTCGCGATGGAAAACGCGCGCCTCTACGCCGAGTTGACCGACTACGTGCGAAAGGTGGAGGACTCTCAAAAAGCATTATTGCAGGCAGAGAAAATGGCGACCGCCGGAAGATTAAGCGCCTCCATCGCGCATGAGGTCAATAACCCATTACAGTCTGTTCAAAATTGCCTGCACCTTGCAGGGCGCGAAGATTTGCCTCCCGAAAAACGAAAAGAGTATTTCGATCTCGCCCGCATGGAGCTTGAACGTCTCATGCTCACCGTCCAGCGCATGTTGGATTTTTACCGGCCCGGAGGCACATCGCAGGAGCAGATCGATCTCGTGGAAGTTCTCAAATACGTTCTCAATTTGATGTCGAAGCAGATCAACGAGAGCAGGGTGATCGTGGAATGTATCTTCTCGGAAAACATTCCAAAGATCATGGCGGTCAGTTCGCAGGTTCAGCAGGTATTTATCAACTTGATCCTGAATGCGGTGGATGCCATGCCCGGCGGCGGCATGTTGAAAATTTCCGCGCGCCCCGTCAAGGACGGCGTGGAATTCCTGTTTCAGGATAACGGCCCGGGCATTCCGCTCGAAAAACAATCCGACATCTTCGAGCCGTTTTTCAGCACCAAGGATAGAGGCACCGGCCTGGGGCTTACGGTGAGTTACAATATCGTCACCGCTCACGGCGGCGCGTTGGAACTGCTTGCCGAGCGCACCCCCGGAGCATGTTTCAGACTATTTTTACCCGCAGGAGGAATGTGATGAAATCGAACATTCTGGTTGTAGATGACGAGCCGGTTGCACGCCAATCCATGACGGATATTTTGAAGCTGGAAGGATACAGCGTCGCTTCCGCGCCAAACGGGCAGGCCGCCGTCGAATACGTCCGCACACATCCCGTTGACCTGATGATCGTTGACCTCCGAATGCCGGGCATGGACGGGTTGGAGGTGATCCAGGTCGTCAACCAGGTCGCGCCGGAAACGGAGGTTATCCTGTTGACCGCTTTCGGTTCCACCGAAACGGCGATACAGGCGCTGCGGTTAAGAATCCACGATTATTTGCTGAAACCGGCTTCCCCGGCACAGGTGATCGCCAGCGTCAAAAAGGGGCTGGCGCGTCGTTTCGGCCGTTTGCGCCTGCGCGCCAATTCAGCCGAAGGGATGGACGCCGACGAAGCGGTAACCGTGTTTAATTTGGCGGATGGAACGGTTGTTGATCTTTCCCGAAGGCAGATTCGTTACAAGAATAAACTTGAGCACCTGACGCCCGCCGAGGGAAGGCTCTTGAAAATCCTGATGGAAAACGAGGGGAAAGTGTTCTCGCATCGCGAGCTGGTCCTGCTTGTGCAGGGATACGACACATCCCAGCGCGAAGCGCCGGAAATCCTTCGCCCGCTCGTCAGCCGCCTGCGCTACAAACTGGACCAGTTCCCGGCACTTTCCGAACGCGTGGCAAGCGTGCGCGGCACCGGTTACGTTTATGAGGGGGAGAAGTAACTTTATTCGTACGGCCCAAAAATTTCCTTTGGCAGATCGGGCGCGCGGATCCAGGAGAGCCAGCCTGTTTTGCCGCTGTGATGTATCGGGGCGGATTTTTCAAGGGTAACGAGGATCAGGCTGAGGCCTAGTCCGACCGCGCCCAGCCATTGTGACGGGGTCAGGCTTTCGTCCAGCAAAATGTGGCTAAACACGATCGCGACCAGTAGTTCGGCGAGTCCCAATAATGCGGTTTGCATCCCGCCGATTTTCTTGACCCCGAAGAAAAGTGTGAGTCGGGATAAAAAAGTCACGAGGGTGAGGCCAAGCACCGGCGGCCACGGTGCGTTTGCAATGGGCCACTGATGGTCGAAGAGCAGGTACGCGGGGACGACGATCATGCTCATCGAAAGCAGGGTGTAAAGTGTCACTGTCGGCGCGGGGACTTCGTACAGCACGCGCTGATTGATGGGCAGGTGCATGGCGTACAGCACCGCCGCGCCGAGCATCATGACGACACCGATCGGGTCGGCGGATTTGCCCGGCACGTTGGTGAGCAACAGCACCGCAATGGACGCGAGACCGATGCGAAATATTGTGAGGCGGCTGGGGGGTTGGTGATCGAGGATGAGCCAGAGCGCCACGAAAAACGGATAAAGCGAGTAGAGGAGCTGGCCTACGCTGGCGTCCAACCTTCCCAGCGCAAGATAGTACAGGAGCGAACCGAAACCGTTGATTACACCTGCGAGCGCACAGCCTATGAGACCAACCGGGAAAATGTACAGGAAGGACCTGTAAAAAAGCAGGACGATGATGAGCAGGGCGCCGGCGGCGAGGCTGGTGCGCAGCGCCACCACAGCAAGCGGTGAAAATCCCTGACTGATCGCTAATTTGCCAAAGACCGGGGAAAGTCCAAGAAATAAAGCGGAACCAAGCGCGGCCAGAATACCGGGTGTGTGTTTTTTTTGCAATCCTGCCAACCTTTTTGTGTTGAAGCGCCGGTGATGGCGCGCTATTTAATTAACGCTTTGACTTCCTCCAAGAACTCGTCATTCAAAAAATCGCCTTTTTGCATGAGAGATTGAATTTGACCGCCCAGGCGGTTCTTTTCTTCCGGTGTTAATTCCTTCGCGGTTGCAACGATTACAGGGATGGCGGCTGTTTCCGGCTTGGCGCGCAGTTCTTCCAAAACGGCGAAGCCGTCCATTTCGGGCATCATCAGGTCGAGAATGATCAGGTCGGGCAGTTCGCGCTGGATCATTTCGAGGCCCTCGCGCCCGTTGGTAGCTTCGAGGATCGTGAAGTTTCCCTGCGATTGCAGAATGCGGCGGATCAGGCGGCGCGCTTCGGAGGTATCTTCCACCACCACAATGCGCGGGAATTTTTCGGGAGCCACCTGCGTGAGCGCCGCAAGCAGGCCTTCCTGCGGAGTCTCTTCGCGGCTGGGGAATTTCACGTCACGCGACCAGTTATCTCCCAGCACGGATTGTTCGGCGGGCATGGTATGGCCGGTGCAGTTGACCACCACGGTGTCGGTTGGTTTGATGACACCGGCGCGGATAAGTTTGAACAACCCGGCGAAGGCCACAGCCGCGGCGGGTTCAGCTGAAATGCCTTCCATCTTTGCCAGAACGTGCATGGCGCGGAAGGCTTCTTCGTCGGTTACGCTTTCGAAGACGCCGTTGGTTTCATCCACGCGCGTACGCAAAAATTGGTAGGCGCGGCCCGGGTCGCCGGTGGCAAGTGTTTCGATGTGGGTCTGCGGCGACTTCACGACTTCGGCAGTTTCGAGTCCTTTTTTCCAACTGGTGACCATCGGCGCGCAGCCGTCAGCCTGGATGGGAGCGAAGGCCGGGATGCGGTCGATCAATCCCATTTGCTTGAGTTCGCGGAATCCCTTGTGAACGCCGAGCGGTCCCATTCCGCCGCTGATGGCTTGCACGTACCAATCCGGGGTGTGCCAGGCCGTATTGGGACTGGGGCCCTGCGCGGCGGTGATCTGCTCGACGATCTCGAACGCGATGGTCTTCATCGCTTCGATGGACGTGATCGTGCGTGCGCCCATATCCTGGTACAGTCCGCGCTGGCGGGCGAACTCCTGCGCCACCTGTTTGCACTGGTCGTAGGAGCCGGTGATCTTGATGACCTGGCTGCCATAGAGGGCAATCTCGCGCATCTTCACCGAAGGGACGAGGCTGGTGACGAAAGCCCATAACTTCATCCCGGCGCGGGACGCGTACGCCGAATAGGAGATGGCGACGTTTCCGGTGGAGGCGGCCACCATTTCGGTGATCCCCGCTTCCTTCAACGCCGCAATCGTGACCGAGGCCTGGCGATCCTTAAATGAGCCGGTCGGCCCCTGACGTTCGTCCTTGATGTAAATGTTCGGACAACCCAGCATCATGCCGAGATTGATAGCAGGAAGGAGCGGCGAACCGCCCTCGCCAAGTGCAAGGCTTGGGTTTGGGTTTCGGATGGGTAATAATTCGCGATAGCGCCAGAGATCAAAAGGTCGTGATGCCAATTGTGCGGGCAGTGTTTTGGCTATGGCTTCGTAGTCGTATTCCGCTTCACGCCACTGACTGTTACATTGTGGGCAGGTAACCGAGGTTGGGTAGTAATGAGCTTTATGGCCGCAATCCAGACATTTGATGACAAAAGACACAGAAAAGATTCTCCTTGAATTTGTTTTCTTGTTCAGGATGCAGTATAACGGCATCCTGAACAAGAACAAAATACTTACTTATTTGGCATTCTTTGCAGGGAACGTTGAATCGTTGTGAATAATTCCTTCTCGTTGAACATTCCTTTTGTGAGCAGGCGCTGGCCGAATTCGGACAATTGCTCCTTTTGTTCGGCGGTCAGTTCCATGCCGCTGATGACGATGACTGGAATGTCGCACAGTTTTTTATCGGAGCGCATGTTTTCGAGGATGTTGAAACCGTCCATGTCGGGCATGAACAGGTCGAGGATCACGGCATGAGGCGGCGACTTTGACGAGATGATCTCCCAGCCTTTTATGCCGCCTTCCGCAAGGATGGGTTTGTATCGTCCGTCATCGTTGAGCATCTTGCCGATCAGCCGCAGGTCGCTGGGGTTGTCGTCAATGACGAGGACTTCGCGGATGGAACCGTCTGCATTCAACCGATCCAGCGTGTTGACGAGGTCTTCCTCCAGAATCGGTTTGACGAGGTAATCCGCCGCGCCCAGGCTGAATCCTTTTTCCTGGTCTTCGATGATACTGCAAATGATCACAGGGATTTCGCGCGTTTCCGCGTCCGATTTCAAACTGTTCAACACCTGCCAGCCGTCTATGCCGGGCATCATGATATCGAGCGTTATCGCAAAGGGTTTTAGCTGGCGGGCGCGGTCCACCGCGCGTGAGGGATCGGTGAGCGGGATCACCTGGTAACCCTGTGGGTGGAGGTATCTTTCGTACAGCCCGATCACCTGCGGGTCGTCGTCAATGGCAAGGATCACTTTGCCGCCATTCGAAATGTCAACTTCCTTTTCCTTGTGATAAAGCGGAAGCGTAAAGTAGAAAGTGCTTCCCCTGCCGACCGCGCTATCCACGCCGATGGCGCCGCCGTGCATTTGGACGAGGTGCTGGCTGATCGAGAGACCAAGTCCGCTTCCACCGGTTCGGCGGGTGGGCGAGTCATCCACCTGCGAGAAGGCCTGGAAGAGCTTGCCTTGATCCTTCGGGTCGATGCCGGGGCCGCTGTCTGTCACGCTGACCATGAGTTCCGGGCGGCCAGAGGCGTTCGGCTTGATCCCAACTTCGATGACGATGTCGCCTTCATCCGTGAACTTGGCGGCATTGGACAGCAGGTTGATCATCACCTGGCGGATGCGGATTGCATCTGCGCGAACCGGCGGCAGGTCCGGTTGAATGATGCGTTTCAGCATGATCGGCTTATCCTTGATCAGGCCGGTCATGGTGGAGAGCACGCTGTTCGTAACATCCGCCATGTTGACTTCGTCGAAGGCCAGTTCCATCTTGCCTGCTTCGATCTTGGAGAGGTCGAGAATGTCATTGATGAGCCCGAGCAGGTGCTGGCCGGAATTGTAGATGGCGGTCAGGTCTTGTTGCTGTAGTTCGGTCACCGGGCCGTCGATGCCTTTCAAGATCACGCGCGAGAAGCCGATGATCGAGTTCAACGGTGTGCGGAGTTCATGGCTCATGTTGGCGAGGAACTGGCTCTTCAACCGGTCGATCTCGCGCATCTCCATAACGGCTTGCTGTGAGAGTTCATACGAGCGGGCGTTATCAATGGCGATGGCGACCTGGTCAGCCAGCGTTTGCAATACCGCGATCTCATCCTTGGCAAACGCATCCACAACGTTGGATTGGATGTCGATCGCGCCGATGATGCGGTTGCCAACACGCATCGGGATGGCGGCTTCTGCGCGCGTATCGGGAAGCAGGGGGTTTGGCTTATGGACCGGGTCGATGGCGGTGTTATTTACCACCACCGCGTTGCCCTCGAGCGACACCTTTCCTACAATTGACCTGGTATCCAATGCCAGGCGGTGCTTCCTTTGTTTCATCTCCGCGCCCGCTTTTCCTGTTCCTTCCCGCAGAACCGCATTGAAGCCGGTCTCTTCAACGGTGAATATGGCGGCGTGGTAAAAGCCGAAGCGTTCGTTGATCAGGTTCACGGTCCGGGTAAAGATCGTATTCAGGTCGAGCGTGGAAGTGACCAGCCGGCCGATCTCTGCCGAGGCGGCGAGGTAATTATTATGCTTCTGTAACGCCTCTTCCGCCAGTTTACGGTCGGTGATGTCATGATGTACAGCAAGGAAGCCGAGAATGTTTTCCTTGGCGTCCAAAATCGGGCTGTTCGTGCCGGCGATTGATTTAAGCTGACCGTCTTTTGTCTTATTGACAAGTTCTCCCGTGACGGTCTGTTTGGAGAGCAGGGCTCCCCAGAATTGTTCATACTGCTCCTGCGCGATCAATCCGGATTTGATGATACGTGGATTCTTGCCGATCACTTCCTCCGGCTTGTATCCATATACCTTTTCGAAGGCGCTGTTTGCATAAATGATTGTGCCATCCACATCCGTCATAAAGATGGCATCGCCGGAGTTCTCAATACCGAGTTTGAATCTTGTCAGGTTCTCTTCGGCCTTTTTGCGCTCGGTAATGTCACGCGCCACCCAGAAGACCTGGTCTTCACTCAGCCTGGAGATGCTTGCCAGGAACCAGTAGGTCTGCCCGCCAACCGGCAATTCATATTCGATCTGGACCGTCTCTCCGGTATTCAGGGCCTGATGGATGGCTTTTTTAAATGGCTCGTGAGTTTCAGGCGGCAGGATTTCATCCATGCGCTGGCCGAGCAGTTCTTCCGGCGGGCGGAAAAGACGGGATGGATTGGTGGGCGCGATACGAACATAGCGTGTATCCTTGTCCACCACAAGCACTATATCTTCCATGCCTGCGAACAGGGCGCGCAGGTCTGCTTCGGATTTTGCCAGCGCTTCCTGGGCTTCCTTGCTTTCGGTGATGTCGCGTTCGAGGGCCAGGAAGCCGGTGAGGGTTCCCTGGTTGTCGCGCACGGGCAGGATGGTTTGGTCTACCGTGTAGAGCGAGCCGTCCTTGCGTTTATTGATTAGCTCGGCGTGCCAAATCTCACCGGCCAAAATCGCCGCCCACATTTGCTTGTAAAATTCGCGTGAATGCACTCCACTACTTAATATTCGAGGCGTCCTGCCAATCGCATCCTGCGCGGTGTAACCGGACATTCGGGTAAATGCCGGGTTTACCTGGAGAATGCGGCCATCAATGTCGGTGGTAACGATTGAGTCATTGCTGGATTGAATGGCCTGGTTAAGTTGTTGAACTTCCTGAAATAGGTGCGCGTTTTCGATTGCGCCTGCAATCTGCGCCGCCAGGGTGGTTTGGATTAGTGCATCTTCTTCGGTGAAGAAATCGAGCTGGTCCGAGTGAACGTTCAATACACCCAAAAGCTTGTCACCCGAAACGACCGGAATGGCCATTTCCGACTTAACGCGCGGCAGGTATGGATTCGCCAGCCAACCCGGGTTAGTCGAGACATCGTTGTCAATGACCGGCTTGCGCGTGCGCGCGGCGCGCGCTACCAGCGAGACCTGCTGATTAATATCAATCTCCCGCGTTCCGTGCGTCCCGGCATGGGGATCGCCCTCCTCCCAGCCGCAAGCCTCCACGTCCAGTGTTTTTAGGTCTTCCTTCAAAATGAAAATATGGCAATGGTAAAAATCGAAGCGCTGCCGGATCAAGTCCACGGTGCTTTGCAGAAGTTCGTGCAGGTCGAGGATCGTGGAAATGACGGTGCTGATTTCCGATACGGCTTTCAGGTGCGCAGCGCGCGTGGCGAGTTCATCGGCGCGATATTGTGTTTCCTGAAACAGGTGCGCGTTTTCAAGCGCAAGCGAGAGCTGATCCGTCACCTGCCTCACAAGCATCTGCTCATCCTGCGTCCAGGTGCGGCGGGAGGCCTCGTCCACGATTTGAAGGGTCGCCCATTCCTGTTGACCGGCTTGAAAGTTCAATTCCAGGCTGGTTGCTCCGGCTCTGATTGACGTATCTTGACGGGCCATCGCGGCTGCTGGGAGCGTGGGAGCCTGGCGCGTCACAGGCCGCGGGATGGGACTAGGCTTGGGAGACGCGGAAACAGGCTTGAGGTCCGGGCTGGGAGGCGTTGGAGATTCGGGGGCAGGCGCCTCACGCGTGACCTTGGTCCGCTTCGGTTTCGACGGAGTCTCTTCGGGTTGGATATCTTTAAACAGCTTATTAAGCCGGTTGTCTATTTTCTGTTTCTTTGGCATATTCCATTAGCTCCTGGGCGAGGACGCGATATTGCACTGCGCCGCGCGTTCCGGGTTTGTAACGGGTAATGGGAAGTCCTGCGATCGGGCTTTCACGCAGTTTGGTGTCTATTTCGATGACCGTGTTGAAAACACCTTCGCCAAAGGTCGAGCGCAACTGGTCATGGATATTGCGGTGGGTCCGGTTTCGGCGATCCAGCATGGTGACGAGGATGCGGTAGGCGAGATTTGTGTTGCTTTCTTCACGCACACGGCGGATCAGCCCCATCATGTTCCGCAGGGCGTATGCCGAAAAGTATTCAGCCTGCGTTGGGATCAGAAGCAGGTCGGCGGCGCTCAAGGCGTTCAGGGTGATGGCTCCCAGCGCGGGCGGGCAATCGAGAAGGATGTAATCGTACGGCAGCGGTTTGACTTTCTCGATGGAGCGGCGCAGGATGGTTGTGTAGCCCGTGCGTACGGGCAGGAACTGTTCGGCTGATTCGATGCGCGCATTGGACGGGATGAGATCGAGATTTTTGATGTCGGTCTTGCGATGCGCATTCATTAAAGGAATGGCTTCGATCAGCACGTTGCTCGACGTGGTATCGGCTTCGCCCGGCTCATACCCGAGCGCGAGTGTGAGATTGGCCTGGGCATCCAGGTCGATCAACAACACGCGCTGGCCCGCTTCCACGAGCGCGGCACCCAACGAAAGGGTGGTGGTGGTTTTTGCAACGCCGCCTTTTTCATTCGACACAGCAATAATGTTTGTCATACTGGCCTCGCCATCCTGTTATCTATCCGGTGGGGGGGAGAGCTTCTGAGGTACGATCTCGACGCGGGTTACACCCAGCGCTTGTTGTAATTCCTGCACGGCGGTTCGGATCATCTCCTGCGGGTCGTTGGTGCCGCGGATCTTGGTGGTGATATCCGAAACGAGGCGTTCGCGTTCCGCGCGCCGGGTGGTCTCTTCAAACAGACGGGCATTTTCAAGCGCAAGCGAGAGGCGTTCCGAGACGGCCTCCGCCAGGTTGATTTCATCCTGCGACCATTGGCGGTCCTTGGTGGGCGCCTTGATGTTCAATGTTCCGATCACCTGTCCGCGTAATTTGACCGGCACGATGATGGTCGGCGATTCTATGTTCCCGTCGGCATGCAATACGGTGATGCTTCCGCGATTCATCACTTGCCGGATTTCCGGGGATTCCACAGGTGAAGCAAGTTTTTGGCCTCCAGTGAGCGTGTGGTAATAGCCCACCGTTGCCTCAACTTGTGAGAGGCTTCCCCAGCTCTCACGAACGTACTGGCTGTACAAAGCCTGTGATTCGGCGAGCGCCTGCTGGGTTTGGGCGAAGAGGCGCGCGTTTTCGATGGCCGTGGCAACCTGGTCCGCGAGAATGCCCAGGGTTTTCACGTCATTTTCGGTGAACGCGCCCGGCTTATTGCTTTGTACGTCTAGAACGCCGATGGTTTGGCGGCGTGAAGTAAGGGGCAGGGCCATTTCGGAGCGGGTGTTCGGGAGGTCCGGATTGTTGAAGAAAACGGCATCCGTTCCAACGTCCAGCGCGATGCGAGGCTCTCCATGTTGGGCAACGTAACCGACAATGCCGGTCGCGCCGACCCCAAGCTTGTGTCCGCGCAACAACATATTTTTTCCACCTTCACTATTTGCGGCTTGAAGCGCGGCAAATTGCCTGGTTTCGTCGATCATGAAGATGCCGACGTGATAAAAATCGAAACTTTCGCTGACGAGCCGCGTGACGAGCGGCAGGAGCGTATCCAGTTTTTGTTCGCTGGTGATGGTGCTGGAGATCTCGGCGATGATTTGAAGTTCGCGGGCGCGCTTTTCCGTATTTTGTCTCGCCATTTCGAGGTCGGCGGTGCGGTCGGCCACACGTTGTTCGAGTCCGGTAAGCGTTTGGTTCAATTGTTCGGTCATGCGGTTGAACGTTTCAGCAAGCTGGCCGATCTCATCTTCGGTGATGATGCTGGCGCGGGCGGTCAGGTCGCCCTTACTGATCTGGTCGGCGGTGGCGCTGAGGCGTTCAATTGGCGAGGTCAGCCAGCGGGTAACGGTGATGGAAATGGCCGCCGCGATGATGGCAATCACAATGGATGTGGCGGCAATGGCGCGCCTTTGCTCGGCTACCGGGTGGAGAAAAACTTCACGTGTTTGCGAGAAGGCTACGAACCAGGGGCGCGAGGCCATTTTATCAACCGCGATTTGATCCAGGCTGGTTATTTCGCCTGTTTCTTGCAGGTGAATTTCGGAAATAAAGACATTTGTGGTTTCGAAGTTTCGGAAACCGTCCCTGAGGTCGCCCGCCCCCATATAAAGGCTATTAATATAAAGACTGTCTGCATCGGGCGGAAGCCTTTTCTGCTCAGTGAGTTGTGTGAGCAACTCTGCGGTGGGCGATTCGATGGTTCTTCCAATCAAGGCCGCGTCCGCTCCGTCTGCCAGGAAGAAGAGATTTTCATCCAACAGCGATGCGGTTGAATGCCCGCCGGCCACATTATTGAACTGGTTGATGATTTGCTGCAGTATCGCCGCGCTGTATTTGACCCTTAATACACCCACGAACTCGTGTTGTTCACTGCGGACGGGGGCGCTGAAATAGATCACCCGGACATTATCTTCGTCGTAAAGTATGTCGGACACAAATGGCAGGCCGTCTTCCTTCGGCTGGGAGAAATGTAAGAATTTGCTTTCGTTTCGTCCCGTATTTTCAGAATTGGTATCCAGAATCACATTACCTTTGGAGTCGAGCAGGGCATAGGAAAGGATAAAGACCGGATCGCGGCGGGCAAAACCCGGCAGGATTTCGGCAACCTCCTCTTCGGTTCCTTTGCCGCTTGGATCAAGGACCTCACCGGTTGCAGCTGCCGTTAGATGCAGGGAGAAATCCGGCAGTTGTGCCTGCGTGCGGACAAGCTCCAGGTTTGAATTTATGAAGTTGTCCAATGAGTTTGCGGCCTGGTGCGCGATGCCCAGCAGGGTCTGGTTTTCCTGTTCGGTAAGGCTTTGCTCAAGCAGACGGTTGGATTGAATGGCAAGCGCCGCGATAGCCAATAGCGTGGCTGAAAGAATGGCAAGCGGGAACTTAAGGAAGAGGCTGATGCGCCTCTGTTGGTAAACCAGCACAACGGCATAACTGAAAACGATGACGCCTGCCAGGTATGGAAGCGTGGTCCGGATTTGTTCGAGGGCGGGCGGGCGGCTGATGGGGAGAAACGAATCGATCAGGACGATGAGAATACTGATGACCAGGCTAACGATTGCCAGGATGCCGGTCAGCCGGGTGGAGAGTGTAATCAACGATATTGCGATGGCAAGTGTGGCGGCCAGCACCGCAAGCAGCAGGCTTAATTCCGCAAGGAGCAGGTTGGTGGCGAATAGCAGGGCGAGAAAACTGCCCAACAACAGTAAAACGCCGTTTCTTTGAGATCCCTGCCAGATCAGGGCCGCGGCAAAAAAGGCCAGGAGCAGAAATACAAAAAGCGATACGAAGGAGGCATTATGCTGCCAGGCCGTGCCCGGTTTAAAAACGTCCCTGGCGCTGATCGCAATGGTGAAGAGCGCCGCGGTGATCAGCGCGAACGCAGATATGAGAGCAGAACGCCTTTGCTCCTGCGTTTGGCGGCCTTGCTGATCGAAGCGATGTGTGTGAATGGAATTATCCATGGACGTTACCTTTGATTACCGGGTCGTTGTCCTGAACTTTCAGGACCGTTCATACAAATTAAGGAAGGTAGGATGGGTCAAGCAGTAAATTCAAGTCGGGCGCTGTGGTGATATTGCCTGCGCTGATCAGAAAATCGAGATTTATTTTGGTCGAAAAATGGATCGAGGTGGTGTCATCGCCCTGTTGGAAGGCGTTGCGATTATCCTCGAGGCTGTAAAGTTTCACACCTTCGAAGGATACCTCCTCGGGGGCCATGTTGACATATTTCGCGATGATCTGCTGGCTTTCTTCGGGATGTGAGTTCAAATAGTCCAATGCTTCAAACCATGTGCGGATAAAAGCGCGTACATCCTCCGGCCTCTCTTCCAAAGTTTTCGTATTGAATACCAAAAGATCGGCGATCAATCCCGGTGTGTCGGCGCTGGTGAAAATAACATGACTGCCGTTTTGGAGCGCTTCGCTGGTGTGGGGTTCCCAGGTGTGGCCCGCGTCGATTTGATCCGGGATCGAACCCGGGACGCTTTCGGGGGTAATGTCCACGAGATGGACTGATCCGGGGTTGATGTTATTTTGCTTCAACATTTCGTTGACGAATAGTTCACCGAATGTGCCCAAAGCCACGCCAATCCGTTTTCCGGGCAAATCCGCTGGCGTTTTGACGTCTGCGGTTGCCACAATCTGGTCTGCGCCATCGGAAGTGTCGGTAACGAGGACCGCGCGCATGTTATCGTCCCTGGCTATGGCGAGCAGGTCGCCTGGCACAAAGAATCCGGCTTCAACCTTTCCAATTGACATGTCGGCGATTGCCTGATCGAATTCTTCATACAGAACCGGCTCCACTTGCATACCGTTCTTTTCAAACAGTCCCAGGTCATAGGCCAGCGGAAGGAGGTAGTCTCCCGGCCATAACGTCCATTCGACGCGAAGCGGAGGACGTTCCACCGCAGGCGCGGCGGGGGCGCAGGCTGTGAGTGCGATAATTGCAGCGATTAGGATGATGGTTTTTGTGCGGGTCATGTTTGGTCTCCAATTGTGTTTTTAGAGGCTGGTGCTCATTTGAACGGCGACCGGCTCGATTTGCACGAGCACATCGGAACCTCCAAGGGCGCGGCTCAATTCCTGGGCGGCGGTTTGCAGGATGGTCTCGAAACGCGTGGATGAACCGATCTTGCCGGAAATATCCGCGGTGATGCGTTCAATGTTCGCGCGGCGCTGTGTGGCCTGGATCAATGTGGCCGTTTCAATTGCCAGGGACAGGCGTTCGGCGACAGCTTCCGCAATATCCACTTCATCCGAATTCCATTTGTGGTCCTGCGGTAATTGCAGGTTCATCACGCCGATGATCTGTCCGCGCAGATGAATGGGTACGGCGAGGCTGGTGGAAGCCGTGACCGTTTCTCCTTTTTCCATCGATTCTCGAATGTGCTCATCCTCAAGCGGTTTTTCAAGGGGTTTGATCGAAGTGCCCGCTTTTTGGTAGCCGGCGGTCAATGTTCTGGGGCGCAGAATTTTCCACGCTTCGGTGATGTAGCCGCCAATCGCACTTTGGGCTTCCGCGAGCAATTTTCGCGTTTCCAGCAGCGAGAGGGCATTTTGGATGGCAACCGCAACCTGGTCTGCCAGCGTCGAGAGAACTTCGACATCATCCGGTCCGAAGGCATTTACCTCCATGCTTTGCACGTCCAGGACGCCGATCACCCGGCGGGCATAGAACAACGGCAGGGCGATTTCGGAGTGGGTATCTGGAAGGTCGGGATTATCAAAATAAACGGCGTCCGTTCCAACGTCGAGGGCGATGCGGGGGAGTCCTGTGGCGGCGGCATATCCAACGATGCCGGTCTGTCCCACTTTGAGTCTGTGCTCCCGGGCCAGCATCTTTTTTCCGCCTTCGCTGTTTGTGGCGCGCAAAACCGCAAAATCGCGGTATTCATCCAGAAGGAAGATGCCGACATGGTAGAAACCGAATTGCTCGCTGATTAAATGTGTGACGCGCGGCAGGAGCAAATCGAGTTCCTGGAGCGATGTGACTACGCGGGCTACCTGTGCGACCGCCTCGAATTGTTTGGCGCGATGCTCTTTTTGTTTCGATAGTTCTTCCATTTCAACCGCGCGTTGCGAAAGTTCCGCGGTGCGTTCGGCCACCTGGTTGCTGAGCGTTTGGTTGAGTTCCTCGTTGTCTTTGATGATCAAATTCCGCTCGGCAATTACCTGGGTTAATGGTTTGAACGTAAGTAAATAAAGAATGGGCGCGATCAGGATAATCAGGGCCGTTGAGTCTGTGACCGCTTCAAGCAAAGGATGCAGGGGTGGCAGAATGAAGAAGGCAAGCATGATTGACAATTCGACAACGAATACGGAAGCGGCGAAAACCAATACGAATCGTCTTGGCGAGGAAATATCTATATCATTCCTCTTGGGAGGCATCTTGATTCTTGTGTGAGATGGTCTCGATTTTTGCATGCGATCTCCAAAAAGTGTTCCTGTAAAGATTGGCTTCTATGAAGTTTGCTTGCCGGTGGACTGGAATTGGATGGCAACTTCGGCGTCCGGCATGTTCCGGCTTAGTTCCTGAATGGCGGTTTGCAGGATGTTATCGATGTCCACGAGGTTCCCGATCTTCGCTGAAATGTCGCCGATGGTGCGTTCCTTGGCGGCGCGCTTTTGGGCTTCTTGCAGGAGGCGGGCGCCTTCGAGGGCGATGGCAGTTCGTTCAGCCGCGGCCTGTGCCATGGCAATTTCATCGTCGCTCCACTCGCGGTGCGGATCAGTGGAGCTTAATCTTAGCGTGCCAATCGTCTGGCCGCGTAACCGCAATGGAACGGCAAGGCCGCTGTTGTCCGGCCTATCGGTTGATCGATGGACGGGTTGCGCGTTCACACCGTCGAATTGATAGCCCAGCAATGGATCGGTTTCCACGAAAGTCTTCCAGGCCTGCCTGCTCAACTGGCGGGAGGCGGCTTGGGCCTGGGCGAGAGCCTGTTTCGTTTGTTCGTAGTAACGTGCGTTCTGGATGGCGACGCTCACCTGGTCCGCCAGGGTTGAGAGGATATTGACATCCTCCTGCGAGAAGGCATTTGTTTCGGTGCTTTGCACGTCGAGTGCGCCGATGACCCGGTCACTGATGCGCAGGGGCAGGGCGATTTCGGAATGCGTATTTGGCAGGTCCGGGTTTTCAAAGAACACCGCGTCGGCACCTGTGTTCAACGCCAGGCGCGGCTTTCCCGAAGCGGTAACGTAACCGACGATGCCGGTCTCGCCGACTTTCAAGCGATGCCGGCGTGCGAGCATCCTCTTTCCACCTTCGCTGTTTGCGGCGACAAGCACGGCGTATTCTTCGCGGGTGTCGTTCAGGAAAATACCTGCGTGGTAAAAGCCAAATTGCTGGCTGATGACTTGTGTGATTTGCGGCAGGAGGCTGTTTAAATCCTGCGTGGAACTGATCGTGCGGGCCACACGAGCGATGGCTTCGAATTGAGCGGCGCGGTGTGTATTCTTTTCATTGGCATTTCGAAGCGCCTCGGTACGCTCGGCCACGCGCAATTCCAGCCCAAAGAGGGTGTCCCGCAGGCGCGCGGTCATGATGTTGAATGCCTCGGCCAGTGTTCCGGTCTCATCCTGCGATTCCACAACGGCCTGGGCGGAAAGGTCGCCTGCAGTGATGCGGCCCACAGTTTCCGCCAGATGCTTGAGCGGCAGGGCAATTACCTGCCCCACTCCCAGGCTTGATAAAATCGCGCCGACCAACAACGCCAGCATGATCAAGGTGGCCGCCTGCACGGAGGAAGCCACGATGTTTTGAATATCCTGGCGGGTTATGGCCACCGCTGTGTTGACTTCGGAAACCGGCACGATGAGGCCCAGGTTATAGCCGGGTGTGACGAGCGGGGAGAAGGCAATGTAGGTATTAACGCCATTGATGTCGATCCTGGCAAGCCCGCTTTCGCCGCTCAAGATGCGATTCGTTACGGCTTGCAGGTTCTGTGGTCCCTGACCGGTGACCGCCTGTTTTGGCGTTTCGTTTACAGGCACTTCTTCCTGGGTCAGGCCGAACAAAGTGTATCCCTGAGGCGGCATTGCCAGAATGTGCCCTGTGTCATTGACCAGGAAAGCAAAACCGGTCGAACCAATTTTGATGGCCGAGATATTTTCTGAAATGCGCGCCAGCTGCAGGTCCATGCCGGCCACGCCTTTGAAGACGCCGTCCGCGTTATATACCGGCGCGGCGGCGGTGACGATCAAGCCGGTTCCGGCAGGGTCTTGATATGGCTCCGTCCAGCGCGGGAGGCGTTCGGGGTTGTTTTGAGGTGCGGCAATCGTATAAAACGGCTGGGCGGTGGGGTCGAAATCGGCGGGTACCTCAAGTGCCAGGTTGATGTTTGGGTAATACGTGGTTGCCCCAAGTTCGCTGATGTAATAAACAGCGACAATCTCCGGTTCGTTTTTCAAAATATCCGGCGCGGAAAAATCGAGATACGCCGAAGTATTTAGTTCGGCCAGCAGAGCCTCATCCAGCGGAACGGTCGAGGGTACAAAGACCGATGCGGGTTCGGTAAATGAATTGCCGTATTGCCCGTCTGGCAGGAGGAACAATTGCTCGTGTGAGTCCCAGTAAAGTCCCTGCCCCAGCAAGGGACTTTGATTTTCGAGTTGCGCGCGGTAATCTGCCAGGCTGACCAGGTGATTTTGAGTTATCGCAAAGAGATGATCCGCTTGATCGGCCTGCGTTTTTGTGATGTCGGACAATTGCGCTTCAACCTGGACCTGGATACTGGTCTCGTATCGATTGGTCAGAGTCTCGATGACGGCTCCCGACCGGTTAAGAGAATAATAAGCCACCACGCTGACGGAGATGCCGCCCGTGATGAGAATACCGAGGGCGATCTTGGTCCGCAGGCTGAAGCGGCGGTATTCCTGGATTACGATAATGGCAAATACGATGCCCACTGCGCCGAAGATATAAAGCATAAAACCGGGCGTCTGGATGCGATTGCCGATCTTGAGATTAATATCCAAAAGGAAAGTCATCGTTCCTGCCAACAGACCGGCCACGATTCCCCAGAAAGTAAACCGTGGAGGCATGGCCAGTGTGGCGGACGCTGTGGAGATAACGATAGCGGCCGCAAGCAGGAGAATGCCCATTCCTTCAATCAAGAACGGAGCAACAAGGATTACCGATAAACTCGCAGTGATGAGCAGCATTATGCCGAGATTGGATTTTCCGCGCCGCGAGAGAATGAGCGAGGAAAGGTTTACCAGGCTGGAAAGCGCGGTCAACCCGGCAAAAACGCGAAACTGCCGGATGTCGTTCAGCCATCCATAGTACCCAAAGAGCGCGGTCGAAAGTAACGCTGTCAGGGTCATGGCAAGCGAAATGATGAACGCATTTCGAACATGCCTGTCGGCGTTAGACGACCCAGGCTTGGATAACGATTTCACTTCCAAAACTTCCGGGCGGCTATTCATTGCTTTCCAACTCCAGGAAGACCTGCGCCCCGCTGATCTGGCGCCCAAGTTCTTCCACAGCCGTTCGCAGGATTGCATCCATTTCGGTGCTGGAGACGATCTTTGCAGACATTTCACTGATGGTGCGCTCGCGTGCTGCCCGGCGGCGCGAATCCTCCAGCAGGGTGGCGTTTTCCAGTGCGAGGGCGAGGCGTTCCGCGGCGGCTTCGATGATATCCACTTCGTCCGGGTCCCATTCTCTTTCGAGCGGCGTGTTTACATTCAACACGGCAATCACCTCGTCACGTAATTTCACGGGAACGGCGAGGGTGTTCTCCTTCCTTTTACTGGCCGTTACCGTTTCGCCTTTTTCAAGGGCGGTTCGTATTTCGGGGGTGTTCATGCGGCTGGTCAATGGGGTGGGGGTGGTGCCTGTAAAACGGTAGCCCGCCACCTGGTCCGATTTTGAAGCGGACTTCCAGGCGCGTTGGACAAATTCTCCGAAGAGGGCCTGGCTTTCGGCGAGCGCGGTTTGGGTCTCGCGGAAGAGTTTCGCATTTTGAATGGCGACAGTGACCTGGTCTGCGAGCGTGGTAAGGATCGAGATGTCGTCCTGGTCAAAGGCATTTGGTTCCGTGCTTTGCACATCGAGCACACCGACGATGGTATTGCCGACCTGCAGGGGAAGCGCCATTTCGGAACGCGTGTCCGGCAGATCTGGGTTGTTGAAGAAGACTGCATCCGTGCCGGTATCGAGGGCAATGCGGGGCGTGCCCGTGCCTGCCACGTAACCGACGATGCCCACTTGACCGACCCTGAGTTTGTGGCCGCGTTCCAGCATTCGCCTTCCGCCTTCGCTATTTGTAGCGCTCAAGACGGCATACTCATTCGCTTCGTCGATGAGGAAGATGCCGGCATGATAAAAGCCGAATCTTTCGCTGATCAGGTTCGCGATGTTGGGAAGCAAGGCTTCGATATCGTGAACGGAGGTGATGGTACGCGCCACCTGGGCGACGGCCTGGAACAGGTGGGCGCGGTGTTCGTTGTGCGTATTTGCGGCTTGCAGGTCGTTCGTGCGTTCTGTAATTCTTTGTTCAAGAGTCCGGTTCAATTCCTGAAGCTGGCTGTTTGCTGCGGCGATGTTCTTTTCGCTCTCGCGTATCTGCCTAACCGCCCGGCGCAGGCTATTCGATGAGACGAATAAGACGGCGCTGGCAATGATATAGATGAGTGTATAGAATACCCAGGCCGCGAATGGCGTGGGTGGCACCAGCCTTTGCGTAATCAAGCCGTTGGTTGAGGCGTAGTAAGCGGCAAAAAGGGAAACGATGGACAGGAGCGTAAAGACAATGATGCCTATTTCCCGAAGGAGCAGTGTTGAAAGCGAGATGATGAGGAAAAAATTGACGACGCCAATGCCGGAGAGGATATCCGCGCGCTGGATCAACTGGTTGGTCATGGAGATGTAGATCAGGGTGATGAATGCCAGGCTTGAAGCCCGCACTGCGCCGCGGCGCATGACGATTTGCAGGACGATCCATAATCCGGCCTGGATTGCATAAACGGTGGATTGATATGCCCGGTTTTCGGGAACCACCAGGAATTGAGCCAGGATCAATGCAATGGACGAAGTGAAGATGCCAAGCCAGAGTGAAATATTGAGAAAACCGGCGATGCGTGTTTTCTCTTCGTCACCTGGAAAGACTGGTGGGGCAAAGACCCGTTTGATAAAGCTAAACATAATGACCTCTCGCCGGCCTAATTTGGCTCATCCTTCGGCTTGAACTGGATTACGACTTCCGCGCCGGGCATCATTTTGCCGATTTCGGTTACGGCGGCCTGGAGAATGTTTTCACGGCTTGTGTATGAACTGACCTTTGCGGCGATTTCACCGATGGCGCGTTCTTTATCTGCGAGTTTCTGGCTTTCCGAGAGCAATCGGGCGTTTTCAATGGAGAGGGCGGCGCGTTCCACAATGGCCGCAACGATATCGAGCTCATCCTGGCCCCATTCTCGTTTTGCATCGGTGCGGATGTTTAACATGCCCACCACCTCGCCGCGCAATTTGACCGGCAGGGTCATTTGGACGTTACCGTCTTTTCGATCAGCTTTTGTGTATATTTCACCGGATTGGGAGACTTCGTCCATGCCGGGGAGATTGAGCGCTTCCTTCAGAATGCTGGCCTGACTTCCGCTTCTTCGAATGCCTGCCACTTTTTGGGTGCGGGCAAATCTGCTCCAACCGGCGCGCAGGTCATGGCGGTAGATCAAATCGGCTTCGTTGAGCGCGCGCTGGGTTTCTTCAAACAGGCGGGCGTTGGCAATGGCAATGGATACCTGGTCGGCCAGTGTGGAGAGAATCTCAATATCTTCCTGCCCGAAAGCACCGGGCTCGGTGCTCTGCACATCCAGAACGCCGATAACCTGGCGGCCCGAAAGGAATAATGGCAGGGCCATTTCCGAGCGGGTGAACGGGAGTTCGGGATTGTCGAAGAAGGCGGCGTCTTCGCCGGTATCCAGCGCGATGCGCGGATTTCCGGAACCCGCCACGACGCCCACGATGCCGACCTGGCCGACGCGCAGTTTGTGGCCGTTCTCGATCAAGGTTGCGCCGCCCTTGCTGTTGGCCGCGCGCAAAACGGCATATTCATTGGCTGCATCCAGCAGAAAAATGCCGACATGATAAAAGCCGAATTGCTGGCTGATCACCCTGGCGATCTGCGGCAGGAGTTCTTGAAGATTTTTTGTGGAACCGATGGCGCGGGATACCTGGGTGACGCCTTCAAATTGACCGGCTCGTTTTCGGCTTTGTTTGCTCAAGGCGTCCAACTGTGCAGTCCGTTCCTGGACGCGCGTTTCAAGATCGCGGATCAAATCCCGGATTTGCGAAGCCATCGCGTTGAAGGTATCGGCCAGCGACGTGATTTCATCCTGTCCACCGACCGTAATGGTCATGCGGCGGTCCATATATCCTTCGTGAAGGTCGCGCGCGGCCTGGATAACGATGCCCAGGCGTGCGACGATGGAACGCGAAATCGAGACAGCCAGTGTGATGCCAAGCATACCGACAATTGCAAGGGCCGCGATCATGGTGTTGAGCGCGCGGCGATAGGCTGTTTGCGCGCTATCGTTGGAGAATTCGCCAAACTTGTCGTTTATATCGATCAGATGGCGGAGTTGCAGGCGCGTCTCGCCGAGAGCGTTCAAGGAAGTTTTTGCCAGCTCTTCATCGTACGCACCGGACAGGATCATTTTCTCGAACTCGTTTCTCGCATCAAGATAGATGTTAAATGTGCGGTGAAGCTCGTTGAGCGCCTCGGTTTCGCTTTTTTGCAGGTCCAGCAGGCCTCGTTCTTCCAGGTATTCGGTAAATTCCGGCCTGAGTGTTGTAGCCCACTCGGTCTCATATTGATCGATGGAAAAGCTGAATGAGGCCTCAAACGTTTTGATCGTTCGGAGCAAATCCTGTTTTTCTGCATCTGTGAGGTCTTGTGTCCTCAGGGTTTCAAACTGAGTCTCGATATCCGCCAGCGCAATATTTGCCCGGTTGATGCCGGCGACCGGAATGAGCATGTAGTCGTACATGTTCGAAAGATGGAAGCGCATATTCCGCATTCCGGCGGCGGCTGTAATAAATACTGCGGTGATCCCAACAGCCATTACCAGGCTAAGCAGATTAAGCTTCCGGCCCACCTTTAATTTAGCCAGGAAGCCGCTCTCATCCGTTCGTCTTGGAAATTGGTTGTTTGAATATTGGCTCATAGTAAACTCATTGGGAGCGTGTCTTGTCGCCGTCGGTGCGGAATTGCAGGATCACTTCCGATCCTTGAAGAACGCGTTCCAATTCTTCGGCGGTAGTATGAAGGATGTTCTCCATATCCAACGCGCGGCTGATGCGTGTGGTGGCATCGGAAATGGTGCGTTCTTTCAAAGCGCGCTTCTGGCTTTCTTCGAGCAGGCGCGCATTTTCAAGCGTCAGCGCGGCCCGGCTGGCGGCGGCCTCGGCAACCGCAATCTCCTCCGGCGTCCATTTGTGTTCAGGGTTTTCCTGTTCAAGCCCGATCACACCAATAACCTGTTTGAAGGCCATGAGCGGCACAAGCAGGGTGCTGGGGCTGTGAACTTCCCCGGAGCGGTGTCCGTTGCTCTCTTCCTCCCATACAACCGCTTTTCCGCTTTCCAGTTGGTCCGTCACTTCGGCGGGAAACTGGTGTGTGAAAGGCTTGACCTGCAAGCCGTCATATTCGAGTCCCATGCGGCCGCGTTCCTGCGCCACTTTTTGCCAGGCTTGTTGTGATTGCGATTGGTAAAGTATATTCAATTCGTTGAGCGCCTCTTCCACGCGTTGCACCAGCTGGGCGTTTTCAATCGCGGCCGCCAATTGGTCTGTGAGCAGGCGCAGGGTTTCAATGTCATCCTGGTTGAAGGCGTAGGACTCGGTGGCTTGAATATCCAAAATGCCGATGGTGAAATTACGACTGCGGAGCGGAAGCCCGATTTCCGAGTGTGTTTCCGGCAGGAGGGGGTTGTGGAAATGGACCGCATCCGCGCCGACATCGATGGCGATGCGCGCCTGGCCGGAGCGGGCGACGAAGCCGACAATGCCGGTCTCACCGACTTTGAGTTTATGCCGTTGTTCCAGCATGGTCTTTGCCGCCACACTGCTGGCCGCACGAAGGATCGCGTATTCGCCGCGTTCATCCACCAGGAAGATGCCGACATGATAATAACCAAACCGCTCCTGGATCAGGCGCGCCGCAAGGTTGAGCAGGGTATCAAGATCGCGGACTGTGGTGATATCGCGCACCACTTCAGCGATGGTTTCCAGTTCAAAGGTGCGCCGCTCCAGATCGCGCGTGCGTTCCGCCACTTTCTCTTCAAGGGTTCCAAAGGTTCGCGCCAGGTCGGTTGCCATGTGATTCACGGCTTCGGCCAGGTCCCCCAATTCGTCCTGGGTATGGATCTGGATCGGTTCCGCCAGCTGCCCATCCACTAGGCGCAATTGCCTTGCGGAGAAATGGCGGGCATGCGAAGTTAGATTGCGAAGAGGTTCTGTAATGGATCGCGTAAACACGAACAGGATGACGCCAAAGACCGCAACCACCAGGCTGGCATAAACGATCAGGGTGTTTTGGAGCGGCAGGGCTTTTTGGAAAAGCTCGGTCTGCGGGAACGCCAGTCCCAGCGACCAGCCTGTGTCCAACCCAACAGGTGTGTAGGCCACGAACATGGGTCGTCCCTGGACATCGGTTGCATTGGCAAAACCGGAATTGCCGGACATCATTGAGGAGGTCAGGTCCGACCAGCCTTCAGCCTGGGGGGACCGTGAGGCAACCATCATCGAATCAACCATGACCTGGTAACTGCCTCCTTTATCGCCAATGCCCAGGATAATTCCCTGGGGATCCAGCAAAAAGGCATAGCCGTTCTGCCCCACCGAGATTTGGCTGACGATCTCCTGCACCTGCGAGAATGCAATGTCGGCTGTAGCTACGCCCTTAACTTTTCCTGTGTTGTCAAAGAACGGTGCGCTCCAGGTGACCATCCAAATTTCGCCGCCGCCTTCGTCATAATAGGGAGGCGAAAGAACCGGCACGCCTCTCGTTTTTGGAAGCGTGTACCAATCCCATCTGAAATAGTCATACTCAGGGTTTCCCAATTGAGTAAACCGCAGTTCCGCGCTTGTTGTGCGGCTGTAATATGGCGACCAGTAGTAGATGTCGGGCTGGAATTGATAAGGCTCATAGGCAATGGTGGAGCCAAAGATTTGCTCATTGCGAACGAGGGTATTGTGGATCGTATTGAAGATCGTCTCCTGGTTGTACTGTGTGACCTCAGCGGCGGCGGCCAGGTCTATTGCCACGCCCCTGGTCCAAATCAGGTAGGAACGAATAAGTTCAGCCTCCGACGCTGATTGAGTGGTCAGTTCGCCTTTCAATGTATTGATCAGTGCTGTTCGGGCGGCCTGGCTGCTCAGGAATGTGGATACCAGGAAGGCGAGCAATAATAAGAGGATGACCATCAATGGCAGTCTGGTTCCCAGGCTCAAGCGGCGGCCAAAGATTCTACCGAAGGGAGTCCCACCGGCTGGCGGTGTGTTTGACGTGGAGAAGGAATGGTTGAGGGGGGTGCTCATGTCAAGTTCCTCTTAATCCACCGAGGCCTGGGGCGAGGCTGGGTCGGACTTGCCGGAAGATGGCGTTTCCAGTTGAATGAAAGCGCGTGTTGTGCCAAGTGTCCGTCCGAGTTCCTGGATGGTCGTTTGCATGATGCGGTCAAAGTTGGTCGATTCGCCGATGTGCGACGTGATGCGCGAAATCAGGCGTTCACGCTCGGCACGGCGCGATGTCTCTTCGAAGAGCTGGGCGTTTTCAAGTGCCAGGGCGGCGCGTTCCGAGATGGATTGCACCAGGGCAATCTCGTCGTCGGACCAGCTGCGGTTCGCTTCTGTCGCTTCGATATGGATGATGCCGATCACCTGGTCGCGGAGTTTAACGGGGACGGCCAGGGTGGGCGCGGTCCCTTCTGAAACGGGTTCCAGGTCAACGGTCCGATTTGAAGCGAGGATGTTTTGCAGTTGATATTCATCAAGCGTGGGAGCATTGATCGTCGTTCCGTCCGGCTGGTAGGAGTATCCAGTTGCTTTGCCTGTGGTGCGGCTTGTTTTTGTGTAGGATTCCAGTGCGGCGCGGGTTTGTGCGAACAACTGGCTGTTTTGAATGATGATTGCAACCTGGTTGGCGAGGATGTTGAGGACGCTCACGTCTTCGTCGTTGAATGCAGAGGCTTGCGTGCTTTGCATATCCAATACGCCGATGATCTGTTCGCCGATTTTGAGCGGCAGGGATACTTCGGAGCGGGTCTCCGGTAAATCCGAGGTGCGGAAAAATATTGCATCCGCGCCTGTATCAAGCGCTAGCCGGGGACGTCCGCTTTGGGCCACGAAGCCGACGATGCCCGCACCGCCAATCTTCAGCTTGAAATGGCGTTCCAACATACGCCTGCCGCCTGCGCTGTTTGAAGCGCGCAGGACCGCAAATTCATTTTTGTCGTCGAGCAGGAAAATGCCGACGTGATAGAAGCCAAAGCGTTCGCTGATTTGTTGGGCGACGCGCGGCAGAAGTTCTTCGGGTTCCTGGACAAGCGCGATCGTTTGGGAAAGTTCCGTCACGGATCTTAGCTGGGCGGTACGCGCCTCTGCCTGCATATTAGCGGCGTCCAATTCGGCGGTTCGTTCTTTAACCCTTTCTTCCAATGTGGCCTGCGCGATTGTCAGGCTCTTTTCGCGAAGGCTCAGTTCCGAAGCCAGTTGCTGTAAGGCGTCCTGGCGGCGTCCTGCCAGCGATGAAAAAAAGCCGAGAAATATGGGGGCCGTATCCACGATCCACAATACCGGGTCCGTCTCCTGGATTTCGATTACGCTCGCCAGGCTGAATGGCAACCCGTTAAAGATCATCTTCAATATCGTTGCCGTGATGGGAAACGTAATGCCAAAGAGCGCGCCATAGGCGGTGTATCTTTGGGTTTCGTTCTTGAATAATTGGAAGAATGATCTTTTCATGATATTGTTTATTCGTCAGACTTTTTTTGATTTGCCGGCGGATTCGCTTCATGCCCGTTCCCGCGCGGACCGTCAACCTGGTCTGCGTTCTCCGGGGCATTTACCAGGCTGAAAGTGATGTGTGCATTTCCAATAGCCTGGCCGAGTTCCTGAACCGTCTCACGCACGATCGTATCCACGTGCGGCAGGGCGCTGATGCGCGCGGATATATCTGAAACCAGCGACTCGCGCGCGGCTCGTTGCTGGGATTCTTTATAGAGGCGTGCGCCTTCCAGCGCTCCGCTTAATTGCTCCGAAAGCGAAATCGCCAGCGCAGTCTCTTCGTGAGTCCACAAGCTCGATGTATCCTGTTTTTTGAGCCGTAATGCGCCGATGACCCTGCCGCGGATTTTTATGGGAACACCGATTGTCAGCCCGTCACTGCTGGTGATCACGTCGCCGCTTTCCACAGCTCTTAAGACATCCGGACCTGGGGCGTTGGTATTCGCCTGGATCGTCCCCGAAGAAGACACGTAGCTGACGCGTGCCTGGGTTTTAATGATCTTCGTCCATGCATCGCGGCTGATGTCGCCGTAGGCCGTGCGAACGGCTTTCAATGCTTCCTCCGATTCGGTGAGCAGGCGCGCATTGTGGATCGCGATGGCTACCTGATCGGCGACGATTTGCAGGGTGGCAATATCCTCTTCACCGAAAGCTTGCTCCTCGGTGCTTTGCACGTCCAGCGCTCCGAGTATTCGTCCACTGACGATGAGGGGCAGGGCCATTTCGGAGCGGGTTTCGGGGAGGTCGGGGTTGTCAAAGAAAACAGCATCCTGTCCAACGTCCAGCGCGATGCGGGGTGCGCCGGTTTGTGTCACATAGCCCACGATACCGGTCTCGCCGATTCTCAGGTTGTGTCCGCGTTCGAGCATTTTCTTTCCGCCTTCACTGCTGGCGGCATGAAGAACCGCGTTTTCGCCCGTCGGGTCGAGCAGGAAGACGCCGGCATGGTAGTAGTTGAATCTTTCGCTGATCAATTGCGCGGTGCGCGCCAGCAGGCTTTCGATGTCGTGCGCGGAGGTGGCTTCGTGACCGATTTCAACGGCGGCTTGAATTTGAACTGCGCGGCGCTGCAGATCTTTTGTTCGTTCTTCCACCCGGTTTTCCAACTGGCCCACCATATCCTGCAGTGAATCGGCCATGCTGTTGAAGGCGACGCTAAGCTTGCCGATTTCATCTTCACTATGGACGGGAGCACGCGCTTCGAGATTTCCGGATGCAACCTGGGCGGATGTATCGGATAGGCGCTGGAGAGGGGTCGTCAGCGTTGTTGCGATGAACACTCCCAACAGCGTGCTAATGAATGAGACAATTGCTCCGCCGGTAATGGTGCCTCGTTGGAGGGTTTTTAGTGTCGCGCTTGCAAAGCCTGTTACGTCGTTTCCGCTGGCGATCCAGTTATTAATGATCTGAATGCTTGTAAAGCCGATGGCGGCAACTACGATCAGTGTGATCAGCGAAAAATAGCTTGAGATTTTTGTGCTCAGGCTCAATGTGCGTGTTTGCAGAATCAACACCACAAGCTGGCTTATGAAAATGAGTGCGGCCAGGCCCCTGGCGGCGCCGATCACGGCGGGTGTACCGGCCTGGCGGGAAATGAAGCTCGAAATGTAAAGGTCAATGAGCACGATCAGAGCGCCGGCTCCGTAGCCGAGTATGTTTACCCGGCTTGCTTTTCCTGCTGGAAAGGCCAGTGAGCCGGCGGCTGAAACCACGATTGCAGTGAGGATGCCAAGGAATAAGCCGACTGATTCACGCAGGAGTATCCTGATGGCCGCCGCGATAATAAAAGAATAGATCAACCACCAAATGCCCGTCTCAACGTTGCCTCGGAATATTTGAACCATCAAATAGACGGCTGTGAGGATTTGGCTGATGAGTACGATGGCCTCAATGACCGCTCTTACCGGGAGAGCCTGGCCGGTGACCAGGGGCGCGAGAACGCTCATTGCGCTTATAAAGGCAACGAAGGTCATTGCACCCGCGGCGAAAACCGCATTACGCGTTTCCCGGTTTGAGCTGTTGTTGGAGGAGGTTTCAGGTGTTCGCATTTCAGGTCTGCTTTTCACGCGGCAAGTTAATGAGATTGTGTCCCGCGCCCGGATGCGTTATCCGCTTGGGGATTGCCTGGTTTCAGGGCGCCGATGCTTACTTCCGCTTCCTTGAGATCGAAGATCCTTCTCAACTCGTAAGCGGCCGTTCGGACCACAGTGTCCACGTCCAGCGTTTCGCGGACACGGCTTGAGATATTCGCGATCAACTGGTCGCGCTGGGCGTTTCTTTGGGCTTCTTCCACGAGACGGCTGTTATCGAGCGCCAAAGCCGCCTGGTCTGCGATTTCCCCAATGAGGGCGCGTTCCCGCTCGGTCCATGCGGCGGCGCCTTCTTTTCTGCGAAGTGTGATCGCGCCGATCGTTTGTCCGCGCAGGGAAAGCGGCACTCGCAGTCCGTCACTGCTGATCATGTTCGATGCGGATGGGAAGGATGGGCGTACGCCAGCCGGTGTGTACTGATAGGCCAGCGCGCGGTGACTGGTATACACCTGCCATGCCTCCCTGGATTGATACGCCGTAAATGTTTCCAGTTGGTTGACAAGCGCCTTGGTCTCGTTCAGCAGGCGGACGTTATCGATTGAGACCGCCACCAGATCTGCGAGCGTTTGCAATATCTCCGCTTCCTCCTGACCGAATGCCTGCACCTGTTCCGAATGGAGATCAATCACCCCAAGCATGGACCCGCGTACCCGCAAAGGCAGGACCATTCTTGAACGGGTGAGCGGAAAGTCCGCGTCTTTAAGGAGGGTGCCGGCCGTGGTGTCGGAGACTATGCAGGGCTTATTCTGCTCGAGCACACTGTTGATTGCATTTCGCTTTTCAAGATCGACACGATAGCCGCGTGCGATCAGGTCCTTTCCCGTTTGCGATGACGCCGATTGCAGGAACGCGAATCTTTTGCGGTCGTCAAAAAGGAAAAGGCCCACGTGATAATAGCCATAATGTTCCGCTGTGAGCTGAGCCACTGAATTGCTCAACTCTAAAATATCTTGAATTTCCGCCACCGTTCGCGCAACCGATGTGGACGAGCGCAGTTGATTTGTTTTCAGTTCCAATTCCTGGGTGCGTTGCTGAACGCGGCTTTCCAGATGGGCGCGTTCTTTTTCCAGGTTGTGAAGTATTTCGTCGGATCTTTGTTGGGCATTATAGAATTCCACCTGGAACAGATTGACGCCCAGGGTGATGATGATCGAAAGCAAAATGAAGGTTGCCGAACTTGCCAGCCATGTTCCCAGACTCTCCGTTTCTGCCGCCTGAGTGTGACCGCTGAGTGTCAACCATCCAACAACCACGATCGTAATCAAAGAAACGGCCAATGCGGTAATGGCGGCGCGTGAAGAAATGAGGAACCCGCTGAGCACTATCAGGCTAAGCAGGAAGAGACGGGCGGCCCCTGTTCCGATTCCCAGGTGGATCATGTCATTCAAGGCTACCGCGTAGATAATCAAAAGGAACGAATACGCCCGCAATCGGTATGGCATACGAATAAAAGTTATGGCAAGCAGGATTACGTAAGCGGCAATAAATACGCTTAGCAGGGCAAAATCCGGGGGCAGTAAAAACACCGCTATCAGGGCAATCAGGCCAAATATGGCCGCCCCGTTCAGGATCATCTGCAGGAAGCGCTCACGCCATCGCTGGAAGGAGAGGTTGATCGATTCGATCTGGGGTCCGGTGGATGATCTAGTCATGAGGTTGACCTTCGAGGTTGATCTCAATATTCACTTCGGATGCTTCCAGGGCGCGTCCCAGTTCGCGAACCGCCGTTTGCAGGATGCCGTCCACGGTGTTTGAAGACCAGATTTTGCTGGTGACTTCAGAAACCAGGCGTTCGCGCTTGGCCGTGGATTGGCTCTCTTCCACGAGGCGCGCATTTTCGAGCGCCAGAGCCGCTTGTGCGGCTATGGCTTCGATCAGGCCTTTTTCTTCCGATGACCAATCTTCTTTGCCGGCCAATTTGATCTCACCGATCGTTTGATCGCGCAGAGTCAAGGGAATGCCCATTTCGCCGAGCTTATCCTCGGGATCAAGCTCACCGATCGTATATCCCAGGGAATTCTCTTCGGAATAAGTTTTCCAGGAGGCAGACAGGTACTGCTGTTGGATGGCGCGCATTTCCTGCAGGCTTTGTTCGGCCTCCTGGAACAAGCGCGCGTTTTCCATCGCGATGGCAACCTGGTTCGCCATTCCCTGTAATGTTTCAATATCCTCATCAAAAAAAGTGTTTTGTTGTGAAGACTGAAGATCCAGAACGCCTAACGCCTGGCCGCTTACGATGAGGGGGAGAACCGCCTGGGACTTTGTATATGGCAGGAGTGGATTTTTGAGCTGACTGCTTTTTTCTTCACCGGATATTTCAACTTGAGGCTGCCGGCTCTGAAAAGCGGCTGTCAGGCTGTTCCGATTCTCGACATCCACTTTGTAGTGATTTTCTTTTAGCAGGCGGCCTGCTTCACCGGAGGCCGCCTTAAGTTCCAAAAATCTCCCGTTGGTGCTGGCGAGAAGGATGGCGGCATAATACAGCCCCAACTGCGATTGGATTGTCTCAATGGCCTTGTCCAATAACACGTTTGGGTCGGTGATGGTCGTGATCAGGCCGGAAATTTCCGCAACTGCGCGGCTTCTCGCAAGGCTTCGCTCCAACTGCGTTTTAGTGGCAGACAGTTGGTTGCGGTCTGTGGTCAATTCATCTGTAACGCGTTCCAACTTTCGGAGGTTGCTGTTCAACTCGCTCGTGAGCAGGGTGGGAGTGACGGAAATGATGATGCCGATCAGGGCTGTAACAAGCCCGCTGATCGTCCAATAAAGCGGGTTCAACTGATCTTCCCGGATGGGGGCGAAGGGCAGTACGAATAGTCCGCTTGTGACGAGAATGCCCATGACCGCGATCAGAAGAATACATGCGGCCAGCGCAAGGATGCCTCCCCTTGCATCAAGAAATATTGTGCTGATTAGAATGAATCCCAGCAGGAACGGACCCACGCTATAACTCATCCCGCTTTCGAGGGTAACTGAAACTCCCAGCAGAAAAAGAACGATGGGCAGGGATAGCGCGCGCAGGATGTAGGGAGCATTGCGCCAAATCGTAGCGGCCACGATCCATAAATATGTTGCCACATAAATTGGAAAAAGCCCCCAGCCCCCGGTCTTTAAATTCTGCATGATCGATACGATGATGAGCAAGGCGCCCAGGATACTGCCGCTGACCAGGAACGTGTTCAACGTGCGGACACGGATGTTGCGCAGTGCATCGTTCTCTTCGGAATACGAAATATTGAGGATGGATCGCCATTGATTCATTGTTACTCTCCGGGCGCTTCTTTATTCCCGTCATTGGATGGGAAATTATCCTTGAGAGAAAAGGAAATCTGTGTGCGGCGCGCGCCGACGATCCTGGTTAGTTCGCTGGCTGTAGTGGTTAGAATGGATTCGATGTCGGTCGAGCGGCGGATTTTGCTGGTCACTTCGTAAATGAGGCGTTCGCGTTCCGCTTGCGCACGGATTTGTTCGAGCAGGCGCGCGTTTGCAATGACCGCGGCCAGACTGCCACCCAATGTGCCGAGCATTTCCTCATCGTTCTCGGTATAGGCATCCAATTGTTCGCTTTCGACATTTAGGACGCCCAGTAGTTCGTTTCGATAGATCAGCGGCACGGCCAATTCGGAGCGCGTGTTGGAACTGACCTCGATGTAGCGTGAGTCTTCTGTCACATCGTTCACGCGTAAGGGACGGCGGTGCATGGCAACCCAGCCGGTGACGCCGGTCCCAAACGGCACGTTGCCCTTGGTTATGTCGTTGGAATAACCGATTGACGCCTTTACTTCGAGTTCTTTGCGGTTTTTGTCGGCCAGCAGGATGGTGACGCGGTCGCCGCCAAGTGTGACTTGCAGCCCGCTCACCGCGCTTTCGAGTGCTTCCTCCAACGTGGTCCCGGAAGCGGCCGTGGTTGTAATGTGATGAAGCAGGCGGTGCTGTGAGAGGTGCTCCTGTGTTTCTGCAAACAATTCCGAGTTGACCACGGCCACCGCCATCTGGTCCGCCAGGATTTGCAGGCTTCGCAGGTTATCCTCCGTGAATGCAAACGGGATTATGCTTTGCACGTCCAGCACACCGAGGATGCGTTCACCGACTTTTAGCGGAATGGCCGCTTCGGCGCGTGTGTCGGGAAGCAGGGGGTTGGCATAATATGTTGCGTCTTTTGCCGTATCGTTTACCACGAGTTGCTCGCCGCGGCTGCTGACGTAACCGACGATGGACCTTGAGCCTACTGCCATCTTGTAGCCCGCACGTTTAAACTGTGCTCCGGCTTCCCCGGTCGCTTCACGAACAACTGCAAATTCACCGGGCAGGTCCAGCAGGAAAATTGCGGCGTGATAAAAATTGAAACGCTCCCGAATGAAGTTGACTGCCTTGATCAACAACTCGTCGAGATTAAGGGAACCGCTGATGTCGCGTGCGATTTCGGCGGCTGTTTCCAATTGAACAGCCCTGCGTAAGCTCTCGTCCAATAACCGGACGTTGTTGATCACCCCCGCCACCTGGCCGGCTAATGCGGAGAAGAATCTGAGATTATCCTCGGTGAAGGCGTGTTCGCGGTCCAGGTCCTGGATGATCATCGCGCCGATGGCATGGTTTTGCACAACCATGGGCGCGCCCATCCATGAACGCGCGGGCCGGCCCACAATTTTTGCCCCCATTTCCACAGCCTGGGCTTCCGTGTTTTCCACCAATAGCAGTGGTTGACGGTTACGGATGAGGATGGAAGTCAGTCCTTCGCCGAGTGGGAACGACTCTACCGTGGTGATCCTGTTGTCGTCATAGTTGTACGGGACGCTGATGGTGTCGTTTTTCCCGTCGTAGAGCGCGATCGTAAAACTGTAATCGCCGACGATCTGCTTGATCTGCTCGTGCAGGGCCGAGAAGAAACCCTGTAGATCGACGGAGGTCGAGACCGCCTGGTTAACCGATGTAAGAGCTTCCATTTCCTTCAATCGGTTTTCGGTTTGTTTCGCGGCATCGATCTTTTCGAGCGTTACAGAAATTAAATCCGCCAGATTGGCATATGGTTGAACCGCGGCGCTGGTCAGGCCCTGTTTTTTGGTGCCCAGGATAATCAATGCGGTGATCTCGTCTCTTCGCCTGATCGGCAGGTACGCCGCCGCATCAAACCCAAGGTGCTGGACGATTTCGCTCAAGGCAATTGGAGTCTCGTTTGCTTTTGCCGATGCAATGACCGGGCCGCTCGCCAGGTAGATTTTGATGTCGGGGATATTCGCGTCAATGTAACGGCGCAGTTCGACGGTCGTGCCGATGACATTTCTTGAATCTGCCAGTGTGACAACTTCCATCACGTCACTGCCAAGCGAGAGGACGACCACCGGATAGGGCGCGTCTTTCAAGATGTTCCCGCTGGTCTCCAGCAGGTCACTCTCATTCTGCGCTTCGGCGATCACCCGGCTGGAGCGATATAAGCGTGCCAGTTCCTGGAAATTGATCTGTGTCGATTCAACCAATCCCACATTCTGGATGGCCGCGGCGATTTGGCTGGCAAGTGTCTGCAGCATGACGACGGTTTCCGGGCTGAATACACCAGGATGGGTGCTTTGCACATCCAATACGCCCAACACCAGGCTTCCAATCGAGATCGGCACGGATGCTTCCGATCTTGTCTGTGGCAGTAATTCGTTTTTGAGGTGGATTGGATCTTCCGAAACGTTGGATGCCACGCGCGGCTGGTTATTTGCGCTGACCCAGCCGATAATGGATGCGGAACCAACTTCAAGCCTGTACTTTCGGATGAGCATGTCATTTGCCGCAGGCCCATACGCGGCGCGTAAGTTGGCGTATTTGCCGGCCCGGTCGACCATGAAAATGCTGGCCTGGTAATACTCGAATTGCTGGACGAGCAATTCAACAGTCTTGTTCAACAGATCGTCGAGGTTTGGCAGGGCGGTGATGCTTTGGGCCACTTCCGCCGCGATGCGGATTTGCCGCGTGCGCTCATCCACTTTTTGTTCGAGCGAGCGATAGAGGCCGCTTAATTCATCGGCCATATGGTTGAAGGACGTTGCCAGCAATCCGACCTCATCAAAACTTCGGACCTCGGCGCGTTTATTCCAATCTCCTTCGGCGAATTGCCTCGTGATACTGCTGAGCATGTGAAGCGGCCTGATGACGCGGTTGGCTCCGACCATCAAGACGCCCCCCATCGCGGTTAAAGTCAGTGCTACAAGGAGGATGGTAAATGGTATCAAGCTGTTCAATTGGCCGTAAATGGCATCCTGCTGGATTTGCAGCGCGACACCGGCATGCATGCTCGGCAACCACTTCACTTGCGACAGCACGGGGATATCATCCGCGGCATCGAATTCGAGCGCGACCGGTTTCACCTCATTCGCGCCCATCATCGAATCGAGCGCGGGGATAACGTGTTCTTTTTGCGATTCGGATATTTCAACCAAGGTCAATTCACCGGTGTATGCATCACTGCTGATAAATTGATCCGGCGGCACGATGAAATACGCTTCGGCCAATGGACTGAGGTCCATGAGCGATTGCAGGATTTTTTGGATTTCCTGGGATTCGGTAATGCCGACCAGGGTTCCAAGCTTGGAACCGGTGGACGTTTCATAATCCACAAAGGTGACCATTACAAGCTGGTCCGGGTAGAACGGCTCAAACCCAAACAATGTTTTCGACCGGTTACCCGGCATGACTTGTTCAAAGTCTGTGGCGTCGGCCAATGCCGTCCCTTCCCATTCGGGGCGGCTTGCCACTTTGACCACGCCATCCGGGTCCAACAACAGGAACTGATTGAATGTTGGTGTGCTATCCTCCCCATTCAGCGCACTGAATCCCGCCAATACATCCGAGCGGATACTTTGATACGCGCTATTCTGTGGATTCGCATGCAGTGCCAGTTCAATGGCGATCCTGTACCTGGCCTGATGTATCAACCGATCCAAACGTATTTCCTTCGTCTTGACCGTGCGATCCACGCTGGCAAGTTGTGTGTTGATCAGGCTTTGCGATTGTTCGATGACCTGTTCGCGCAGTAACGCGCGCGCGCGTAAATATGCCGCTCCCGCCATGAGAATTAACGGGATGAAGGTAAAGATCAGGAGCGTCCGTACGAGAGTACCGGCCAGACTGCCCCTGAATCTTCTTTGATCAGAGTCAGGTACGGGCGTCGATTGATGCGTTGTCATTGGGGGGGTTAACTAAATTCCCAAACAGGATCTCCACTCAAAATGCGGCGGATCTGGTCGGGAAATCGGTCAGGATCGAGCGGTTTTCCTAAAAACCCATCGAATCCTGAGTCGCGCGCTTTGTTCATCTGTTCGAGGCTGGCTTCAGCCGTTACAGCAACGATTGGAACCGATTTGAAGCGTTCCGAGGCGCGGATCTTTTTCAGCGCGCCATATCCATCTTCATACGGCAGGCGAATGTCCATTAAGATAAGATCGAGGCGGGGCAATGTATCCGCATATTCGACCACCTCATAACCGGATGTTTTCCATTCGCAATGGATGCCAAGGTAGCCCAACATTCTGGCGATCAACACGAAATTGGAGACATTGTCCTCCACGACCAGCACAGTCGCATCCTTTGGAATGGTGGGTTTTCGGATGGGCTGTGTGTCGGAAACAGCAGGGGTAAAATCAGACATTGGCTCTCCTTGTTATAAATCGCTCGATTTGCTGGGCAAGCGTATCTATATCAATTGGTTTTTGAATATATCCATCACAACCGGCTTCCAGCGATTTTTCGCGGTCGCCGCGCATCACATTGGCTGTAACGGCAATGATGGGAATGTTCGCGTAATTCGCTATGCCTTTGATCTTGGCGGTCAACGTGTATCCATCCATGTCGGGCATGTTGATGTCCATCAGGATCAGGTCTGTACTGCCTTCTTGCAGGCGTTCCATTGCCTGGGCCGCGTTGCTGGCCTCTGCCACGGCATATCCCTCCGCGTTCAAAACCCTGCGGATGAGATTTCTGTTATCGGGATTATCTTCCACGTAGAGTATCGTACCTTTTTCTGGCGTCATACGGGTCGTCTCCGATCTGATTTTACTTGCGGGTTGGAATCGTATTCATATCAGCAACCTTACAAATCACTTAACAAAAAAGTCGAGGGAGTAATCCCTCGACTTCGAGTCCTGTCCGCTCCATTTGAGTTTATGGAAACGTACGGGGAGAGCGGGTGATGGGACTCGAACCCACGATATCTTGCTTGGGAAGCAAGCGTTCTACCACTGAACTACACCCGCGAAAGAACGAGGGGCATTATAGCTATTTGGAAAAAGCATGTCAAGCGCCAGAGCATTCTGCCGCGAATTTCGCTAATTCACACGGATTTTTAAAACCAATTCGCGAAAATTCGTGAAATCCGCGGCTGAGGTTTTGCTTTTTTTCTCTGAAATTGGCGGGCGTAAAAGATGTGGGTAATCACCAGTGATGAAGAACCGCCTCCATTTGGACCTGTTTACTGCTTCCGTTTAAGGAGTTTGTTTGCCAGCTCGAGCAGAGTCTCCCCGGATTTCCCGCGTGGGCTGGCTTTTTGCAAATTATCCAAAGCCTTCCGAGTCTCATCGTGTGCCATGGATTCAGCATACTCTTTTCCACCCTCACTTTCAAGCAATTTTGCAACCGACCTAACCTCATCGTGTGTGATGGGACCTTGCTTCCAGCGTTGCGCAAATTTGCCCTGTTTGCCCAAAGCAAATAAAACGGGCAGGGAATTTTTCCCTTCCACCAGGTCGCTGGCAGTGGATTTTCCCGTCAATGCTTCATTACCCCAAATGCCGAGAATATCATCCTGCACCTGGAACGCGAGCCCAAGATGATGTCCAAAAAGACGATACGCGTTTTGTGTCTCGTCACTTGCATTTCCCAGCAGTGCGCCGATTTGCGTACATGCTGAAACAAGGGCGGAGGTCTTGCCTGCGATCATCGGCCAGTAATCATCTATAGTGAGATCGGTGCGCTCCTCATAAGACATATCCAGAAATTGACCGCGTGTCAGGTCGAGGCATGTGTCGTGCAAAATGCTTGCGGCTTGGACAACGGTTTGAGAGGGATAATGTTTTGCCAGGTCCATGATCGCCTGATTGGAAATGACGAACATCGCGTCCCCGGCATTGATTGCCATTGGCACACCCCACTTGACCCAGGCTGTCGGCCTGCCGCGGCGTTTCGGAGAATTATCCTGAATATCGTCGTGGAGGAGTGAAAAATTGTGTACCAATTCAACTGCGGCGGCGGCCGGTTTTGCGTATAGCCACTGCGCTTCGCACGATGCCGTTACAAGTAAAACCAGAAGCGGACGAATCCTCTTTCCGGCGGCCTCAGGTCCTGCGCCTTCGCCAGTCCATCCCATGTGATAGGTTAGCATCTCGTGAAAGAGGCGCGTACGCGGCTGGTCAAGCCGCGCAATCTGGTGTTGGAGTTCCGATTCAATGTGAGGAAGAAGTTCCGGGATCATGTTCATTCGACGGGAATCGCTTTTATTTGGAGTGTGGAACCACAATAGAGGATGGGCTTATTCCCATTGATGCAGGCGGAAAGTTAGATCGCGTAATTGCGTGAATGTAATCGGTTTGATAAGTACCAGGTCCGCCGTTCCTCGCACGGTTTCACCCATTTGCGCATCGGCGGTGGTAACGACAACCCTTGTATTCGCCAGCCTTTTGTCTGCCCGGATCTGGTCAAGGATGATGTTGCCAGGGATGTGCGGGATGTGCATGTCGAGGGTAACAACGCTCGGCACAACCTGCTTGATTCGTTCCTGGGCGGAAAGCCCATCGCGAATGACTTCAGTCGTGAACCCTGCTGCACTCAATGCCTGCCCGAAAATTTCGGAAAGATCCTCGTCGTCTTCAATAATTAATGCAAGCTCGCTCATGTTTTACTCCTGTCTTGATCGCAGTGGTATGGTTAGTCCCTCGTGCATAACGAGCGGCAAGGTGACGGTAAACGTACTACCTTTGCCGATCTCCGTCTTTACTGCAATCGTTCCATTCATCAGTTCAACAAGTTGCTTGACGATGGAGAGTCCCAGGCCGACGCCTCCGTGCTGGCGTGTGCTCGCGCCTTCCACCTGGCGGAACGATTCAAAGATATAACCAAGCGCATCTTCCGGGATGCCGTTTCCGCTGTCAATGGTTTGTATCCGCCAGCTTTTCTTGTCGTAGGAAAAGACTTTGACGTATATACTGCCTTTATCCGAAAACTTGACCGCGTTACCCGCCAGGTTGACCATGATCTGCTGAAGCCGCTGTGGGTCACCGATGATGATGGATGGCATGGATGGATCGAGTTCGGTGATCAGGCTGAGGCCTTTGTCTGATGCGATCTTGTCCATGACGCCGCGCATATTATCGAGCAGTTCAGCCGGTTTGCAGGGAACCATCTGGATTTTTAATCTCCCCGCCTCAATTTGCGCTTGATCCAACAAATCGCTGACGATACCAAGCAGGCGCTGGGTATTTGTCATGATTCGCACGGATACGCCTTGCTGTTTCTCGTTTATCTGGCCGTATACGGCCTCTTTCAACATCTCTGCGTAACCAAGAATGGCGTTCAGTGGAGTGCGTAATTCGTGTGAGACGATCGCTACGAAAGTGTTCTTCATTTGTTCAAGTTCGGCCTCGCGTGTGAAATCGCGAAAAACCGCAACCGTTCCTATGACACGATCATTATCATCGCGCACATCTGCCGCGTTGACCGAAAGAGTTTTCTTTCCCCATGCCACTCGAAAATTGGAAAAATCTTGAGCGGATTTTTCCAGCAACGCGGCTACATTGCCCCGGTCTCCTGCTTTCAATTCACTGGAATCGAGCAAGTCGTTCAATCCCCTGCCGATGATCTCCTTTTGAGGTTTGTTGATCAGGATCGAGATGGAAGGATTCGCCAGGATTGCCATACCATTCCTGTCGAACACAACCACGCCGTCTGCGATGCTGTTCAAAATCGCTTCGCGCCGCCCTGCTTCAATGATTTCACGGGTAAGCGCCGCAGAGAGTTCACTTGTCCGCTCCACCACGCGCTGGTCCAACTCGGCGTTGACGACGCGCAGATCTTTGAGGGCTTGTTCGAGACTGCGCCCCGACAGCCAGGAGACTACAGCAAGAGCAAAAAAACTAACCATTGCCGGCACGTTTGGAAAAATGTCGGCAAAATACGCGATTGCGGCTATTTCGATACTACTCAAAAGTGCAAAAACAAAACTACTGGCAGGCCCCAGCAGGATGCTGGAAAAAACAATGGGAATGGTAAACAGGATTAAGGAACGACCATTTACCAGTTCTTCAGGAGCATCGGCAAAAACAAATATCACGCATAAAAAAAACAGAAACAGCGAGGCCGATAAACGGCCCGACAAATAACGATTAATTCCGTATAAAATGATCGATACAATAAAAACAGTAACCGCGATGGCAACAGTTATTTGTGCTTCATTTTGCGTAAAGCCTGTAGTGCCCCCCAAAAAAAGAGAAATCGGTATGAGAGGAAGCGGCAGGACGGCGACACCGAATAATAGGATGGTGAGGAGCTTTCTACGCCTGGAATCCTCCGGATCAATCGATGGAATATTTAGAAGGTTGTCCAAGATGCTTTTTATATTCATGTGATTTCATCCCAGAGTTTCTTCAACCAGGGCGCTTGCGCTCAAAATCTCAGCCTTGATTATCCACTCTGAATAATTCAGGGACTTTGCAATCCATAAGTAAGGATAGGGAGGCTCGCTATGCTCCTTGAGCCAATTCCATCCTTTCAGCAGAATTTTGCGATCGACTTTGCCGCCGCTGTTCTTCCATGTTGATAATGCCTGTAAAGCATAGGCCGTCTCCTCGGCGGTTGGCGAAGTGTAAAATCCCCATGAACCATCTTTATTTTGATTGTTGATTATCCAATCAATGGAATTAAAAATAAGATCATTATAATAATTACTGCAAACGATGATTGTATGTGCCGTAGTGTAATAAGGGGATGCATGCCACTTATCAAACCAAAACGCGTCGGATGTTCTCGTTTTATAAAGATACTGAATTGCTTTTTGTACGATTGGGTGTTGAGGCTTCAGGCCTGCCTGCCGGAACGCTCCCAGAAAATGGACATTCGTACTTATGGAATAGGATATTTCAAGCGGATAACAGCGAAAATGATCCTCCTCCTCAAATTGAAGCAATGTTTCAAAATCAACTTTTTGACCGAAGTGCGATAGAACATCGAAGGTCAGGCTTGTGTCGTCACCATCCATGACGCTATGATCACGGGTAAACCCAACCCCCCGGAGCGGTTTCCAGGACGACAGAAGCTTTTCAAGATGCGGTTCACACAGTTCAGTGGTTTCGGTATCAAGTGAATTTACCAGACTAATATTCCACAGCACCCAGGCTCGCTCGCATACTTCGAAGGGCAAAGCCATGGGAGTGCCTCCATCATGAGCAATCGCCTTCCGTAAATATGCGAGGGCCGCCGAATTATCCGGGCAGACTTTTGCGAGATAATAGGCAGTCGCCGAGGGGCTGTGGCTGATGGATCCATCCTGTTCCTGAATGTTGTTCAAATCGAGCATTGATTGCGCATCTGTACCGGCCATTTCAGCCGAAAAAGCAGCAGTCATGGAACGATCGATCTTTTTGTTTTTCAAGATGGCAAGTTTCGCCTGTCTTTGTTTCGATAACCTTCCCAAAATTTTATCGCCCTGCCTCTTAATAATTCCCAACTCTTCGGCTTCTGCGAGCAGGGTGGGAACAATCATCTCGAAGCCGGCAGTGGCGCCGTTGGGGTCGGCCATTAATCCCTTGGTTGCACCCGATGTAATCTGCTCCAGTGCCATCAAACCTTTTTCGATTTGCTGGCGATCGCGAGCGCGGCGGCCACGGTGTGTCAGCGCGATCATTGCGGCAAGGGTGGAAATGACGCGGTCGTGGTAGTAAAACGGTGTAGCCGCACCCCAACTCCCGTCAGGATGCTGATGTTCGGTCAGCCATTCCAGGGCGCGGTTGCTCAGCTCGCGGTCAATGTGATCCAGCCTTGCCACCCAGGCAGAATCATATGCCGTGGGTGATATCTTTCCCGGACCAAGTTCCTTCAATAAATCAATGATCTTTTTTTTCATCAGAATCCCTGGCCCTAATCGATATGGAGTGAAGCGAACCAAATTCCGCCGCGCGTCTCGCCGACTCCGAAAGTGGTCTCGCGATTTGTTTCATAAAAATGACGCATGGCCTCAAAGTCCTCTGCTGGCATGGTGAAATAGTCGGGCTCTTTTACCTGGCGCAGGTAAAGGTAATCATAAAGGATGCCTCTCAGTTGTCGTTTATTCATATATAGGGATGGCACTGCTGTAAAATACAGACTTTCCTCTCCCCAGCCAAGCATTGGGTAATCGAAAACATTGAATTTTTCGAAACCAATAAAAATGTCGGCCTTATCTATATATTCACCGTAATAAAGCCCAATCAGTTCGCGTCGTGAAGGAATGCAACCCGTATTTTGGTGATGCGTTACTGAGAGTTCAGCAATTGTTTCTGTAGCGTCATCACCAAAAACACCATAAAAAAGCCGATGAGAATTATTTTTGGCTGTCTTGTGACTAACATTATCGAAGAGATCGATTAAATAAGCGTAGGGCGTTTCGGCCAGCTTTTTCCGATAATCCCCATAAAAATGGACGCGGACATCACAATTTTCATAGAAATCCAAAAAATTGGGATGCTCGGCTAAAAGCGACATGCCTGCACCGATGTGTTCCATGTACTCGTTGCCGCGGGTTAGGATTTCGCCGCCAAATATTGGGGCAACAACTGTATCCAACCCGTGATCGAAAAGCATCTGATACATTTCGATATAACGCCTGCCGGTTAAATCAATATATGCCTGAACGGGATCTGCATGATTTTTGCGCCCATGCTCCAATAAAAACCAGCGGCGCGTTCCGTTGAAGGGGAACACAATTACTTTGGAGCCGGATGATCTGACTAATTTGGCAACTTCCTCTGTAGGAAGTTGCAGAAACTCTTTCGGGGAGATCATGATTTTTTCCCTAATTTCGGCATAAACCGTGGAGTTTGAGCCATATAAGCCGCATAATCGGGCAGGGACCTGGTTAGAAGCTCTTCCTCCTGCAACGCGGCGCGTGAGAAATCCCAAAAGATATAAATCATCACAGCCAGGGTCACGATGGATGGATTCAGCAACAGCAACCCAAAGGCCAGGCTAAAGAATGTTGAAATGATCGGGTGGCGTACGTAAGCATAAGGACCGGTTTGTATGACCTGGTGCTTATTTTGCACCTCAACCCGTTCAACATAGAACTGGCGTAAGTGCTGCCGCGCCCAAATATGAACCGCAAATGATCCCAAAATAAGAATGCCTCCTAGAATTTGAACACCGATCCCGAAGGGGCCAGCGCTTGACCAGCTTATCGAGGGCAACAGCCACGGCTGTAAAACGACGACAAGCCCCATTCCAACGGTGAATAAGGTGTAATCCCAGCTCCAGCCTTTGCGCGTTTCGCGCTCCCGGTCATATCGGTTCATAAATCCGAAGTCGATCACAAAAAACATGACGACGATAATCAAAATGATAATGGATAAGAGAGGTCCGTTGATCATGGCAACCGCCTGTTATAAAAATCTTCCCAGAAGGCGGTTGAGAATGGGGCTTCCAAAGGCAATCATGGCATTGTTGGTTAATTCCATCTCAAAACCCAATCTTTGTTTTATCTCATAAGCGCCGCTTCCCCAGCGAAGAAGGCGGACCTTCCTTTTGAAGGCTTCTTCCAGGCTTGCATACGTCAACAGCAAATAAACGTACGGTACGTTATCTGCAAGTCCGAGCGCTGACGTCATTTGTGCTTTGTTATCTTCAAGAAGCGCGCCGCCGCCGACGAGTTTTCCATCCTGCCGCGCGTCCAGCCAGGTTCCGCCGACCATCCCGATATTTTCGAGCAGGCCGCGCATCCACGGATTGGATGGGTTTCCATAGCGGCAATCCACATTATGGATCAATTCCAGCGCGGCCTCCACATCTGGCACAGCCTTGGATCTTTCAAGCTGAATGCCGTGTTTTTCTGCCTCGCGCAGAGTCCGTTTGTGGTGCTGGCGGTCTTTTTTATTTCCATCTGCGAGATATTCGTCGAGGCTGTTCCAGCGATTTTGCATGACTGTACCGGGATCGGGAACTTTGACTGCCGAAAAACCGCGCGGCCAATTTTGGCTTTCTTCTTCGCTCAGGAAATCGAACACGAGCATCAGACAGCCCCTTTGCCTGCCTGCCGTTAAGGCGGCTTGACTCAATGCTGTGAGCGTTTTGCCGCGTAACGTCCCGGAGGGCAGGATCAACCCTGTCGCGTTGGAAAATGGCGAACGACATATGAGCAGGGGCCATCGGCGCAGAATCGCTTGAAATAACGCGCGCCAGATACCGGGTCCGATGGGAAGCGGCTCGTTGCGAATGGTCCACAGAGCCGCGCGGCCGATCAGGTCTTCGTCCAGATAGGCGAGTAAATAAATCGGTTTGCAGTCGTCCATCACAAGCTCGCCGAATTGATACCAGCGATGACTCTGGAACGGCCTGCCTGCCGAAAGGGCATCCCATGCTTTGCGGTCGATTTCGTTGACGCTGTGCGCGATGTGAATGGTAAGGTTCGATGCGCCGGTACTTGCCACAAATCAATTTTACTTCTGGAATTTTACGTTTGGGTTGCAATCACCTGATTAACAAAAGTGTAAAGTTATCGCGGTCTCCCCTGCTAACCGAGAAGACCGCCCCGCGTCAACTCCAACCTGAGTTGGGAAGCGGACTTGAAGTGAATCGTGTGAAAGCCAATGTTCTGAGCGGCGTCTATGTTTTTGTCCGAATCGTCGATCAGCAAACACTCCGATGCCTGGTAACGGATTTTTTGCAGGAGCAAGTGGAAAATCCCGGGTTCGGGTTTGATAAGTTTTACTTCCCCCGAGATCACCATGTCATCGAACAGATCGAAGAAGGGATATTTTCTGCGGGCGAGCGGGAAAGTTTCTGCGGACCAGTTGCTGAGGCCGTAAAGCGGGAATCCCTTTTGCTTGAGCTTTTTCAAGATCTCGACCACTTCCGGGATTTCGCCAACAATCGAATCCTCCCAGTTTTCGTGATAGGCATGGATGAGACTGCTGTATTGCGGGTACTGATTTGAAAGGAGCCTCACGCCTTCCTTGAATGGACGTCCTTTGTCCTGCTGGGCGTTCCATTCCATGAAGTTGATCTCGGCGAGGAATTTTTCCATTGCTTCGGGGTTGCCGGGAAAATGATGGCGGTATAGGTTGCGCGGGTTCCAATCGAGCAGAACGCCGCCGTAGTCAAATACGATGGCTTTTATGTTGGTGGTCATGGTTGTATTCTAGCAGGTGTCGTGAGAATTCAGAACAGGATAATAACTTATGGAGACCGGAGCCGCCAGACTTCAAAGCCGCCAAATCCGGTGGAGCCGAGAAGAGAATTTTGCTTTGCAGTCCATGTGTGGAAGAGACCCACGGTTGGATCGTTGGGATCGTAAAGCGGCATCTCATTGATGATGTAACCGTTTGCGGTGCCGAAATTGGTCACGGCGTAGGCACGTCCCAGGCTGTCCACGCGGTTGACGACGAGCATGTGATCGAAGTTGCCGCCCGTGCCGTGCTTGATGAAGAGAAAATCGCCGGGCTGGAGCGGTTCTGCTGTCCAATCGAATTTGTTGATCGGCGTTTTGAAGAGCGTGTCTTCGTATTTATCCTTTGGGAATACCCGGTTGACAAGCGCCCGGTCTTTGGAAATGTACGGGTTCAACAGCCAGAAGTCATAGGGGACGATATCCGGGTATTCGATCAGACCCGCGCCCTGCAAAATTGCCAGGGCTAACGGCCCGCAGATGATCGTCGGCGAGCCGTAGCCGACACCGTTGATTTTTTCTCCGACCAGTTTGCTTTCCTTGAATGTTGATGCGATGAATTGGATGGAGACTTCATACAATCGCATCTGCTGTTCCCGCGGCAACGGGCCGGTGATGACGATCTCGCCGTTTGCGATCAGCATCTCGGTGGAGGTCAATGTCGCGGTGGGGGAAGGGGCGATTGTGCTGGTCGGCGTGTTTGTGGCGGTGGGTGTTTCTGTATGGGTTGCCGTAAAAGTTGGGGATGGCGTGATCGGCGTCCCGGTTATGACGATGGATGTGGGTGAAACCACCACAACCGGAATCGCAATGGCCGGAGTGGCAGTCGCACCCGCGGAGGCAAAGATAAATCCTGTGATAATCAAGGCCGCAATAAAAAAACTAATCGCCAGCCCGTAGCCGAGATATTTTATGTCAGAGCGCATAGGGGGGAGTATCAGGTGTCAGGTGCGAGGTGTCAAGAGTCAAGTTGGCGGAGGGTGCGCCGCACCATGTTAAACGGGATCGAACTATTCGGTGGGATTTACCAATAAAACGGATTCGCCAGTCGGTAAGGTGCGACGCACCCGCGGCTATTTCTATTTGGTTCGTTTGGTAACTTTGTTTTCGTCGCCAACGACAAGGTTGCTCCCTTTCATATCACCATGAATATGCACTTCGATATGTTTGTTTTCGATCTCGATTCGACTCAGCACTTCCTTGACGATCAAATCAATGATCTGATTACCGACTTGCACAGGCAACGACTCTCTGCCTTCGCTTGCGAGGCGTTGCAGGAATTCCAAATCAACGGGAGCCGCTTCGGGGGCGTTTGGAAGCGGGACTTTTTCAGTTGCTTCGATCTTGGCAATTGTTTTGTGTATGGCGTCAAATTCCATCCGGATGGCGGAGAGAAAGTCGCGGCGCGTGTTTTCGTCGCCATTGACCCAGACGTAAATCTTGCGATCCTCGGTGTCGGCTTTGACCAGCGCGGTATTCCCTCCGCTTTTGAGCACGACGCCCGAACGCCAAAGTGTATTCTTGTGAATAAACGCGTTCATCCGCACGATGAAGCGTGAAATGATGGATGACGGCAGAACGTTGTAATGAATTTGAAAAGCAAGCGCGTCTTTCCATTCGCCGGTGTAAATTTCGTCTTTGGGAAGCAGGTCGGGGATGAGGAAGGATTTGTCGGGTTCGATGTCGTAGCATAACTCGAACTTCTTCATCATGTCCATGATGTACAGGCGTTTTGCAGTGTTGGGATATTCGGGCGGGTTAAGAATGTTGTTCAACAAGGAAAGGGTGAGTTGTCCCTGATTTTGAAAGAGTTCGTGTGAGTTGAGGATTTTATATACGCCGTTGGTAACCCATTGCGGGTTGAGAATGCCGAGCGCTTCGAGGCGCGGGTCATCCTGAAAGTGCAGGACAACACCCAAGTCATGCAGGAAGCCGATGAGAGTGTGCTGACTGGTTTCGTCGGTGACATCGTTCGCCCCGCACAAACCGAGATATTCATCCTGCGTGATGAAGTTTTTATCCCTGCCGAGTTCCTCCAGTTTGGATTTGACCGTGAACCACGTCTCAGGCAAAAGGTCGCGGACGTGCGGCAGGGTATCCACCTGTTCCGCGATCTCAGCTTTGAGCGCTTCGATGCCCGCACCCGTGGCGGCGGAGGTCTCAAGGATGCCGACGATGTTGGAATATTTTTTCCGAAGGCCCGGGCGGTCAATATCGAGCGGATGCTGGTCGGTCTTGTTGCCGACGATCAGCACCGGCGACTCGCCGCCGAAGGACTGGATGATCTTGAGCCAGTACTCGACGCGGTTTTCCTCCTGCGCCAGGCGCGCATCCAGCACCAGCAGGTAGAGACTGCGCTTGGTGAGAAAGAACTGGTGCGTGGCGTGCATGATCTCCTGTCCGCCAAAGTCCCAGATGTTCAGTTTGATTTCAGATTTTGGATTTACGATTTTCGATTTGGATTGACCTTTGATCTCTCGCTTCTCGCGCCCCTCAACCTGCCACTGATTTATGGATATTCCCTCCGTTTTGGTTTGGTTCGGATCAAACATGCCGTGAAGAATTTGCTGGACGAGTGATGTCTTGCCGACTGAGCCTTGACCAACAAAAAGAAGTTTTATCTCATTAATGGATTTTCTTTTTTGTTCAGCAACAGAAAAATAGTAATTTAGAATAGTTTGCGGTTCGTCTATCTTATCGAGAATTTCGGGTGGTATATTGATTGGATTTCCGCCTAAGTCAAGTCCTTTTAAATTCTTTAGCAAAAGAATGTCCGAGGGTAGCACATTAATATGATTATGAAAAACTCTCCAAGCTTGGATCCAATCACTCGTTTCACTCGTTTGATTTTTTTCAAAGTTTCTTTTTTCAGTTAATGGTTCGGGGCGTTTAAGCCTAGTCTCCTTTACGATAAATTTATTCGAGAAATCTAGCACTTCTAAATGGTCCAGTTGCCCAATTTCTCGTGGCATAGATTCTAGCGAGACTACGTCTCAGACTGACGAGAGAAAAGGAAGGGTCCAGGTTGAGGGAACAAGGTAGAGGCGGTATAACCGTCTCATGGCACCGCTGAGCGGTGAGATGGCCAAAAGAGGCACCCCAACAACCAGGACCCAA
>JACRLC010000031.1 GCA_016235425.1 Chloroflexota bacterium | reverse complement strand
TTCCCTTTCTCAGGGAGATACAACGCTTCGACACAATCAGTCACCCGACTGCATCGGTTGCCTGCTATCCGGCGTCCTGACACTTACCGGAGCTGGACTTCCACCAGTGAGCAGACGATGACTTTTCAGGACACACCGCGCTGTGTTGGCTGGCGTTTTTGCTTACCGGAACTTTGACTTTGGGAAGTGATTTTATGCCGCGATAGAGCGTGGTCTTACTTCGCGTTCAAGGCGACTTCCAAGTGAATCCAATGTAGTATCCAAATCATATTCTGCTTGTAGACCGAGCCAGAATTGTGGAGAAATACCGAAATAACGCGCTAAACGCAAGGCGGTATCGGCAGTAACGCTACGAACCCCAAGTACGATTTCATTTATGCGTCGTGCGTCTACACCAATATCAATAGCAAGCCGATTTTGACTTAAACTCATCGGCTTCAAAAATTCTTCGAGTAAAACTTCACCAGGGTGAACGGGATTTAATTTTTCAGACATTTTTACCTGCTTATTAATGATAATCGGCTATTTCAACATCGTAGGCGTCGCTGCCTTCCCACCGAAAACAAACACGCCATTGGTCATTGATACGGATACTCCATTGACCTGTTCTATTGCCGCTTAGTTTTTCCAACCGATTGGCGGGTGGCACTCTCAAATCATTAATTGTGACTGAATTATTTATCATGCGTAACTTACGCAAAGCGACTTGCTGAATATCGGACGGCAATTTTCTTGAGCGTTGACGCTGATATATTTTTTGAGTTTCGTCATTGTTGAAGGTTTTTATCACGGCTTTATTGTATAGCGCGATGCGCTAAATGTCAACCGCCTAGCCTTGTTTTTTTTACTGCATTTTGGAAGAAAGCCAGCCAACGGCTTGCGACATCGTCCCCTAGGGGATAGTGGCGTGTGGGCAGGCGTGGACAAGGTTTGGGAGCAAGGAAAACCCGAAGCCAGCCTGTCCTGGCGGACTGTCCAGGGAAAAATACTCGAAAATGCGGCAGACTCCCACACGTCCACGCGGTGGGAGCCCGCTTTCTCGGACGCGCTTTTCTTTTACTTCACTTTACAACGATGAGGATAGGACCAAAGGCAGTGATCGAAGGCGGGAGTTCCCTGTATGGCCGCTTCTCTGTTGGTACCTGGTTTCGATTCATCAGCAAAGCAATGATATGGAACTCCGTTCCACTCGGTTGAGGTGTATCTCCAATTTGAGCCTTTCCCTCCCAATTCCCACCACTTTGTATTGTAGGCGAGAAATCCAGGTTTTGAGGCCACCAATTGCCACCACCAGGATCAACGAAAATCACGATGGTCTGAAAATTAGCCGCGGCCTTTTTGGAAGTGCCTCTAACAGGAAAGACACATAGATCAGTGGGTGAACAATCAACCGTCCGGGTAGGTTCGCTAATTGAAATTGTAGGGGGTAAAACTGTAGAGTTGAGGATGTAAGTAATTCCTCCACCTACAACAGCCCCTGCTATTGCAGCGATAATGATTGTAGGCCAATCTTTCTTACCTCTGCGGTTTGTGTAGTAGGCTGTGATCCAGGCCGCCACGATGGCTCCCAATGCACCGATGATTGCTACCCATATTTCCTTCATCTCCATTTTCCATACATCCTTTCTGAAAAGGGCAATGAATTTAAGACTAACTTGCCGCTTTCCGCATTGCAAACGAGCGGGCCAACGGTTTGCATTGGTGGCATGGGTTTCGACAGGCTCCAACCACCAGGCGGGCATGGACAGTGTTTGGGAGCAGGAAAAACTCGAAGCCAGCCTATCCTGGCGGCCTGACCCTTACCAGGACTGGACTTTCACCAGCAAGCAGACGATGACTTTCAGGACACACCACGCTGTGTTCGGCGGCTCTTTTGTTTCTCAATTTTTGTCTCCTAACTCAGTGACATTTCTCAGAAGTACAACTGTCATCCCACCGCTAATTATGGCGATGGATGGGAACATTATTAACTCACCAATGCTGACTTGCACCCCTGCCAAAATCATGTTTACCGCCATTGCTGATACCGCAAGCGCTAAAGTGACTCCCTTAATTAGAACAATTGAAGAAAGCAGATAGCCCCATGCGCTTTTTTTCCAAAGCAAGATACCTGACAGAAAGGCTATTGGCATAACCAATCCTAAATCCAATGCTTGAATAATTAGGGTTGTGTACGATTCCAAGCCAAGTGGAGGTTGATTTGCCAGTAGTGCTGGTACGATGCGCCCCAGCCAGGCTAATAGCAGAAAACTGCCTACAACAAATAAAAATATAGCGATTGTGCGACGAGGCAAACCTGATGAAAAATGCTTTGGCAAAGTTGGAACATCTATTTCCATGAGTGCAAAAATAAAAGCAAATAGACTCAGTGAGAACAAACTCACATATACCAAAAACAAAATATTGTATGCCGCGCCAAAGGCAAAAGACGCATATGTGTAGAGAAAATATGCCAATGTTCCCGATAGAAGCAACTTTCCCTGTAAACTTCCTTTTTTGAACAAAATCATGGATATAACTAATAGCGGAATTCCTATCAGTAGAGTAACGACATCTTGGGCTATCGCCTGTGCCGCAATGGAAACCGTTTCATACTGATACAGTCCATGCCCTTGTATCGTTACTGTTTCACCACGCAGGGTAAGGAATTCAGATTTTTGTCCTTCGCCTTGCCAAAAGACTCCTAATCCAGCAACGATTATTGCCAATGTTGCAATCAAGATGGACAAAACAATAGGAATACTGGATACTTTTTTCATAGTATATTTCCTTATCAAATTATCGTTTCAAATGCCGACATATGTTCTGCCGCCGAATGGCCTGCGTTAGCCACAAGTGGGCGGGCGTGGACAAGGTTTGGGAGCAGGAAAAACTCGAAGCCAGCCTGTCCCGGCGCGGACTGTCCAGGGAAAAATGCTTGAAAATGCCGCAGAATCCCACACGTCAGGTGCATACTTTGTTGGGCGGCGTTTTGACATAAATCGATCCATGTCTTTGCGAGTCATTTGCGACCCAGCCATCTATGAACAGAAGCAACGTATTCTTTGTACTCGTCGCCGAACTTTGCTGCCAGATAGTGCTCCTCAGGAATGATCAGGATGTAATGGCAGAGAATCATTGAAAGCAGAAGCATAACTAATGCCCAAAGCATATTCAGCGCCAGGGCAATACCTAAAAGTACAAGGACACTCCCGAGATAGAGCGGATTTCTCGAAATAGCGAACACGCCTGTTCTAACAACTTGAGTTGTAGGATGACCAGGATCTGTGGGTTGGCGGAAATGCGCAAACTCGCGGCGTGCCACAACGACCAAAGCTATGCCTATGATTATCAAAACAATTCCCACAGGGATTAGGATTTGCCTAAAGATTCCTTGTGGCAGGGAAAATGGAACTACGAAGTTTATGGCGATGCTGATGAGAAATGGAATCCCAAAAACGACTTCTGCAATCTCCCAGTGACTTTTATGTGCGGAATCAACGCTCATCTTCATTACCTATTTTATTATGGGTTTCATTCATCACTGATTACCTACATTGATTTGAATTGATTTTCATTTTGGCGAGAAGCCAGCCAACGGTTTGCGTAAGTCCCGCACGCTCTCTGCGGGATACTGGCGCTGGGGCGGGCGTGGACAATGCTTGCCTGCACCTTGCCGCAAGCGCAGGTGGGAGCAGGAAAAACTCGAAGCCAGCCTGTCCCGGACGGACAGTCCAGGGAAAAATGCTTGTAAACCGCGCAGACTCCCACTTGGCGGGTGCATGCTGTGTTAGCCAGCATCTTTTATCAGACTCCACAAATTTTTTATTTTACATGACTGCGTTTAAGTTGCTCGTAAGCGGCATTTATACTTTTCATACGCTTCTCGGCAATTTCTTGATATTCAGGCGCTAAGCCTGCAACTTTGTCTGGATGGTACATTTGCGCCATTTTCTTGTAAGCAGAGGAAATCTCTTCCCAAGAAGCATTCTTTGAAACACTCAAGATGGTATAAGCGTTTTCTTCTTTGGATGGAGGCTTGTTGCCTTCATCGTTCTTGGCTTGGTTGTCGAAACCCGATTTTTTTGAAGACCTTCCTCTATTCTTCTGATTAAGTACGCGCGATGACCAAGCTTCGTTGTCATAATTCGATTTTTTCGAAGACTCTCCACTTGGCGAGTTTATGTTGGATGCTTGAGAGTATTGGATATAACTTGACAGAACATGAGCAAACTGTTGAGCGTATTCAAGATTCGATACGTGGAAGTGCAAATTGAGGCCAGTTTGCGAAGTGAATTCTATATAGCCATATTGAGCGATTGGAAGCTGCCGATTGTTGTTAAACCTTCTGTCGGGACCGCCATCCTTCCGAACGTATCGCCACGCATAATCTACAACTTTTGAATCTTGCGGCACGCTGCCGTCTTCGATAAACCTTGTAGGTGAACCGCTGACACTTAATGATGGGTAGTTGATTGCTCCATATTTTCTATTTTGATATATCAACACTTGGTCTGGTAGGAAAAACATTTGAAGTGAATCAAGTGAGAGTCCATAAACCTTAATTCGAGTCTGAATAAATGGAGGTTGCATATATCCCACTCTAATTCTTCGTCGGTCTAATAATGATGTTGCCCCTGCATTTCTTTTCCAATCCCAAGTAGGCGTTTTGGAGATTACTCGCCAAATAGATACGGATTTGGCAAGTGTCTCAAAGGCGTTTTGAACTTCAGAAAATTTTTGGTTTGATTCTTCCTCAAGTCTATATTGGAGAGTGGTTGTTCGTGCTAATTTTTCTTGTTGATGAGTGACCCATGCCACCCAAACGCCTAATAGCCAAATCCCTGCCGTCACAATAAATGAAACTGCTACAAGAAAAGGAAAAGTATTTTGCAACAATGACGATATGCTGGTTAGGATAGCAATAACGATTATGAAAATTAAACCTGAAAGAAGTGTTGACAATATACCAATAACCCAAGCAAATGCAGGTTGTCCGATGCGGGAATTTATTTGGGCGATGGTATCTTTGTTGGTCGATTCGATTAGGTTTTCAACAGTTTCGGAAGTAACAAAATTGCTATTGTCTGACGCGTTAGGCGTGGATGATTGATTACTGGATACTGAGGCGTCGATTTTTTGACGATAATAGACTCCATTTCTGCCCAAATGAACATATGTCCCACTTGGCCCCGTTGATATTCGCGCGCCCTTGACACCCGCAGAGACTCCAACACCTGATTTAGAGATGTTAAATCGTAGAGGGCCAAACTTGACGCTTTTTCGGATATAGAAACTCATATCATATTACCAATTTCGAAACGGAGTGAGCGAGGGCGGAGATATATCGTTAATGCCATTTACGAATTACAGATATTAGTTCCTCAACTTTATTGCGGGCAGTTGACGATAGTCTGTCATCAAACGAGTTGTTAGCCATTACATCTCTTTTGTATTCATGTGCCCACTCAACCTTTGATTTTCCTTTTGGACGATTGCCTCTTTCTTGCATACACTCCTCAATGAAAGGATCAACCTTCCAAGTGTATTTTCCTTTCGCTTTACATTCTCTGATAAAAGCATCCTTTTTCTCATTTATTGTTGTAAAGGTAGCCCGTGCTTTAGCAGTCCTATCGCTTTCCTTATCAGAATCACTGTCAACTATAAATGCCCAGTTTGGGTTTAGGCTAAAAAGAGATATTAATTTTTGGGGCGTTTCTTTATTTTGCCAAAAGATTGTCCTTATTTTTTGTTCATCTTCTGTTCCAATTTGCACAAAATTAGAGCCACCATACCACATAATCTCATAATCTTTTCCACGACGAAGGTCAGACGCCAGTTTTTTAATCCAAACATCAAGATAGATTAAATCAGATGGACCTTCTACCCAGATAATACCATTCGCATGTAATACATCGGCAGGTGAGTGACCAAGATCAGACAAAATAACCCAACTTTGATCATGCTCTTCGTCAAGTCGAATTTTCGTGTGGCCATGAGCATCTTTTGATAATCTGAAAATGGAAATATCATCCCACTCATCAGTTACAGCCAAATTCATTAGGTATGGGGAATGGGTACTAACAAGGAATTGGTAGTTCTCTTTTTGGGATAATTCTTTTAAGTAGCTCAAGAACTGTTTCTGTAAGCCGGGATGCATACTGACTTCTGGTTCCTCGATAAATATTACTGAACCAGGTTCCCACTTTCGAATACTAAAAATCATGAAAAGGAAGTTTGCTTTTCCATCACTTCCTTCTAATAGCAACGCTCCATTTTCGTCTTTGATGTCAAAGAAGATTCGATCATCATTTCTCTTTGAAGGACATTTAACTGGAAGCGTTATATCCATGTACTTTTTGGCATCTTGACGAATAACCTTCCAATTTCCACAAATGTGTTTATATTGCACTGGATGCGTCGGTTTCTGGAAATCGGGAAACTTTCTAGGTATACCTATTGGAAACGTTCGTTGCTTAAAAAATGGTTCTGCTTTTGGATCAGGTTCACGTACAGGCATTTCGGTATTTGGTCTTTGCACTAATTGGCTTCTTGACGGTTTACCTTGAGGAGCATCGACATTTATGATTATTTCGATTGATTTTTTCGGATCGTTAAAGTTTCTTTTTAGATCGTAAGTGCCTTGTGCATTAAAGGAATTCCAATCAAGGCAATAACGTATTGCGTTGAAGAAAACGCTTTTTCCCACACCGTTAGGACCGACAAAAATATTTATGCCAGAAAAACCGTTCACCAACTCGCCATTAGGTGAAAATGAGCGATAATTCTTTATGAAAATATCTTCTATTCGGAGGCGGTTTTTTACATTCATGATTATTGTCACTTTGGATAACAGGAGATCATTTATAGCAGGCTAACTATGTCTTAAGTGGAAGCATTCCGCTTAACACCCTTTATATGGAATTATATTCCCAATCCCTCGAACCGCCATGGCTAAAATACAACTGGGGTAGAATCAAACCACATGAAACTCAAAAATATTTTTGCGCGTGATCTTCTCTGGATTACTCCCCTCTCTCTTGGTCTTGGTGCGATCCTTTCTTTTCTCCAGCCCGGTAGTTGGCTGACCGGCTGGCTGGGATTCTCTTTCCTCTTTTTTCTTTCGTTTTTCCTCCTCACCATTTCAACAAAATGGGGGGGCGGCGCTTCGACCGCGGGGCAGAAGAACACTGCCCCTCCGCTCACATCGTCCCAATGTTCTTTTGGGAGCGCGAAGAAGACCCTCGCGTGGATCGTCGCGCTGGCTTTCGCGTTGCGTTTGGCGGGCGGCGTCGCCGCGTACCTGGCCCTGCCCGTGGATGGTTTCGACGATGAGGATGATAAGGCGGGTTACGTTTTCACGGACGCGCGCCGCCGCGACGCGCAGGCGTGGGAATTGGCAGGTTCGGACCAGCCGATCATCACGGCCTTGACCGATAAATTTACCTACGACCAGTACGGCGGTCTGCTCGGGTTCAGCGCGTTGATCTATCGTTACCTTTCGCCCGATGCGCATCGCCCGCTGATGATGGTTTTGGTCTCGGCATTTATCGCCGCGCTGGGGCTGCCTTTCTTGTGGAAGGCGGCCGGTCAGCTTTGGGGAGCGAAGGCCGCGTTGGCTTCGAGTTGGATCTTCGCGTTGTACCCTGAAAGCGTTTTGCTTGGCGGCTCGGCCATGCGCGAGCCTTATTTGATGACTTTCAGCGCGATGGTGTTGTGGGGATTTGTGAACTGGCAGGAGAACCGCAATCGTGAAGCGTGGCTGTGGTCCGGGATTGGCCTGGCTGGCATGTTGCTCGTCTCGCCGGGGGTGGCGTTGGCAACGCTCGTGCTCTTTGCCGGGTGGGTGTATTTCACGAGCGGGCGCGGGCGCGTTTCATGGTGGGTCGTTGCAGTTGTCGTTTTGGTTTTCACAGCCGGGCTTTTCATTCTTTCTGCCGGGTTGAATCGTCAGGGCAATCTCGGCGGCGGGACTCCTGTGGGCATCATCGGCGCATTTTGGAGCGAAGCCGTTAGCTGGGATGTGTATCAATTGGAGCGCGGTTCGGGCTGGGTGCAAAAGCTGTTCAACAGAATGCCCGAATGGCTGCGCCTGCCATTTGTAACGGTCTATGGCATTTTCCAGCCGGTCCTTCCTGCGGCGTTCGTCGAGCCGACGACACTGACGTGGCGGATCATCGCCATCCTGCGCGCGCTCGGTTGGTACGCGTTGCTCCCGATGCTGATCCTGCCCTTCGTGGCCGCGGCAGTTGACAGGTCCGATGTGAAGCGAAAGTTGTGGATGTGGATCACGCTCTTTTCCTGGACCTGGATCCTGCTGACCGCTTTACGAGGAGGCGGCGACCAGTGGGATAATCCGCGTTATCGCGCCATCCTGTTTTTGTGGCAGGCCGTCATGGCGGGTCACGCGTTCGTCTGGTGGCGCGGGACAGGGAATCCGTGGCCGGTGCGGGTGATTGGGATGGAAGCCGTCTTCCTGCTGTTTTTCACGCAATGGTATGTGAACCGTTATTATCACTTTGGCCCGCAGTTGGAGTTCGCTCAGATCGTGCTGATCATTTCAGGGTTATGGATTTTGATCCTGCTTGGCGGCTGGGCGTGGGACCGCCGCCTGCGCTTGACAGGCAGGGGCTAGAGTTTATAATTCAGCCGTTGAATTTTGGATGAGGAGATAATATGCCCACTGCGCTTATTACCGGCATCACAGGCCAGGATGGTTCGTATCTTGCCGAGTTGCTGTTGAAAAAAGGTTATTGTGTGATCGGGGTTGCCCGCCGCTCCAGTACGGTGAATTTTGAACGCATTAACCACCTGCTTGACGATATTACGGTGGTCCAGGGTGATTTGCAGGATCAGGGATCGCTGCTGGCCTTTCTCGAAGAATATAAACCCACGGAAGTTTACAACCTCGCGGCGCAGTCCTTTGTGCCCACCTCGTGGAATCAGCCCGCGCTGACTGGCGACGTGACCGCGCTGGGTGTGACGCGCCTGCTCGAAGCGATCCGTTTTGTGAATCCGAAGATCCGTTTTTACCAGGCTTCCTCCAGCGAAATGTTTGGCAAGGTGATGGAAGTGCCGCAGAGTGAGAGCACGCCTTTTTATCCGCGCAGTCCGTATGGCGTGGCGAAGGTTTACGGGCACTGGATCACTGTGAATTATCGTGAGTCGTTCAATCTGTTTGCGGCTTCGGGCATCCTGTTCAATCACGAAAGCCCGCGCCGCGGGCTGGAGTTTGTGACGCGCAAAATCTCGAACGGCGTGGCGCGCATCAAATTGGACATGGCGAATGAACTGCGGCTCGGCAACCTGGATGCCCAGCGCGATTGGGGTTTTGCCGGTGATTACGTGGAAGCCATGTGGCTCATGCTCCAGCAGGATGAACCGGATAACTTCGTCATTGGCACCGGAGAGACACATTCTGTGCGTGAGTTTTGTGAGATTGCCTTTGGACACGTGGGACTGGATTACGGCAAGTTTGTCGTTCAGGATGAACGTTTCTACCGCCCGGCTGAAGTGGATTTGTTGATCTCCGACCCGTCGAAAGCGCGTTCGAAATTGGGCTGGGAACCTGCCGTTCCTTTCAAAGAACTTGTCACAATGATGGTGGACGCGGACCTGGAGCGGCTGAAAAAGGCATAACGCTCTTTCCGCGTCAGTTCTTATGAGCCTGTACCAGTTTTTTCAAAATCGAAAGTGGCCGGATTGGACCGCTTATGCAGTTGCGTTGCTTGGGGTTGTGGTTTATTTGATCCGGGCGGTGACTTACGCCCACACGACCATTCCCGGTCTCGATGAAGGCTCCTATCTTTATAAAGGCTATCTTTTTTTAACCGGCGTTTACAGGCCATTTGAGCCATACGGGCCGCTGACCAACAAGGCTCCGCTGGCTTTTTTGATTCCCGGCGCGGCTGAATTTATCTTCGGCCCCGGCCTGCGCACCGGCCGTTACTTCGCGGTCTTTCTCGGTTTGCTGGCAATCCTGGGAACGTGGATCACGGCGCGTCGTTTTGGCGGGAAGTGGCTGGCGGCGGGCGCGGTCTGGGTCTTTGCTCTCAGCCTCATGATCATCAAGATCCACGCCATCACGGCCTCGGAAGTCATCGTGTCTGCCATGCTGGCGTGGATGTGTGTATTCGCGCTCGGTGAAAATCGTCCCGCCTGGCAGATCGCTGCCGGATCGGTTTTGGCGACGCTCGCGATCATGACGCGGCAAAATATGGTCGTTGTCCTGCCGTTGCTGGTGCTGTACATTCTCTGGCAGAACGGCTGGAAGATGGGACTGTGGGCCATGCTCGCGGGCGGACTTGTCCTCCTGATTGGGCACGCGATCTACTGGCCGAACATCCTGACGATTTGGGCGCCCTGGCTTCCCGATAACCTGACTCCCTTTCTCGATCCCTTCCGCCTGCCGAAGGAAGTTGTGCCGGTTTGGAACCCATCCATTGACCTGGGCAATCGCATCATCGCGTTCTTTCAGGGGATTCGCTACCATTTCATTCCCGTGGCCGGCAGTATCTCGGCGTTGATCCTATGGTCACGTCCGCGCGACTGGAAATCGTCCGCGGCGATGCGCGCCGGGGTCTTTTTGGCTGTGCTTTACTTCATCCTGTTTGCCATGCACGCCTGGGCGGCAGTGGCGAGCCAATACGAAAGCTATAGCTGTGTTTTTTGCTTTACCCCGTACCTGACCTTCTTCGACCCGCTTGGAATTTTATTGTTCGTGATCGCGATTTCTGCCGCGTGGAACCGCGCCCCGTCGCTCGTTTTGAAAGTTGCGGCGATACTGCTGGTTCTGGTCTTTTCCGCCGGGATCGGTTTCTCGGCGTTTGAAAATGTCGGCAGTCCGCTGCTCAACCTCCCGGTCCCGCGGATGCGGGATGGGAAAATTTTAGAGGGCCTCACCACCCTGTCGGAAGTCTTATCCAACAAATTCGCGCTTTCGCTGGTTCTCATCAAAAAATATATTGCCCTTTCGGCTGGTTCGCTGGCGGGGATTGCCATCCTGCTTTTGGCGTTTTGGCTGTGGCGGCGTTCAGAGCGGCTGGGAACCGGGACCGGCTTTGCGTTTATTTTGGTCAATTCATTTCTTGCGCTCGGCCTGCTGTTCTCTCCCTTTTTGAGCGCAGGCGGCGGCCGCGTGGATTGCGCGCAGGATTTGATCCGCGCGAACGAAGAAGTTGGAACGCACCTGGCGGGTGTCATTCCACCGGGGAGTCTGGTATATTGGGACGGCGGTCTCTCGTTTGCGCCGCTCGTGTATGTTCCAAATATTCGAATTTTCCCCCCACAGATCAACGATGGTTACACATTCAGGATCGGCGGCGACCCGGACTTGCTCTACCGTTTCAGCCATTGGAACAGTGAGTTGGATGAAGGGTGGAAATCCCAGGCCGATGTGTTTATCATCGAGGAAAAACGATTCTCCGGCTGGAAAAAATTTCTGGATGCGCAGGAATTTGAAGAATATCAACGCCCTCCCGTTTCCCCTTCCTGTGAAGAGGGATCGGGTTTAAGGATTTTCCATCGATTGCCATGAAACTCTCACTTATCATCCCCGTTTACAACGAAGAGGGGAATCTTTTCGCCTTGTTCGATGCCGTCGAAGCCGCGATGAACGGCTTGCAGAAGCCCTGGGAAGTGGTCTTCGTGGACGACGGCAGTGAGGATAAAAGCCTGTCCATTCTTCAGGAACTGGTGAAAAAGGACCCCGGGCACGTGAGCGTGGTGGTTTTCCGCCGCAATTACGGACAGACCGCCGCCATCGCCGCAGGCATTGACCATTCGGACGGCGATACCATCATCCTGCTGGATGCCGATATGCAGAATGATCCCGCCGATATTCCCATGATGCTTGCCAAACTCGACGAAGGCTATGACCTGGTCAGCGGCTGGCGCAAGGAGCGCAAGGACAACGCCATTACGCGCAACCTGCCGTCGGCGATTGCGAACCGGATGATCTCAACTGTCACCGGCGTGCATTTGCACGACTATGGTTGCACGCTGAAAGCCTATCGCCGCGACGCGCTGGAGGGCTTTCGCCTCTACGGTGAAATGCACCGATTCATTCCGGTCTATGCCAATTCGGTGGGGGCGCGCATCACGGAGGTTCCCGTAAGACACCACGCCCGCAAGTTTGGAAAGGCCAAATACGGACTGGAGCGGACCACAAAGGTGATCCTCGACCTGATCACGGTCAAATTCCTGGCCAGCTTTGCATCCAAGCCGATCTATCTCTTCGGAGGCACGGGCTTGTTTCTGATGGTTGTCAGCGCAATCGTACTGATTACACTGCTCATACGCCGGATTTTCTTTCTGATCAGCGTTACGGCGTCGCCGTTGTTCCAGATGAGTGCCATGTTCTTTATCCTGGGATTCCAGTCCATTCTCATGGGATTGATCGCCGAGCTTCTCGTGCGGACGTATCACGAATCCCAGCACAAGCCCACCTACACGGTGCGGACGGTCATTCGCGGGGATCAAAACGAAAGTGACTAAGTGGTTCTCCCAAAACCGCGTCGTGATCATCCGCTGGGCGGGGACACTTCTCGCAGTCCTTTTGCTTCTGGTGCTGATCCGCGAAGAAAAATGGGATGATATCCTTCTTGCCGTCCGGCAGGTTTCGCTGAAACAGTTCCTGCTGGCGTTGGCCTTGATGGTCGTCTCGCGGCTGTTTGTGGTCGGACGCTGGCACGTGCTCATGCGTTCCGGGGGCGCGAATATCTCGGTCAAGGACAGCGCCGCGCTTACATTCACAGGCTTGTTCGCCTCCAATTTCCTGCCGACAACTGTCGGCGGCGACCTGGCGCGCCTGGCGGGGGCCATGCAATTGGGCTTCGACCGCGCCATCTGTCTCGCCTCGCTTGTCGCGGATCGGTTGATCGGGATGTTGGGCATGGTATTTGCCCTACCCTTTGGCCTCCTGCCTTTCATGAAAAGCCTGGCGCTTGTTCCCTACCAGGCCATCGCCGTCACGCCCTTTTTCCAAAAGATACTTGATTTCATCCGCCGCACACTTTCCACGTTCTCCATCTGGTTCAAAAAACCTCTCGCGCTTTTGCTCTCGCTTGGTTTTACGCTGGGTAACATGGCCTTCATCTTCGCGGCCATTTACGTTCTCACCTCCGGCCTCGGGCGGGACGTTTCGTACTGGCTCATCGCCGGTCTGTGGAGCATGACTTACTTCGTCACCCTCGTGCCGATTTCGATCAATGGCTTCGGCGTTCAGGAATTTTCGCTCACCTACCTGCTTGCCAAACTCGGCGGGCTGGATCACGCGCAAAGCGTCACCATCGCGGTCTTGATCCGCCTGCTTTTCATCCTGGCTTCCACGCCCGGCGCGGTCTATTTACCCTCCATCATGTCTGCCATGAATCGCAATCCCGATCCTCAAATAAAATAAGCGCATGCGCATCCTCGTCTTGATCCACGAATTTCCTCCCATCGGCGGCGGCGGAGGGCGGGCCGCGCAGGATATTTGCGCGCACCTCGCCCGGCGCGGGCACGAGGTCACCGTTCTGACCGCGCACATGGACGGCCTGCCTCTTCGTGAGGACAAAGACGGACTCCGTGTCATGCGCGTGCCCTCCTGTCGGACTCAACCTTTTGCAGCCAGTTTCGGGACGATGATTGCCTTCGTTCTCGCGGGACTTTGGGCCGGCCTCCGTTTAATCCGCGTTTCCCGCCCCGACGTGATCCACGCCCACTTCGCCGTCCCGGCAGGCGCGCTGGCCTTCGCGCTTTCCGTGCTGACGGGGATTCCCTACGTGCTGACCGCCCATCTCGGCGATGTTCCCGGCGGCGTCCCTGAAAAAACCGACAGGTGGTTCCGCTGGATCATGCCGTTTACGCATGGCATCTGGAAGCGGGCGAAGCGGGTTGTGGCCGTGAGCGAACATACGCGCCAGCTTGCTCTCGCCCATTATCCTGTCGAGGTGCGGGTCATCCCAAACGGCGCGGATCTCAGGCAGCTTCATCCCGCTGAGATCAAGATCAACCAGCCGCCGCAGCTTGTGTTTGCCGGGCGTATCGTGCCGCAGAAGAATCCGCTTGCCATTGTCCGCGTGCTGGCCGAACTGAAAGACCTGGATTGGCGCTGTGCCATGTTGGGCGATGGCCTCTTGGCGGACGACGTGAAGCGCGAGATCGGAGCCTGCGGCCTGGGAGATCGCTTCGACCTGCCCGGCTGGGTCACACCTGAAGATGTCCTCGATTGGTTCTCGCGCAGCGACATTCTCTTCATGCCGTCGCTCTCGGAGGGACTGCCCGTGGTCGGCGTGCAGGCGCTGGCGAAAGGGCTGGCAATCGTAGCCAGCAACATCGGCGGTTTCATGGACTTGGTGGATCATGGCCGGAACGGTTTCCTGATCGAAGTGGAGGATCGCGCCGGGTTTGCGCGGTCGTTGCGCGGCCTGCTTTCCGATCCGCAGACTCTGTCCCGGTTTCGGCAGATGAGCCTGGAGAAAGCCGCGCAATTCGACCTCCTGCGTGTGGGGGCAGAATACGAGACCCTCTTTGAGCAGGTGGCGCGCCCAAGCTGAAGGGGCGAAAATGCCGCGTTAACGGAATCAGCTTGAGGTCCACGCGCGAGGCGATATCTTCATCCACAGATTTCTCTTGACAGAGGGTGTTTTTCATGTGAGAATTCAGAAACTGAATGCTCAAATCCATGACGGACATCAAACAACACGAATATTCCCTTTTGAACGAAATAGCCCAAGACTCAATGGTCACCCAGGCGAATTTATCGGATCGCTTGGGGATTGCGGTTGGCAGTGTGAACTGGTACATCAAGCGCCTGGTCGGCCGCGGCTGGGTGAAGGTTTCGCACCTCAATCGCACGCGCTTGAAATACGACCTGACGCCCGAAGGCATGGCGGTTTTCACACAGCGGGCGTTATCCTACGCGCGCGACTCGTTGAAGGTCTACAGCGATTTTCGCAACAAAGCCAAAACGCTTGTGGGTGAATTGAAACAAAAAGGAATCCAGGAGGTGCATCTTGAAGGCAATGATGAGGCGATTGATATTTTGCGGCTGACGTGTATTGAGGCAGGAATACGCGTGAGCGAGACGCCCAATGGAATCAGCCTGAAGGTTGACGGGCAGGGATACCAGTCAAACTTTACGGCAACTGGAGCGGCCCGGCAACCATGAAGGGTCACTTCAAGGAAACCGGATGAACCGGCTAATGGCGCTGCTCAGTGGAATTTTTCAAAAAGTTATTTTCAATGGATGCAGGTCTGGATGTCCGTACAAAAACCAAGCTTGAAATATAATATTGCGGCTAATTTTGCAGGACAGGGTTGGTCTTTTATTGTCGGAATGGTGGCCATCCCTCTTTATGTTAAATATTTGGGGATCGAAGGCTATGGCCTCGTTGGTTTTTATATGACGCTTCAGGCCACGTTTAATTCATTCCTGGATTTTGGCTTGAGCGTAACCATTAATCGTGAATTAGCCCGGTATACTGCCCTGCCGGATAAAATCGGCCAAACCCGTGATCTGGTGCGTACGATGGAAGTTGGCTATTGGGTCATTGGCCTGGTGATCGGCATTGGGCTGTCCTTAAGCGCTCCATTGATTGCCGATCATTGGATTCAGGCTGAAAACATTCCGGCTTCGACCATTAAAAACGTTGTCGTCATTATGGGGGTTGTCACCTTTGCCCAATGGCCGTTGACTTTCTATCAGGGTGGCCTGCTTGGGCTTCAAAAAATGGTGTTGCTCAATGGAATTAATGTGGTCTTTGCAACCCTCCGTGCGATTGGCGCAATTATCTTATTGCGGCTGTTTTCTCCCGCTGTGGTTATTTTCTTTCTCTGGCAGGCGGTCATCAGTATTTTTCAGGTGGGAGTGACCGCCTTCCTGTTATGGCAAAGTTTGCCCCCAAGCGATCACCTGCCTGTTTTTCGAATTTCCTTGTTAAAAGATTTATGGCGTTTCCTGGCTGGAATGAGCGCCACCTCGTTCGTCACTTTTTTCCTTGAACAGGCGGATAAGATCATTCTTAGCAAGATCCTGAGCCTGGAATTATTTGGCTATTATTCGCTCGCAACCACGTTAAACAGCCAATTCCAATTGATTGCCGCTCAAATCATACGTCCCCTCTTTCCGCGTTTCTCGGCTTTGGTCGCAGGCAACGCGAGCGGAGAATTGCGAACCCTTTATCATAAAAGCTGCCAGCTTATTTCTGTTGCCATCCTTCCTCTTGCGACGATTATCGTTCTCTTTTCCCCCCGGCTAATTCAAATCTGGACACAGGATCTAACCACGGCAACAATGACAGCCCCAATCGTCGCCCTCCTTTTTATCAGTACGGCTCTCATTAATCTAATTGATGTTCCATACTTTGTGGCCGTTGCCTATGGCTGGACCAGTCTTGGCTTCTTTCAACAGCTCATTTCAGTGTTCGTGTTTATTCCGCTCATGTTGGTATTGACGTTTTACTTTGGCGGGGTTGGAGCCGCGTTCACAAGGGTCGTTCTCTCGATAGGGTATCTGGTTTTTATACCTCCCCTTATTCATCGTAAATTTTCCGTGCTCCGCGGCGAATTACGGAGTTGGTATGGCAGTGACGTAGGCTTTCCTCTATTTATGGTTTTTATTGTTGCAGGAATCGGTTATTGGCTGACCCCGGGCAATTTGCAGACCTTTCAATTTCTTTCTGCCGTTGCGGTGATAACCCTGGCGGCTTTTGTGGCGGCAGTCCTGTCGGCAAAGGAAATGCGAAGCTGGGCCTTTGAACAACTGGATATTCTTCATAAGCGGGCGTATCCGTAGGATTAAGATTTGAAAATGCCAATAATTAACTCCATCCTGTTTAGTATGAATCGCGCTTTACAACTTGATGCGGTATTGCGTTCTTTTTTTATGCACTGCGGCGATGCAGACGGCGTGCAAATGAACGTTCTGTACCTGGCAACAGACGATGCTTATGCCCGTCAATATCGGGATTTGATGAAAGCCCATCCAAAAGTCAACTTTATCTCTCAGGAGAATTTTAGAAAGGATACGTTATCCATCCTCAACCCCTTTGCGGGAGATGATGGCGCAGAAAAGGTCTACTTTCGCCTTTGTGCAATTGGCGGGATAGGGTTTCCCCCAGGGTCGTTGCTCGACCGCGTCTGGCGGCGCACGTTTGGATATATCCAAAGATCGTTGACCAAATCCTTTATGCCTCGCCTGGACGAAAACAAATATGTCCTTTTTCTTGTGGATGATAATATTTTTACACGAGCCTTTTCCCTGACCGATGCGATTAAAGCGCTTGGAGAGCAGGAGGATTTGATCGGCTTTTCCCTGCGCCTGGGTAAAAATATCACTCACTGTTATGTCAACGATCAACCCCAAACAGCGCCGGCGTTTGTTCCCGTTAATGAGAAGGTGTTCAAATTTGATTGGACGAGTTCCGAGCAGGATTTTGGGTATCCCATGGAAGTCTCAAGCTCTCTGTACCGGCTGAAGGATATCTTGCCTTTTGTTATTGGACTTCCTTTTGAAAACCCAAATGTGCTTGAAGATCGAATGGCTTTTCATGCGGGTGTTTTCCGCTCCAGCCGTCCTTTTCTTGGCTGCTATCAGAACTCGGTGACATTTTGTAACCCTGTGAATATGGTGCAATCGGTAATTCGCAATCGAGTTGGGGATGATTTGCGGTATGGTGTTGATGCATTAAAGAAACGCTTTGAACAGGGCGAACGGATTCGCGTGGAGGCCTACAAAGGTTTTATCCCCTCTGCCTGTCATCAGGAAATCGAACTGGTCTTCGGAAAAGTTGAGGAGCAATAAATATGCCTGTTGGGCCGTTGGTCAGTGTCATCATGTCCTTCTTCAATGCGGAGAGGTTTCTTGAGCAGGCAATATCCAGCATTCTCGACCAGACTTACAGGAACCTTGAATTTATCATGGTGGATGACGGCTCGAAGGATCAGTCCTGGAATATCGCATCGAGATTTGGCCAGCTTGATTCGCGGATACGTCTGTTGCGGCTGGAAAAGAATCAAGGAGTTTCGTCGGCATGCAACGGCGGCCTGAAAATTGCCCGGGGAAAATATATCGCGCGCATGGATTCTGACGATGTCAGCCTGCCCGAAAGGTTTTCAAGGCAGGTTGATTTCATGGAAGCTCATCCCGATGTGGGCGTATTAGGGTGCGGCATGAGATACATGAGCGAATCCGGGAAACTGCTGGGTGTTCCCCCGCAATTTCATGGCGATTTGTCCATTCGCTGGCATATGCTCTTCGAGAGTCCATTCTTCAACCCGACTGTGATGATGCGGAAATCGGTCATGGATCAATTTGGATTGAAATACGATCTCTCGGCGATTTATGGTGAGGAGGATTACGAGCTTTGGAGTCGCTTCCTGCTTTTTGCCAGGGGAGAGAATTTATCGGAAATTTTTCTTCATTATCGGCTCCAGTCGCGTAGTCTCACTCATCGTTATGCTGTTGAACAAAATGAAACCGTGACGGATATTTCAACTAAGGCAGCAGCCGCCCATTTGCCTGATACGCCTGTTTCGGTGCAGGAAATCAGGTCTTTGCAGGATGCCCTTAAAGGTGTTTCGTCACCCGCAAAACGCCAAAGGGCAGAATTGATGCCGGTCTATTTCAAGATCTGGGACGAATTTCGCCGTCTCCATGACGGCGAACCAGGTCTTGCCGGACTTGAACGAGACGTTATTGCCTGGGCCGCGCGCATGATCCTGTACCCTTTGTCTCAGCCGCATTCGTCCCAGGCTCTTTTGTCTTTGACGGGAAGAAATTGGAAATGGCCTTTTTACTTATTGAAGAACATTCCCTATTATCAGGCGCGCAGGCGGATTGGCTGGTAGGTTCCGAGCAAGGAGTCTTTTGTGAATAGAATTCCTGACGAGAAAAGGTTTGTCCTGTGAAAGCTTGTTGTGGTCCTAGGTTTGCAGATCGTCTCTTGGAACCTGAAATATGACACGCGTGCTCATAACGGGTGTTTCGGGATTTGTCGGGAGGCATCTAAACAGCCACCTTCGGGAAAAAGGCTGGGATGTCTTTGGGCAGGATATTGTTCATGATTCCGCTGCCTCGAATCTTTTTACCGCCGATATTCTTGACCGTACTGCCCTTTGCCATGCGTTGAAAGAGTCCCGCCCCGATTTTGTTTTTCATCTTGCCGGTGTGATCAAATCGGCTCAACCGGAGACGTTTTACCGGGCCAATTTACTGGGTACCGTGGCTTTGTTTGACAGCCTTATGGAAGTTGGCCTTCGTCCGGTGGTGGTCGTGGCAGGTTCCAGCGCGGTATATGGCGCCGGGTTGGGAGGCAGGCCGATCAGCGAGAAGTTCAAACCGCGCCCGCTGACACATTACGCGGTGAGCAAGCTGGCACAGGAAACCGCCGCGCTTCGTTACTTCGATGCTTTCCGGCTGCCGGTGATGATCGTGCGCATGTTCAATTTGCTCGGCCCGCGCCAATCGCCCGATCTGGCTTGTTCAGCCTTTGCGCGTCAGATCGCTTTGGCGGAGGCGGGAAGCGATGGCGAAATCGTTACCGGTGATCTGGGCGCACGCCGCGATTTTGTGGATGTGCGCGATGCCGTCCGTGCGTTTGCATTGGCGGCGGAAAAAGGTGAAGCCGGCCAGGTTTATAACGTCTGTTCGGGGCAGGCGGTTTTGATGAGAAAATGCCTGGATGAGATGCTGTCCATGTCGCCGCGGCAATTCAAGGTCCGGGTGGATGCGGGGCGGCTTCAGAAGAGTGACGTTCCCATTCAGGTCGGCAATGCGCGGAAGTTGAATCAGGTTACGGGATGGCGTCCTCAAATTTCCTTGAAGCAGTCATTATCCGATTTATTGGAATACTGGCGGCAAAGAATAAAATCGGGATTGGAGTGAATATGAACTGGAACGGCAAACGAGTGCTTGTGACCGGCGCTGGCGGTTTTATTGCCAGCCATCTGGTGGAGCGATTGGTGAGCGAAGGCGCGCAGGTACGCGCGTTTACGCGTTATAACTCGCGCAACGATGTGGGCATGCTGCGCCTGGTCGCGCCCGATGTGTTTTCACAGCTTGAGATCGTGAGCGGGGATCTGCGGGATGTGGAGGCCGTGCGCGGCGCGGTACGCGGTGTGGATACCGTTTTTCATCTTGGCGCATTGATCGCGATCCCCTATTCTTACGTGCATCCGCGTGAAGTGATCGAGACGAATGTGATGGGCACGGTAAATGTTTTGATGGCCGCGCGTGATTTCGGCGTGCGGCGCGTGGTGCATACTTCCACGAGCGAAGTGTATGGAACCGCGCAATATACACCGATCGATGAAGCGCATCCGCTGCAGGGACAATCGCCCTATTCGGCCAGCAAGATCGGCGCGGATAAGATCGCGGAAAGTTTTTATCGTTCGTTTGAGGTGCCGGTGGTGACCCTGCGTCCCTTCAATACATACGGCCCGCGGCAATCGACGCGCGCGGTGATCCCAACCATTATTACGCAGGTTCTTACGCGCGATGAAGTAAAACTTGGAAGCCTCGATCCTTCACGCGATTTTACTTTTGTGTCTGATACCGCCGACGGTTTCATGCGTGCGGCCGAGGCCGATAACGTTTTGGGTCAGGAGATCAACCTTGGAAACGACAACACCATCCGCATTGGCGATCTCGTTGGGAAGATTTTTGGCATCATCGGCAGGTCTCCAAAAGTGATCACCGATGAGCAGCGGATACGTCCCGGCAAAAGTGAAGTGATGAAACTTTGGGCTTCGAATCAAAAGGCAAAAGAGATGATCGGATGGGAACCCCGCGTCTCTCTGGACGAGGGCCTGCGTCTCACCATTGAGTGGATCTCAGCCCATTTGGATTTGTACCGCCCGGATCAATACACGGTTTAAGGAAAAATATGCGCGCCGTTATTCTCGCCGGCGGCAAGGGAACCCGCCTTGCCCCATACACAACCGTTTTGCCCAAGCCTCTCATGCCGATCGGTGAAATGCCGATTCTTGAAATTGTCCTGCGCCGGTTGGCTCATTATGGAATACGGGATGTGACTCTCGCAGTGGGTTATCTCGCCGAATTGCTCATGGCTTATTGTGGCGATGGCGGGAAATTTGGGGTGAAGCTCGATTATTCGCGCGAGGAGCAGCCGCTGGGAACAGCCGGGCCGATTTCCCTTATTCCGGGCCTGAACGAGACTTTTCTTGTGATGAACGGAGACTTGCTGACCACTGTTGATTACAGCGACATGCTCAAATATCATCGTGAGCGCAACGCGCCTGCCACGATTGCCTGTTATCAACGGGATGTGAAAATCGATCTTGGCGTGATCGAGCTGGATGCGGATAACTGGGTCACAAACTATATTGAAAAGCCCACGTATCATTATGCTGTGAGCATGGGAATTTATATTTTTGAACCGGCTGTTTTGCAATATATCCGCCCGAATCAGCGGCTCGATCTTCCCGAGCTTGTCATCAAGTTGATGAACGAGGGGCAGCGAGTCAACGTCTACAAATTCAACGGTTACTGGCTGGATATTGGCCGCCACGACGATTATGAGCGCGCCATCGATGAATTTGCATCGCATCGCGGCGATTTTCTGGCCGGGGATTCTTAGAGGAGAAATCGTTTTGATTCTTTTTTTGTTTACATCATCCTACCCGTTTGATGCGGCAGTGGAACAGACCTTCCTCGGCGAGGAGGTTAAATATCTGTGCAAACAGTTTGACCGCGTTATTCTTGTTCCAAAGTCTTGCGGGGGAAACAGGCTGCCGGTCCCGGATGGAGCGGAGGTGGACGAAAGCTTCGCAAAGTCCTTTAATTTTATTAACCGGGTCGTTTGCGCGTTTCTTTCGATATTTTCAGCTTATTTTTACCGCGACATAAAGAGACAATGGCCAGACTCTTTTCATTGGTTCTATCTATTGAGATTAGCCGCCTTTTTATCCGGGGCCAGGATTACGAGGAAATGGATGGAACGCCGTCTTAAGGCGGAAAATATTTCCCCGCACGAGAGCGTATTCTATACCTTTTGGTTCGATGAAGTTAACATGGGGACCGGAATGGCAAAGGAAAATCATCCTGACATTCGCCTGGTCTCGCGCACGCATGGTTATGACCTGTATGAAGAGATTTATGGGATTTGGCCCTGCCGGTATGAATCCATAAGGCTTCTCGATGGTCTTTTTCCTGATTCGGATGCCGGGGAAGAATACTTGAAAAAGAAATATCCAGAGTTTTCCGGGATTTATCAAACGGCACTGTTGGGTGTTCCCGATCCCGGGGGCATTTCCAGAGCTTCCGAAGATAAGATCTTTCGTATTGTTTCGTGTGCCATCATCCATCCCGTGAAGCGATTGGACCTGTTGATGGAGGGGATTGCAGCCGCGGCGCGCATGAGGCCCGATCAAAGATTTGAATGGCGGCATTTCGGGAATGGGGATGCCCTTGAGGAATATCAAAAGAAAGCCGCGGACGTGTTCCCATCCAACGCAATCGGGATTTTTCCCGGCTATACAACCCAGGGTGATTTGATTCGGGAATACCTGTCCACCCCTGTGGATGTGTTCATGAATGTGAGTAAAACGGAGGGAACACCTGTATCCATTATGGAGGCCATCAGCTGCGGAATTCCGGTGATCGCCACCGCGGTGGGCGGCAATGTGGAGATCGTATCGGAGAAAAACGGTCTTTTGCTTCACGATACTCCTCAGCCGGAGGAGGTTGCCCAATCCATTTTATGGGCGCTGGACAATTATGAGATGATGTCCAAAAAAAGAAGAGGAAGCCGGGACGTCTGGCGCAGCCGATATGATGCTTCCGGAAATTTTCAAAGATTTGCGGAGCGCTTAAGCGAGATTCGGAGAGCATAGCAAAAATGTGCGGCATCGTTGGATATTGGAGCTTGGATAACCAACCTGTTTCACCGGCCATGTTGCGCCGGTTTACGGATATGTTATCGCATCGCGGACCGGATGGCGGCGATATTTTTATCGATGAAAAGGCCAGCCTCGGGCTGGGACACCGCCGCCTGGCGATCATTGACACATCGGAAACCGGCCGCCAGCCCATGTCCTTTCTTGGGCGTTATTGGATCGTCTTCAACGGCGAGATCTATAACTTTGTCGAACTTAAGAGTGAGTTGGAAGGATACGGGTATCAATTCAAAACAGATTCGGATACCGAGGTGATCCTTGCCAGCTACGATAAGTGGGGGGATGAATGCCAGCTTCGGTTCAATGGGATGTGGGCCTTCGCGATCTGGGATACGCGGGAAAGGAAATTATTTCTCTCGCGGGATCGCTTCGGCGTAAAGCCCCTTTTGTATCATTACGATGGCAGGCGCTTCGCATTTGCTTCGGAAATGAAGGCGTTCTTGGCGTTGAATGACTTCCGCGTGGATTTCAACGCCTCCATTGTGGCGGCGGCTTTGAGCGATCCGTCTCTGGTGGAAGGCATGGAAGCAAGTCTTTTGCACGGGGTAAAAAGACTTCCTGGAGGGCATTCAATCACGTTGACTCAGGCAGGCGGCCTCAGTGTTCGACGCTGGTGGCGTACTCTCGACCATCTGGAATCCGTGCCGGAACGCTACGAAGACCAGGCGGCGCGCTACCGCGAATTATTCCTTGACGCGTGCCGCATTCGGATGCGAAGCGACGTGCCGATCGGTACGGCTTTGAGCGGCGGCCTGGATTCAAGTTCCGTGTTGTGCAGCATGAGTCACATCCGAAGCTCAGGCGATAAAACCGACAGGATGGCCTTCGATTGGCAACGCGCTTTCGTGGGCAGTTATCCCGGGAAAATCATTGATGAACGCGTGTATGCCGATCAAGTGATAAGCCAGACCGGCGCGAAGCCAATCTACTGCGAAATGAATGCCGGCATGTATCTCGAAAATTTTCATGAGATTTTGTATCAATACGAAGAGCTATCCGATATTCATCTAGGCCCGTGGTATGTGCATAAAAGACAGAGAGAGAATGGCGTCGTTGTGACCATTGACGGGCACGGCGGCGATGAAGCGCTTGGCGGTTATACCTGGCACGTGCTTGCCGCGCTGAAGGATGCCGTTGCGAATCCATTCAGGATGGCAGAACTGCTTTCCATCATGAATGGCATGGGCGTGACGGTAAACGCGCAATCCATCCCGCGCGCCTTGAAGAAATTGGGAAGCCGCTTGTTCGACAAGTGGGATGGAAAATCGGAAAAGACCTGGCTCATGGTTCAGCCTGAACCTTTTCATTCCGACGCGCTGAACGCAGACATGCCTTTGTTGAAAAACCGCGATTCGCTCTTCAAGCAACTTTATATGGATTTCCACTTTACACACCTCCCAACCAACCTGCGTGATTTCGACCGCCTTTCCATGGCGCATGGGGTGGAAGTCCGCTCGCCGTTCATGGACTGGAGGCTGGTCTGCTTCACCTTTTCATTGCCTTCCAGCCGAAAGATTGGCGGCGGGTATACAAAAAGGATACTGCGCGATGCCATGCGGGGCATCCTGCCGGAAGCGATCCGCACGCGCACCAAAAAATTGGGATTTCCAAATCTTGATGAAGGCTGGATGTCTGCCAAGGCGCGCGAGTTTATTTTGGATTCAATTGCCAGCAAAGACTTCGCGGAATCCAGCATTTGGAACGGCAGGCTGATCTCCGCTGAAATGGAAAAGGCATTTAGGGAATCCGATACCGTCCGCATCCATCGCGCCTGGAAATATGCTCAGGCAATGTATTTGATGCGTTCGTTTCATTCGAAGCACCAGGAAAACCAAGCGGAGAGAATATGATCGTTATTGTTGATTATGGTGTGGGCAATCTTGGCTCGATCATCAACATGCTCAAGAAGGCCGGAGCCAAAGCGATTGCATCATCCGATCCCGATATTTTGGGACAGGCGGAAAAATTGATCCTGCCCGGTGTCGGCGCGTTCGACGCGGGCATGAACAAGCTCAACGAACGCGGACTCGTGCCGCTGCTGAATCACCTTGCGCTCGAAAAGAAAATCCCGTTTTTGGGGTTGTGCCTCGGCCTCCAACTCATGACGAAGAGAAGCGAGGAAGGCCAGGCGCAGGGACTCGGCTGGCTGGATGCGGAAACGGTGCGGTTCAGATTCGACGCCGGACAGACTCAGTTGAAAGTCCCGCACATGGGCTGGAATACGATTGAGATCCTCCGCCCGCACCCGCTCCTATCGGACCTCGAGCCTGATTCCCGATTTTATTTTGTCCACTCCTTTTACATTCACAGCCGCGACCCCGAAGCCGTCCTCGCGGAAACGGATTATGGCGGGCGTTTCCATTCCATCTTCGCAAAGGACAATATCATGGGCGCGCAATTTCACCCGGAGAAGAGCCACAAATACGGACTGCGCCTGTTGAAGAATTTCGCGGAGGCTGTCAAATGATCAGGCCGCGCGTCATGCCTGTTTTGCTGTTGCAGGATAAGGGTCTGGTCAAGACCGTGAAGTTCAAGGATCCCGTTTATTTGGGCGATCCCATCAACATCGTCCGCATCTTCAACGATAAGGAAGTTGACGAGTTGGTCTTTCTGGATATCACCGCCACGAATGAAAACCGCCCGCCCGCGTTTGACACGCTGGCAAACATCACCAGTGAGTGTTTCATGCCGCTGGGCTATGGCGGCGGCATCCGCAGTATGGACGATATCAAGAAATTGTTGAGCCTGGGAATCGAAAAAGTGATCCTGAATACTTCCGCAGTGGAGAACCCTGCGCTTGTGCGCTCCGCGGCGGATTATGCGGGGAGCCAGGCTGTGGTCATTTCGATGGATGTGAGAAAAAATTTCCTGGGGAAGTATGAAGTCTGCATCCGAAGCGGGAGGAAAGGCATGGGACTTGATCCGGTGAAACATGCCGTCGAAATGGAAAAGCAGGGGGCAGGCGAAATATTGGTCAACTCGATTGACCGCGACGGAACCATGCAGGGCTATGACATTGATCTGATCCGGCGGGTATCAGACGCGGTTTCGATCCCAGTGGTGGCCTGTGGCGGCGCCGGCAAGTTGCAGGATTTGGCGGATGCGATTAAGATGGGCGGCGCTTCCGCCGCGGCCGCGGGCAGTCTGTTCGTATTTCAAGGACCGTTGCGCGGCGTGTTGATCAGTTATCCCTCGCAGGCCGACCTGAAACGCATCCTGCCGTAAAAGGAATCATTTCATTATGGAAAGAGAATATCGCATTTGCACGCGTTGCGTGATGGATACCAGCGATCCCGACATTCAATTCGACGAACACGGCGTTTGCAATCATTGCCATGAATATGACCGTCTCATCGGACAGCGCGTAATGAAAGGCGAAGCGGGCCGCCGTTATCTTGAACGCCTGGTCGGGCAGATCAAGCGGGAAGGGCGCGGCAAACCTTACGACTGTGTGATGGGCGTAAGCGGCGGCGTGGACAGCACCTACGCTGCTTACGCGGCCAAAACCATATTCGGCCTGCGCCCGCTGGCTGTTCACATGGACAATGGCTGGGACTCGGAGCTGGCGGTCAAAAATATCGAAGAGACCCTCAAGCGTTTGGGAATTGACCTGTATACCAATGTGCTGAACTGGGAGGAATTCAAAGACTTGCAATTGGCCTTCCTCAAAGCGTCCACGCCTGATTCGGAAATTCCCAGCGACCATGCCATCTGGGCTGTGATCGGCGACATGGCTGAGAAATTGAAGGTGCGTTATGTCCTTTCGGGATTTAACGTCCGCACTGAAACCCATTTGCCGCGCGCCTGGTCGCAGGGCCATTTCGACTGGAAATATATCCAAAGTGTGCACAAGCAATTTGGCAAAGCCGCGCTGAAAACTTTTCCTCACCAAAACTTTTTCACCTATTACCGCCGTTTGCTCACCCTGCGCCGCGTAGATATCTTGAATTATCTCGACTACAACAAACAGGAAGCCATGGGACTCTTGGAGCGTGAGTTGGGCTGGAAATATTACGGCGGCAAGCATCACGAATCCATTTACACGCGCTTCTATCAAGGCTATATCCTGCCCGCAAAATTTGGGTACGACAAGCGCCGTTCGCATCTCTCCAGCCAGGTCTGTTCGGGTGAATTCAGCCGCGAAACCGCCCTCGCAGAACTTCAAAAGCCAACCTACGCGCCCACGCTTCAAGAGGAAGACCGCGAATATGCTGCCAAAAAATTGGGCTTGAACGCCAATGAGTTCATGGCAATCATGGAGCTTCCGCGCAAGAGCTATTGGGATTACCCGTCCTATGGCCGCACGCTCGAAGGGCCGCTCTTGCGGAGTTCCTATAACGGCCTGCGCGATCTATATCGCACGATTCAAAAACGCCAGAACCGCGCACAGGAGTCTTGATTTTTCATGCGTATCGCGTATGTAAGTTTGCATTGGCCGCGCACGCGTAACAGCGGCGTGGGCAAAAAGATCCAGTCGCAGGTTGCGGCCTGGAATGCGATGGGACATACAGCCCGCCTGTTCATGCACACCCAACAATATGAGCCGGTCACGGACCTCATCGAGGCGGATTATTTTTTTTATAAGTCTGCCGGAAAAATAAGAACGGAATTCAATCGCATGTTCGCCATGTCCGGGATGATAAAAGCGATCCGCGCTTACCGGCCCGACATCATCTATCTCCGCTACGGGATTTACGTTTATCCCGCCCACCGCTTGATGGACATCGCGCCGGTTGTGGAAGAGATCAATACGAACGACCTCACACAGCATGACGGACTCGGAAGCATTTACAGCCTCTACAACCGACTCACACGCGGGATATTCCTCCGCCTCAATCGCGGACTTGTAACTGTCTCGCGTGAATTGGCAGTTTCCCCCGCCTTTGCATCCTACCGGAAACCCACCCGCGTGATCGCCAATGGCGTGAATCTAAATGATTTTGTCACTCTCCCCGCGCCTGCAAATGACCGCCCGTCCCTTGTTTTCATCGGAAATCCCGGCTGTCTCTGGCATGGCGTGGATAAGCTCGTCGCGCTGGCGCGGAGATTCCCCGACCTGTATATGGATATAATTGGCTACGATCAACTCCCGGACTTCGAGCCTTTGCCGGGTAATCTGTCCCTGCACGGCTATCTGGATATCGGAGCCTACCAAAAGGTCCTGTGTGGTGCGGATGTTGCGGTCAGTTCGCTGGCCCTGCACCGCGTCCAATTGCATGAGGCCTCACCCCTCAAAAGCCGCGAATGTCTCGCCTTTGGCCTGCCATTGATCCTGGCTTATGCAGACACGGATCTGGATGACCAGAATCTCGATTTCCTGTTGAAAATTCCAAATACGGAAGATAACATCCAGACCCACGCACAGGCCATTTATGATTTTGCCTATCGAATGCGAGGCAGGCGCGCGGGACGCGATCTTATCGTGAAGGTAGATCAAACGATCAAAGAGACTGAACGGCTCGATTTTTTCGAGGAGATCATTCGGGCGCGGCCTGGAGATAAAAAGAATGCAGATAAGTAAGTATCCTGGCAGGAATTTCATTCTTCTTCTCATTGCCTTTGTCCTGTTTCAATCCTGCGTTGCATTTCAGAAGGTCGCGTGGGGAACCGGGAAATGGCTGGGTGAGTTTGCACCGAGTTGGGCAATTGGCTTTTGTCTCCTGGTTTTGTTAAGCGCTTCCTTCGTCTACGGTATCGCCCTGGCTTTCTTTCAACGCGAGAAATTCCTGGCGATGTTTCAGCCGCTGGCTGCTTTTCGTGAAAAGCTGGGAAATTTTCGCTGGGTCATTGCACTTATCATTTTAGCGGCCCCGGTTTGGTTCCTTCAATTTTCACCGTGGGGGATCGTTTTTGGCAACGCGTACTTTCGATTGATGATCTGGATATACGTCACGCTTGGGCTGGCATTTTTTCTTGGAAAAGGCAACATTCCTTTTGGGTGGACTGAATTCCTGGTTTCCATACTCCTTACTTCAAGCGAGTTTATCCTGGCCGCGGCTTTTATCGATGTAACCGATTATCCCTTCTCCCTGGGCTGGTCCGAGGGGAATCGAATGTGGGATTATTCGATCATGTTTGGCCGGGATCTATATGACTACCCTGCCGACAAGGAGATTTGGGTCTTATTGGATATGGGGCGGCAATTTATCGGCGGACTGCCTTTTCTGTTCCCAGGCATCACCATCGAGATGGAGCGTTTTTGGATCGGCTTTACGACGGTTTTTCCATATATTATTTTGGGAATCGCCGCTTTTCGCTTTACCCGAAAAGACTGGAAAGTCTGGTTGTTTACCAGTCTATGGGTCATGACATTTTTAAAGCAGGGACCTATTCACACACCTCTCGTTCTTTGCGCATTTGGGGCCGTATTGCTTTGGCGAAGTCCGTTGTGGCTTGGCATTCCATTGATTGCAGCTACAGGCTATATTGCCGAGGAAAGCCGGTTCACATGGATATTTGCCCCCGGGGTTTGGATCGCCGCCTTGGAATTGGCGGGCGCCGCGTTGCAGGATGGTAAATTGAGCCGCAATGCCTGGATCAGGGCGGTTTCATTGGGCCTTGCCGGCATTCTCGGCGGTTACTTTGGTCAGAAAGTCGTGGGGCTTTTGGCTGGAGATACCTCGGTTGGGGTAGCCATGACGCCTCAGGATGTTTCCTCCTCGCTTTCCTCCGAGCCGCTATTGTGGTATCGCCTGCTTCCGAATGCAACTTATGGATTTGGCATTCTAATTGCTCTTTTGATTGCCGTCCTTCCTTTGATCCTTGTTTTGGCTTACCTGCTTGCAACCAGAAAATGGACCATGAATGTTTGGCAATCCCTGGCGGTCGGTTCCTCCTTATTGGCGTTCCTGATCGTGGGATTGATCGTGAGCACGAAGATTGGCGGCGGCGGCGACCTTCATAACATGGATATGTTTTTGATCAGCCTCATATTTACAGGCGTGCTGGCCTGGCAAAAAGGCGGCGGTGAGTGGATAAAGCGGATTGACACATCGCCCATATGGATCAAGGCGGCGCTTGCATTTATGCTGGCCTGGCCGGGTTATTATCCCCTGATGGAGATGCGTTCCTTCAGCTTCGCTGGCGACGCATCCTGGCTTCTCATCCTGACCGATAGATCGAACGTGAAGGACCTGGGTTTGCTTCCTTCCGAGGAAGTTTCCAATCAGGCGCTTGAACTCATGCGTAATAAAGTGTCTCAAGCCCAGGATAAAGGTGAAGTGCTGTTCATGGATCAGCGGCAATTGCTTACGTTTGGTTATATTACTGATGTGCCGTTTGTCCCGGAGTATGAGAAGAAGGAAGTGATGAATCAGGCGTTGAATTCAAACGCGGGATATTTTGCAACGTTCTATGATGAACTGGCCGCGCATCGTTTTTCATTGATCGTGTCCGAGCCGTTGTTTACGCCGATCAAGGACGTTTCGTATGAATTTGGCGAGGAAAACAACGCCTGGGTAAAGTGGGTGTCCGCGCCCATCCTGTGCTATTACGAACCCGAAAAGACAATTCAGGAATTAAGAGTGCAGTTGCTGGTTCCCAGGACCGAGCCTGTGGACTGCTCTTCCGTGCTTCCTAAAATTCAAGACTAATCCTTGCCGATATGAATATTTCACCTTTGAGATCCGCCGAGAAAATTTTTTATACGATCTGTCTCGCCGCGCTGGTGGTCGGTTCGTGTGCCGATTTCTTCGACATTGCCTGGGGAACGGGAGTTTGGCTTGGCGAGCTTTCCCCCGGATGGGCCGTGATCTTTGCCGCTTATTGCGTTTTTTGCCTGGCATTCCTTGCTGTGATTGCTTTTGTCATCTGGCGGGACAAGGCATATCTCGCGGCCGTGAATAAGGTCATCTCCCTGCGGAACCAAATGGGGGCATTACGCTGGCTGTCGGCAATATTGATATTTATCTTTCCGATCTGGCTGTTTCAGTTTATGGTATGGGGAATTGTCTTTGAAGGACTCTTTATTCGCAGTTTACTTTGGTTGATTGTGTTGCTCCTCGTTGCCGTGCTAATTACCGATGGAGCGAAACTGGCAACCTGGACAAATTTCCTCGTCACATTGATTTTGACCGCAAGCGCCTTTTCGATTGCCGCTTCCCTCAAATTCGTGACGGGTTATCCGTTTTCGCTGGGATGGTCCGAGGGGAATCGGCTATGGGATTATTCGATCATGTTTGGGCGGGATCGCTACGATTACCCGGCTGACAAGGAAATATTCGTGCTGCTGGAACAGGGGCGGCAATTTGTCGGCGGGATTCCTTTTTTATTTAATGGAATCAACATAAAAGGGGTAAGAGCGTGGGTCAGTCTGCTCACCGTATGGCCTTATCTGTTGCTCGGACTTGTGTCGTTTCGCCCGGCGTCCAAGGAAAGGAAATTGTGGGTGGTTTTGGCCCTGTGGACATATCTCTTTTTGAAACAGGGACCCATCCATCCTCCGCTTGTTTTTAGCGCCACATTGACCGCGCTTGCCTGGGGAAGTTCGCTCTGGTTCTCAATTCCCCTTTTGGTTCTTGCCGGTTATTTTGCCAATATCAGCAGGTACACGTGGATATTTGCTCCCGCGATATGGATATTCCTGCTTGAGTTTTCCGGCGCGTCACTCGATAAAAATGGTAAGTTGGGGATGAACACGCGGCTTCGAGCAGTGACTTTGTTCTGCTTCGGCTTGTTTGGCAGTATTCTGCTCCCGATGTTGATTCAGTGGTTCCAGACCGGTCAATTAACTGGAAACATTGCCGAAGGCCTTTCTTTGTCGCCGGGAGGTGTGCAGGAGCAAGTGACCCGGCAGGCCCTCTTGTGGTATCGCCTGTTTCCAAATCCCACGTATGGAATTGGAATAATTTTTGGATTATTGCTGGCCGCCGGACCGCTGGCCTATTTTCTTTTTTACCTGGTGAGAGATAAACGCTGGAAGATGAATGTTTTGCAGGTGTTGGCGATCCTCTTGCCCCTGCTTGCATTTCTGGGAGTCGGCCTGGTGGTAAGCACGAAGATCGGCGGCGGCGGCGACCTGCACAACATGGACATGCTCCTGATCGGGCTGTATTTTTCGATGGTGATCGCCTGGGTCAAGGGCGGCGGGGATTGGCTGGAAACAATTAATGCCGGGCCGGGTTGGATAAAACTGCTGATCGTGATTTCGCTGGTTATCCCCGCGCTTGGCCCCTTGCGGGAAATGCGCTCGTATGATCTTGGCGAAAAGGCATCCTGGCTCGTTGTTCTCACGGATGCCCCGAACGAAAAATCATTGGAAATGTATCCTTCACAGGAGGTGATCGATAATGCTTTGGATTCGATCCAAACCGAAGTGGATTTGGCGCGTGGGCAGGATGAAATACTTTTTTTGGATCAAAGACAATTGCTGACATTTGGCTTTATCACGGATGTTCCGCTTGTGCCCGATTACGATAAGAAAGTATTGATCGAGCGTGCGCTTGCTTCGGAGCGCAGTTATTTCAACGGGTTTTACAAGGACCTGCAGGAAGATCGGTTTTCCTTGATCGTTACCCAATCTTTAAGCACTTCAAAGAAGGGAAGTGAATATGAGTTTGGCGAGGAAAACGACGCCTGGGTGAAATGGATTTCCAGGCCCCTGTTGTGTTATTACGAGATCAAGCAGACCCTTGCCGAAGTAAACGTTCAATTACTGGTTCCCAGGCAGGACGCGGTAGATTGTTCCAAAAAATTGCCCTAAACGAAGGATGAAGAGTGAATATTCGGTACTTGTTTTTACGTGTAATCCGCCATTTTATGCCTGAAAAGCTGACGCGTTTTCTGTTGAAGCGGCGTTTCATCATTCGTCCGGGGCTGGAATCGAGCGATCCTTCTGCGGCAGTGGACCGTTATGTCGAAGCGTTATCTCAAAATGGCAGGACAATCCACGGCAAACGCGTCCTCGTGTTCGGCTATGGCGGCAGATTCGCGGTGGGAGTTGGACTGCTCAGGCGGGGAGCCGCGCACGTTGTTCTTTGCGACCACATTGAATCATTGGATGATGAGCGAAATATGCAACTCATTCCAGAGTATGAAGATTACCTCTCTGTGGTTGATGGACAGGCAGTGCCGCGGCCGGAGTTCGTTACATTAATTCATGGAGATATACGGGAGGCTTCCATTCAAAAGGACATCAAGTCGGTGGATTGTGTACTCAGCACCTCCGTTTATGAGCATCTCGGTGATGTCGAGGGGATCACGTGTGCGCTTGCCCAACTCACCGGTCCGGAGGGCTTTCACCTGCACTTTGTGGATCTGCGCGACCATTACTTTAAATATCCGTTTGAAATGTTGAAGTTTTCCGAAAAGATTTGGAAGACGTTTCTTAATCCCACCAGTAATTTGAATCGCTGCCGGGTCAATAATTACGGGAAAATATTCGAGAATAACTTCCGGGAAACCCGGATTGAAGTTCTGGAACGTGACGAGGCATCCTTCGCAAAGGCGCAATCGCACATTCGCGCCGAGTTCCTTTCCGGTGACATCTCTGTGGATTCCGTGACCTTGATCCGGGTTTTCGCAGGGAAACCATTCAAAAAGTAGAAAATTTATGCAGTCTAATCGCCGGTTCAATGTTGTCTGGAATATCCTGAAAATACTTGTCGCCGCGGCATTGGTATGGGTCCTTTTATCCAAAACAGATTTGGACCAATTCCTGGCCCTGCGGGGCCGGATATTGCTCCCATACCTGGTTGCCACGCTAATTTTGTATATTTGCCTGACACTGCTAAAAGCATTCAAATATCATTTGCTTATCCAGCAGCGAACGGAATACCTGCGTGTGCTGAATATTGTGGTCATGCAAAATGCCCTTTCCAATTTTTTTTCCAATAGTGCGGGCGCGGCATCGTATCTGGCTTTGCTCAAGATCGAGGAAAAGGTCAAGATGGGGCGGTCCGGCCTGGTGTTCATGATTACCAAGATCGGCGACTTGTTTGCCGTCTGGATCGTGATGATCTTTTGCAGTCTTCTGTTGTGGGACCGCATCGTTGCTTTGCAGAAAATTGTCCTGTTGTTGGGGCTGGTCGTTGGGATAGGTTTCGTCGTTTTTTTTGTGGCGATGTTCTGGAGGAGATGGTTCATCAATATTTTGAGCCGGTTATTGACGCGGCTTCGTTTGACAAGGTTTTCCTTCGTCGAGCAGATCATACAAGCCCTGGATGCGTTCGCAGAAATGGAGCAGAACGCCGTCTTTAGTACGGTTTTTATTGCATTCGGCCTGTCCTTTTTGTATTACCTGCTTACCCTGGCATGGATGGTTGTAAGCATGCGGGTTTTTAGCCTTCAAGTGGAGACCCTGGTGATCGTGTTTGTCTCAGGAATTTTGCAGTTGTATTCCCTGGTTCCCATTACTGTCTTTGGCGGGCTGGGCGTCACAGAAGTGACATCCCTGTACCTGTACTCCCTGTTTGGTGTGGATCATGGTGACTTGTCCGTTGTCCTCGTTGGATGGCGCGTCCTTTATTACCTGACAAACCTCGTCGTGTTGATCTATATGCCGGTTTACGCGGTATTCATCGAACGAAGGCTGAAATCAAAATAGCTTTTCCGATTATTATCCAAACATAGAAACATGGACTGATACAAATGCAATCAGGCTTTTTAAATACAATTAACCGCAATGAAAGATTTATTCCCGTATTTCTTTTTTTGCTTTTCCTCGTCTTCTCCATTCCCGGCGTGAACTGGGGGGTGCCCGCGCTCTGGAACCCGGACGAACTGGTCTGGCGTGTGGACAGTGCCCTGCGCGGCGAGATCCAATTCGATGAAACCGAACCCGATTTCAATTATCCCTCGCTTCCAAAGTATGTGATGTACGGTGTGGGAAAATTCGTTTATGGGATGGGATATTCCCGCGCCGTTTTCTTTATTTCCGTGCGTGTATTGTCTGCTTTGCTGGGCGGGTTATCGATCTGGCTGATCTATTTGCTGGCAAAATCCATTAGTAGGAATGCGGCCGTCTCCACGCTGGCAGGATTGTTGGGGATTGCAAGCGGCGCGGTCTCTGAAAACGCGCGTTTTGCCCACAATGATATGTACCTGCTCTTCTTCACGACGCTTGCCGTTTACCTGTTGATCCGGTATCAATTTACGAAGGATCGGCTGTGGTTGTACGGTTCGTTCTTTGCGGTGGGATTGGCGGCCTCCAGCAAGTATACGGGCGGCAGTTTGATCCTGATCCCATTGTTTACTGTCATCGTGATAAATTGGACCGAGGTCCGAAAGAATTTGCTCCAGACGGTTGAAATGTTATTTATCGGCGGCGCGCTCAGTTTCCTGGGATACGTGCTGGGCACACCCAAGGCGCTGTTCTGGATGTCGTTCTACTTCAAGCGGGTCATCCCGGCCTTGCAACGTTACCCGGTTTACAGCCTCCAGCCGAATAGTGTTCGTGGAATTATCGGACAATGGGGTGTTTTTCGGGAAGCCGTTGGCCCATTCGCTTATTATTTGTTCCTGGCCACCTTCGTTTGGGCGGCAGGAAAATTGATCCTGGCGCATTACAAGAAAGTCTCTTTGGATGAGAAGCAGGCGCAGGCTGTCCTGATCCTGCTCTCCACGCTGATACTGTTTGACCTGCCTTTTATGGTTTCGGTGAATTACATTCCGCGCTACTTTATTCCCTTTGTTCCGTTCTTTGCCGTGCTTGCCGCATTGTTCGTGAAGGATGTGATGGACTTGATCTCGCAAAGGCAAATCCGCCATGCAAACGCGGGGATCGGTCTCCTGCTTGCAATTGGGATCACGTATTCCTTTTTGCGATTGGTGAGCACGGCTTTGTTGTTCATGAACGATGCGCGTATGCCCGCCAGCGATTACATCGCATCCCTGCCCGGGCAGGATAAAGTCATTGAATATACGCTTTATCCGCCGCGCATCGACAAGCAGCAATTCTACAAGGCGCGTAATTACCCCATCTTTTTTATCAAGTATCCCGGCCAAACCGTGCCGACCGGCAAAGCCTTCGAATACAACCAGGGCGAGCAGGGGTTGATCGAACGCGAAGTGGATATTCTGGTAATCGATACTTTAACTTATGAGCGTTTTTCGGATGAATACATCTGTGAAACGAACCCTGTTGAGTGTGAATTCTTCGGCAGGCTGCTGGCGGGCGAAACGAGTTTCAAATTGGTCAGGGAATTTACTTATTCCCTGCCTCCCTGCCTGCCGCGCGTATCCCTCACGGCTGTTAACCCGCAGATCAGGATTTACGAGTATTCTCCGTAACCTGCGCCTGGCTTTTCACAAAATTGCCCACTTCGTACACCGCACCTGCAATGGGCGGTGTGCTTTTCATTTGGAGCACATGCCCTTTTGGGAACGCTTTGTGTGCGGCTTCTGCGATTTCTTTTTCTGTTGAAAAATGCTCATCACGGATATCATGACCAAGCATACGGAACATGAACACCATAAAAGGCTTTTCGACCGGCGTCCCGTACACCATCTGTCCCCCAGGCTTGAGTACGCGTCGAATCTCGACGAAGGCCTGCTCCAGCTCGACCGGCTTTAAGTGCTCCAATATGCTGACCAGCAACACCGTGTCGAAGAAATGATCCGGGTAGGGCATTTTCAATACGTCGCCTTTTTCGAGAAACAGCGGAATGCCCATCGGCTCAAATACGGATTTGACGGCGTGAATATCTGCCGTCAGGTCAAGACCGTGGATTTCCTTGTACATATCGTGCAGATTCGGGAAGGCCAATCCCGTTCCAAACCCGACCTCCAAAATGCGTTCGCCGCCCGTGCATTCACCTAACGCTAATTCTACGCGGCGGCGATACATTTTGCCGAACACAGGCCAGTAATAGTATTTAATTGGGTCGTATTGGTTCACACCTTTATATTGGTTGGCGGGAAGAAGCTTCAAGGCAGGGGTCATCATTATTCCTATACAAATTTGATCCTGCGCGCCGCAAAAGCGACCATGCGCATCAGCAACATGCCGTGCTTCCAGCGCGAGATGTTGGTTGTGCCGTAGGTGCGTTCACGGTAGCGGATGGGTAAATCCACGATCTTGAGGTTCTGCTTTGCCGCGCCGAAGATGAGGTCGAAGTCGCCGAAGGGGTCGAAATCGCCAAAGTAGGAACGGTTCGCGGCAATTTTTTCATAATCTTCGCGGCGTAAAACTTTCGTGCCGCACAATGTGTCTTTGACAGGCTGGCCGAGCAGCCACGAGAAGGCCATGCTGAAAAACTTGTTGCCGATGAAGTTCAATGTCCGCATGGCTTCTTTTTCCATTGGGTAGACCAGGCGTACGCCATTGATGAACTCGCCTTTCCCGGATGCCAGGGCTTCATAGAAGCGCGGCAAATCCTCAGGCGGGACGGTTAAATCCGCGTCGAGGATCATGAGGATGTCGCCGGAGGCTTTCTCGAAGCCGAGTCGGACTGCGTCCGCTTTGCCGATGCCCGTTTGCCGCAGAAGCAGGCTCGAGGTCCGGGGGTGAAGCGGGATTTCCTTTTCAATGGTTTCGTACGTGTTGTCGCGCGAATGTCCTTCAACGAAGATGAGTTCGGTGCCGCGTCCCATTTGAGGAAGCCGTTCAAAAATGGACTTGATGTTGCCCGCTTCATTGCGCGCGGCGACAATTACGGAGACGCTGGGGTTTTCGGCGGGCTGCGGAGCGGGGCGTGCGATGACGAAAGTGGAAAGTGAAAGCCCCCGAAACGGCCACAGGCGCACGAGATAACGATTTGCAAAACCGCCCAGCGGAAGCGGCCACAAAACTTCCCTGGAAGAGCGAATGGTTTCAAAACCTGCCAGGCGCAGCATGTTATCGATGTCTTCCTGCGTGAGCCAGTTTTGACTGAGCAGGGGCGCGGCGAGGTTGAGGGACTGCGCGATGGTGAGCGGCGTCTGCCAGAGGTGGCTGTAAAAGTTGATAATGACGCGCGTGCGCGCCGTGCACAGCGGGCGAACCTGCTCGAAGGCGCGTTGCACGTCCCACAGGTCGTTGACGGTGTCGGAGAAGATGATGATGTCGAACGGGCCTGCCAGCGCGGAGAGGTCGTGCGCGTCGAGCTGGTGGAATTCGAGTTCGGGGTGAAGCTCTTTCGCGCGGCGAATCATTTCCGCGGAGAAGTCAATGCCCACGCCGTGTGATGGTTTGAGCGCGGCGAGCAGGCCGCCTGCGCCGCATCCGATTTCGAGCACGCGCTGGTTCGGGCTGACGTGGAAACGATAGACTTCTTCAAGCCTGCGGTGATACCAATTGCCCATGCCATTCCAGGCATCGCGCTTGCGCGCGATTGCGTCCCAGTGTGCGGTTCGGGTTTGCTGGTATGATTTTCCGGCCTCATCAAATGGTGGAATTACGCTCATAGCGGCCTGATTGTATTCGCAGAGGTGAAGTTTGCAAAGGCCGAGAATCATGGGACGCGAATAAACGCTGAAAAATTTGTCACAGTGAGGCTGCCTGTCCTGGACGGACAAGTCCAGGGAGTCATGGAGTTTTCCTTTTTATGTTCTCAAAAGCAAAACCTCAGCCGCGGATTTCACGAATTTTCGCGAATTGGTTTTAAAAATCCGTGTGAATTAGCGAAATTCGCGGCAGAATGCTCTGGCTTTGAGGCTTTGAATGTCGGATACGGACTTGTGGGTAATCACCAATTTCTTCTCTCTTGACCATCCCTCGAATGCGGTTATAATTCAGTGACTGAATTTTGGATTGCGAAGCACCCTGTATGGAATCAACAAACGACGAACTGCGCGAACTTTCCCTGCTCGAACAAATCGAGAGCGACCCCAACGTAAACCAGTCCGCACTTGCCACCCAACTTGGTGTGGCTGTGGGCACGGTCAATTGGCATTTAAAACGGCTCATTGCGAAGGGCGCGGTCAAAGTCTCGCGCGCTGAACGCAAGAAACTCCGCTATATCATCACTCCTGAAGGCCTTGCCCTGCGCGCCCGCCTCGCGGTGGATTATGTCGAGCGTTCGCTCACGCTGTACCGCAGGACGCGCCAACGCGTGAAGGAACGCGTGGCTGAGGTCCGCCGCGCTGGCTATGATCGTGTCCGCATTATTGGCGAAGGTGATGTGGCCGATATTTGCAAATTGACCTGTCTCGAGCAGGGCGTTGCGGTGGTGAAGGATAAGGATGCGCCCGCGCTTGTTTTGGATGGATATAAAGTGAAGCTGGAAGGATTGGAATGACTGATAAACATGTGTTGATCACAGGCGGCGCGGGTTACATCGGTTCCCTCCTGACCTCGGAACTGATCCGCGCGAATTACAGAGTCACCGTCCTGGACTCTCTTCTGTTCGGCGGCGAATCGCTGGTTCCGTTTTTGCACCACCCGAACTTTCACTTCGTCAAAGCCGATGTGACCGAGCCGCGTGCAATAAAAGATTCGCTCAAGGACAGCTGGCAAAAACCAGGCGCCATTGTCCATCTTGCGGGGATTGTCGGGTTTCCTGCATGCCAGGCTGTGGGGAAGCAGGTGGCGTGGAAGTACAATGTCGAGGCCACAGAAATGGCCTTCGAGCAGTCGGCAGATTTGGGCGTGGAAAGATTCGTGTTCGCGTCCACTTACAGCAACTATGGCCTGAGTTCTGATGGCAGGCCTGTGACGGAAGAATCCCCGTTAAATCCTCAATCGTTATATGCCGAGACAAAGATTGCTTCGGAAGAATTTTTGCTCGCACAAAAGGACGCGGTCACTGCGCCGATTTCATTCCGCTTCGCCACGCTGTACGGCATTTCCCCGCGCACACGTTTTGACTTGATCGTGAATCAATTTGTGTTGGACGCATACACCAAGCGCCAGCTGCTGATTTACCAGCGCGGCTATTCGCGTTCGTTCGTCCACGTGCAGGATGTGGCGCGCGGCATCATCATGGGTCTTGAAGCGGACGAGAGCAAGGTGCGCGGCCAGGTGTTCAATCTCGGTACGGACGGCGGCAACTATACCAAGGACCAGATCGTAAATCTCGTGCTCAAGCGTATGCCTGAAACAGTGGTCGAATATAAAAATTTGACCTTCGGCGGCGACATGCGCGACATCACTGTATCGTTTGAAAAGATTAAGCGTGTGCTTGGCTTTGATACAACTTTGACTGTTGATGATGGCGTGCGGGAAGTTTTGCACGCATTGAAGACAGGCCTGATCCGCAATCCGCTGGATGAAAGATACCGGAACGCGCAGTTTATAGTGCAATAAATATTCAAATTGGAGTCCGAAGTCTCCTGACTTCGGATTACCATATCCAACGTCTGAAGACGTTGGAGTCCAAACAGGAGACATCATGGCTGAAAATTTTTGGCAGGGTAAACGAGTAATCGTCACGGGCGGGGCGGGCTTTCTTGGTTCGTTCGTCACCGAAAAACTCAAAGGACGCGGCGCAACGGACATTTTCATCCCGCGCATCGAGAATTACAACCTCGTTGACCCGAACGACATCCGCCGTTTGTATGCGGACACGCTCAAGGACGTTGACCCGAAGAATGTGGTTATCATCCATCTCGCCGCGAACGTGGGCGGCATCGGTGCGAACCGTGAGCATCCCGCCGAATTTTTCTACGACAACCTGATGATGGGCGTGGAATTGATGCACCAGGCTTATAAGAATGGCGTGGGCAAGTTCGTGGCAATTGGAACGGTCTGTGCCTATCCCAAGTTCACGCCCGTCCCGTTCAGGGAAGATGACTTGTGGATTGGCTACCCCGAAGAGACCAATGCGCCGTATGGCCTTGCCAAGAAGATGATGCTCGTGCAGTCGCAGGCGTATCGCGAACAATACGGCTTCAATTCCATTTTCCTTCTGCCCGTCAATCTCTATGGCCCGCGCGATAACTTCAATTTGCGGACCTCGCACGTCATTCCCGCGTTGATCCGTAAAGCTGTGGAAGCAGGCGAGCGCGGCGACAAGGAATTGCCGGTGTGGGGCGATGGTTCTCCCACACGCGAATTCCTCTACGTGGAAGACGCCGCGGATGCAATCGTCACTGCCGCGGAAAAATACAACGGCTCCGACCCGGTCAACCTGGGCTCCGGCTACGAAATTTCCATCAAGGATCTGGCCGAGATGATTTGCCGCCAGACCGGATTTCAAGGCAAGCTCGTCTGGCAGACGGACAAACCCAACGGCCAGCCCCGCCGCGGACTCGATGTGAGCCGCGCAAAAGAAAAATTCGGCTGGAGCGCGCAGGTCCCGTTTGAAGAGGGCATGCGCCGGACGGTGAAGTGGTTCAAGGCAAATAGAGACAAAATCAAATAATGTCATTGCGAGCCCGATAGGGCGAAGCAATCTCCAACATCGCGAGGAGATCGCTTCGGTCGCTCCGCTCCCTCGCAATGACGGAGTAGTAATTTATGACCGAAATCATAAAACACGAACCCACCACCATTTACATAAAACCCTCCAAAGGCCTCGCCGCGCTCAATCTGCGTGACCTTTGGATTTACCGCGAACTGGTCTTTTTCATGGTGTGGCGCGATGTGAAAGTCCGCTACAAACAGACTTTGCTGGGCATGGCCTGGGCGGTCATCCAACCTGTGATGACCATGCTCGTGTTCACGTTCCTGTTTGGCAAAGTGGCAAAACTCCCAACGGACGGTATTCCGTACCCGGTATTTTCATTCACAGCCTTGTTGCCCTGGGGCCTCTTCGTCACCGCGCTGAATCAGGGAAGCCGCTCACTCGTGGCGCACAACAACATGGTCACGAAGATTTACTTCCCGCGGCTGATTCTTCCAATGTCTTCGGTCTTCGCGGGGCTTGTAGATTTTGCCATTGCCTTCGTTCTTTTGATTGGCTTGATGTTCTACTACAATGTGACGCCAGCATGGGACTTGTTGTGGACGCTTCCGCTTTTCCTTTTGCTGGCCATCATCGCTGCTCTTGGCGTGGCGTTATGGCTCTCGGCGGTCAACGTGAAATATCGCGATGTGAACCAGGCCCTGCCGTTCCTGACCCAGTTCTGGCTGTTTGCGACCCCCGTGGCATATTCATCCTCGGTCATCTCGGAAAAATGGCAGATTGCCTATTCCCTGAACCCGATGGCGGGCGTGGTCAATGGCTTCCGCTGGGCAATGCTCGGCGCAGGCAACGGACCTGACATCACCCTGTGGGTCTCCGCTACCATTTCTGTCCTGATATTGATTTCAGGCCTTTTCTATTTCCGCAGCATGGAAAAGACGTTCGCGGACACAATTTAACCCGTCATTGCGAGGAGGGTGATAGCCCGACGAAGCAATCCCCACTATGATGAGGAGATTGCTTCGGGCGGAAAAAACACGCCCTCGCAATGACGTTTGAGAAAATAATGACCACAGCTATCTCTGTAAAAAACCTCGGCAAACAATACCGCATCGGCGCGGCGGAGACGAAATTCCGCTACAACATGCTCCGCGACGTGCTGGTGGATACTTTCTACGCGCCTGTGAGACTGGCAAAAGCACTGGTGGGAAAGTCCGACCGCAGGATGAACCAAAACTTTGTCTGGGCGTTGAAGGATGTTTCCTTCGACCTCGAAGAAGGCAAAGTCCTCGGCATTGTGGGACGCAACGGCGCGGGCAAAAGCACCCTGCTTAAAATCCTCTCGCGCGTCACCGAACCGACCACAGGCACGGTCGCGGTGCGCGGACGTGTCGGTTCGCTGCTCGAAGTGGGCACGGGATTTCATCCCGAGTTGACCGGCCGCGAAAACATTTACATGAACGGCGCCATCCTCGGCATGCGACGCGCCGAGATTGACAGCAAGTTCGACGAAATCGTGGACTTCTCCGAAGTGACCCAATTCATTGACACACCCGTCAAACGCTATTCATCGGGCATGTACCTGCGACTCGCCTTCGCGGTCGCCGCGCATCTTGAGCCTGAAATCCTCGTCGTGGACGAGGTGCTGGCGGTGGGCGACGCCGAATTCCAGAAGAAATGTCTCGGCAAGATGGGCGACGTGGCACAGCAGGGCCGCACGGTTCTGTTCGTCAGCCATAACATGTCTGCCATCCTGCGCCTCACGCAGGAGGCGATTGTGCTCAACAAAGGCCGGCTCATCATGCGCGGCCCCACACAGGAGGCCGTTGACTTTTATCTCTCCTCGGGCCAGGCGCAGGCAGGGGAGCGGGTTTGGGATGCGGATGAAATTCCAGCGGCGAGTCAGCCATTTAGGCCGATCAGCTTGAAGGTCAAGAACAGAAGCGGCAAGGTTGTGGACACTGTCCGCTCGACCGAGCCTGTCATGGTTGAATTCGAATATCATCTCGATGCGCCCATCACGGGTCTGCGCGTCGGTTTTTATCTCAGCACCATGCGCGGCGAATATGTGCTGACATCCTTTGACACGGACAACCCGGGCCTCTTTGAAAAATTCGACGCGCGCAAGGCAGGCCGCTACGTCAGCCGCGCCGAAATCCCTGCGGATATTTTCAACGAAGGCCGCTACAGCCTCGGCGTCAACGCGAGTTCGTTCGGTGTGCGCCGCTATTTCATGGACGAAAACGCCCTCGCCTTCAACGTGGATATTTCCGGCGCGCCCGGCACGCATTGGCCCGAGCCGCGCGTCGGCCCTGTCCGCCCGCGGCTTGAGTGGAAGATTGAAAAATTGGATTAGCCCTCATCCCCAACCCTTCCCCCGAAGGGGGAAGGGAGTCCCCTCTCCCTTTGGGAGAGGGATAGGGTGAGGGAGCGAAACTCATGGCAACCAAATCAACCCTCAAAAATTTCCTTGGCGACCTGCCGCTCACTGCCGAAATTGACTGGATGCTTCGGCAAAAGAATCGTCCGCGCAAAGATCACTTCAACCTCGACCGTTTGCAAAAATCTTTGCCCTCTGCTCGCGCGATAGTTGAACCAATTGCACGCGCTCGCGCTGAGCGTAGTCGAAGCGGCGGCAAAAATGTTTTATTCTTCGCCACGCTTCATTATTGGATCGAGCAATCCGCCTACCTCGGTTTGACTCTCGCGGGCCTCGGGCACAAGGTCACTTTGTTGACATTGCCCTATTCCGAGTGGCACAAGCAAAAGGACAATTTCACCCAGCGACAGCGCGCGCTTCACACGCGGGATGCACTCTCCAGCCTTTCCCCGTTGATTGAGCACGCCTCCATGCTGGACCTCAAGCCTGCCTCCGTTTTACCGGAGAGAATCCAGGCTGACGTAAAGGAGGTCTCGCTCTGGGATGCGCAGTACACTTTGATGCGCGAAGAAGTGGACATGAACGACCCCGACGACCGCGCGCTCTACGATTTGCGGATTCAACGAAACACATTCGCCGCCCGGGCCGCGCTCGAATGGATGCAGTCCAAAAAGCCCGATGTCGTGCTTATTCCAAACGGATTGATCCTGGAAATGGGAATTGTCTTCCGCGTGGCCCGTTATTTGAACATCCCCGCGGTGACCTACGAATTCAACGACCAGCGCGAACAAATCTGGCTGGCGCAGAATTCATCCATCATGCGGCAGGACACCGATTATCTCGTCGAAGCGCGCTGCAAATTACCAATTACCGATTCCATGTATGAACGCGTCGCCGACCTGGAGAATGCCCGCCGCGGTGCGCGCGTCTGGGGCAAGTCCAAGCGGCTCTGGCAATACGTCTCTTCGCAGGGCGCGCAAGAGACGCGCAAACTGCTCAAGCTGGACGACCGTCCCGTCGTCATGCTCGCCGCGAACGTGCTGGGCGACAGCCTGACCCTCGGGCGCAACATCTTCGCGGACTCGATGACTGAATGGATCACGAAAACTGTCCGGTTTTTTGCTGGCAGGCCCGAGGTCCAGATGGTGATTCGTGTGCATCCCGGAGAAACTCTCGTCCCGAAGGCCAGGTCCATGGGGCAGGTTGTCCGCGGCGCGCTGCCGAGTCTGCCCGGCCATATCCACGTCATCGGCGCGGCGGATAAAGTCAACACGTATGATTTGATCGAGATCGCCGATTTGGGGTTGGCATACACGACGACGGTTGGCCTCGAAACCGCGATGAACGGCCGCCCCGTGATTTCCTGCGGCGAGACACATTACCGCGGCCGCGGCTTCACCCTTGACCCGAATTCGTGGGATGAATATTACGCCGCGCTCGAAAAAGTGTTGAACGATTTGCCCGCGCACCAGTTGACTGAAAAGCAAACCGAGTACGCCTGGAATTACGCCTACCGCTTCTTCTTCGAGTATCCGCATCCGTTTCCCTGGCGCCTGATGAATTTTTGGGATGACCTGGAAGCCTGGCCTTTGGAGAAAGTGTTGAGCGAAGAAGGCCTGGCGCAGTTTGGTGATACGTTTGGATTTTTGGTTGGGGAACCGTTTACTTGGAAGTGATGTCATTGCGAGGAGCGAAGCGACGAAGCAATCTCCGGATAAGCGGAGAACACTTCTCAATGGGATTGTCCCGTTTAGCAGGAGATTGCTTCGCTCCGCTCGCAACGACATGACAGAGATAACATGACCGACACAAAACAAAAAGTCCGCGAATTTTACGACGAGATCGGCTGGCAGCAGGAGGAAGACGGCCTGTATCAAAACGCGCGCTACGATGACCTGCGCCCCGTTGTGATGGACTACATCCGCGGCACACGCTTGCGCGTCAACCGCGGCATCGCGCCGAACGGCCGCTTCCTGCTGGATGCGGGGTCTGGTCCCGTTCAATATGACGAATACCTGACGTATTCACGGGGCTACCAAAAACGCGTCTGCTTTGACATTTCCATTCAAGCCCTGCGCGAGGCCCGCAAGCGGATTGGCGAACATGGCCTGTTTGTCGTCGGTGATATCGCCAACCTGCCGTTTAAACAGGATGCCTTCGATGGAATCGTTTCGATGCATACGATCCATCACCTGCCTGCAAGCGAACACAAGCGCGCCTACAAGGAATTGTTCCGCGTGCTTGGTGCGGGGAAAAGCGCGGCCATTGTCAACGGCTGGACCAATCCCGCGTTGACCGGCTGGCTGGATAACCTGATCATCTTCACGAACCGCCTGCGCCGTATTTTGCGCGGCAAACCGATGCGCGCCCAACAGCACGATGAGAAAGCCACGTTCGTCCAGAAGACGAGTGCGCGCTGGCTCAGGAGTGAACTCGGCGCGGAGGTGCCTGTTGAAATCGTCGCATGGCGTTCCGCTTCCACGCGCATCCTGCGGACATTTATCAACGAGAAGCTCGGCGGCAGGGCGATTTTGCGCTGGCTGTATCGCATGGAGGAAAAGTACCCGGAGTTTTTCGGCGAGAATGGGCAGTATCCATTGATCGTGATCAAGAAATAAAAATGCTTCTAAAGAAAAAACCTTTTCTTGAAATTATCCTTCTTCTGATTATTTCCGCCATTGTTTATCTCCCGAACATTGGCAACCTGACTTATTTTAAAGACGACTGGTACTACATCTATGATGGAACCATTGCCGGGGCGGATATTTTCCATCTTATGTTCAGCATTGACCGTCCAGCCCGCGGCGTGTTTTTCGAAATTTATTATTCCCTCTTCGGCCCCCACCCGCTTCCCTATCACATCGCCGCGTACCTGTGGCGCGCGCTGTCTTCTGTGGGGGCTCTCTGGTTGTTCAATATTCTTTGGCCCAGAGAGAGAAAGTTCGCTTTTTTTACAGCCCTGTTCTTTACGATTTATCCCGGATATTTCTGGTGGATCAGCGCCATCGAATATCAGCCAATGATTGCCAGCCTTGCCCTGCAGGTATTTTCCATCGCTTTTACCTTGAAGGCTGTCCAGGCATCGGGCCGCGCTCATCGGGTGGCTTACCTGGCCGCCGCCGTTCTGACCGGCTGGCTTTACATTGCCCTCGTTGACTATGCCATTGGCATGGAAGTAATGCGCTTTCTTTGTGTTTACGTCATCGTTGAGCGCGACCGTCCAGCCGGTAATTTTTTCCCGAAATTACTGGTTTCAGCCCGTGCCTGGATGTGGAATCTCATCATTCCCCTGGGGTTTGTTTTTTGGCGGATATTTATTTTCAACAATGAGCGCAAAGCGACAGATATTGGCCTCCAGCTAAGCGCGCTGATGGGCGACCCGGTTTCCACGCTAACCCGCTGGTTGATCCAGTGGTTTAACAGTTTGTTGAATCTCGGCGTGCTGGCATGGGTGGCCCAATTTCCGCGTTTTTTCTTCGGATTGCGCCTGCGCGACACGATCCTTGGACTCACGGTCGCGGTGATCGTCCTGCTCCTGGTGCTGTGGGCTGAAAAGTTGCTTGGAGCGGGGAACGGACCTGGGTCACCGGCATTAATCTACCGGGAAGCTTTCCTCATTGGCCTGCCGGGTATGATGCTGGGGATTTTACCTGTCATCATGGCAAATCGCACCATCAACCTTGAAGGATTTTCCCATTATGCCCTGCCCGCCTCCCTGGCCGCCGCGGTTTCCCTGGCGGGCTTTCTCCATACCATGTCATCCCGCCGCGTGAGATGGGTTTGTCTGTCCGGGATCGTTGCATTTGCGGCACTGGCCCATTACTCGATCTCTGTCAGCGCGATGAACGAGGAGGATGCCGTCGAGGAATTCTGGTGGCAGGTGAGTTGGCGTATTCCTGCGCTTCGTCCCGGCACTACTCTTGTCATCAATTATCCATCCGCGAACATGGGGGATGACGGTTTTGGCGTCATGGAAGCGGCGAATATGATCTATTTTCCACAGCCTTCGGCTCAAATTCCCGTTCATTACAATGTCTCTGCGATCACCCTGAGCAATGCAAACCTGCAGGATGTTCTGACGGGGAATCTCCACCGGCAGACCGAATATCGCAGTCATACCATTGACTTCGATTATGGAAACGTGCTGGTCCTGAGCCAGCCCGCTTCCACTTCATGCGTACACGTAATGGATGGTCGGCAGCCGCTGATCTCGCCATTGGACCCTGGGAATGTCTTGCTGGCGGCCCCGTCTTCCAACATTGAAAATGTCATTACCGATTCCGCTCCGTTCATTCCTCCGGATTTCGCCTTTGGCCCCGAGCCTGGGAGGAAATGGTGTTACTACTACGAAAAGGCGGAGCTGGCTTTGCAATTCGGGGATTGGGACGAAGTCGTTTCGCTGGGAAATGAGGCCATTCGCCTTGGCCTTCACCCTGAAGACCAATCCGAGTGGATGCCTTTTCTCCAGGCGTATGCAATAACAGGTGATGAGAAGGGGATGAAGCAGACCGCATCCAAGATCAACACGGATGTTTCTCTGCGGGTACAGGCGTGTGACAGGCTGACCCATCTTGAAGTGCCTCTGAAGCCTGAAATTCAGGAATTGGTCTCCACGCTCTATTGTCGAAGGGAAAATTAACATGTCCAGGTTTACCGACCAACACTACCTCACCACCGACCAGTATCGAGATTCGACCAACCTGGATGCGCGTATCGCGATCCATCGCCTCTTTAGTACGAATCCGTACGGCTGGTTCAACTGGATATTTGATACACTTGTAAAACTTCCGGCGGATGCGCGCATTCTGGAGTTGGGCTGCGGTTCCGCCGCAATGTGGAAGGAATGCGCGGACCGTGTCCCTGCCGGATGGAATATCACGCTCAGCGATCTCTCCCAGGGAATGCTGGATGCCGCCTGGCGGAATCTGGTGGTGACGGGACGCGCCTTCAAATTCGAGCAGGTGGACGCGCAGTCCATTCTTTACGACAATGGAAGGTTCGATGCCGTCATTGCCAACCACATGCTCTATCATGTGCCGGACAGGCCGAAGGCGCTGGCAGAGATCAAACGGGTGCTCAAGCCAGGCGGTCGTTTGATTGCGACGACAGTCGGCGATCACCATGTGCAGGAAATGAAGGAATGGCTGAAACGTGCCAGCACGAAATCATCCGAGCCGCTTGTCAATCCGTTTACTTTGGAAAATGGCCTGGAGCAATTGAAAGCGTTCTTCCCGGTTGTCACCAGTGCCCGTTATCCTGACAATTTCAGTAAATCACAGATTTGCCATAGGCACGGTTCTAACCATTGGATTTTGGAGTGATTCCAGCAGATTTCAGGAGAAAAAACGGCTAAAGCCGCTGCTACCAGGTATTCAAAGATTGAATCTGTGATTTACTGAATTTACAAGTTACGGAAGTCGGGCCTGTCATGAATTACATTCAGTCGGGCTTTCGCGCAGCAGAAGTATCGCAGAGTGAACTGGCAGGCATCGAACGGGACCTGGAGAAGGAACTCCGGGAAAAGGGTCATATTTTTATTCGAAAGGATTCCGGCCTCTTTGAGGCCATTAAGGAAACGGAGCAATAATGGATTGGAAAAATCAAGTCGTGCTCGTCACCGGCGGGACGGGATCGTTCGGGAAGAAATTCATCGAGATCCTCCTGCGCGATCACAACCCCAAAAAGGTGATCGTCTTCAGCCGCGACGAACTCAAGCAGTACGAGATGCAGGTGAAGGGCTTCAATCAGCCCAACCTGCGCTACTTCATCGGCGATGTCCGCGACCGCGAACGTCTTACGCGCGCCATGCACGGCGTGGACGTGGTCGTCCATGCGGCCGCGCTCAAGCAGGTCCCTGCCTGTGAGTACAACCCGATGGAAGCCATCAAGACCAACATCATGGGTTCCTCGAATGTGGTGGAAGCCGCGCTGGATGCCGGCGTGAAGAAGGTGCTGGCGCTCAGCACCGATAAAGCCGTCAACCCGGTGAATCTCTACGGCGCGACAAAACTCGCGGCGGAGAAATTAACCGTTCAAAGCAACGCGTATGCCGGTGGTTCAGCGACCAGGTTTTCGTGCGTCCGATACGGGAACGTCGTCGGCTCGCGCGGCTCGGTGGTGCCGCTCTTCCTCAAACAGCGCGCCAACGGCAAGGTCACCATCACAGATGACCGCATGACGCGCTTCTGGCTGTCGCTTGAACAGGGCGTCCGCTTTGTGATCAGTTGCATCGAGCAGATGGAAGGCGGGGAAGTCTTCGTCCCCAAGATCCCCAGCACCAAAGTGACCGACATCGCGCGCGCCATTGCGCCCGATGCCGAAGTGGAGATCATCGGCATCCGTCCCGGCGAAAAATTGCACGAGGTGCTGATCTCCGAAGACGAGGCGCGCCATACCGTGGAGCTTGATAAAATGTTCGTTGTCCAGCCCGCCGAAGCCATCTGGTTCGGTTACTCGTGGCAGACGAAGGGCAAACTGCTCGACGGCGGCTTCCGCTATTCGAGCGACAATAATACCGAGTGGCTCGATCTCGAAGGCATCAAGAAATTCGTCGCGCCGTTTGAAGAGATGTACGCACAGGGAAAGTTGGAAGGCTGAAGAAGACCCCAGGAACACGCTTATGAAACTCCTGATCACCGGCGTCAGCGGCTTGCTCGGCATCAACCTCGCGCAGGAAACAATGTCTGCGCATGATATGACCGGCGTGGATCGCGGCAAACTTGTCCGCGCGCCCTTCGATATTCTCAGGACGGATTTGCTCAACCCCGGCGCGGTGGACGCCATCCTCGACTCGGCGCGGCCCGACTGGCTGATCAACTGCGCCGCTCTCGCGGACCTCGAGGCCTGCGACGCCAACCCGGAGCTGGCGCGCCGCCTCAACACGGACCTGCCCGGCGAACTGGCAAAAGCCTGCTACGCGCGCGGGGTCTCGTTCGTTCACATTTCCACGGACGCGGTCTTCGACGGACAGAAGGACGGTTTTTATACCGAGAAGGATGTGCCCTACGCGCTCGGAACGTACGCCCAAACGAAACTGGACGGCGAGCGCGCCGCGTTCTCGGCCAACCGGGGGGCGCTTGTGGTGCGCGTCAATTTCTACGGGTGGAGCCTGAGCGGCAGGCGCAGTCTTGCGGAATTCTTCTTCACCAACCTGACCCACAACAAGAGCATGAGCGGCTTCACCGACGTGATCTTTTGTCCGATGCTGGTTAATCACACTGCCCGGATCCTGGTCAAGATGCTGGAGCGCGGCCTCAGCGGTCTGTACCACCTGGTTGGGCCGCAGGCCATGAGCAAGTACCAGTTTGGGGTCGAGATCGCGCGTAAGTTTGCACTGAAGGAAGGCGAGATTTCACCGAAATCCATCCTTTCGTCCAGTTTGACCGCCCGCCGCTCCCACAACTTATGGCTTTCCACCAACAAGTTATCCACAGATTTGAACGAGACTCTCCCCGATTTCTCCACAGGTTTGGATGAATTTTATACACAATACCAGCAGGGTTATCCACAGAAAATCAGGGGTTATCAACAGCCATAAACCCGTTTTTGAACCCGCAATGATCGAGTTATCAACAGGTAATCACCCGAGTTATCCACAGAAAACAGGAAGTTATCCACAGCGGTGAGTACAAAGGTAACCACGGATGTAACTTGTCTGGCTGTTTCCCTGTGTGCCTGCCTGCTAATTCAAGGAGTTCTCATGGAAATCAAATTCGGCAAACGCACCATTGGACTGAACCACCCCACCTATTTCATCGCCGACATCGCCGCCAACCATGACGGAGACCTGGAACGGGCAAAAATGCTCATCCGCCTCGCCAGGGAAGCGGGCGCGGACGCGGCCAAGTTCCAGAATTTCGACGCGCCAAAGATCGTTTCGGATTATGGCTTCAAGGCCATGAGCGGCGGGCAGGTCAGCCACCAGGCGACGTGGAAGAAATCCGTCTTTGAAGTTTACAAGGGCGCGTCCATTCCCTTCGATTGGTCCATGACGCTGGTGGAGGAGTGCAATGAGGCCGGCATTGACTACTTCTCCTCGCCCTACGATTTCGAAGCGATTGATTTCCTCGACCAGTACGTGGAGGTCTACAAGGCGGGTTCGGGCGAAATTGACTGGATCGAAGCGCTGGAAAGGATGGCGGGCAAGGGCAAGCCGTTCTTCGTCGCCACGGGGGCATCCACCATCGGCGAAGTGCAGAAGGCCGTCCGCGCCATTCTCAAGATCAACAAACAACTGGTGCTGATGCAGTGCAACACGAACTACACCGCCAGCCCCGATAACTACGACCACTTGCACATCAACGTGTTGAAAACCTACGCGGCCATGTTTCCCGACGTGATCCTCGGCCTCTCGGATCACACGCACTCGGTCGCGCCCGTCCTCGGCGCGGTGACGCTGGGCGCGCGCGTCATCGAGCGCCACTTCACCGACAGCAATGACCGCGAGGGACCCGACCACAAGTTCGCCATGAATCCCGAGAACTGGGCGAAGATGGTCGAAGAGACGCGCCTGCTCGAACGCTCGCTCGGCAGCCCCGATAAGTTCATTGCCGATAACGAAGTGCAGACCGCCATCGTGCAGCGCCGCTGCCTGCGCGCCGCGCGCGATATCAAGGCCGGTGAAATCTTTACGCGTGACATGATCGACGTGCTTCGTCCGGCCACGCCCGGCGCGATCAAGCCCGACCAGATCGAAAACGTTCTCGGCACGAAGGCGCTGACCGATATGCCGCTGGGCAGGGAATTGCGCTGGACGGATTTGGGCGCGTAACATACTGGATTCGAAAGTCTCCAGACTTTCGATAAACACTCCAAAGTCTGGAGGCTTTGGAGTCCAAGACCGAACATGAGAATCCTTTATTTCTCCAAAAACTACTCCACCCACGACCATCGCTTCCTGACTGCAATCGCAAACGGCGGACACGAGACGTATTTTCTGCAACTGGAACGAAATCCGCGCCAGGTGGAGGATCGTCCCATCCCTTCACAAGTGGAGCAGGTGTTGTGGGCAGACGGCCAGCGCGAATTCCGCTGGCGCGACGTGCCGCGCCTGACCTTTGACCTTCGACGTTTGACTCGTGAGATCAAACCCGACCTGATCCATGCAGGCCCGATCCAGACCTGCGCGTTCCTCGCCGCGCTGACGGGATTTCGTCCGCTGATCGCCATGTCGTGGGGATTTGACTTGATGGAGGATGTCCACAAGAGCAAATGGATGGAATGGGTTACGCGTTACACGTTGAAACGTTCAACGTTTTTCACCAGCGACGCCAATGTGACGCGTGACAAAGCCGTCGCGTATGGAATGAATCCTGAACGAACCGTCGTCTTCCCCTGGGGAGTTGACCTCCAACACTTTGCGCCCGCGTCCGAAAATCGTAAATCGGAAATCGTAAATCGGAAATCGTTCACTCTTTTCTGCAATCGCTCCTGGGAACCGCGCTACGGCGTGGACGTTCTCGCCCGCGCGTTCGTGAAGGTGGCTCGGCAAAATGAAAATGTAAACCTGATGCTGCTAAATGGCGGTTCACAGGGACACGTCATTCGTGGTATTCTCCAAACCGGCGGCGTGATGGACAGAGTCACTTTCGGCGGACAGATTTCGCAACGCGATTTGCCGGATTGGTATCATGACGCCGATATTTATATCTCGCCTTCGCACGTGGACGGCTCGTCCGTTTCGCTGATGGAGGCGCTGGCCTGCGGTTTGCCGTGTCTCGTTTCGGATATTCCTGCGAACAAGGAATGGGTGACCGAAGGCGAGAATGGCTGGTTGTTCAAAGATGGCGATGCAAACGACCTGGCCGCGAAGATTCTTTCGGCAATCTCTCAAAGGGAGAATCTGCCCGAGATTGGCCGCGCAGGACGAAGGTCCGCGGAGAGGCGTGCCGATTGGCAGAAGAATGCCGAAGTGTTGATGAATGCTTATAAGTCCGCAATCCAATTGAGATAGGAGGTCCACATGTTTTTTTCACTGATCCTGACCATCGTCGTAACCATCGGGGCCGTGTTGTTTGCGTCTTTTAATCACACCATGACGCACGTTGATTTGTTCGGTTATGGTGTGGATGGGGAGGTGGGGCTGTTCATCATCATCGCCGTGATTATCGGCGTGTTGATCGGCGTTCTGTTGATGTTGCCCTCGGTGTGGAAGCGCAGTTGGGCGCTGACGCGGCAGAAGCGCGCCATTGATGAACTTTCGCAAAAGCCTGCAAGGAAACCTGCAAAGAAAAAATAATATGCTGACATTCAAGGAACTGCTCGATGGATTTCGCCAGACAAGCGTGAAGGCTGGCGAGACGATTATTGTTCACACGTCGTATAAATCGCTTGGGGGCGTGGAAGGCGGCGCGGAGACCGTAATTGATGTGATGCGCGAACTAGTGGGGCCGGCTGGAACGGTGCTATTCCCCGCGTTCAATTTTCAATCGTGGACGGAGACGCATTACTTCGACGTGATGGAAACGCCCTCGAAGATGGGCATGATCACTGAACTCGCCCGCCTCAGGCCGGACGCAAAGCGGACTCCGCATCCGATTTACAGTTTCTCCGTTTGGGGCGCCCGCGCGGACGAATTCGCGCAGGCCGAGGATGTGGAAGCCTACGGCCCGAACTCGGCGTTTGCGTTGTTCCATAAAATCAACGGGACAATCCTGAGCATTGGCCTGGATTTCAACAGCACATTCTCGATGCATCATTACATCGAGTACAACGTCGGTTGTGACTATCGCCGCATGAAGGAATTTTCGGGCATTTACGTCGGCTATGACCGTGTGCCGCGTATCAAGATGTATTCGATGTTCGTGCGCAGGAACGAGCGTGTGAAGACGTACATCGTGCCTGGCATGAATGAGTTGCTGGCCGATGGCGTCATCAAGGAAGTTCAGGTTGGTGCGGCGAAAATCCATTTCGCGACCGCCAATGATTTCTTTGACGGTATGTCTGTGATTGTGCGCGAACATCCTGAGAAGCTGCACTATATTGAAGAGCCGAAATACTAGCCCTCATCCCCAACCCTTCCCCCTGCGGGGGAAGGGAGTCCCCTCTCCCTTCGGGAGAGGGCTAGGGTGAGGGCGAAGGTGAATTATGAAACCCTACACCTCCCTCAAATCCATCCTCGCAGAATTTTTCCCGTTGCATCGAACGCTGGCCTCCGACGACCAGGACAAGACGCTGGAAATCGTCGGCTCGTACATGCCGGATTCGTCCAACTACACGATTGAAACCTACAAACCCCTCGATCCCGCGTGGACCTGGAAAGTGCCCGAGCGGTACGTTGTCTACGAAGCGTATTTGGAAATCGAAGGCGGCGAGCGCGTGGTGGATTTCAAGAACAACCCGCTTCACATCGTTTCGTATTCCCTGCCTGTTGACAAGACTCTCTCATTTGAAGAACTCCAGCCGCATTTGTATTTCAACGAGAAACGTCCTCACACGATTCCGTGGGTGTTCAAGTATTACGACCGCGATTGGGGATTCTGCCTCCCGAAAAATGTCTTCGACAAACTCCCGCGCGACAAAAAATACCGCGCGGTCATCAAGTCTGAATTTATCACCGACCCGAAGCAGGGATTCAAAATCGCCACCGCGGTCATCCATCCCGAAGGCGGGCCAAATCCCGAAGCAGGCGAAATCATTGTTCAGGCGCATACCTGTCATCCCATGCAGGCCAATGATGACGGCGCAGGCGTGGTCAGCACGATTGACCTTGCGCGCCGCCTCGCCGAGAAGCCGCTTCCCGCCGGCTCGATGAGCGTCCGCTTTTGGTTTGGGCCTGAGACCATTGGCACGATTGTCTATCTCTCGCACAACGAACATCTGATTCAAAATCTGCGCGGCGGAATCTTCATGGAAATGACAGGCAACAAAAACAAGATTGCCTGGCATCACACGCGCCAGCACACGCACCTGCTCGACCGAATTACCAATTACCAATTACGCAACACCGCTCACGACGAGCGCGATTTTGCCGCGGCTCCCGCCAACGACGAGCGCGTCATCAACGGGCCTGGCGTCAACGTGCCGTGCATCTCGATCAACCGCTGGCCCTACGACGAGTATCACACCACTGACGACAACCTTGACATCATGCACGATGACATGCTGGTCGGCGCGGCGGAAACGGCGGAGGAAATCATCCGCATTTACGCCAGCAACTACATCCCGAAACGCACCTTCCGCGGCCCGGTCTTTCTCAGCGGCAATGGCCTGTGGGTGGACTGGCGCGAGAACTGGGCGCTCAACCGCGCCATCGAAAAAATCATGATGAGATTTGAAGGTGAGCACTCGGTCTTTGACATTGCCGAACAAGTCGGACTCGATTACTGGATGGTGCGCGAATACGTCGAAAAATTCAGAGCAAAAGGATTTGTGACTCCCATGCCGATTCCCTCCGAAGCGCAGGATTCCTAGACCAAATTCACCACAGATGAACATGGATAAAAAGGATTGGAAAACCCTGGAACAACATCTTCAAAATAATCAGTGTTCATCCGTGGTAAACATATTGCATGTCCAAGTCATACTCATCCCTCAAATCCATCCTCTCCGAGATTCTGCCGCTTCATCGCACCCTCGCCTCCGATGACATGGACAAGACTCTCCAGATCATCGGCTCGTACATGCCCGATTCAGCGGACTACACCATCGAGACGTACGCCCCAGGCTCGCAGGTCTGGACGTGGCGCGTGCCGGAAAAATATGTGGTGCATGAAGCGTACCTCGAAACGGAATCAGCTCGCGGGGCGGGGCGAAGCGAGCGCGTCGTTGACTTCAAAAACAATCCGCTTCACATCATCTCGTATTCCCTGCCCGTTGACTTGATCCTGAGTTGGGATGAATTGAAGCCGCACCTGCGTTATAGCGAGAGATGCCCGTCCGCGATTCCGTGGGAGTTCAAGTTTTACGAACGTGATTGGGGCTTTTGCCTGCCGAAGAATCAGTTCGACCAGTTGCCGCAGGATGAAAAATATCACGCGGTGATTCGCTCTGAATTTATTTCCGACCCACAGCAGGGATTCAAAGTTGCGAGCGCGGTCGTCCATCCCGAAGGAGGAGCGAACCCCGACGCGGGTGAGTTCATCGTGATGTCGCACACCTGCCATCCCATGCAGGCCAATGACAACACATCGGGCGTCGTCACCGAAATTGACCTTGCGCGCCGACTCGCCGGGAGGCCGCTTCCCGCCAGTTCGATGAGCGTCCGCTTTTGGTTTGGGCCTGAGACCATCGGCACGGTTGCGTACCTCGCCAATCACGAAGACCAGATTCCGAATTTGCGCGGCGGCATGTTCCTCGATTCGGTTGGCAATCAAAACACGCTTGCCCTGCAGCGCACGCGGCAAAACAATCACCTGCTCGACCGCGTCGCAAGTTACGTCATGCAAAAACAATTCGGCGAATTTCGTCAGGGTGAGTTCGCGCAGGTCGCGCCCAACGACGAGCGCGTCATCAACGGGCCTGGCGTCAATGTGCCGTGCATCTCGCTCAGCCGTTTTCCCTATCCCGAATATCACACCACCGATGACAACCTCGACATCATTCACGAAGGCCTGCTCGTCGAAGCCGTGGATGTGGCCGAGGAAATCATCCGCATTTATGCCAGCAACTACATCCCGAAGCGCACCTTCCGCGGCCCCGTTTTTCTAAGCGGCAATGGCCTGTGGGTGGATTGGCGCGATAATTGGGCGCTCAACCGCGCCATCGAAAAAATCATGATGTCGTTCGAAGGTCAGCACACCATTTTCGATATCGCCGAACAGGTCAACCTCGATTATTGGATGGTGCGCGACTACGTCGAAAAATTCAGAGCAAAAGGATTTGTGACTCTTATGCCGATACCATCCGAGGCGCAGGCCGCGTAGGACAAATTGGCAATTTGTCCCACAGATTATGAAACCAAAAATTGTCGCCATTATTCAGGGACGTATGAGTTCGTCCCGTTTGCCTGGGAAGATACTCGCAGACATCGCGGGCCAGCCCATGTTGCAACGCGTCTTCGTTCGGACCTCGCGGTCTGTCACCGTTACCGAAACCATTTTCGCCACGACGACAGATTCGACTGACGACCCCGTGGCCGAATACTGCGATTTCAGCGGAATCTCGTTTACGCGCGGCAACCTCTACGACGTGCTCGACCGTTACTATCAGGCCGCGAAAGGAGCGAAAGCGGATGTAGTTGTCCGCATCACCGCTGATTGTCCCGTGATTGACCCCGCGTTGATTGACGATGTTGTCAACACCCTGCTTGAAGGCGAATACGATTTCGTTTGCAATCGTCTCCCACCTCCGTGGCATCGGACATATCCGATTGGCCTGGATGTGGAAGCGTGTACGTTCAGGGTCTTGGAAAAAGCCTGGAAGGAAGCCAAAGAACCGCAGCATCGCGAACATGCCATGCCGTATTTCTATGAGGGCGTGGTATTGGGGTCGAATGTCAAAGGTCAAAAGTCCAACCTTCGACCTTTGACTTTTGACATTGATCAAGGGACATCTCCGCGCGGATTTAACATCGCATTATTGCATCACTCCACTGATTTCGGCGACTACCGCTGGACAGTGGACACTCCCGAAGATTTGGAATTCATCTGCCAGGTTTACAGTCGCTTCGATGGGCGCGATGATTTTTCGTGGAAAGAGGTTTTGGATTTAGTCCATGACGAACCCAGGTTGATGGAAATCAATTCGGGTGTGAGGCATAAAACCTTGAAAGATATTGATAAAAGGGCACTCAAATAGTTGTACCGCGACATTCATGTCGCTTTATTATGGCAAGGCGACATAAATGTCGCGGTACGCCACTGGTTACTGATTGTTCATGCCACTGATTACTCTCTTCTCCGCCCCCAAACCCTTCACCAATCCGCACATTGCGACGATTCAGCGCAACGCGATTAAATCATGGACTCTCCTCCCCGATGTCGAAGTCATTCTCCTCGGCGAAGAGGAAGGACTCGCACAAGCCGCCAAGGAACTCGGCGTGAAGCACCTGCCCGATGTGGCGCGCAACGAAAGCGGCACGCCGCTGATTTCGTCCATGTTTCAACTGGCGCGGGAAAACAGCAACAGTGACCTGCTCTGCATCATCAACGCGGACATGATTCTCATGTCCGATTTCGTCGAAACGGCGCGTAGGTCACGTTTGCGACGTGACACATTCGTTCTCCTCAGCCAGCGTTGGGATTTGGATGTCACGTCTCCGCTGGATTTCGCCGAAGGATGGCAGAGTCGGCTGGAATCAACTGTCAGAACGCAGGGCCAACTCCACCGTCCCGCGGGAAGCGATTTTTTCCTCTTTCCAAAATCCTGTTATCAAGAGATTCCTGATTTTGCCATCGGCCGCGCAGGCTGGGACAACTGGATGATATACAAGGCCCGCAAGGAAAAATGGCCTGTGATTGACTGCACGCCGTCGGTCATGATTGTCCACCAGAACCACGATTACAGTCATCTGCCTGGCGCGAAGCCGCATTATGAACATCCCGACACGGACGAGAACATCCGTCTCGCGGGCGGACAGGCCGCCATCCGTTACACCATTTTGGACTCAACCCATCGCCTCGTCGGTGGTAAACTTGCGCGCCCGAAGATGTCGTATCTGCGCTTCATGCGCGGCGTGGAATTGTTCCTGCGAGCTATCTTCTTCTTCCTGCCCGAAGACATGATTGAAAATGTAGCGCGCCCGAAGAGATGGAAGAAGCGATTCAAGAAGCTGTTTCGATGAGTCAAAAGGAGCTCGAAAATGATGCAATCATTCGGTGATAGCTTTTCCGAAATCAAGTCGCGTATCAGACGTTATATGCAGGATGAGAAAATAGATGATTATATTTTGGGGCTGATAAAAAGTTCTTACGAAAGGGCTTTTGATGCACAGGGCATTGTGCTTTCTGGAAAAGAAAAAGAGATTTTGTTGAAAAGTCTTACCCAGGAAGTATTGACCGACGTGATTGAGAAAATTGATAAATCCTGAAAGTGTTCAAATAAAAATATGTTTCGCTGGTTGAGCGTTGCCCTGAGTTTATTGAAGGGTGGGCGGCAGTGTTCGTCCGTCGTCGTGCCGAATCCAGCAAGAATCATGCAAACATTTTATTTTCAAGTTACTGTTGGTTTCGATACGGGTCTCGCTATCGCTCGACCCTCCTCAACCAACGAATTGTGGTGAAATATGCGTAAAGGCCAAAACCCCGCCAAGTTCGTCAAAGACGTTGCCCGCCCCGAGCGGATTACGGCCGCGTTGCTCAACTACATCCCCTTCTTGAGTGGATTCTACGCAGAGACTCTCGACGTGCTAAAAGTCTCGCTCGAGTCCATGCGCAAGGACGCGGGCCTGCCGTTCGACCTGATGGTCTTCGATAACGGCTCTTGCGTCGAAGTGCGCGAGTTCCTTGTAAAAGAGAAAGAAGAGGGACGAATTCAATATTTGATCCTCTCCGAGAAGAACATGGGCAAGGGCGGCGCATGGAATGTCATGCTGATGGGCGCACCTGGCGAAATCATCGCCTACACCGACGCCGATGTTTTATTCTCCCCGAACTGGCTCAAGCGTTCTGTGGAAATTCTCGAAACCTTCCCCAACGTTGGCATGGTGACGGCGCGTCCCTTCCGCACGCCGCCTGAATTTTATGAAGGGACTTTGAAATGGGCACGCGAAAGTGCAACTCTTGACGAAGGTCAATTCATTCCGTGGGAAACCTTCCTTGAATTCAATCTCTCGCTCGGACAGACCGAAGAAGAGAATAAGAAAGTTTACGCAGAGACTAGAGATTGGAGAATAGTTTACAAGGGCGTGACCGCGATGGCTGGCGCGTCACACTGGCAGTTCACCGCGTACAAGTCCACGCTCCAGCAATTCCTGCCCTTTGACATGGACAAGCCCATGGGCCAAGTCCGCCAACTGGACAAGCGCATGAACGACGCCGGTTTGCTGCGGTTGATGGTCTCTGACCCGCTGGCGATGAATATGTCCAATACGCTGGGGTATTTGAGAGGGGAACTCAAAGCGCAAAACGCAAAACGCAAGGCAGGTTTTGGTAAGCGTGTATTGGAACTGGGACCGATTAAGAAGATGTTGTTGGCGGTTTATAACAAGATATTTAATTGGTATTATTCGTAATAAGCCAACTTCGCTGGTTGAGTAGCCTTGAGCGTTCTTTGCGAAGGGCGTATCGAAACCAGCAATGACAAATAAACTTGAAATTTAAGATGTGGTTTCGATACGCCCCGCAAAACCATTCGGGGCTACTCAACCACCGTATGGAACGAGAGTTCTCTATGGCATGGATGTATATTCTTGAATGTTGCGATAGCTCGTATTATGTTGGCTCAACCAAAGACCTGAAACGACGCATGTCCCAGCATCAGGAAGGGATCGGTTCAAATTACACATCCAAGCGATTGCCTGTAAAACTGGTATATTGCGAAGAATACGACCGTGTTGATGATGCCTTTTATCGGGAGAAACAAGTCCAAGGCTGGACTCGGCGCAAGCGCGAAGCCTTGATCAACGGCACTCCAGAATTATTGCCCGCGCTGGCAAAAAAGGTTTTCGATAGAAGTAAAATTAAAAAGGTAATTTGATAGGTGGTGAACTCGGTGGTTGAGTAGGCGGTGTTCGTCCGCCGTATCGAAACCACCACTAACCAACAAGATTTTTAGTTGGTATTATTCTTAGCAGCTACTTCAAAGATTTCTAAAAACATACAACAAGATTTCGTATGATTGTTTCTTCTTTGGTTGAATTACTGTATCCAATTCCCAATTGTGTTATGGCTAAACAAGAGCTATCTAGTGGACTTGATATTGTATCCATACTCCCACAGAGAAGACGACCTGAGCTAGTGGAATTTATATCCACAGATAGATACCCCCCATCATCACCCTCGCCCAAGCAAAACAGTGTTGAATTTCCATCGTTGAAAAACAAATTCCCGCCAATTGACACCGTTATTTTATCGCCGGCTATTTTGTTTTGAACAGTATAATTAATTATTACCCCATCATCATGTTCTTCTGAATAAATAGGGGGACCAAAAGATATAGTCATATCTGTTAAATCTATGGCTTGGTTTGGGCCATAGAGGGGCAAATTCTGCTGTAAATAATAATTTCTGTCTATTAATGGAAATGACAATCCTGTGTTAAAGTTTTCTATATTGACATCAAAAGAAGAAGAATAACCAGAGTAAGCATTTGCATCGGATTTCCTAATATCAATAGTGCCATAAATATTATATATACTGCTGTCAGTTGGAACGCGGCAGAAATGTATGACAATTGTTTTTCGGAAATTTGATGGCACTAACCCAATCTTTATATTACGATCTTGACATTCATATTCAAAGCCCTGCTCAGTCTTAATCTTGAATAATATTCCCATAAAACTTGCTACTAGAGTTTCATGGGAGTAATTCTCGACAGCCAAAGTGACTTCAAGATTACTCCATTGCGGATCATTTTCCTCAACTGTTTTTGTATATGAAATTGGCGTTATACGGATATCGTAAACACCGTCAACGGTTGCAGTTGGGGTATCTTCATTTTCAGGCTCTACGATAATAGGAGTAGGAAAAGAATTTTCTTCGATATCAGTGTTCTGATTGGAGTCGGCTGGATCATCGCCTGTATTCAATGGGCTCTCATCAGGAGAAAATGCCTGTGGTTCATTTGCAAAGTAGTTTCCGTAAACCCAATATCCTCCAATTCCAACGGAGGAGCATAGAAGTATCGTAGCGATTAATCCGACGATGAAAAGCATATTACGACTGGCAACAGGCTGTTTCTTTCCTGCGGTTTGTGACACAGGTTGTCCGCGTAGAGGCGCGGCAGGCAGCTTTTTATGTACAGATTGTCGTTGAGATTGTGATCGTGCGGACTGCACTGAAGAAGGCAGTGACTCTTTTCCTGACAATCTGTCAAACGCTTTGCGCGCATCAGCATTATTTGGATTTATTTCCAAAGCCTTTTGTAAGCAATACTTCTTCTGCTCAGGTTTGTCTACGCAGGTAAACATCCAAAGCCATACTTGCTCATTGTTCGGCTCTTCTTGAATCAAATCCTTTAATATGGGAAAAGCCGCCTGTTTATTCCCTGCTTTTATTAATGCCACTGCCTGGTCAAGTTTTTGTGAAGCCATTTTTTCTCCTGTGCGTAGTTACTTTGATTATACAAGACATTCACAATGAGGCTAAAATGTCCTTTTGAAAAAAATCAGGACTGATTGTGTCTTGATTTATCAGAATCAAATAAGACTGATAATAAATTGTTGACAATGCCGAGTCTTGGGAAGTATGATGTCTGGTAAACTCTTTGACGAGTCGGACAATATACCCTGGAAAATTGCACATCAAGGAAAACATTATGAAATCTTATCGCATTTCCTCCATCATATTGTTGGTCGCGCTTTTTATCAACAGTGCCTTACCTGCGGTACCTGCAAACGCCCAAACGCAGCTTTTGTTTGAAGGCATGATTGCGTATGTTGATGCCACTGGCAATGTGATTATTACAACAGGGGATGGAAACCATAAGCAAATTACGACAGACGCAAATTTAGATTACGCATCCAATGCAAGGGTTGCATACGAAGAAATAAGTTTTTCACCTAGTGGATCATATCTGGCTTTTTTACGCAATGAGGACGGCGCAAGTTTTCAAATGGTTATTTATGATATTAAAAACAATTCAATTGCAACTCAAATTCCTTATGAAAACAACCTTTCCTGGTACAAATGGGATAAAGATACCGACTCGTTTATAGTAGAAGACAGTAAAACAGATGAAGATGATAATTCTGAACGAGAGCTTTATTTGCAAACTGTTTCGGGTGAGAAGACTCTCCTTGCGAAATTTGCCACTCATGCCAATGTGTATAACATTGGTTATGATGCCGATACTGTTATTTATATAGATCCACCATATAGTAATAATATAAACATATATAACTGGGCAAAAAACACTGTCATGTTGTTAAATTTACATCAAGGTGGCGTACCTGGGGAATGGATGCCTGATGGGAAATCCTTCATACTTGAAGGCGACTCTGGGAATTACTATGCCATTGATCTGGAGACGGGGAAATATAAGGAAATCACAAAAAGCCAGGAATTGGAGTGGGCACCTATTAGAGATGTGTCCCCAAATTCTACAAGCATATTGCTGGGCAATCATTTACACCTTTATGATCTAAATTTAGAAACGCGGGAAGCAAAAATTCTATATAACACGCTCTACCCATCTGACGACTTTTATAATGATGTTTATGGTATCTGGTCTCCGAGCAATAGATTAATCGTTGCCTATGAAAATGATCCAACGGTGGATATTAACAACAATTTTACCGACCTTTATGTAACTGATGGTTCTAACCCTTTGTTGATTTCAAATAATGCCGAACCTTACTTGTGGCTCTCAAACAGTGCAGAGAGGTTCTTGTATGCAAAAAACAACATAAGCGGACAACAAATATCCCGCGAACTTATGTTGTATGACTATAACAGTCAAAGCAGTGTGAAAATAGGCGATTTGCCCGGTATCTCAGATATTGAAAAAACATGGGAGGTTCCAACTGAACAAATCGTGGATTGGACAGATGGGGGAGTTGATTTGCCATCGGCTCCAGGAACAATACCGCCAACTGTGCAGCCATTGATAAACCAAATTGAAGGACAAATTGGATATGTGGGAGGGGACGGGAATGTTTATTTAATGCGTAGTGGACAGTCTCCAATTCAAGTCACACATAATTTGGGCGAACCGATGCGGAATGTGGCTTTCTCCCAAAGCGGGCAGTGGTTGTCATTTATTAATCGGGAAGATAATCTCTATGTCATTGATACTAAAAGTCAAAGCTTCGACTTTTCTCATATCGGTGTAAAGGTAAGCGACTATGATTGGGCGAATCTTTCAGAGAAGATTGCATATGTAAGCGATTCCAAAGTGTCCATTCTTGATTTTTCCACTTCGGTTAAAGATGAATCAGGCGCTACGGCTGTTGGCGTCAGTTGGTCGCCTGATGATAAGAATTTGGCGGTTGCAAGATCCAGAGGATGTCCTGAAAACCCTGATACTGCAAGTGGTTCAAATAGCCAGATAGTTTTGCATGATATTGGTAATAAAAATGAGCGAATTATTTATGAAACTTCCGCTCTGGAAACCATTGATCATACAGAATGGTCTGCGGGCGGGGGATACTTGTTCCATGTAATCAATCCATGTTTGGCTGTTGGCGTGTTTGGCGACGCCCAGGCAATTGATTTGAATGGTAATGAGATAAAGGATGGATTTGATTTGAAGTTATGGTCAAAGGAAGATAAGTTTTTTAGCGCAAGAGAAATCAATCAGGTTTCAACAGATGTCTATGATTCTGAAATTTACAAAATGCAGCCGGGGAGTAATAGTTTTGAGCGGATTTATTATTCGGCTGACAAGACTTCAATTCCCGAGGCCCTGTCGCCCGATGGAAAAACCCTGCTCTTTGCGTCGGGACAATCTATAGCAGGCTATTCTGGGCTTGCCTATGACGTACCTGGCTACTGGCTGATCCAGGCAGATGGAAACAATGCAAGGCAAATTGCTGACCAGGATTTTAATTTTATCCTGTGGTCACCTTCGGGTGAACAGTTACTGTACGCAAATAGCACATCCAGTAATATTTACTCCATTTCCTCAGGCACAATGAGCCAGATTGCTGATGTCGTGATAAAAAGGGAGCCGTATAATTATTCTTATGATGTGGCTTGGGGAAAGCTGGATAACACAATTTTATTGCCCCCTGTCGCCAAATGTGAAGGTGCGGCGGATGTTCAGCCGATAATTTTGGTGGAAGGCTGGGGTGGGAATGTGGATTCTCTCTATCTTGATCTTGAAAATGAAACGAAAGAATTCCCTGCGTATACACGCGACTTTTTTTCAGAATATGGATATGTGGCTGATTGTAATATTTTCTATGCTGTTGGGATGTCTGCCACAAAAACTCAAAAAGAAAATGCTCAAATCTTGCGTGATAATATTTGTGATTCGTTTCTAACTATTAAGTCCTACCGTCCAGACTGGAATGGACATTTTGACATGATTGGATTTAGCTACGGGGGACCTAGAAGTCGTGCTTATTTGGAAGATTCGAACTTGTACGGAACTTGTGATTTTGATCGCAATGAGGCTTATGATAAAGTTTTAGCGGTGGATAATTTATTTACACTTGGAAGTCCGCATGGAGGGGAACCCTATGATGCTGAAATGCTACCTCTTGCAACGATTATTATTGGCGGAGATTTTTGGGCAGGTATAACAACACCTGCTCCTTGGTTTTCACCTGCGGCAAAAGAGATGCTCCCGCCGGTTAGGGCCTGGGTAAATTTAATTTCAAGGCAGCCAGCAGAGGTTAATTATCATTTGATAGTAGGGAATGCTGAGAAAGATCTTTGGGCAAAGCTAAGTCAGATTTTAAGTGTCGACATCTCTCTTCCTTCATGGAAGATTTTATCTCATCTGTTACCCTCTAAATATTATGATAACGACCTTGCAGTTCATCAAAGCAGTTCGCTTATTCTGGATTCTGTTTTATTGAAGTCTCATTATCCAAACTTGAGAACTGCAATAACACATGATTGGCACGGATGGGATCCAAGCGCAAGGCCTGTAGTTTCGCCTCCAACTTATTACTCCGAGAGCGAAACCTTAAAAAACGAAGTTTTACCTTATATTGGAAAAACAGATATGCCATCAGGTGGTGGAGGTGGGAGGCCATGGATGGTATTGCCTGTTGATTTACAAAATAAAATTATGGCAAATGTGCCGCCAATCTCCGTTACCCAACAGGAATTACATGAATACGCTCCCCAAGTTAATATTCATCTCGGCGACGGGATTCTCGCCTCAGGCCAAAGTCAACAATTTGAGTTAAATGTTTTCCAATCAGAAGGCATGGGGTTAACTTTGTTAACAGGCAATAAAGATATTCAAGTGCAGCTAATCCAACCTGATGGGCAAATCGTTACAAAGGATACAGCAGGGATTCAATATCAAGAACTCATGTTGGAAGGAAGAACACTAAAAGGTTACCAATTCGCCAGTATTCCGTCAGGAAAGTGGGTAGTTGTTGTTGATGGAACAACAATTTCTGAAGAATCATCCTTTATCGCTTTTGCCACCCCATCAATGCAGATTGCTTTGCAGCCTATTCTTCCTGAGTGGCGACCAAATCAAAGTTCGGTTGAAATTTTGATGAAAGTTGTTGACGGGAATTCTCAAGTGTCAGGTAGCAGTCTTTCTGCGCTTGTTATTCGCCCAGATGGTAGTCAGCAAACTCTTGACTTGTTTGATGATGGGACGCATCAAGATGGTGGTGTAAATGATGGCTTTTATGGAAATGTGTTCTCTCAAACAGATATTGGTGGCGTCTATCGAGTCTTTTTTAACGCCTCAGGTGCATACAATAATCAGTCGTTTGTCAGAAATGCCATTTCTTACTTTGTCATTGCCCCTGTAACAGCAAGCCTCAGTGACCAATTCTCAGATAGTGGCGTAGATGAAAATAATGATAATACTTACGAGTTTTTGGAGGTCCAAGCACCACTAGTAGTACAACAACCAGGAAACTATGTGATTTCTGCCGATTTATATGCAGGTGATACATTTGTAGCTCCTGTTGCGTCTCATCAGGGTTTACAACCTGGAAATCAAACCGCGATCTGGCGTTTTGAAGGTAAGTTGATTTACGAATCTCAAAAAGACGGCCCTTATACCGTTCGTAATATTTTGTTGCTGGATGAAACCGAACTTCCGCTTTTAATTGAAGAAAAACAAGCTTATACAACAGCTAAATACTCTTATACAGATTTTGGCCCTAAAAATATCACTTTCCCCACTAGTTTTTCACCAACCACACTATTCCTTGCTGGCGGACTTGGTCTCCTCTGCCTCGGCGCGCTCATGATTGGCGGTGTCTTTGTCTTCACTCGCTCACGAAAACCCAAACTTGCTTCTTCACAAACAACTAAGTCTCAACCACTGCAAACTCTAGTTTCCTCCAGCGCAGAAAAAATCAAGCATGCAATTCAACTTGCCAAATCAAATCGTTTACAGGAAGCTTTTGACATTTTGCGCGAGGTAGTGAAATCTGAGCCGAACAATGCAAGTGCATGGTTCAACCTTGGAAGTGTGTTTGTCCATATGGAAAATTACAGGGATGCGGAGCGTTGCTATTCCCGCGCCAAGCAACTCGGGCATCCCAAGGCGGATGATGAGTTGAATTCGTTGAGGCAGAAACGCCAGTAACATTATCGGGGTAGAATCCGCCCCTTGAAACGGAGTCAACTCACAGTCCAGAAAGAAGCGAACAGCATTTCAGTGTCCAAAAAATCTTCATCTCCGCCGACCATGGCATGGCAATCGCTCGGGATAAATCCCTCACTCAGTACATGGAAGCCCTTCGGGCTGATTGCGCGAGTCCGCTTCAGCGGACTTCCATGAACTGAGGCAGGGATTTATCCCGCCGAAACCCGAAGCGAAGATAAAACCTCTCGAAACAGAATCAACTCACAGTCCAGAAAGAAGCGAACAGCATTTCAGTGTCAAAAAAAATCTTCATCTCCGCCGACCACGGCATGGCAATCATCTACTTCCTGCAAAGTGACGTTGTCCCGACCCTGCTCGTCGCGGGTATTGAAATCGTCGTCCTCACCGACGACGAAACCAAGTCTCAAATCTCCAGCCGCTTTGGTCGTCCTGGTCTCACCTTCGAAGGTCTGCGCATCAAACAAGCCAACGCTTACGCAAGCAAAGTCAAGCCGCGCCTGCAATGGCTGCTTGCCTACCTGCGGCGCGTCGGCGGCTCGTGGCGCATCAACACCGAAGCCATGGACAGTCACATCTGGGAAGTCTGGGTCGAGAACGGTTGGAAATTCCGTTTGGGGATCTGGATTCCTGCCGCTCTCGCGATTCTTGTTTTACGGACATTTTCCTTGGCCCGCAATTTTCTCGTGCAGATGCAGAACCGCTTCGTTCCCCGCCCGAACCTGTACGCCGATTTATTTGCAGCTCACAAGCCCGATCTTGTGATCGCTTCGACGGCAGGCTGGCGGCTTGACCGTTACCTGCTCCGAGAAGCGACTCTGCACAACGTGCCGACTATGGCTGCGATTGTTGGCTGGGACAACCCATCCAGTTACGCCATCCGCGGCGCGCCGATGGACTATGCCACCTGCTGGTCACAACTACAAAAGGACGAGTTGGTCTATGGCTCCGACTGGAATCCAGAACGCGTACATATCGGCGGCATTCCATCGTATGACGGTTATTTCAGAAAAGAATGGATGTTATCGAAGGAAGATTATTTCAAACTGCATGGTCTCGACCCCAGCCGCAAGTTGATTTCGTACGCGTGCTCGTTTGTCCATTTCGCGCCGAACTATCCCAACGTGGAAGCGCTGGCAAAATTGGTTTCATCCGATTCGTTGGCTGAACCTTCACAACTGTTGATCCGCCTGCACCCGAGTCATTTTCAGGATAAACCAAAAATCTTCGCCGATGAACGCGAACGGATCTTTGCGTTTGAAAAGCAATATCCAAACGTGCATGTTGTTAAACCAGTTGCTCTGGGCGGCTCGCTCGGCTATTACGGCGGCGAAGACATGGACGAGAAATCGTCCATGATGGCGCACTCAGATGTGCTGGTGACTGTATATTCAACCATGGTCGTCGAGACCGCCGTCCACAACACGCCGATTGTCGCCGCGGTGATTGACGTCCCTGGCGGGTGGAACAAGCCGAAGAAATATTCACTCTCGCTGAAGAAGATCGGAAACTGGCCCACGCACAAACGCTTCCGCGAAGCCAGGGCGGGCCGAGTGGCCGAGAACATAGACCAACTGCGCGATATTCTTAACGCCTACCTCCGCAATCCGCAACTCGACGCCTCCGAACGCCACAAGTTCATCGAAGACGAAATCACCTTCACCGACGGCACTTCAGGCAAGCGCACGGCCGAGTTCATTTTGAAGGTGCTTAATTCGTAATGCGACTTTCAAGTCGCAACCCAAAGGCGACATGAATGTCGCGCTACAGAATCTTCGCGATTGGCATAGTTTCTAAAGAGCAATACTATAGTGTCATTGCGAACCGCCGCCCTGAGCGGAGGGTCGAGTAGCGAAGCGTATCGAGACCCGCAGTCGAAGGGCGAGCGGTGAAGCAATCTCCTCGTTGGCGCGGGGATTGCTTCGCACACCGTCCTGCGTACGGTGCAGGGAAGAACGCTCGCAATGACGGGTAAAATCGAGTGGTGACACCAACTACGCAACCACCAAACTACGTAACTATGCAACTAAAGAAAATGTTCCTCTTCTACTTCTCCATCACCCTCGCCATCTGTTCCAGCGCGCTCTATCACTTTAGCGCCAAAAGCACGCCGTCCAATGTCAATTTCACGATCTCCCTCATCGTGACCTACGCCGCCGCACTCGTCATTACTGCACTGACCATTTTCTTCTTCCCTGCCAAAAACGGACTTGCTTTCGAGCTAAAGCAACTCAACTGGGCCAGTTTCCTGCTTGCCATCGCCATCGTCGGCATCGAATTCGGATTCCTGCTTGTCTATCGCTCAGGCTGGAACCTGGGCATCGCTGCAGTGCTGACCAATGTAGTCGCTTCGCTCATTTTGCTTCCCGTGGCGATTTTTCTGTTCAAAGATAAAATTTCGTGGGTGAATATTGTTGGGATTTTTGTCTGTCTGGCCGGGCTGGTCATGTTGAATTGGAAGAGATAGTTAAATTAAAACCAATGAATACTGATGATTTTCTCAAAGTCTCGTTTTTTAAGAATATAAAGACTACACTAAAACGCTGTTGGGCTCCCAATGGAATCTGCCATTCCAAACCTATCAAGGCTCATTCGATTCAAAATAGCAGAGTTTTTGAAATCCTTAGTTTGAATGGTCACGTAATTATGCCCAAAGAAAAAATCATACACAAAGGTGAAGACCTTATTGTTGACTTTGTAGAAATTGGGCGAAATGAAGCATCAACATTCACTGGCTTGTGCGGAAAACATGATAAAGAACTATTTTCTCCGATTGATGATTTTGAGATTGATGTTAGTAATAATCAACAGCTTTTTCTAATTGCATATAGGTCGGTACTTAAAAAATTTCACTCTTTAGCTTTGACAGCAAGGGGGACTGAAAAAATATATGAAGATCAAGTTAAGGTTGGAAGAGCTACACGCGACTTGGGAGATCCATCCTTAAATTTGATGATGAACCAATATATGTTGGCATGGGCAGCTTATCGATATAAAGAGATATATGATGAAGCCTATTTGGCATGTCAATATGATATTGTTAGCCATGGAAAATTCTCTTTCAAACATAAAAAGCCAACTGTTGCAATTAGTGCACTATACTGGTTGGAAATTGCAAAGCCAAATAGCACTCAAGTACCATGGATCGCTCTAAATGTTTTCCCCACTCAGACTGAGACCTATGTGGTTTTCTCTTATTTGGTTGAAGATGCAGAATATGTCAAATCAGAAATAGAAGGAATGCTCAATGCATCAGTTAAGCGGCGATTATGGCAATTGTCTGAGAGAATAATCGGGCTGTCTATTACCCACAAGTTGGGTAAAGGTGAGGTAGACTATGGAGAAAGCACAAAGACAGGAGCAATCTGAACATTGACAAGCAAGAAGAAAAGCGGCGATATTTCATGGACGGTGGAAGAATTTTCAAAAGTCAACC
>JACRLC010000008.1 GCA_016235425.1 Chloroflexota bacterium | reverse complement strand
CGAGGGCTGGGCACACCTGAACCAACTGGCTGAAAAGTGGCTGAAAGAAGAAGCGGATGCGCGTCTGCAAGGAACGGTGAAGGAGGTGGTGGCGGAGCGCTTCGAGCGAGAAAAACCGTTTCTCCAACCTCTGCCGCAGATGCGCTATGACACCGCCTACCTGGAGCACCGCCAGGCAGCCTGGGATGGCTACATTGAGGTGCGCGGCAACCGCTACAGTGTCCCAGCCGCCTTGGCCGGGCAGCGGGTGAGGGTGCGGATCGGGCTGGACGGTCTGCTGCGGATCTACCAGGCAGACCAGTTGGTTGCCAGTCACCAGTTGAGAAGCAGACAGGAAGGCTGGAGCACGCTGGCTGAACATCGGGCTGAAATGTGGAAAAGCACGTTGCCGCAGGTAGAAAACCGCTCTCTAGCGGTCTACGAGGAGGTGCTGTGATGGAACTGGATCATCTCCTCGAAAAACTGAAGCTGGATCATTTGGAGCACCAACTGGATGCCGTGTGCGAGCAAGCCTCGCAACGCCAGCTGGATTACAAGGACTTCCTGGTGCAAGCCTTGCAAACCGAATGGCAGGGTCGTTTTCAACGCAACACCGAAGCTCGTCTCAAACTGGCGCGCTTCCCCTGGATCAAGACCCTGGACCAGTTCGAGTTCGATTTCCAGCCCAGCCTGGATCGCAAGCAGGTGCGCGAACTGGCCGGGATGAGCTTCGTGGAACGCGCTCATAATGTGATCCTGCTCGGTCCGCCTGGCGTGGGCAAGACCCATCTGGCGATCGCTCTGGGTGTGAAGGCGGTGGAGGCAGGTTACTCGGTGTTGTTCCTCACCCTGGAACAATTGATGACCCGCCTGGTGAAGGCCTTCAACGAAAACCGCTTGGAGCGTACCTTGCAGCAACTCAGCTATCCCAAAGTGCTCATCATCGATGAGATTGGCTATCTGCCCCTCTCCAATACCGAAGCCAGTTTGTTCTTTCGCCTGGTCGCTCGCCGTTACGAACGCGCCAGCCTGATCATCACCAGCAACAAGAGTTTCCTCGATTGGGGCGAGGTCTTCAATGACCCCGTCCTGGCCACCGCCGTGCTCGATCGCCTGCTGCATTACTCCACCACCCTCAACATCAAGGGCGAAAGCTATCGCCTCAAGGAGAAACGCAAAGCCGGATTGTTGGGACGCCCGCTTGCCAGCCCAGAACCGGAGCTGCCAGCTCCTGCGTGAGTTTAGCGCTTTTTGACAGGCCTCTACAGGCTTGACGATTGTATCACTCTCATGGAGGTGCCACCACTTAGACCAAACCTTAACAAATCCCACTGGACTTTTCCACCGCGAAAAAAGGGACTTTTTAAGTCGCGATTCTGCCGACATTTCAGTCCGCGCTTGACAAAGGCATATAGCCTTGGACTCATCCATAAAAAGAACGCAAGCAACGTGGCTTGCCATACATACAGCGGAGACATATGATAATACTGGTCGTGTTGCTGCCAGACAGCGTGATTGGCAGTGTCAGCCCGATGTCGCTACTGCTAGCGTGAAAACGGCAATGTTCGTACCGTTTTTAGGCTCTCACAGGAAGAGCGATGTGGTTTTACCCACATGCGGAGGGTGCTATGTCACAGCACTTTGGATTTGGTGGTTGTCAAGGTACAAAGGGCGATTTCGCCCATCTGCCCCTCTTATACCAAAGAATACCCTGTGTGTCAATAGTATAACTGAAAGTCAATGTATTACATCTTTTGGTGTGTGTGCATTTGTTCTAAAATTCTGGCATGGGCACGCGCTCGCGTGATGTGGGAGGCAGACCTGACATGTTTCCGCGAGGGGCTGATTGATCGCGGCCTATGTCCACGCACGCGTCACGGTTGACAGCGGCGCGGATGAAACATATCAGGTTTTACCTATCTCATACTCGCGTACATCCACTTTTATCCCAGCCTTGACCATCTTCTCGGCTTCGCGCAGGAGGCTGGCAGTCACCGTTTCATCGGCGTAGGCCTCGCCGCAGTCGGGACAAATCCGCGCGGGGACGTTGTTAACGGTCAACCTCATCTGGCCGCGTTCCAGCAAAACGGAGGTCATGCCGGGAACGGTCTCAGCCTGGTTGCAGATGACGCACTTCATTTCAGCCTGTTCCTGAAACCAGACTTCCACTGCGAGGGGTCGGGTTCATAAACAGTGATGACAATTGTCTCGTCCTCTTCTGTGTTCTCCGCCATGACAACGTGCAAAGGACGGTTGCCGCGCCTGCCAGACATCAATCCGCTGGGAAAGGGCATCTCGTCGGAATAATCTTCGATCATCTCCCCGGATTGCAGAACCTGCCGCACGTTTTCTTCAGAGATGCGCCGTTCGAACATGCGTTGAATGGCATGGATGCGGAAGACGATAGGGCGGGAAGTCATGGGATGATTATAGCATTACGCAGAGGCGGGAAATCCTGGTTGGATGCGCGCTTGCGGATAGGGGCAAAAAACGAAGAAACCAGGTTCGTAAGGAGCCTGGTCTTAACCCATATTTTATTCAGTTAATGGTCTGCTTCCCTGAGTATAAAACAAACCCGACCACTGCAAAAATGACCCCAGCAACGGCGCCTACGATTTGTTTATAACCAAAACCGGTTGCACTGCCGATCCCAATCGCATCGGCTGTCAACGAACCGATCAACAAAACCGCCCCGACTGCCAACAAAGCGATACCTATTGTTTTCTTGTTACTCATTGTTGTCTCTCCTTGCCATAGAGAACAGACAATTTTCGAACTCGTCTTACCAAAATCATTATAGCACCTGCCGTGAAATTACAAATCCTGGCATTAACATGAACATGCGTTTACGGGGTGGGTTCTCTCTTGTCCTCTCCCAAACTCCAACAATTTAACTGTTGGATCGGCATAATAAATTTCCAATGTCTGATTTTGGGAACGTGCCCGCGGTGCGGCAGGGGCTGAGACGCAGTTTAGTGAGGAGAGGGTGCAGGAGGAAATTTCTCAATGACCTATGGAATCCAAATGGGCGAATCGTTATTTGCAGTTCCATTTGTCAGGCGGATCTGATTGGAACCATCTGTCTTCATCACATAAACCTCTGTATTGCCATCGCGTTCAGAAGTAAAAACAATCTGGGAGCCGTCTGGGGACCAGGAGCCGCAATAGTTATTAGCAGGTTCCTCCGTAATTTGGGTTAAGTTTGAGCCATCCGGATTTATAAGATAAACCTGATATGACCCACTGCGGTCAGAGCCAAATAGAATACGGGAACCATCTGGCGACCATTCCGCGCACCCGTCCTTTGCGCCGGAGTTTACCCTGAGCTGGTTGAAGGAGCTGGTGAATGTGGCATTGACAACTTACTAACTAGTAAGTAAAATTTCACCATAATGATCAGAAATACGAATACCCAGCGAGCGATCCTGGATTTGGCTGAATCTTTCATGCAGGATAAAGGCTTCAATGGATTCAGTTATGCTCACATCGCGGCTGAATTGGGGGTGAAGAACGCGGCCATCCATTATCACTTCCCAACGAAAGAGGTGCTGGGATGCGCCGTGATCAAGCGCTATCGCGACCGCTTTCAATTGTGGATCAACAACGCGCGCGTAAAGGACCTGTCCCCTCAGGAAAAGCTGGATTGGTTTTTCAGCATTTACACCAACACCCGCGCAGACAATGGCAAAGTCTGTCTGGCCGGCTCGTTGGAGATTGACTTCAATTCCATCCCCACTTCACTGCGCGAGCAAACCGAAGCATTGACCAGCGAACTGCTGACCTGGCTTCAAGCCACGTTGAGCGAGGGAAGGGATGCAGGCGTGTTTCACTTCAACGGTGACCCTGTCAGCAAGGCCGCTTTGATCCTGTCCAGTTTGCAGGGCGCTTTGCAGATGGCCCGGGCTTTGGGAACAGGCAAGTACTACGCGGTAGTGGAACAGCATAAGCAGGATTTGCTCGCTTAATTTTTTTGTCATCAAAACTTACTACTTAGTAAGTATTTTAAAGGAGAAAATATGGCAACTTTAACATCCAATCTCGAATCTCAGGCAATCGTGAAAAAGGTGTATCGCGCGTTCTTTGGGCCTTCGAAGTATGAGGTCAAATCAACAGACGAGGCGATCCTCGAACGCGGGAGCAATTATCGGGTCCCGTTTGGAGGCGGCGAGTTGGCTGTCACAAGCTGGGGAAATGGAAGTCCCGCCGTCTTGCTTATGCACGGCTGGGGCGGAAGTCGCGCCCAAATGACGGGTTTTGTGGATCCCCTGCTCGCGGCGGGGTATCGAGTCGTGGCGTTCGATCAGCCTGCGCACGGCGAGTCGGATGGCAAGACGACCAACATCCTTGAAATCACGCCTGCCCTGGAGAAAGTGGCAGAGCATGAAGGAAACTTTGATGCGATCATCGCCCACTCTTTTGGGACACTGGTGACTTCGTACGCGCTCGTGAATAAAAAAGTGCCGCCTCCCGCGAGACTGGTATATCTGGGCGCGTTTAATCGGCTTTTGGACTCGCTCCCGCGCTTTCAAGTTTTGGCTCAAGTATCGGATGAGATCATCGAAGGTTTGCGCGGCATGATCTACGATAACTTTGGCAGGGACGTGCTGGACGCCATCAATAATGAAATGCTCGCGCCGCAGATCAATATCCCTGCGTTGATGTTCCACGATACAGCGGACAACGTCACGCCAATTGAGGACAGCCGCGCCATCGCACAGGTTTGGCAAAGCGCGCAGTTGATCGAGACGGAAGGATTGGGTCACAGGGGCGCTTTGCAATCGGACGCAATCCACGAGCAGGTTGTGAAGTTTTTGAAAAGCTAACGCCGCAACCACCTTTGTTTGCGTGTACGGGCGAAAAGCAATCCGCAGATTACCGCAGATAGACTGAAGAAAAATCTGTGTAACACCTGCACTTGCGCCAGGTGCAAGTGTCTGTGGATGAATCCCACCAGAAATGGGAAGGCCGAAAAAGTTAAGAAAAAACCCTCCCCATTGACTTGGGGAGGGCCGGGGATGGGTGAAGTTTAGAACCCGGTCGCCGCGAACCAGGCGCCGCCTGGGTTGGTCACAAAAATGATCGGTGCAATGCAGGGGGATGGCAGGCTGAGCGTCTCTTCGATTTCAGAATTTCCAGCCGCATCAGCCGGGAAGAGACCGGTGGAGACGTTGACGGTGGTCGGATTTCCATCGGCATCCTTGCTCATGCAACTCACAATGGCTTTAAAGTTTGGAACTGTATTTGTGCCGCCAATGCCGCGCGCGATAACGTCTGGATCATTAGGATCGAAAACCAGGCCTCTCACTTTGACCTCGAGTTTGCCATTGGCCTTTAATTCACCTTCAGCAAAACCGACGACCCAGGGCAAACCTCCGCCTGGCACGCCGTGGATCGCGTTCGTTGCACCCGTGTAGGGTCTCGGCACTCCGATCATGGTATCAAATTCCAGGATCTTGGATTCCTTGGCGGCCGCGGTGGAAACCGATCCCGTAAAAAGGACGGTACTCAGAAGGCCCATAGCCAGGGTGACGAGAAAGAACTTTTTCATATCGTTTCTCCTTTAAGTTGGTGGTAATTGGTTACCGGTAACCTGTCACTTTTTAATACGCCGCCCTGCCGGGTTTTGGATTTGTGATCTGGTCATGAAACCTGAATCACAAACCAACCTTTATTCGGTACAATCGAAGCGTGGCAGACCTTGACGATACTGAACTGGTTGCAAAAGTGGCAGAGGGAGACGAACGCGCCTTCCTTGCGATCTACGACCGCTACGCCAGCCGCGTCCATGCGCTGGCATTACGGATTTTAGGCGAACCGATGCTGGCCGAAGAAGCCACGCAGGATACATTTCTCAAACTCTGGAGCCGCGCCCGTCTTTATCTTATGGAGCGTGGCTCGCTGCTTGTTTGGCTTCTCACCATTGCCCGCCGTACTGCGCTCGACCGTCTGCGCCTTGAAGGGCGGCGTCCCACGCTATCCAATTCAGAAGACCCCGATGGAGTTTGGCAATCCCTTGCAAATGAAGATTCGCTCACTCCCGAGGCGCGCTGGCGAAGCATGTTTTTTTCTGTCCAGTCCCTGCCTGAGGAACAGCGCCATGTGATCGTGCTGGCTTACTATCAGGGACTAAGCCAAAGCGAGATCGCCGAAACGCTTGGCTGGCCTCTTGGCACTGTCAAAAGCCGCATGCGTGCTGCGATGGAAACCCTGCGCCAGGAATGGTTGCAGGACGGCCCGGAGTAAAATCCAAATGCAGTCTGTTAAGCGTATCTATTTATAGTGAAAGAGTATCAACTCATGACCGATAACCACCTGATCTTCCGCGAGAATCTGGCCGCATACGCGCTCCACGCGTTGAATTCGGAGGAGACCGCCGCATTGGAAGCCCATTTGCAGATTTGCGACTCCTGCCGCGCCGAATTAGCGGACTATCAACGCGTCAGCGCGGGACTTTTGTCTGCTCTGCCACCTCAGGCCCCTCCTCCCGCCTTGAAGCGGACTCTCGCGGCGCGCCTGCCCAGTGCGAGGAAGACAGCTCGTCCTCGCTGGCAGTTGCAGCGGTCCTTCGGTCAGATTGCTACAGCCGCCGTCCTCACATTCCTCGTGGGCATCAACCTTGTATCCTTCTTTCAGATGCGCGCACTGCAAAGCCAACAACTTGAACTCACGCGCCAGCTTCAAAATGGGCAGACTGCTCTTGCCCTGGTCGCTTCGCCTGGCACGTACACACTTCCTGTCAGCGGCGGAGATGTGACGGGTTCATTGATCGTCAATCGTGAAAATAATTCCGGGGTGTTGATCGTCTCAAACCTTCCTCCACTGAAAGAGGGCGAGACCTATCAGATCTGGCTCATCCAACCCGATCAGGAACGCGTGAGCGCAGGCTTGTTCGGTGCAAATCGCGCGGACGACATAACCATCACTTCACTCGATTCAACTGATTCATTACAGAGGTACATCGGAATTGGCGTCACCATTGAACCTGCCGGGGGCAGTGACCAGCCCACTGGGCCGAAAGTGTTCGGCGTGGAATTCTAATTCCCCCTCACTTCTCAAAAGTCCGCCATCAAAAGCGGACTTTTTTTGTTTAATCCGAATCCCGAAAAGTGGACGTAATAAACCATGAAGGCAATCACTGCCTACAAAGTGCCGCCTGAATAACTAAACCAGAATTGCGAAATCTTCTCGTGATTTTTATCGAAAAGTTTAGTTATTTAGCAACAAGCGGTAAAACCAACTCTTTCGGAGGAATAGATGAAAAACAAACTTGCTTTGAGTGCTTTGCTCGCACTCACCCTTTTATTGGCAGCTTGCGCGCCAGAGGCCATGCCCGCTACAGAAGCGCCCGCGATGGAAGCCACAACGGATCCGTACGCATCGAGCGGCGGGGATGCCATGCCCACCACTGCGTCTGTCGAAATCAGCGATCAGGCGATTGAACACGGCGCCGTAACGGTCGCGAAGATCAATGCCGCGGTGGATGGCTGGGTGGTCATTCACGTTGAGGCCGACGGCAAGCCCGGTCCTGTGATCGGTTATGCCCAGGTTCCTGCCGGCGAATCGAAGGATGTGAAAGTAACTATTGATGAATCACGGGCCACAGTCAAAATGTTTGCCATGCTTCACGTGGACGAAGGAACCAAGGGCACTTACGAATTCCCAGGTGCAGATGCTCCCGTCAAGGATGGTGACATGATCGTAATGCTGGCCTTCAACCAGGTTGAGGCGATGGGTGATTCCATGCCTCCCATGTCATCCCTTACCGCCAATGACCAGTCCATTGTGGATGGCACGGTTACCATTGCGTCAGCCTACATGGAAGTCCCCGGCTGGATGGTCATTCACACCGAGGCAGATGGCAAGCCCGGCCCCGTAATCGGCTATGTCCAGCTTCCGGCGGGGGAGTCCAAGGATATCAAGGTCACCATTGATGCTTCGCAGTCCACGCCGAAACTGTTCGCCATGCTCCACGTTGATGCAGGTGTTGCAGGCACTTACGAGTTCCCCGGTGACGATGCCCCGGTCAAAGATGGGGACATGATCGTGATGGTTCCGTTCAACACCAAGTAATAGACGTCACCTCACCCATTCCCCAAATCCGCAAGAAAAATAGACGAATGCGGATTTGGGGAACATCTTCGGGTATTTAGATTGTCTTGAGGATTTTTCTTAACGTCAGCAATGTGTAGCCGATGAATATAACCAATACCAGCGCGCTGACTCCCAGTACATTCCATTCCAAAGAGACATCGCCTTCTGCGTGATAAATGTCGGTGAGCGCCAAATGCCCAATCAAGCCCATGAAGAGGGACAGAAAACCGAGCGCCATTGTCACTTTGATCCGGGTTCTGAGATTGTTCATGATTTATTCCTTTCGGCAGGGTTCCTCGCGCACGATGTGACCGTATACGATCTTCAGGAGCAACGCGGGGACGAGCCATTCGAATCCTATTATAGGCTGAATGGGATGTGGGTTTTGTTATACTTGCCGAAAATTATGGACCTCTCACAGACCATCCACCTGCTTGGCGATTTGCTCGGCCAGGTCATTTCGGAACTTGAATCCCCCTCCATCTTTGCCACCGAGGAACGCATCCGCGCGCTGGCAAAAGCCCGGCGCAGCGGAGAACTGCCCGCCGCGAAGAATTTGCAGCAAGAGGTCTCCTCTCTGCAAACGAAGGATGCGCGCGCGGTTGCCGCGTCTTTCGCGGCGTACTTCGACTTGATCAACCTGGCGGAGGAAAATCAGCGCGTGCAATTACTGCGCCAGCGCGAGGACGAAAAATATCCAGAGCCGATCTACGAATCCATCGGTGAGGCGCTTGCCACGCTCAAGGCGCGCGGGATCAGCCGCGGGCAGGTCTCTGCCCTGTTGGAAAATTTATCCATCGAACTGGTTTTGACCGCGCACCCGACGGAGGCGCGCCGAAGGACAGTTCTCTCGAAAATGGAACGCATCGCGCGGCTCCTCAAGCTGGTCAGCCGGAATTCACTTTCGCGGCGCGAACAGGATTCTGCCGTTAAATCCCTGCGCGCCGAGATCTCCGCCCTCTGGCTCACCGACCGTGCCCGCGCCGACAAACTCACCGTGACCGATGAGGTGCGAACCGGCTTGTATTTTGTCGATGCGTTTTTCTGGGATACGATTCCCGCCATTTACAACGAGTTGGATAAAGCGCTCGAAGAATATTATCCCGGTCTGCGTGTCCCTCACGCCTGGTTGAAACTTGCCTCATGGATCGGCGGTGACAGGGATGGGAACCCGAACGTCACCACCGAAGTGACCGCGGAGACTCTGCGCCTGCATCGCGGCATCGCGGTTGAGAATCACCGCCGCACGTTTCAGGAATTGGGACGCCACTTGAGCGTGAGTTCCAATCGCGTCCCGCCATCACAAGTTCTGCTGGATTGGATCGAAAAACGCAGGCCATTTCCGCCTCACGTTTCCTACATCGAGCAGCGCTACGCCACCGAGCCTTACCGCCTCATGATTTCCCTGCTGACCAACGACCTGGCCGAGGCCTCGCGCGATGACATGAAGACGCACCTGCTGGGGCAATATCCGCATCACGCGCGCATGAACGCGGATCACCTGCTCCAGCCTTTGAAGTTGATCGCCTCTGCGCTCCCATCCAAACTTGCCCAGGATGAATTGCAGACGGTTCTTCATGAAGTGCAGGTCTTTGGTTTGCACGCCGCCAGGCTGGATATACGCGAAGACTCGGGCCGCTTGAATGCCGCGCTCAGCGAAATCCTGCGCGCGTTGGATATCGAATCCAATTTTGAAGAGCTTCCCGAAAGCGACCGAACCGGCTTATTGATCCGTTTGCTGAAAGAGCCTGCGCCGGGTCTTTCGAGTCACCCCGGTGTGACTGCCGCCACTGCCGAGACCTGGTCGCTGTTCCAGTTGATCGGCCGCGCCAGCGACATCTACGGCCGCGAACTTCTTGGCCCCATCGTCATTTCGATGACCCACGCCGCGGCGGATGTGTTGACCGTGCTCCTGCTTGCGAAATGGGCGGGCTGTAAGACCATTCCGCAGATCACGCCGCTCTTCGAATCCATTCAGGACCTCAAAGATGCCTCGCGTATCCTCGAACTTCTCTTCACTTCGGATATTTACCGCGAACATCTTGCCTCTCATCAAAACGAACAGATGGTGATGATCGGCTATTCGGACAGCAACAAGGACGGCGGCTACCTGATGGCGAACTGGTCCCTCTACCGGGCGCAGGAGGAGATTGCCCGCGTCGCGCAAAAGCATAACATCAAGCTGACCATCTTCCACGGCCGCGGCGGGACGATCGCACGCGGCGGCGGCCCGGCCAACAGCGCCATCCGCGCCCAGCCTGCGGGCAGTATCAACGGCAGGTTCCGTCTCACCGAACAGGGCGAGATCATCGCCTCACGCTACGCCAACCCGGACCTCGCACACCGTCATCTCGAACAGATCGCCAGCGCCGTGATCCTTGCATCGGCTCCAGGACAGGAATCATCCGTCCCTGCGAAATGGCGGATCGCAATGGAGGCAATGTCGAGGTCCGCGCAAGAGGCGTACCGCGCGCTCGTTTACGAGACGCCCGGCTTCATTGAATTCTGGGAATCTGCCACGCCGCTGGATGAGATCAAACGATTGCAGATCGGTTCGCGCCCCGCTTCACGCGCCAAATCGGGCGCGGTCAATCAAATCCGCGCCATTCCCTGGGTTTTCTCGTGGATGCAGAGCCGCTTCAATCTACCGGGCTGGTACAGCCTCGGCACGGGACTCGCATCCATTGGCGATCCATCTCTCTTGCAGGAGATGTACGAGGGCTGGCCGTTCTTCAAGACATTGTTGAACAATACGGAAATGTCCCTGCTCAAAGCGGACATGGAAATTTCCGCCCTGTATGTGGAACTCGTCGCGGATAAAAAACTTGCGGACGGGATCTTCAACTCCATCCGCATGGAATATGAACGCACACGCGAAACGGTCCTGTCTGTTAGCAGGCACGAGACTTTATTACAACTCGAACCTGCCACCCGGCAGGCCGTTCACCTCCGCAACCCGTATGTTGACCCGTTGAACTACATCCAGGTGGAAATACTGCGCCGTTTGCGCGCCCTGCCCGATCCCGAAAGCAAGGAAGCCGATGCCCTGCGCGAAGTGATGGCGCTGACCATCAATGGGATCGCTTCTGGGCTGAGAAATACGGGTTGATTTCTCATCCAACGCTCTCATATTTCCTTGATAAAATTCTACATAAATCTACATTGACTTTATAGCCCTAAAACATACAATTCAGCCAGCAGAGGTGAGGGCGTGCCAAGCGCCCTTACTGTGTTTAACGACAAAGGGCAATCATGTTCATCAAACGTATCCAACTCGGACTCATTCACGTCGCGGTCGCGATGACCCTCGTCCCAATCAACAGCACGCTCAACCGTGTCATGATCAAGGAACTCGCCATCTCCGCAACCCTCGTTGCCATCCTCGCTTCACTTCCCTTCCTTTTCGCCCCCATACAAGTTGCCATCGGTTCATATTCAGACCGTCATCCCATCCTCGGCCTGCGCCGCACACCCTACATCCTCGCGGGCCTCGTGCTCTGTGTGATCGGCGTGGCTGTCTCACCGCAGGTTGCATTTCTCCTGGATGAAAATTTCGGCATCGGCATTCTTGCGGGCATCCTCGCTTTCGGCGCGTGGGGCATGGGCTACAACCTTTCCAGCGTTTCGTACCTCTCCCTCGCCACCGAAATCTCAGGCGAGGGCGGGCGCGGCAAAACCATCGCAACCATGTGGTTCATGATGATCGTTTCCATCATAGCGACAGCGATCGGACTCTCCCGTCTCGTGGACCCATACACGCCCCAGGCATTGATCCGCGCTTTTGGATATGTGGCCGCCTCCGCCCTGACTTTGGGCCTGCTCGGCCTCATCAAATTGGAACCACGCTCAAGCAGGGCCGCGGACTTAAGTCCGCACTCCGAAACATTTTCAGTAAAGGAAATGACTTCGGCTATTACTGCAAATCCTGTTGCAAAGATATTCTTCATTTACCTGCTTTTATTACTCGCCGCCATCCTCGGGCAGGACGTTCTGCTCGAACCCTTCGGCGCCGAAGCATTCGGCATGACCGTGACCCAGACCACGCGAATCACGTCCATTTGGGGCACGTTCGTTCTGGTTGCAATCATCATTGCTGGCCTGCTCGAGGGACGATTAACCAAACGCGTCATCGCGCAAATGGGAAACATCGGCGCGTTGCTTGGATTTATTGTCATTGTAGTAAGCGGCTTTAGCCGCTCTTTGAGTATCTTCTACACCGGCGTGACCCTGCTCGGCCTCGGCACGGGGCTTTCCACCGTCGCGAATCTCTCGCTCATGTTCGATCTCACCATGCCGGGAATGGTCGGTCTCTACATCGGCGCGTGGGGATTCTCGAATGCATTGTCCCGTTTAACGGGATCAATCCTCGGCGGGGTCGTGCGCGATGGCGTGACCCAGTTTACGGGTCAGGCGTTGAGCGGATATCTCGTCGTATTTGGGATCGAAGCGTTGATGCTGCTGGCCGCGTCCATCATGCTCGCGCGCATCGACGTATCTGCATTCAAAAAACAGGCGCAGGAACCTTCGTTTGTCGAGAAGGTTGCGCTGGCGGCGGAGTAAGGCGAGATTAATCTCGCCCAACAATAACCATGACTGACGAATGGCTTTCCCTCAGTGACGCGGCCAAACTGCTCGGAGTTCATCCGAGCACCGTGCGGCTTTGGTCCGATAAAGGTGTCCTGCCTGTGCATCGAACGCAGGGAGGGCATCGCCGTTACAGGCGCAGTGAAATGTTGATTTGGTCGGAATCAAATAAAAAGTCCCGCGAGAGCGTGGTGGAACCCGAGAGCATGATGCAGGAGGCCGTGAAGAACGTCCGCATGCAAATCTCGGAAGGACGCCTGCAGGCGGAGTCGTGGTATCAAAAATTGGATGACAAGGCGCGCGCGCAATATCGCATGAGCGCGCATTCGCTCTTTCAAGGATTGATGACCTACATTGCCACGAACGGCGAGGAGGCTTCATCGGAGGCCTACGCCATCGGGTACGAATATGCCTCGCGCGCGCGCCGCTATCAATTGAGTTACGTGGACGCCGCCAAGGCATTTTTATTCTTTCGGGATGTGTTGATCGAATCGGTCATAAAAGTTTACGGCGACGCAAAGGTATCGGCCAAACAATCAACCGAGATGTACACCAAGATGCACACGTTTACCGATGAGATTTTGATCAGTCTTTTGCAGACCTTCCAAAAGCTGGAGAATGCCAAGCACTAAAGGTTGGTGTTTTATTTTTGAGTTCGGCATTGATACATCCGCGGCGGCCATGAAACCAATGAAAAGGAAATGATTCATGCCTGAAACCCGCCGGTCCAAACGGTTTTCTCCTTCCGGTCTCACGGAAAAACTTGTCCCGGTTTTGCTGGTTATCCTGGTGCTTGCCCTGCTGGGCGTGCTTGTCATTGTTGGCTTATCGCTGTTGGGCATAACTCCTTCAGCATAATTTATATCGCAAAGGAAATTCCATGACCTACATTCCGTACCTCTCCACCGTTATCACATTTGCATTTGTAATTGCCGTTTACAGCCGCTATCGCCAACGCGGCGGGATTCATCTCCTGCTTTGGGCCGTCGGCTTGTTTTTCTACGGCCTCGGAACGCTCAGCGAAGTGATTCTCAGCTTAACCTTCAATACCTTTGTGCTGAAAATTTGGTACCTGACCGGCGCAATGCTCACTGCTGCCTGGCTTGGCATGGGAAGCGTTCATCTTCTCGTCCGCAAAGGAAACACGGCGCAAATCATCACCTGGGTGTTGGCCGCAGTCTCTGCGCTGGCCTTTATCCTGATTCTCAGCGCTCCCGCGAACGCCGCGGCTTATGATGTCGCCCGTCCGGCTTCCGAGCAATACAAGGATATTCTCACGCGCAACGGCCTCACCATCCTTCTGACGATCCTGCTCAACATCTATGGCACGATCACGCTCGTGGGCGGCGCCATCTATTCCGCCTTCCTTTTCTGGCGCAAGAAGATCCTTGCCAGCCGCATGTTTGGAAACATCCTGATTGCCGCCGGAGCGCTGTCACCTGCGATGGGTGGAACTTTCCTCAAGGCGGGGATTACAGACATGCTTTACCTGAGCGAATTTATCGGCGCAGTCCTGATGTATATCGGATTTATTCAGGCAACGGCAGGGAGCACCGAAACGGTCACATTGGAAACAACATCTTCCGCAAATTAACTCTTGCAATTCTGTCTTCAATCGTGCGTACTGCGGAGTATGAATAAATCCCGCAGTACGTACTACTTTAACGCTATAATCATCGCATGATCCTCGACCTTCCCCTCATTCTCGAAACCCGGCGTAACCATGCGCTCGAACACGCCACGCTTCACGTGCTTGCGCGCAAATATCCCAACCAGCACATGGCCGGACACTCCAATCCGACAGGTTTCTTCCTCCTCGGTAAATTCGACACTCAGGAAATCTGGACTGCCTCCACCGAAGCGATGACCCGCCTGCGCGGCGGCGAATCCAAACTTGCGATTCACGCGGGCTGTGGCACGAACCTCGCCGTCACAACGCTTCTCGCGGGGACCTTTGGCTGGATTCCGCTTCGAGGGGCAAAATCCACCTTTTGGCGACTCTGGCTGATCCCGCTGGCGGTCGTCTTCGCCGCGTTCGGGTATTTGCTCAGCCAGCCCGCAGGCCCCTGGCTCCAGGCCAACATCACCACCGAAGCAGACCTGGGCGACATGAAAATCATTGACATTGTCCCCATCTCACGCAACGTACACCGGGTTATAACGCGTTAATTTGCCGCAGAGTATCCATGAACGAAGTTCACCCCAAAGGATGAAAATTGAATGCAGTTTAGCGTAAACGGATTCGAAAGCGGATTGCTTCGCAAAACGGATAAACGGATGACGACGGCTGAACGACTTATTTTCATATCAGTCACAGAGCCTCGGGGAAAGAAAAAAAGCACCTCTGTGACTCTGCGTCTCTGTGGCTAATGAATTTATGCCCAACATCATCTTCATCTACGGCAACGACGAATTTGCCATTGCGCGCAAAATCAAAGACTTCGAGTCGGACTTTTCCGATCCCACCACCGCGGGGATGAACACGGCTCGGCTCGAAGCGCGTACCATGAGCGAGGACGAACTGAACAACGCGGTCAATGCCATGCCGTTCCTCGCGTCGAAGCGGCTGGTTATTTTAGGGAATCCGTCGGCGAAGTATAACAACCCGGGCGCACGCAAGAAATTTGAAGAGTTCCTCAGCAACACGCCAGACACCGCGCGGCTGGTAATCCACGAATTGGTTGAGCCAAAGGAGGCTGAAAGGCATTGGCTGATGAAATGGGCGGGCAAAAATAGTGCGGCCATCAAAACACAAGCCTATATGCTTCCGCGCCAGAAAGACATGGCAGGCTGGATCGTCAATGAAGCGAAGAATCAGGGCGGCAAAATTGATCCTCCAGCCGCGGCGAAACTCGCCGAAATGATCGGCGTGGATACGCGTCAGGCGGGGATGGAAATTGCCAAACTGCTGGCGTATGTCAATTGGGCGCGGCCAGTTACCGGGTCCGATGTGGAAGCGGTTTGTATCGTCACTTCGCAGAAAAGCGTTTTCGATTTCGTGGATGCGTTGTCAATTGGAAACGGCAAATCCGCGCAGCATCTTTTGCATCGCTTGCTTGAGAATGAAGATCCGTTTTCGTTGTGGGGAATGGTCGTGCGGCAGTTTCGCTTGTTGATCCAGGCGCGTGAAATTTTGGATGGCCGCGGCAACAAGGATGATGTGGCAAGAGCGTTGGGCGTGCATCCGTATGTCGCTGAAAAAACGACGAACCAGGCGGCGCGTTTTTCAATCGAGTCGCTCGAAAGCATTTATCACAAATTGCTGCGGATTGACGAGGGGGTAAAAACGGGCCAGGTCACGTTGGACCTGGCTCTGGATACGCTGGTGGTGGAGTTGGCGGGATGAGCATGTTCAAATCAAAATAGCGATGGCTGTTCAACATTGTCATTGCCCAACCCTTTCCAGCCATACTTTTTCAAATCCACTTTATCTTTTACAAAATCAATCCCCTCTTCTTCCAATAATTGACGCTGCCTCTCCGCGCCGGGTCTTTCACTGATCTTTCCCTGCGAGTTGATCACGCGCTGCCACGGCACATCGTCGGGACAGGCCGCCATCGCGCCGCCCACCCAGCGTGCGCCGAAGGCGTTATAGGCCTCGATCTCCACACCCATCGGCGGCGGGAGCATTTTCGCGACCTGACCATACGTGGCAACGCGCCCGCGCGGGATTTGGCGGACGATTTCCCAGACTTGCTGGTAGTAGGCTTGCGGATTGGGAGGGGAGGAAAAACCGGGCATAAGATTCTCCTGGCACTAAAGACCTGACATGTCTCCGCGAGGAGTTGGTCAATTATGACCTATGTCCACGCGAGCATTACGATTAACAACAGCGCGGATGAGACATGTCAGGTATGTTTTCCTGATCAACGCGGCGCGAGAAACCGATAATACAATGACTGCCTTACATTGGCAATGAAATTTTTCGAGAGTTTATCATCCATGAAAGCCAGCGTTTGAATATCATCCGCGGCGAGCGAGCCGGGATGTTCCGCTTCGGGCGCGACTCCCTGTTCAAGGTGCGTGGCGGGCTTGGCGGGCGGCAAGGCGCGCTGGCTGTTATCCAGGATGAAATAATACTCAAACGTCCGATAGATAGAGCGGTTGATCTCGTAAAGCGGGGTAAGCGCGCCGAGGCACAGGCAAACAAACAAGGTAATTCGCATCCAGCGCGGGTTTTGGCGATCTCCCGCCACCAAGTCACCAAGCCACGAAGAAACAAAACTTTTCGTGACTTCGTGACTTCGTGTCTTCGTGGTAAAAAAAGCCTCGCCCGTCCAAACCATTAGATAGAACAGCGGCGCAATAGATGCGCGCATGACAAAATCTCGTCCGCTGCCGAATTGGATGAACGGCATGATGAAAAGCAGGATGCCGGTCACCGCCCAACGCGGGTCACTCCAGCGGCGCGGCGCGAGCAAAAGCCAGAGAATTCCGCCTTCGAGCAGGAGGAACACGATGACATCTTTCAGGGCGAGCGCCTGAAATCCACGCTCTTGTGCAGCGGTGTTGGATGAAAAGAAGAAGTATGAAATGAAAACGATCACCGCGCCTGCAAGAAGCAAACCAAAGTGAAGGAACTTAATCCATTCTTTCAGGACGCTGATAAACGCGGATTTCGCTGATTCATTTTTGTTTATCTGCGTTTTTCTGCGTAAATCAGCGTCCGTTTTTATTTTTGAGTAGTGTCCAAACCATTCAATAAGAAGATAAGGCAACAAGCCAAGCGACGCGAGCGGGGCGAAGAAGAAGCAGAGAGACCAGATGAAGGTTTTTTGCCCACATGTGTCATTCTGAGTAAAACCACAGCGCAGGGAAGAGCGCTGTTCAAAGCGAAAGAAACAAGATCTCAGCCGCGAATTACACGAATTTTCGCGAATTGGTTTTAAAAATCCGTGCTCATCCGCGAAATTCGTGGCAAAAAGGGTTTTAACTCCTTGTTTCTTGGCAGCGACCCGTTCTTTGGGGAGCGAGGAATCTCTACTGCCAAATTGGAGACCCTTCGCGGAATCTATCCTGAGCGAAGTCGAAGGGCTCAGGGTGACAAACATTGAAATACACAACCACGCCGGGACAGCCTGGTTGAACACCCAGAATAATTGAGTGGTGAAGGAGGAATATTGTAAATTCCCGCCCCAAATTTCAAGGTGCTGAACGGGAGGCCAAAAGGTTGGGTAATCGCCTGCGAAAATTAGCGCGCCGAGCGCGTCCATGCCGCTGAAGACGATGAACAACAGGATGGCTTTGAGCGATGACGTTTTGAGCTTAAGGCCAAGGTGCAAAGTGACGAGCAAAACACCGAGCCACGTCCACAGGAAGAGGATGAGGTTGGCGAATTTCCATCCGAGCAATTTTCCTGTCAGCGCGGCGGGAAGCCAGTAACCCACGTAATAAACCAGCATTTTGATCGGTCCGCGTTCGGGGGATGAATAAACGACCGGCCAATCGAAAGTGATGAGGTCACGCAGAACCGCGTTGCGCCAGTGATGATCCCAATTTTGGAAGGCGTATCCGCCCACGCCGGAGAGGAAGACCCACAGGCCGGTGAGGAGGATGGCGGGGATTATGGAGTGCAAAATCTCCCGATTTTGCACTCCATAGTCAGGAGACTCATCGGCAAGCTCAAGACCATGTTTTGGACTCCACAACTTCCACAACGCCCATAACATCAGCGCGGCGATAGAAAGCGCGATGGACAATCTCAGCCAGCCCAGACAGAAGATGATAAAGGGCAGGAGGAGGTAGAGATAGGTGACGCGGGAAAGCCAGGTGGAACGAATTTGCATAGCGAGGAAACGATTGCTTTCATAAATTGCCCTTCGACTACGCCGCACAAAGAACAAATGCGTGCGGCTCCGCTCAGGACGAAGGAATATCAACGTCTTTCATAAATCACATAATCATCCTTCTGGATTGTAACGGAATAATTCCCATCCAGAAATGCGCGCAGTTCGGGAAATTCACGGCTGGTGCCCGGGCCTGATATCCACGGCTTGTCAATCGCGGTGACTTCGACAACGAAGCGCGGCGGTGATGCCTGCAAATCATTCATAAACTTCGCGCGCAAACTTTGGATATATGGCTGCGAAACGTGATGATAGAAATAAAAATCAAATACGAACGGCGTGGCGATACGCGCGCGCGTTTCGAGCATGGCAAGCAGGGTGCCGCCTGTCCAATCCAGCGGCTGGACTGTGTCGCCCTCTTCGAGATTCTCTTCAAGATAAAGTGCAATCTCCGCGGCGCGGTCAGTGGATGTGACGATGGGTTTGCCTCCGAGTTGCCGCAGGAAGACAGGGGCAGGATGAATATTTGCAAGAATAACAAGAAGAAGGATGAAGGAAGAAAAACGAAATAAGAAAGATGAAGGATGTTCAATGATCGCCAGCGAGGCTAACAACACAATGAAATAAACGAACGGGATGTAATGATACGGGAAGAACTGTCCTGAGAAGGCAGGGTAAATGGCATAACATAACGCGAGACTTGCCAAAAGCCAGGTTTGTTTGTTTCGATTTAGATAAACTCCCAGCGCGGCAGGGATGATCCAAGTCCCGCTTCCACCCAGACGCCAAACCTGATCCAGCATAAATGACCAGCGCGCCGCCCCGGCATTGACCTCCATCTGCCCGTTGATCTGCGCGTACAACGGCCAGTAGTTTTTGGCTATATCAAGGAATGGACTCAACGCGCCGGTGAATCCCAGCCATGCAAAGACTCCGATTACCGGAACGAGAAACCCGCTCAGGGTTGGGAGTCCGCTTTGAAGGGCGGCGTTTAACGGAGTCAGGTTTTGGGATTTGATCATGCCTGCCATGTCAAAGAGCAGGATGGGGACGAGTCCGAGCGATGCGTGGGGTTTGATGACTGCCGATAGACCGAAGAAAAATCCGATGAGCAGGCGGTGTTTGGGAGTCAGGTCGTCACGCATGTTTATCCAAACTGCAAGCGCGACGAAGATGAGCAAAAGATATTCGCGTTGCAGTGACATGGACGGGCCGCCTTCGAGATATTTCAACCCGAAGAGGAGCGCGGCGGCAAGCGCGGTGGATTTGCCGAAGCCGCGCATGGTAAAAAACGCGATAACGAGGAGTGCTGTGAGAATGAGGAGGTCGAGGATGCGGATGCGAAGACCGTCGAAGCCGCTGAGGAGGCCGAGGGCGTAATAAGCGGCGAAACTGCCGGGCATTTGAAAGTCGAAGATGCCGCGATAGGGAACGCGGCCTTCGCCGCGCATGAGAAAGGCTTCGTAGAAGAGCGGCGCTTCGTCGTGTGCGATGGGCCACTTCAGCGAGAACGCGGTTTCGATGAGAAGAAGCGCGGCGAGGAGCGCGAGGATGATTTTGGCTGCTATTCGCATTCTGGTGTTATAGGAGTCCAACGTCTCCCGACGTTGGATGTTGGGGTGAAAACTCCATAGTCAGGAGACCCTTCGACAGGCTCAGGGCAACGCTTTGGAGTCCGGTCATGTTATTCCACAAATTTTCCACCCAGAATTTCTTTTTCAATCAGTTGCTTGTTTGCGTCAAACTTCATCTCAACTTCGATTTGTTGGAAGCAATGCCCGCTTCCCATCAATACTTTGCGGACAAAGAACACTTCGCGGTCATCTTCGTATTCCGCGGAAAGATCGTTGCTCAAGTTGACGTGTCCTTCGATAGCCTCGCCGCAGCGGTTGCACTTGACAGTGAAGGTGAAAAGACTCGATGATGGCTTCGCTGAACCGGAGAAGAGTTTTTTGAAGAAGTCCATGTTTGCCTCTTTGGACGGTAGACCGTGGACGATAAAAACGGTCCACGGTCTACCGTCTACCGTCATGATTTTAGAATGCTCTCAATGGTATTCAACTCATCATCACTGAATTTCAATTTATTCAACGCGGCAAGGTTGTCTTCGAGCTGCCGCACACTGCTCGCGCCGATCAACGCGGACGTAACCGCGGGTTTGCGTAACACCCATGCCAGTGCCATTTGCGCAAGGGATTGGCCGCGTTGTTGGGCAAGCTCATTCAGTTTTTGTACTTTGGGAAGGTTCTCTTTTACGTCGTCGGGGGTCAACCAAACGCGGACAGTTTTGCTGGCGCGCGCGTCAGACGGGATTCCTTTCAGGTAACGGTCAGTCAACTGTCCCTGCGCGAGAGGCGAGAAGACGATACAGCCGATGCCCTCGTCGGTCAGCACATCCAGCAATCCATTTTCGATCCAGCGGTCGAACATATTGTAGGACGGCTGGTGGATGAGACAGGGAGTCCCCATTTGACGGAGGATGCGCGCCGCCTCCCGCGTCTGTTCCGGACTGTAGCTTGAGATGCCGGCATAAAGGGCCTTTCCCTGCCTGACAGCTGAGTCGAGCGCGCCCATCGTCTCCTCAAACGGCGTATCAGGATCAGGGCGGTGGCTGTAAAAGATGTCCACGTAATCGAGTCCCATGCGTTTGAGAGACTGGTCGAGACTCGCCAACAAGTATTTGCGTGAACCCCACTCGCCGTACGGGCCGGGCCACATATCCCAGCCCGCCTTGGTGGAGATGATAAGTTCGTCGCGATATGGATGGAAATCCTGCTTGAAAAGCTGGCCGAACGTCTCCTCGGCAGAACCGGGCGGAGGGCCGTAATTGTTGGCAAGGTCGAAGTGCGTAACGCCCAGATCGAACGCGCGGCGGGCGATGGCGCGTCCGTTCTCGAACACGTCGAGGCCGCCGAAGTTGTACCACCAGCCAAGTGAGATGGCGGGGAGTTTGAGTCCACTGCGGCCTACACGGTTGTAGGGCATGGAGTTGTAGCGGGTTTCAGAGGCAAGGTAAGGCACGTGGACTCCTTATTTGTAGATAACTTTAAACCGTTCGCACACCAGCGGCATGTCCTCGCTGAATTCCCTGCCAAATTTTGGAAGCACCCGCGAAAAGAAATGCGTATGCGCTTCACGCCAGTATTGCAGGGACAGGTCGCCTTCGCCCTCCGAATGCGCAAACTCTTCATCCACCGCATTGAAGCGGCAGACGTACACTTCCGTGGTTTCAATGATGCACAAGGGTCGGTTCTGTCCATTGAGCACAATGGAGATCAGCCCCGGCTGCGGGATCGGGCTGCCCTCCGCCTCCCATTCCCACAAGGCCGAGCACGTGCCGGTTTTGATGCCCTTTGTGATCAGGCGGCCAAGTTCATCGGCCAGCGCCGGGTTATCGCCCAGACTTTCCGCTACATAACTTTTGCGATGGTAGGGAGAGTCCGGCGGCAGGCTGTCGAGAAATTCGGTCCAGTAGTTTCCAATAACTTCTTTGTTCATTGACATGAGAGACATCAAAGTCTCCTCTCACTTGAATTTCCACTTCTTCAACACGTCCATCGCTTTGTAGTTGGTGAGGTCCAACTGCAACGGCGTGATCGAGACGAATCCCTCCGCAAGCGCGCCGAAATCCGTGCCTTCTTCGGCTACGCCGGTTGGAGATTCACCGCCGATCCAGTAATACGGCTTGCCGCGCGGATCAATCCGCTGGTCGAGCGCGTCGCGGTAGACGCGCAGTCCCTGGCGGGTGACCAGGTATCCCCTCAGTTCCTTCTCTTCGAGATACGGCACATTGACGTTCAACACCACGCCCTCCGGCAGGCCATCCGCGAGGATCTTCTCCGCCACGCGCCGACCCACGATTGCGGCGGTCGAATAATCCAGCGCGCCCCTGTGGCCTTCGGGCGAATCCAGCGAAACGGCAATGCCTCTCACACCCGCGATCACCGCCTCCATCGCGGCAGTGACCGTGCCGGAATACGTCACGTCATGACCGATGTTGGCGTTTGGGTTGATGCCCGAAACGACGAGGTCAACTTCCTCTTCGATCAGCCCAAGCAAAGGCAGGGCCACGCAATCTGACGGTGCGCCATCGGACATGAATGCAGATGAGCCGTCGGCCAGGGTGGTCTCGCGCACGCGCAGGGGTCGCTCCATCGTCTTCACGTGCCCCGAAGCCGACCAGTTGTGGTCCGGCGCGAAGACGGTCACTTTTCCGAGTTTGCGCATCTCCTGCGCGAGGGCGAGAAGTCCCGGCGCCTGGACGCCGTCGTCGTTGGTGACAAGTATGTGCATGATTCGATTTCCGATACTTCGACAAGTTCAGTACAAGTTTTGGATTGGCAATTTGCGATTGCGTGACGATTATAACCCTGTCGCTTGTATAATACTTGCATGCGTTTACATCGTCTCCCGTTGATCGCTGTTCTTTGTTTATTGCTCGCTCTTTTTGCCTGCTCCCCTGCTTCCCCCGCCCAAAACACGCTCCATGTCTTCCGCTTCTCGCCCCCGGCACTCATCGAACTCTCCGACGATTTTCAACCTGTTGCAGAACTGCCTCTTTCTTTTCCACCTGACTGCGGACTCTTCGACATTTTCCCGGCCCCGCGCGGGATTCTCTTCGCTGTTGAATTATCCTGCGCCTACGGGCAAACGGTTCTTTTTCTGGACCTCGAGACTGGTTCCCTTTCACCGGCATTCACCGAAGCTGACAGTCATTTCCTCGCGTGGACAAATGATGGCAAAGCCGTGTTTCTCAAAGTCAATTCGACGGGAAACCCGCAGATCCAGCGCGCATACGCAGATGGCACACACGACTTCGTTCCCGTCACCGAATTGACCTACGACCTCGCACCCAAACCCAATGGTTCCGACTTCACCTTCACCTTCTCGCGCGGGCTTGGCTTCGGCAGTGAAATGTGGCTCGCAAAAAAGGACGGGAACATCGTCCAACAAGTGTACGCGGACAAGGAAAATTACATCGCTTACGCGTGCTGGTCGCCGGACGGAAGGCAAATCGCCTTCATCAAAATCCCCGATTCGCAGGTCCCATTCACGGTTGGCGAATTGTGGCTGATGAATGCAAACGGCTCGAATGCGCGCAAACTCGCCGACGCGGATGCAGGTCACGGTTACGCGGCGAACTGGTCACCGGATGGGATGCAGATCGCGTTCGTGGTGCGCGAAAACGCGGATGATACACGCGCAAATGAATCCGCGGACGCGCTGGTAAGCAATATTTACGTTGTTGGCGTTGCGGCCAATGAGATCACACAAGTCACGCACTTTGACGAAGGCCGCGCCGAGACCCCGCATTGGTCACCGGACGGAAACAAGTTGTTCTTTCAATACGTCATAAATGGTAGAATGGACTCGCAGGTTGTGGATCTACTCAAAGATGAGATTAAACCTGTTTTAACGGAATCAGCCTGCTGTCCGAGTTGGATGCGAAAGTGAGTCCAAATGCGGAAAATATTGTTAATCCTTCTCGCCTTGTTATTGACATCCTGCGGCGCGCCAGCGACCCAAATTGCGGAACGCGCGGCCGATTCCAGCGCGCCTGCCGAACTCTCCCCGGAAGTCCTTGCGTCCCCCACTCTACCCCAGCCTACGCCCACCGTTGTAGAACCGTCTGTTGTGCCTTCGCCATCGTCCACCTCCGGGCCGACCGCCACCGAAACGTCCCTGCCCCCGCTTGAATTGCCAACACCGCTCGCAAACTCACCCGCCCTGCTGGCCTGGGACGGGGAACCGACGTACCTCGGCGATTCAAAACCGGGCTTTTTCTTCCGCGTAAAATATGACCCCGAAATCTGGGCACTGACCACCGACAGCTACGGCTTCCCGGCCATCGGTCATCGCGGCATCGAATATTGCGTGATCTCCACGGCAACGGGACGCGGCCTGCCGTCCAACATGAACGTGGACCATGATGTACGCAAACTCGGAACGATGGAATTCGAGATCAGCACAGCTTATCTCAATGGCGCGCGCCGGTTCGTGACGTATCTCGGCGGCGACGCAAATATTTATACTGGTTTTGAAGTAACGTTCAAGGAAGAAGCCGATCTGTGCATCCAGGAGGCCGAGGTGGTGCTCGCCACACTGGCCTCCGTGCAAACTTCACAGGCAACGCCGATACCGTAATCCCGTTTGGGATGCAGTTGCGCGAAGCGTATACCCTGCCCGCGCGCGGTGCAACTGCTTTCAAACGGCAAGCGCAATAACCGTGGAAAAATGGCCGTGATCCGATTTCGCACAAAAACAATTTTCACCGCCCTCTTCATCGTGAGTCTTCTGCTCGGCGCACGCGGCTCGGGAACAGGGGCTTTTGCCGCGCCCGATGAGGCTGTGACCGCGTTTTTGTTTCCCCCTTATCCCGGCACGGCTTCGCAGGAATCGGTCTTCGATCATACCAGCCCGAATTACGTCGCCGATAAACGCGTGGTTGCATTCAACGGTGCGGAGGCGCGCAAGAATTGTCCCCAGCCTCCGCCCCCGGGTACGCCTCCCCCTGAACCCGGCGTATGCGATGCGGGCTACGGCATTTACTGGTCCTACAGCCTCGGCAGTTGGCTGGCTTACGACGGGCACGATGGCATTGATTATGGCCTGAGTTACCGCCCGCTGTATGCCGCCGCAGATACGGACCAGGTCATTTACTCCGGCTGGTGGGACCCGCAGAATCACAAGGTCAGTCTCGGTCTGTACGTGAGGCTGCATCATCCCAACGGTTATTCAACGTCCTACGGGCACATGAGCGCGGTGGCTGTGCAGGGATGCTCCTCGCCGGGCTGTGTGTTCTTTCAGCACGGTGAATGGATCGGCTTTAGCGGCAACACCGGCAACTCCACCGGTCCTCACCTTCATCTGCGCGTGGTCAACCCGGCAGGCAAGGCAGTTGACCCGTACGGCTGGACCGGAAGTGAGGCCGACCCGTGGAGCGCCAACCAGCGCGAGTCGTTGTGGGTCTCGAACCCTTCGCTGATCTATTACGGCGCAGAGATCTTCCCTTCGGGCAACCCGCTCGATTTTCCCGCCGCGCCGGGCAACGGCATCATCGTGGACGATGGCAGCGGCGGCTTCAGCGAAAGCCCGGCCTCGTGCTGGAACGTTGCATCCGCATCCAGCGCGACGGGCGGCAGTATGCGCTTTGCAAAAGCGCGCGTCACCGCGCCCACCTGCTCAGGTCAGTGGGCATTCCCGCAGGGAGCAACACCCGGCCAATACGCAGTGTACATCCGCGTTCCCGCCATTCATGCCACGAGCGAAGGCGCGTTTTACGACATCCAGCACAATGCCGAAGTCGACCGCGTCTACATCAACCAGGTCGTTTACCCGAACCGCTTCTATGCAAGCGACGGCTGGCTTTACGTGGGCAAATACAACTTCAACAGCGCCGGGGATGAATTCATCAAACTCACAAATCAGACAAAGGACGAACCGGGCGCGGTTTCCTCCCTTGAAGTTGGCGCGGACTCCGTTCAATTCGTCTACGTTGGAGATGCGACTCCGACCCCGCCGACACCTGTTACCCTTACCCCAAGTTTTACCCCCACTGTGACACGCACCCCCACAGTGACGAATACCCCCACTTCCACGCGAACATCCACAGCGACGAGGACTCCCACGTCAACGCGCACGCCCACCGTCACGAAGACTTCCACGAACACGCGCACCCCCACCAAAACGTTCACCCCCTCGCGGACGACCACCGCCTCACGCACGCCCACTGCGACGCATACGCGCCGCCCGACCGCCACGCCGTTGTATTACAAAATCAATGTCTACTTCGCCAATCGAAACAGGTTGAATGCCAACACGCCGCCGTATGAAGTGACCGGCCAACGCTGGGCCGCTTCCTCTGCCAACCGGCCTGAGGCGGCGCTGAAGGAATATTTCAAAGGTCCCGGCTCAACCGAAAGGTCATTGGGATACATCGCTTTGTACAACGGCTTTACCGGTTATTCAAAATTGGAGGTCAGCGGCGATGTGGCGAAAGTCCATTTGAACGGCGCATGTACCCCCAGCGGCAAGAACTTCACCATCGCAGATTTGATCACGCTCAACCTCAAACAGTTCGGGAATATCCGGGCTGTAAAAATCTACGATCAGTTCGGGCAGACGCAAAACCCGGATGGCGCAGGAGACTCGGAACCGATCTGCCTCGACCCATCCTTCACGCCCACCTCCACTGTGACGAACACTCCCACGCCGTCGAAGACTCCCACGAGTACGCGTACGCCCACCACCACGCGCACGCCATCACGCACACCGACAGCCACGCGCACACCGCGCCCTACTGCCACGCCGCTGTACACAAAGATCAATGTCTATTTTGTGGACCAGAAAAAGTACAACGCTGGAACGCCTCCGTATGAAGTTGCGGGTGTGCGCTGGGCGAAATCATCCGCGAATTTCCCGCAACTTGTGCTGGATGAATATTTCAAAGGTCCCGGCTTTACCGAAAAGAACACCTACAAATGGATTGCCATTTACAGCGGCGCGACGGGCTACAGCAAATTTGAAGTTGCAGGCGGCATTGCGCGTGTTTATCTCAAAGGCGAGTGCAACAGCAATGGCGCAACTTATACCATTGCAGACGTATTGAGGGTGAATTTAAAGCAATTCCCCGTTATTCAATATGTGAAGATTTACGACCAGAATGGAAACACACAAGCCCCGGACGGTCAAAGCGATTCCATTCCTGCGTGTTTGGAGCCGTAAGGGAAGGGGAGACAGGGAAACAAGTAGACAGGTAAATGAAAGACCGCGGCACGGAAGAAGTAGCCGCGGTTTTTTGGATTCATATTGATCGCCGCTTCCAGGTTTATTTTGCTTCGCTCATCGCGTGCTTGAAATTGACCAGCGCTTCCACGGGGGTGGGGTTGACACCGTAGGCCATCGCCAGATAATAGGCCATGTAATCGCCAAAGAGGATCAACGTCCAGATGTGCGCGAGAGGGGAATCGCCGCGTGCATCGAGGTAATCCGTGTTCAGGCCCTCGACCATGAAGATCTGCTTCGTCAGGTCACTGCGCAGGCGGTTGCGCGGGTGATCGGACGGGGAACGCAGGAAGAGGGTCATTGTGTGCGGGTTGAGAACTTCTTCGGGATGAAGCGTTCCGGCGAGAGTGTTGTGATCGGCTTCGGGCAGGAATTCAAAATTCGCGCCTGCTTTCGCAATCTCGTTGATCTGCCCCTTCCAGCGGCGCGCCACAGGAGCGAGAATCCCCGCGCCCATCACTGTGACCCAGCGTCCCATCAACTGGCCTGCGTAACGTTTGGCGGAATTGTTCACGGCGGGCACGTCAGCGCGCAGGTGTTCCTGTGATTTCTTCATCGCGGCGACCGCGGCTTCCACATCCTTTGCGGGGTCGGGGATGAGATTCAATCTTGCAAACAAAGCCAGTAGTAAACCGAAGGAAAATCCCACCGCGGCGCGCGGCTGTCCGCTGTGATTGAACGACCACAGGGGCAGTTCGTTTTCTTTGGCGCGCTTGGCTAATTCGCCGCCCGTGCAGACCGCGAGAATCGCGCACTTGTTTTTCAAGGCAACGGTAAAAGCATCCAACGTCTCTTCGGTGTTGCCGGAGTGTGACGATGCAATCACCAGCGTCTCTTTGCCTTTGGCGAACGCGGGCAAACCGTAATCGCGGTGGACAATTACGGGGACCGGACATTTGTCCATAACGAAAGCAGATGCGAGGTCCGCCCCGATCGCCGATCCGCCCATGCCGGTGATGACCACGCGTTGGAAGTCAATTGCAGGGAGAAGCGGCAGGGTCTGTCCCAAATCCCATGCGGTCTTTAATTGATCGGGCAGGCCGTCAATTTCACCGAGCATGTTCAGGGTGTCGAGTTGTTTGAAGAGGGTGAGGTTATCAAGGTTCATGGTTCAATTATACAAAAGTTTGCAGGTTTCGGAGCGTTTCCTTGAAATCAAGGTAATGATGTCTCAATGTTTGCGCGTTTTCTGCGTGCTATGATGATTACGAAGCACAAAGAGAGGGGACAAGGTTTTTGATTGACCTGTCCGTGCTGGCTGGAGGATTCAATGAGTTGGCGAAAGATTGTCTCTTTGATCTTAATGGCGGGAATGTTGTTTTCACAATTGGCATTTCATTCAATGGCGGCGACATATTGCAACTGGGCTCAGTTCGTTTCCGACCTGAGCGTACCAGACGGCACACCGTTTGCGGCGGGAACAATATTCACTAAAACCTGGCGTTTGAAGAACATTGGTTCCTGTACGTGGGACACAACATACAGCCTCGTGTTTGTAAGCGGGGACAGCCTGGGCGCACCCGCTTCGATCAACCTGCCGAAGCACGTGACGCCCGGCCAAAGGGTGGATCTGTCCGTGGTTATGACCGCGCCCTCTGCACCGGGGATTTATCGTGGATTCTGGAAATTGAGCGATGGATCAGGAACGGTATTCGGGATCGGTTCATCGGCAGATAAAGCCTTTTGGGTGGAGATCAACGTGCTGCAGGAAGCAATGGTTACTTTTGACCTGGTTGCTTCCGCCCCGTATGCCCAGTGGAAAAGCGGGGCGGGTCCATTGCCGTTTCCCGGCACAAGCGGGGATTATCGCGGTTATGCCCAAGTGGTGAATTATCCAAATTTGGAGGATGGTGCGGTCTACACCACGCCCGGCCTGCTGACTGTGCCGCAGTATAAATACAATGGCTTCATTCAAGCGACCTACCCCGAATACACCGTGCAACAAGGCGACCGGTTCCAGTCGGTTGTGGGGTGCGAATATGGAACAAGCTGCTACGTGACGTTTCGCCTGGATTACGTCACAACATCCGGCAAGGCAAAAACCTTCTGGACGCGCAGGGAGATGAATGACCGGCGGGCGTATCAGGTCAACCTGGATCTGAGTCCGCTGGCTGGGCAAAGTGTGCGCTTTGTCCTTATGATGCTCGCAACCGGAAGCGCCGAGGGTGACCGCGCGATCTGGGGTTCGCCGCGCATTGTCCGCGCCGAGGGAAATCCTCCACCCATCACGGTGACCCCGGTTCCCTACCCAACGATGACGCCCTCTCCGACGCCTTTCGCATCCCCTCCGCCCATCGTGCCTTCCGGTTGTGATAAAGCCGCCTTTGTGGCCGATATTACTGTGCCGGATGGCACACTCTTCGCTCCGGGCGCGGCTTTCAGCAAGACCTGGCGTTTGAAGAACGTCGGCTCATGCGCGTGGACGACCGACTACAAAGCGATCTTTTACAGCGGCGGGCAGATGAACGCGCCCACAGCCATTAATCTTCCCGCACAAATTGCGCCCGGCCAAAGCGTGGACCTGACGATCAACATGACCGCGCCAACCACCAGCGGCCTGTATCGAGGCAATTGGGTCTTAAGTAACCCAGCCGGTGCGTTGTTTGGGATCAGCTCGAATGCAGACATGCCCTTCTGGCTGCAGATCAACGTCTCTGGCGGCGCGCCGGTCAACACCGGTTATGACTTCACGGAGAACGTCTGCGCGGCGCAATGGAAAAATGGCGCAGGCGCGTTACCCTGCCCTGGAGTGGATGCCGATATTGCAGGATTTGTCGTCAGATCCGATGCTCCGCATTTGGAAGACGGTTCAGCCGCTGCACTGCCGGGACTTTTGACCGGGCCGCAATTCAAATACAACGGTTACATTCAGGGCATTTATCCGGCCTTCACGGTACAGCCGGGCGATCATTTCCAGTCTTCCGTCGGCTGCGAGTACGGGGCCAATTGCTATGTGACTTTCCGCCTGGAAACCATGACCGCCGCCGGCTCCACCAGCGTCTTTTGGAGTTGGCGCGAGCAAAATGATGGGCGCTTCTATAACGCAGACATTAACCTGACTCCGCTGGCCGGGCAGAGTGTGCGCTTCATTTTGTCCACACTGGCAACCGGTTATCCATACGGCGACAGGGCCATCTGGGGCGCGCCGCGCATTGTTCGAGCCGCGAGCATCATCACCCCCACTTTCACTCCGTCTCCCACGCCCACGCTGACTCCCACCTCCGAAGTAGAGAATGGCTTGACCTACACAAACACAAAATACGGATTCCAGTTCAAATATCCATCGCAGGGCCAGATCATGGAACAGGATGACAACCACGTGAAAATCAATCTGCCATTCGCACCGGGAACCAATCTCAGAGAGAAATATCTTAGCCTGTCCGTGATCGAAAGCCCCGCCATCTGCAACAGTCCATTCGGATATGGATACCCGCCCGAAATGATCGAGTCTTCGCAGGTGGTGATCAATGGAATCAACTTCCTCAAGGAACGCGGTGCAGACGGCGCGGCGGGCAGCTTGTATCAATGGACGGCTTATTCGACCCTGAAGGATAGTGTCTGCGTTAGTTTTAGCTTCATGCTGCACTCCATCAATCCGGGCAATTATTTCACCCCGCCGCCGGTCTTCGACGAGGCGGCTGAGTCGGCTGTCTTTGAGCAGATCGCTGCGACACTCGTGTGGATTTTCCCCGTGCCTGATCTGGCGATCACTCAGATGAGGTATGAGTTGCAGAATCCGGGCTGTCTCATGCCGGAGGATCCGCTCGGTGTGCGACTCTGGGTGAAGAATCAGGGCCGGGCCGCGGCGGCCAGCTTTACGGTCCAGGTGAATGAGGCGCAGCAGTCCGTAAGCGGATTGGGAGTCGGCGAGACAATCGCCCTCTTCTTTGTCACCAGCAGTCCCGGTTTCTTCAATCCGGTCACGGCAGTGGTTGACCCGGCGAACATGGCCGCGGAAAGCAATGAGTCCAATAACTCACGCACGGAGACTTTGCCGGTTCCCACACCGCCGCTTCCCTGTACGTTGACCCCCACGTTTACTCCCACCCCCACCGTCACGCCAACGCCGGTCACTTTGATTGGGCCTTATGCAGTGATACTGGTTAGCTTGAATGACGTTCTCAACATTCGGTCCGATGCCGGGGCAGATTATCCCATCGTTGGGTCGTTTCCATGGGATGCAGTGAACGTGATGCGTACCGGGCCTACCAGGATGGCAGGTGACGTACAGTGGGTGGAGGTGGCGCGACCGGACGGCAGTATAGGCTGGGTCAATGCCTACTACCTGACCGAATACGTGGCCCACGAGTCTTTCTGCGGCGATGCGCGTGTCACACAGTTGATAGACCAATTAAAGCAGTCCGTGAATCAATCCAACGGAAATCAATTTGCTTCACTGGTCAGCCTGAAGCACAGTGCGAGGATAAATTACTGGCGCGGCGCCATGCCTGTCAATTACACGACCATTACTGCTCGAACCATCTTTACCGACCCCCAGATGATCAATTGGGGAGCCGGGCCAAGCGGCACCCCCGATGTGGGAACCTTTGCCCAGATCGTCCAGCCGGATATGGCCGAGGTGCTCAACATCAGCTACCGGTTGTATTGTGACGATCCATCCTATGCAAACATGTTTGTCGATCCGTGGCTATACACGAACATCCATTACTACTCGGTCCTCAAACCACCCACACCGGGAATCGACCTTGACTGGAAGAACTGGCTCATCGGCTTCGAGTACCTCGATGGCGTGCCTTATTTGTTTGGAACCGTCCACTACGTTTGGGAGCCGTAATGGTATAGCGAACCAAAAGATGAGCGGAGGACAAATCCGCTCATCTTTTGGTTAACGCTTCGTCCCGAGCGAAGCGAAGCGTAGTCGAAGGACGAACTATCCCACCGCGCTCTTGATGAACTTTGAAAGATCGCGTTTCATCCCTTTCAACGAAGGCATGTGGATGTACATCATGTGTCCCGCATCGTAATATTCCATTGTGACGTTATCACGCAGGTTTTCATCGAGGCCGAGGTGGTTGAAGGTGTACTCTGTAGCGAAGTACGGCGTGCCGAGATCGTAATATCCGTTGGCGACAAAAATCTTGAGATACGGATTCACTGTCATGGCCTGGCGCAGGGTCTCGGCAACATTGACGTATTGGTTCTCAAACTCACCATACGACCACGGCCACACTTTGCCGGTGAGGATCTCGTAAGGCAGGTCGGATTCAAATTTGAGTTCGGCGCGCACGTAATCGTAGAACGCGGCGGTGTACGGCCCAAGCACCGCGTTGAGCAGGGGATCAGTCTCAGGCCGTTCGGTCACACCGATGCGATCCCTGCCGAGCAGGCGGCTGTCGAGGCGGCCAACGACCTGGTTGCGATCACGCAGGAGTTCCTTGAAGTAGTGCTGATCGAGGATTCTCAAATTCGTGCGCTCGATGAATTCCGGCGAGATGCCCGTGTAACTTGCCAGCTTTTTGACGATCTCCGCGCGTTCCTTTGGTGTGAGCGCATTACCTTTGAGGAGGGCCGCGGCGTATTCACCGAACGCGAAGGCTTCCACTTCCTTGAGCAGGGATTGCAGGGGCATTTGCAAACTCAGCTTGCGGTGATACCAGGCGGTCGCGGCATAGGCGGGCAGGAACATGAGATACGGCAGGTCATTGTTGAGGTTGAAGTCAATTGTGGTGAAATCGAGCACTGCAGAGATCAGCATCAATCCGTTCAAATACATGCCGTGCCGATCCTGCAAATAACCCGAAAGACCCGCGGCGCGCGTGGTTCCGTAACTTTCACCGATCAAAAATTTCGGCGAAAGCCAGCGTTTATAACGCGTCGCATACAAACGAATGAAATCGCCCACCAGTTCGATATCCTTGCGGAAGCCGTGCCATTCCTTTGGCTTCTGTCCATCCACTGGGCGCGAGTATCCCGTGCTCATCGGGTCGATAAAAACCAGGTCGGTTTCATCCAGCAGGGAAAATTGATTGTCGGTTAATTTGAACGGCGGCGCGGGCAGGCTGCCATCATCCTTTAAGACCACGCGGCGCGGCCCCAGCACGCCGAGATGAAGCCAGACAGACGATGAACCGGGTCCGCCATTGAACGAAAAACTGATCGGACGATTCGACCTGTCTCTCACCCCATCCTTTGTGTAGGCGATGAAGAAGATCTGCGCCCGAGGCTTTTCCCCCTCCGCCTCTTTCTCACGATCGGCTGTCTCCTCCTTAAGGACAATTGTCCCCGCTGTGACCGTGTACTTGATCTCCTTCCCGCCGATCCGGACAGAGTGCTTCGTCTCGACGAGATTATCCTTGGGGGTGGGTTTTTCTTCCTTTTTTTCTTCGGGTTTCTTGGATTCTTCAGGCACAGGCAGCTCCTATTGTTAGATGTCCCAATGAAGAAAGTGGACAGTTGAATTTGAATAATTATACTCATCCGTACTTCACCGCGTGGACGAATTCTCCCATCCACCTGCATAGCGCAAAACACTCTGAATAAGCAAGGTATCCGAACGTTGCCCGTCCAACTGATTTGATATACAATCTGATCCTATGGCAACGACAAATACTGCGGTAAACATATCCGGCTTGCGCCATCCTGGAACCGTCCCTGCAGGCTTGACTGTTTCTGTGGGCAGATCGTTGCGTCCGGCCGTTCAAAAGATTGTGGACGAACTCAAACCTGAAAAAATCGTTTTATTTGGCTCGTACGCGTATGGGAGGCCGAATCCACACAGTGATGTGGATTTGCTGGTTGTGATGAAGACCAATGCAACGCTCAAGGAACGCAGTTGGAAGGTCTCGCGTTTATTGTTGCCCAGGCCATTTCCCGTTGATATTCTAGTCAAGACGCCAAAGGAAATTGAAACCGCTTTGGATTCCGGGGATTTCTTCCTGAAAGAGATTTTGACGCGCGGCAAGGTTTTGTATGAGCGAAACAAATAACCCGCGTGCATGGGTGGGGAAAGCAGAAGAAGATTTTGCACTGGCAAAATCTGCTCTTCAAAGAAAGAAGCCATTGCCCACAGGCGCATGTTTCCACGCACAACAATGTGCCGAGAAATACATGAAAGCCTTGCTTGTTTCAAAAGGCGCAGACTTTCCCAAAACACATGACTTGCTGATGCTGAATAATCTTTGTTCAGCAGTCGGGATATTTTTGGAAGTGGATCCCAAACTGCTGAACACACTCACGGATTATGCAGTCCGAACGCGTTACCCGGGCGAAGGCCCGGTATTGGAAGACGCGAAAGAGGCAATGGAAATTTCAAAGCTGGTGCGCAGTTTTGCGCGAAGATTTTTGGGGTTATAAAGAACAGACAGATTCCTTCATCCGGTTTTCGCGCTACACAGTCTATAGTCCCTCCTCCCTCAACCACACCGACGGAAAGAACCTCGCCGCATACACGTAGCTTTCAAACGTTCCATCCACCGGTTGATCGGACCAGCGGTTCCAGACCCTGTCCATGTGCGGGTGGCGTTGTGAGACGGTCATCATGTATTGCGCGACTTCTTCAGGCAAGGCCTTCTCGGCGACGGCATGGAATTTCCTGCGCCCCACCTGTACCGTGACGTGAGGGTTGGCGCACACGTTGCGATACCAGTCCGTTTTGCCTCCCCAGCCCGCCGCGACTCGATAACGGTCATGTTCGCGGTCGTAGATGTATTCCAGCGGGGTGTGACGCGGCTTTCCGCTTTTGCGTCCGGTGATGGTGAGCAGGAGAACGTAGCGTCCGATCATCCAGCCCAGGCCAAGCTTGTATTGCAGGATCGGGATTTTGAAGAGCCACTTGAAAAATGGACCCGGGTTTTCCTGCCCCACAAGTTTGTCCATGGTCAGAGTTTCAGTCCAACTGTAGATTCGTTCTGCGAGACTGGCTTTCTGCATGATGCCCTCCGCTGTTCAAGAAGAGATCAGTTTGTAGACCTCCCGCCGTTTCCACCCTGATTCTTTGGCGAGTCTTCCGGCCAGTTCACTTGGCGCCTCGCCTGCCTTTACCCCATTTTTGATTTCGGCCAGCAATTTATCCTCTGTCCACACTTCTCTTTCTTCCTTCGTCTTTCCTTCGACCACCAGCGTAAATTCCCCCCTCGCAGGCTGTGACTTGAAATATTCCAGCGCGCCGCTCACGTCTCCGCGCCAGTATTCCTCGAACATTTTGGTCATTTCGCGCGCAACACAGAGATGGCGGTCTCCGAGTGTGGTGAAAATATCTTCCAATGCTTCGACGATGCGATAAGGGGATTCGAGGAAGATCAACGTGTAGGGCAAATTGGCAACTTGTCCCAAAGATTTGCGACGCTCGTTTGCTTTGTGGGGAAGATATCCGAGATAGAGGAAACTGTCTGTGGGCAGGCCGGAGACTGCCAGGGCGGCGATGGGTGCTGAGGGACCGGGAACAGGGATAACGGTCCAGCCGGAAGCGAGGGCGGCTTTGACCAGTTCGTAGCCGGGGTCATTGATGGCGGGAGTCCCTGCGTCCGAGACCAATGCCACATCCCCATTCGCGAGGATATTCAGGATGTAGTCAAGTTTGTTCAGTTTGTTGTGTTCAAAATAACTGGTGAGCGGGGTTTCGATCTGAAAATGCTTGAGCAGTTTCCCGGTGTGACGTGTGTCCTCGGCGGCGATCAACTTCGCTTCGCGCAGAACCCGTATTGCGCGCGAGGACATATCTTCAAGGTTTCCAATGGGAGTTGCGACGAGGTAAAGTGTGCCCATGTGGGTATTGTATCACCGGCATTAATAACTCGCTCTACGCAGTTTCTCTCCCTCATCCCCAACCCTTCCCCCGAAGGGGAAGGGAGTCCCCTCTCCCTTTGGGAGAGGGTTAGGGTGAGGGTGCGTAACATCAGTTAATAAAAAATCGGGCGCTGTAGAACGCCCGACTTTTTGCTCAGTTTGAACAACCGCGCAAGTCCACCTGGAAGATCGTGCAAGCGGCATCCGGTTCAGGGACCGGCATGCAACATTGATTGGCCGAATCGTAATTTGAATCCTGCTCACATCTGGCCGCATCCGCCTCCGAAACGGGCGTGGGAACGGTTTGCGGATTGCACACTTTGACATCGAACGAAAACAGTTCCTTGCCGGTGCAGGCGATCAGCACCCTGTTTCCATTCGTTCCTGTTTTCGAGCAGGTAAAACCGTCCCTTTGCGATTCGTAGGTTGCGTCTTTCGGAATGGACAACGTTGTGAATGGAAGCTTCACGATGCAGTCTTTGTTCGTCTCCCTGACCGTCGGTTTGGAAATCGGAGGGATGACATCAGCCGGGCATACCGGCGCAAGTTCAACCTCTGTAGGCAATGACACAACTTCGCTCGTCGGCTGGATGGCCACCGGCGACGGCTCTTGTGTGGGTTCGGTTGTGGGCAGGGGCGTAAGCGATGAGACCGGCGTTGCCGTCACAGCCGGGACGAACAACTGGTTCCTTAAAAGAAAGACCCCCACCAACGCAATCAGGATTACCACACCGCCGATGACAGCCCCCATCCTGCCGCCGGAGGAGCCGGCAAGCGTCCCGCGCATACGCGACAGGGTGGACGATGATGGACTTCCCTCCGTGCCGAAGGCCGCTTTGTTCAACGCACGCGCCAGGTCTGATGTGGTGGCGAAACGTTTGCTGCGATTCTTTGCCATCGCGGTCTTGATCACCAGGTCGGCTTCGATGGGCAGGTCGGGAGTTACCTTTAGAATTTCAGGGACTGGTTCGGTGATGTGCTTCACCACCACGCCCATGGGCGTATCCGCGCTATAGGGCTGCCTGCCGCTCAACATCTGGTACACGATCACGCCCAGCCCATAAACGTCACTGCGGCCGTCTACGTCTTCGCCCTGGGCTTGTTCAGGACTCATGTAAGCGGGTGTGCCGATGATGCCGCTCCCGGTCAGGTTGGTGGCGGCTTCTGAAAACTTTGCAACGCCAAAGTCGGAGATGAATGGGTTGCCGTTGCTGTCGAAGAGGATGTTATCAGGCTTGAGGTCGCGGTGGATGACGCCTTTTTTGTGGGCGTAACCGAGCGCCTGCGCGAGTCTTTCAATGAGGCGGGCAGTATCCTGAAGCGTGAACCGTCCTTTTTCGATCCAATCGCTTAACGAGCTGCCCGGCATGTAACGCATGACGAAATACGGCATGCCGTCATCTTCTCCCACGTCATACACAGGGACGATGGCCGGGTGTTCGAGCAGGGCAATGGTTTTGACCTCGCGCTGGAAGCGGTCGCGAAATTGGGGATCGTGCATGAATTCGCGTGGCAATACTTTGATCGCCACTTCGCGGTCGAAGCTTGGATCGTATGCGCGGTAGACGGTCGCCATGCCGCCGCGTCCCAGTTCTGATCTTATTTCATACCGGCCAATCTTTTTGGGAGTCATGAACCAAGTATAACCACTGAAAGGATGTGGTGCAAGTTTTTGGGACAACTGTCACATTTTGGAATGCTAATGTAACAAGACTCGACAAGCCCGCTTCTTTTTTTGGACCTCGAACCTGCCCGCGTTAAACAAGCATTTTCGCCCGAGAGTTTTGAATCGAGCATATCATCCCTTCGGGATTTTCTTTTGTTCATGTTGCGAGTGGGCATCTAAAATCCAGGTGCTATAATTCAGCGCATCACATCCATTTGATTGGAGGAGATACGATGTCATTTTCCGAATACGCAAAATATGACGGTTTGGGGTTGGCGGAGCTGGTCCGCAAGAAGAAAGTGGCTCCTGCAGAACTGGTCGAAGAGGCCATTCAACGCATCGAGACTCATAACCCGAAGCTGAACGCCGTGGTCACCAAACTCTACGACCGGGCGCGCGCGGCCGCGCAAGGGACATTGCCCGATGGGCCTTTCAAAGGCGTGCCGTTCCTGATGAAGGATTTGATTTCCACACTCGAAGGTGTTCCAACCAGCAGCGGCAACCGCTTGTGGAGAAACATCCCCGCCAAAGTGACCAGCGAACTGGCGCGCCGCTGGCAGAAAAGCGGCGTCATCGTTTTGGGAAAGACCAACACGCCGGAGTTTGGACTCACCCCATACACCGAATCGGAAGCGCTTGGCCCGGCGCGCAATCCATGGGACACATCGCTCACGCCCGGCGGGTCATCGGGCGGATCGGGCGCATCGGTGGCGGCGCGCATCGTCCCGTTCGCATCCGGCGGCGACGGCGGCGGCTCCATCCGCATCCCTTCTTCTGCTTGCGGATTGTTCGGTATGAAACCCACGCGCGGCCGCACTCCCACCGGCCCGGAAATGGGTGAGGCCTGGGAAGGATTCGCAATCGAGCACGTCCTCACTCGTTCGGTCCGCGATTCTGCCGCGATGCTGGATGCAACCCAAGGGTCCGATGTGGGCGCGCCGTACTCCATCCCGGAGGCGGGGCCTTTTTTGGATGAAGTCCGCAAGAAGCCGGGGAAGCTGAAGATCGCGTTTTCGGTCAAATCCATGCTTGGAAAAAATGTCCACGCGGACTGTGTAAAGGGCGTGGAAGAGACGGTCAAGTTGTTGAAGGAGCTTGGGCATGAGGTGGTGGAGGCTGCGCCCGCGATTGACGGTGAACAATATTCGCTGGCCTTCCTGACGATCATCGCCTCGCAGATACGCGCAGACATTGAAGAGGCCGCGGAAGCCGCCGGGAAACGCGTCTCCGCGGATGACTTCGATCCGGCCACCCTCGGTGTGGGATTGTTCGGCACGATTCTGAAAGCGTCCGATTATGCGCGCGCGAAACGATACGTGCAAACCGTCTCGCGCTCGGTTGGGGCGTTCTTTGAAAAGTACGATGTTCTGTTGACGCCCGTGCTTTCACAACCGCCCGTCAAAATCGGATCGCTGAAACCCTCCGCGGGCGAACAGGCGCTGATCAAATTCATCGGGCGCACCGGCGCAACGTGGATTTTGAGCGCGCTGGGCATCATCAAGCCGCTCGCCGCGCAGACGTTCGAGTTCATCCCGTGGACACCGGTCTTCAACGTGACGGGACAGCCTGCCATGTCCGTGCCGTTGCATTGGAATGAGGCGGGTCTCCCCATCGGTATGCACTTTGTCGGCAAATGGGGCGATGAGGCATCGCTATTCCGGCTGGCCGGTCAATTGGAAGAGGCAAAGCCATGGTTTGACAAGGCTCCGGCTGGGTATTAGGTCTGTCCGCTTTTAACGGAGTCCAAAGTCTCCAGACTTTGGACTCCGCATATTATTTTAGCTCTCAGTTGCTTGCAAGGTATAAGGATAAAATATGATCGTTATCTCAGACATGATGGGTACTTTAACAACCGGCTCTCCTTTTCTCGGACTCGTGGATTGGGTAAAGCATAACCAAAGCAAATTCCGCGCGAACCTTTACATGGCATCCATCATGCCTGCGTATTTTCTGGCAAAGAATGGATTGATTGACTGGCAGAAATGGGGACAGGATTTGATGATCAAGAGCCTGGCTTACATCAAGGAAGCGACCCCTGAAAAATTAGTTCATGCTTCGGAGTGGATCGTGGAACAAGACCTGTGGAAGAAACGCCGCGAGGACGTGGTACTGCGCCTGCTCGCACACCGCGAGGATGGCGCGGACGTTTATATCGCCAGCAGTATGGTCGAGCCGTTCATCGAACCGTTTGCGAGACGCATCGGCGCAAAGACCATCGGCACACCCGTTGAGATCGTGAATGGACGCGTCAGGTTGACCGGCGAACTGGTGGCAAACGAGAAGAAGATCGAGCAGGTATTGAGCCGCCTCGGCGTGGAACGCGTGGATGTGGCCTACGGCGATACCGTGATGGACATCCCCTTGCTTGAGCACGCGGATCGTCCTGTGGCGGTGCATCCTGAGAAAAGGCTGAAAGCAGTCGCTCTGGAACGCGGCTGGGAAATTATTGGGGACACGCCAGCGTATGGATAGGAATTAAAACGGCTGAAATTCTTATGAAGAATTCTCCACCGTACATTATCTGGTGGATCCAAACCAGGAAAAAATAGCCATGAGAAAGGAACCAGCCCGGGTCATTATCATTGCCGGCCGCACCAGGAAACGGTGGAAGCAGGCAAGTAGAGACATTTTCCACGTGCCACGCGCGTCTCCTTCCCTGTGATATACTGACTTTATTGTCACAGGATTTGGTGATTCTCTTTCGAGGTCGTCTCACGCCTGATTATGTATCGTCCGCACAGCGGGCGGTGACTGGAGAAAAAATGGAATCCAAGATATACGTCGGTAATCTATCCTATTCGACCACGGAAGACGACCTTCGAACTCTGTTCGCGCAGGCAGGCTCCGTTACTTCGGTGGCGCTGATCAAGGACCGCGATAGCGGTCAATCCAAGGGCTTTGGGTTTGTGGAAATGAGCAACCAGGCCGAAGCAGAGAAAGCCATCAGCATGTTCAACGGCTTTCAATTCAAGGATCGCGAGCTAAAGGTGAATTTGGCCCGTCCGCGCGAAGAACGCGGCCGTCCCTTTGGAAATCGCGGCAGTGGCCGCACGCATGGTCAACAACGCGGGGGCGGCAAGCGATATTGAGCCGTTCGCTCCGTGCTGGCAGTTGATCCTCCCCGACCGCAAATTGGGGAGATTTTTTATCTTGCTTTTCAGCCGCAAATACCGTACACTTGTTCTACAATGGAACTGCACCTTTTCTCATCCCCTGGTAGAGACGACATTCGCTATATCATCGAAGCAAGCAGGCCATACCTGGAGGATAAACCCGACCCAATCGTGGCGTACCTGCCGCTGGCATCCCTTTATGCGGAAAAATGGCTGGAAGATAACGAAAAAGCTTTCAAAGGTTTGGCGCGGCTGGAAGTGATCAATGCAGAATTGATGTCTCAAAAAGAGATCGAGGAAATCATACGCGTCTCTTCCCTGGTTTATATTCCCGGCGGGAACACATTCCTCCTCAATCATCGCCTGCATGTCAGCGGCGTGATGCCGTACCTGCGAAAGAAAGTACAGGCTGGACTGCCTCTGGTGGGTTTCAGCGCGGGAGCAATTTTATGCGGACCGAACATCCTCACATCCAAAGACATGAACACGGTTGGGACTCCGTACTTTGACGGGTTAAACGTCTCCCCATTCAACTTCTTTGCCCATTACGCCTTGGATGCGCATGGACAGTCCGTTCAGGATGAGTGGCTGGATGATTATCATTTCTTTCACGACAATCCTGTTATTATGTTGAGCGACGGCGCTCATGTCGGCATGGCTGGAAAGAAGACCCTGCTCGTGCGCGGCGAGGCCTGGATTTTACGCAAGGATCACGAGAAGGAAAAACTCGAAGAAGGAAAGGCGATCAAACCTTAGGAGCAAAAGATGACAGAGCAATGGATACCCAGCAGCAAATCCGAATTATTATCCGCCATCGAGCATGAATGGCAGGCACTAATGCAGGTCATCGCGAAGATGGATAAAAGGCAGTTGACAACACCCGATTCGGGCGGCTGGTCGCCAAAGGACAATCTGGCGCATCTCTCGGAATGGATGACGATCCTAATGGGTTATCACATGGATAAACGCCCGTCACACGAAGTGATTGGCGTTTCCCCGGATGTGACAGAGGATTGGGATATGGAAGTCATCAATCCGATCCTGTTCAAACGCAATCGGGAGCGTTCCATGGATGAAGTAATGAATGATATCAAACGCGTGTATGCCGCGTTGGTCACGAAACTCACGAACATGCCTTTTGATGATTTGATGCAGCCGCGTCAAGCCGACGATCCTGAAAAACGTCCGCTTCTGCTGTGGGTGCTGGGGGATACCACCGAGCATTTCGCTGAACATCGCGAAACAATGGAAAAACATCTCAACAATTAATGCTATACTACATAGCGCCGCATAAATAACTGAACCAGAATTATCATTTTTACTCGAAATTTCCGCCAATAAATCTAGTAATTTATGCAACAAGCGGCAAATTCATCCCTGCAATTTCAATAGGAGAAGAGAATGTCCAACTTCGATCAACTCACCACTGTCCTGGGCGTACTGGGTGCGTACTTTGCCGTCATTCTCGTGCTGGCCGTCAGCGTGGAGACCATCCTCGAACCGTTCACGTCCCTGCCCTGGTTGCGAAAGAAACTCGATCCCGATGACCTGCTGAAGGACATCAAGGAATGGCTTCCTGAAGGATCGGATGTGGAAATCAAAGCCGCCGCTGTTCAAAACCTGACCACCGAATACAAAGCGGTGGAAGTATTATTGCAAAAGAACGTTCAGGACGTGAAGGAAATTGCCGATCAGGCCCTGGAGGCTTTGGGACCAGAAAGCAAAATCACGCAGGCGCAGAAGGATCTTGCTCTTAAAATTACCGCCTTACGCAGGCAATATGCCGTTGACGAACGCCACCGGATCACCATCCTGCGCGTGATCTCCGGTGTCATCGGCATTGTGGCCGCCATTTTGTTGAGAATAGATACGTTCGATATTCTGGGTTCGCTCCTGCCCGAGGATGTCAGCCAAATCCTGACCCAGCCCAACGCGCAGATCGGAGGCATGATCATAACAGGCCTGGCCGCCAGCGCAGGCAGTTCGTTCTGGCATGACATGCTTGGCCGTATGCGCAATCTCAAGGAAACCGTCCAGCAGGTGCAGGCGAAGGTCTAAAAATCTTGATCGTTTCCAAAGTGGAATTCACCCCGAAGAATTAGTTTCGGGGTGAGTTTGTGTTTATTACTTTCATGGGGTTATTCATCATCACTTGCCGCGTTCCCCAGATCCGGCAAAGCAGACTCGATCTCCTCCGGCGATTGACCTGCTTCGAGCCTGCCAACAACATCGTCGAATTCGGGGGGAAGTTCTTCGCCCATTTCCTTTCCCATCTTTCGCATCATCCGGCCGAGGGCCTTCGGGTCGTCTTCGAGGCCTTCGAAACCGGAGACATCGTCGGCCATGGATTCCATGCGGCTTTCCTCGGATTTGGCGATACGAACTTTCGTCATACGGCGGCGCACAGACTCACTTCCGCAGTGCGCGCAAGTCACCTTTGTCTTGCCGTATTCGCTGAAGGTCAGGAAAATGTCAAAGCGCTGGCTGCATTTTTGGCAGATAAAATCATAGGTTGGCATACTCCTATTTTAACCGAATCAGGCCAAAGGTCGGGAATGAAGCGAAGTAATATATCGGAGTCCAACATCTCTTGATGTTGGATCAAAGTCTGGAGACTTTGAGTCCGTCACTGTTCCTGTTTGGTACAATACAGCCATGTCCTCCGAATTCGATTTACGAAAACCCAATCCATTGCTCATCGTCATTTCCGGGCCTTCGGGCGCGGGCAAAGACACCGTGATGCAGCGCATGAAAGAGCGCGGACTGCCGTTCCATTTTGTGGTCACAGCCACCACACGGCCGAAGCGCGCAAATGAAGTTCACGGCAGGGATTATTTTTTTACTTCAAAGGAAGAGTTCGCGCGCATGATCGAACAGGATGAATTGATCGAATATGCGATCGTGTATGGCGATTACAAAGGCATCCCTAAGGCGCAGGTGCGCGAGGCGCTTGCGAGCGGCCAGGATGTGGTGATGCGGCTCGACGTGCAGGGTGCGGAAACTGTTCGCAAACTTGCCAATGAAACATTATTGATTTTCATCACGCCCGAAAGCGAAGATGAACTTGAACGCCGATTGCGCGACCGCAAAACCGAATCGTCGGATTCGCTTGCCCTGCGCATTGCCACCGCGCGCAAGGAATTCCAGCGTATTGAGGATTTTGATTACGTGATCATCAACCGCGATTTTCATCTCGATGAAACGGTGGACAAAGTACGCTCGATCATTGAAGCTGAACATCTGCGAGTCCAGCATCGCAAGGTGACTTTATGAATGAAATTCCCGCCTCCCCTTCGGACCTCGAAACTGGCGCGGCCCCGAGCGGCACCATCGCCCTTCGACTTCCCGCCGTTAACGCGCGCGTTACAAATGTGATCCTCGGGCTCACGATCTTTATTTACGTCCTGCAAGTTCTCGGCGAATATTGGCTTGGTTTCGATGTGATGGCCGCGCTGGGCGCAAAGAGCAACGAGGCAATTCGCGCCGGAGAACTCTGGCGGCTTTTCACGCCGATACTCCTGCATGGGCCAATCTGGCACATTGGCTTCAACATGTATGCCTTGTATTCTCTTGGAACCGGCCTTGAATGGCGCATGGGACATGGCCGCTTCCTTTTGCTTTACCTGCTGGCGGGATTCGCCGGTAACGTTTTCTCTTTTCTCATTACACCCGGTCAGTCCGTTGGAGCATCCACATCCATCTTTGGCTTGATCGCGGCGGAGGGAATTTTCCTGTATCAAAACCGCCGCCTGTTTGGGAAAGAATCCCGCCAGGCCATGAACAACATCATCTTCGTCATTATCTTCAACCTGTTCCTCGGGTTTTCAGGCGGCGGGCTGATCGATAACTGGGGACATGTAGGCGGCTTGCTGGGCGGGGCGGTCTTCACCTGGTTTGCCGGTCCGCTTTGGCAGGTGGTGGGAAATTTTCCGGACCTGCGGCTGGCAGATCAACGCGAATTCCGCGATGTGGTGCTCGGCGCGGGTACGGTGATCATCATCTTTAGCGCGTTGGCTGTGTGGGGAATGTCTTTGTCATAAATTGCGGCCCAAGGAATTCAGCAGTGCAACTACTGAAAAAATTCGAAAATAAAAATTGCCCGTCATCTAAAATGACGGGCAATTGATTATCAGTACTTCACGAAAGTTGAAAGAATACCCGAAAACAGGGGTGCGGGCGTACGCCCGCACCCCTGTTTTCGGGCTTCTCCTGGTCGTTTCGTGATCTACTGATTATCCATGAGTTAGTTTCAACTTATGTGCGCCAATCTTGGGTCGAGGGCGTCGCGCAGGCCGTCGCCGAGCAGGTTGAAGGACAGTACTGTCAACATGATGGCAAAGCCGGGATAAAAGACGAGATGCGGCGCGGTAAATACCTGGTTGCGTTCCGCACCGAGCATGGAACCCCATTCCGGCGTGGGCGGCTGCGCGCCAAGGCCGAGGAAGGAAAGCGCGGCGGCGTCGAGGATGGCGGTGGCAATGCCGAGTGTGCCTTGCACGATGAGCGGGGTCAAGGCATTGGGGAGAATGCGCCGGAAAAGAATCTGGATCGTGTTGCCGCCCATGGCACGCGTGGCAGAGACAAAATCCATCTCGCGGACGGAAAGAACGCTGGCGCGCACAACGCGCGCATAGGTCGGGATGGAGACAATGCCAATCGCAAGCAGGGCATTTTGAAGTCCCGGACCAAGAACCGTGACAATGGCAATTGCTAAAAGAAGCGAGGGAAAAGCCAGCAGGACGTCCATCACGCGCATGATCAGGTTGTCAACCCAGCCGCCGAAATAGCCGCTGAGAGCGCCTAAAACCGTGCCAATGATAATCGCGAACGAAACAGTGGTAAGACCGATCATCAGGCTCAAGCGCGCGCCGTAGAGCAGGCGGCTGAATTCATCGCGCACATTGCCGTCAGTGCCCATGATGTGCTGAGGTTCAGATGCAGGGCAGCCAAGAAGATGAATACAGGGATTGGCGCGCTTGCTGATTTGTTCTATTCCGATCAATGGCTGTAATGGATCGTAAGGCGCGAGCCATTGAGCAGTCAGCGCGATGAGAATCAGGATACCCAGGATCACCATGCCCACAACAGCCGACTTGCGGCGAAAGAGACGCCGCCACGTGATCTGCCACAGGCTTACAGACCGGAGCGAAAGACCTTCACTATCGAGTTGGGCGATTTTTGATGTGTCGGTGATCATTGATTAGTCCAGACGAATGCGGGGATCAAGATAGGCATACGAAACGTCCACGATCAGGTTAAGGAAAACAAAGAATACTGCGATTACCACGGTAAAGCCCTGCACAATCCCATAATCCCGCGCCGTGATCGAGTCGTAAAGGATGCGTCCGACTCCGGATAAATTGAATACGGTTTCAGTCAGCACCGCGCCTCCGAGCAGGCCGCCCAGCGAGAGGCCAATGACCGTGACGAGCGGCAGAAGCGCATTGCGAAAGGCGTGTTTGAAAACGACCACGCGCTGGCGCAGTCCCTTGGCGCGCGCCGTTCGAATGTAATCCTGCCCAAGCACCTCCAGCATGGCGGAGCGCGCCATGCGTGCGATCAACGCCATCGGAATAGTGCCCAAAGCCATGGAAGGCAGGATCAAGTGAGTGACGGCATCGGTGAGAAGCTTCCAGTTCGCCGAGAGCACGGCATTTAAGATGTTCATGCGGCTGAGGAAATCAAGGATCGTGTAAAGCAATCCGCTCGGCTGCAAACTCAACCCCCAAACTTCCCAGAAAGGAGTAGTGAGCACGCCCGGACTCAAACGACCAGATGGAGGCAGCTGCAAGGGCGTCCCTTTTAGCGCGAGTGCAAAAATGTAAGCCAGCATCAATCCCAGCCAGAAGACCGGCATTGAAACACCGACGTTCGCCCAAACCATCGTCACCACATCCACCCAGGAATTATGCCGGACCGCTGAAATCACTCCCAGCGGGACCCCAATCAATATGCTCAGGAACAAGGCCGAAAAACTGAGTTCCACTGTGATGGGCAGGCGCTCCATCAAAAGATCGGTAACCGGCTTGGAAAAACGGAAGGAACGCCCAAAATCACCCTGCATGATCTCCCCCACGTATATTCCAAACTGGATCGGGATGGGCTTATCCAACCCATGCCTGCTGATAAATTCATTGCACACAACTTCCGTGGCTTTTTCACCCAGCATGGCATGACATGGATCGCCGGGGATTAAACGCGCCAATGCAAAAGTGGCAAACAAAATGCCAATAAGGACAGGAATGCTTAGAACAATACGGCGCAGGATGTAAGTGGTCATAGGCGTTTTATTGGAACCCCCGGCAGGATGCAAATCCTGCCGGGGGTAATGGCTCGAAAGCTGGGTGAGATTATTGGGCCGGAGCGTTCAGGAATGAACCGAAGAGGCCGCTCCAGTAGGAGAATGCACCGGTATTACCCTTGTGCAGAGGACTGGCCGCATCCCATTGCAAGGCAAGGGATGTGACGACATCGTTCGCATCGAGAGAGGAACCATCATGGAATTTGACGCCCTGACGCAGGTGGAAGGTCCATTCGGTCAGGTCAGCGTTGGGCTCATAGGATTCAGCCAGGACGGGTTCCACCGCGGTGCCGCCGATTTCATAACCGAGCAGGGACTGGGTCACCTGTTCGCAGGCACGCAGGGATTCACCGTCGGTCTCATCAGCGCAGTAGAGCGAGATCGGTTCGGCGTTCTGCATCCAGACAAAGGTATCCTGTCCGGAGACGCCCGTCACAGAGAAGTTCTCGTTGCCGAGCGGGCTGGCGTGAGCGCCTTCCACGGTCGCCTTGAAGGCCACTGCGGAACCACCATGAGCAACCGGAATCATCGGGACATGCTGTTTGATGGCATTGTTGGCCGCTTCGTAGAACGGAGCGCGTTCTGCATCGGACGCAAGCTGGGCACCGCTATCTAAAGCCGACGTAATGTCTTCGAACTTGTCGCCGAACTGCTTTGAAGCGCCAGCGCCAAAGTGATAACCAAGGAAGTTGGTCTGGTCAGGATAGTCAGCGCCCCAACCAAGCAGGTGGATGCCCTGCAATTGACCGGAGTCAGCCGCATCCAGGAACGCGCCGGATTCCATCACTTCGATGTTAACAGTGATGTTCAGGTTTTCCTTGAGCTGGGCCTGGATATCCTGGGCAACGATGTTAGGATCGGGCAGGTAGCCGCGGACAACGTCGCGGTAGTTCAGAACTGTCTCAAAGCCATCGGGATAACCGGCTTCGGTGAGCAAAGCCTTCGCGGCGGTAGCATCAAATCCGTACCAGGCATCGCCCACACAGCCATTCGGGATGGCGCAGGGAGTGAAATAGTCGGCAACTTCGGAGCCGACGGGATAGAAGTTGTCAACAATGCGCTGGCGGTCAATGCCCATGGCAATCGCCTGACGGACCTTCTCATTGGCAAGCGGGTTCGTGGTGTTATCGAAGCCCTCAACCTGCGGGTTGTTGTTGAAGCCGATGTACATGACGTTCAAGGCTGGGCGCGGGATCAACTGGAGATTCGCGTCGTCTTCAATCGTGGCGAAATCATCCGGACCGGGATTATCAATACCATCCACCGTGCCAGACTGAAGCTCGAGCAGGCGCTGGGCAGACTCAGTACCCCAGCGGAACACGAGGGTCTGATTCATAGCCGGTTCACCCCAGTAGTCATCAAAACGGGTGAAGACGAGTTGGTTGCCGCGCTCCCAGGATTCGACCATATAGGGGCCTGTGCCAACCGGTTTTTCAAGGAGATCGCCGGTGCCGCCCGTGGACTCAAGATATTCCTGGGGCTGGATCGCAAATGATGAAAAGGCGATCTTTGAGGGGAAGGCAGGATCGGGCACGCAAAGTGTGACTTTGACGGTGAATTCGTCCACTGCTTCAATGGACTTAAACTCGCCGCCATACTCACAATCTGGGGCTTCCACTTTCAAGCCTTCATAAGCCGCGGGGGCTTCCGTAGGCGCTTCGGTGGCCGCAGGCGCTTCAGTGGCCGCGGGCGCTTCGGTCGGTGTGGGGGCACCGCAAGCCGCAAGCAACAGACTGGCCAGTACGACCAGCGAGAGCAAAACTGAAAGGTTTCGTTTCACGTTTCTCCTCCATAGAGAATTTTAGGTTTGATTCGACTATTTACAGGGGGGAAATTCTAGGTACTCTCTCCAGCACGCACCTCCTTCCAAAAAGGTAGTCAGGATTATACAACAAAACCGATTCTAATATACAGGCAACGGCATACCCATGCCGTTCAATGCCACTTTGGACGGGTCTTTGGGCCACAACCCTGCGATCTGACTCTTGCACTTTGGGCATCTTCCCTCGCCCGTGATCTTATACTCCCGGATGATGTACCCGCTTCGCCTCACGACCCGGTAACTGCACTGCGGACAAAAAGTATCCTCGTACTCCTCCACGCGTCCCGGCAAATTTCCGGCATAGACGTATCTCAACCCGGCCTCGCGCCCGATCTCCGCCGCGCGCATCAGCGTTGCCGCATCCGTATTATCCGGGTCAGTCATCTTGTAATCCTTGTGGAAGGCGGTCACATGCCAGGGAATATCAATGGATTCACCCGCCAAAAAACGCGCCGCCTCCCACAACTCCTCATTTGAGTCGTTAAATCCCGGAACGACCAGTGTCACCACTTCCACCCATAAGCCCAGCTCACGCGCGCGCTTGATCCCATCCAGCGTATGCTGCAGCGTACCGCCGAGCTTGCGATAATTTTTATCGTTCATGCACTTCAAGTCCACTTTGTATGCGCTGAGATACGGGCGCAGGTATTCCATCACCTCCGGCGTATTATTCCCATTGGAAACGTACGCACACATCAAACCCGCCTCTTTCGCCTTCTTGAAAATCTCCACCGCCCATTCGCTTGTGATCAACGGCTCGTTATAGGATGAAACAACCACGTCTGCGTGAGTCCGCTTTGCAGTTGCAACCATCTGCCCGGGAGTTACCTGTCGCACCAGGTTGACTGCAACATCAGAGACGGGATCGCGCATGGCCTGGGATGTCAGGAAGTTTTGGCAATAAGGGCAGTGGTAATCACACCCCAGCATTCCAAACGTCAGCGCGTTCGTGCCGGGCATTACATGGAAGAATGGTTTCTTTTCAATCGGGTCGCTCTGCAACGCGGCCACGTATCCCCACGGCGCGCGCAATTTCCCGCCCTCATTAAACCTCACCTGGCAAATCCCGCGCTTCCCCTCGCGGATCAAACAACGATGCCCGCAGGCGTGGCAACGCACGGAGCCGTCAGCGAGCGTGTCGTATAGTTCCCCTTCAACAGTCAAACGATCCAACACGTCAGACATTGAACTCATCTTATCCTGTCGTTCTGCCGCAGTTGAACTGCGGCACGCCAGCACTGCAAATGCCGGCGATCCTTGCAATATAATAGACCCATGTTAACGGTATCCATTCAAGCAGGCGGCCAGTCCACGCGCATGGGCGAGGACAAGGCGCTCAAACCATTTCTCGGACGTCCGCTCGTACAACGCGTCATTGACCGACTCTCACCCATCGCGGACGAGATCATTGTGACAACGAATCGTCCCGAAGACTATGCCTTCCTCAACACTTCGACAGCCCTTCGACAAGCTCCCCAGCCTGTCCTGACCGACAGGCCAGGGAAGGACGCTGGGACTTCGCAGGAGGCCAGCTCAATGCAGCGCCTGCGCCTCTTCCCGGACCTGATACCGGGCCGCGGCGCCCTGGGCGGACTCTACACCGCGCTTGCCTCTGCCACCTCTGATTTGGTGGCCGTGGTTGCCTGCGATATGCCTTTCGCCAGTTCAATGCTCCTCGAAACGGCGGCCAGGCTTATGGTCCAGGAGGATGCGGATGTGGTTATCGCGGAAACAGCCGACGGGATGGAGCCTCTTCATGCGGTCTATCGCCGCGTCACTTGCGTCCCGGCCATTGAAGCGGCCATTGCGGCGGACAAGTGGAGAGTCATTTCATGGTTTCCGCAGGTCAAAGTGCGAGTCCTTAAACCGGAGGAGCTCAAACAACTCGATCCCTCCGGCTTATGTTTTTGGAATCTCAACACCCCCGAAGAGTTTATCGAAGCCGAGCGAGTCTCCCTTTCCCTTTTAGGAAGAGGGCCGGCGTGATGGTCATCTAACGATCAAAACCGGACAAGGCGCGTGACTGACCACTTTCTGGCTGGTACTGCCCAATACAAGGCCTGCCAACATCCCAAGCCCTCGCGAGCCCATCACGATCACATCGCTTTGGCGGGTCTCTGCTATGTTGATAATCGCTTCAGCGGAATCGCCTTCTATTAATTCGGTATGGATCTTCGCGGGAACCGTGCCGACTACATCCACGGCCTTTTTCAGGATTTCCTGCGCTTCCTTCAAGCGGGCATTAACCGCATGTTGAAATGTTGGCTCACCAAAGTAGGGAGGAATCGGATCGTAGGCCACCACAATCCGTAGTTCTTCCGATTTCATGTTGCGAGTGAGATTGGCGGCCATTCTTGCGGCGTTCAATGCGTGCTCGGAACCGTCCACGGCAAGCAAGACTTTTTTGAACATCCGGCGTCCTTTCTGTGGGGTACAACCCTAGTATACAAAATTTGAACCGACATATCAAATTAAGGAGTTCTCATTTTATAGCTCCCAACCTGGAGGCCGTCCGCAAGTAATTTTCTGGGCTCAACGTGTCCTCAAATTTGCGCGTACGATTGCAGATTTGGCAGGAGCGAAGGCATCCAATCCGCGCACTTGGCCGGAGTGTTGCAGTATCGTTAGAAGTTGACGATGTCCTAGACAAAAGGAAATAGTCCTAATCTTGTGACGCACGCCTGCCGATCCTGGAGAATGAAGTAGTACAATAGCGCCAAATATGATCGGTCGGATCTGATCGATTTTTTCAAAATGGTCCTTTCGCATCTCACAAGTTCCAGGAAATCACGCACCCGCTTGTTGCAGGCTTTACGCCTGACGCTGTGGATGGTGCCGGGCGTGATGGCGGCGATCGGTGTTGCCTTCACCCTGTTTGAGAACGCGCACCATGAGGGAGACCTGGGCTGGCCCTGGCCGACTGTGTTTGGTCTGCTCGTGTTGGGGTTGATCGGACCGGTGCTTTCCTGGCTCAGCCTGCTTTGGGCGATCAGAACTGCCGAGGCTTATCTCGCATCGGAAGGAAAATTAGCTCAACGTAATGCCGAGCTGGCGGCATTGAACGCGTTGGGATTGACTGCCAACAGTTCCCTCGATATGGAAAAAACCCTCGCGGTTGCGCTGGAACATACCATAGAGACCCTGGATGCGGCGGCAGGTATGCTCTTCCTCCAGGGAGACAAGAACAGCGGACTCCGCCTTGAAGCGCATCGCGGCATCTCCGTTGACATGGCGCAGAAGGAAGCGCACTTATCTCCAGGCGAGTGTCTGTGCGGACAGGCGGTCGCATCCCGACAAGTCTTGCTGGCTCGCGATGTGGATAAAGATATGCGTTGCACGTCGAACCTTTGCATCTGCGAGGGATTCCGATCGGTGGCTTGCGCGCCGCTGGAAGTCAAAGGTCAATTGGTGGGATTGTTGCAACTCGCCAGCCCGAACGTCGGACATTTCACCGAAAGCCAGCAGGATTTCCTGGCCGCGATCGCGCGTCAACTCGGCGCTTCCATCGAGAATGCCCGCCTGTATGACACAGTCCGCGTCTTCAACGTGGAGTTGGAAAAGAAGGTCAACCAGCGCACGCGCGAACTGGAATCGGCGCGCTGGGCGCTGGCAGAGAAAGCCCGTCAGCTACAACGTCTGTTGAGCGAATCGTATCGCGTGCAGGAGGATACCCAGGCGCGCATCGCGCACGACATGCACGACGGTGTCACGCAAATGATCATCGGCGCGCTTTACGAGACACAAGCCGCGCGCCAGGCCTTGCTCGACGATCCTGACCGCGCGGTTGAAAATCTGGAACGGGCCCAGGACCTGCTCACCGAGGTCGAGACGGAGATCCGCCGCGTGATCTACGATATGCACCCGCCGGTGCTGGACCAGATGGGCCTGGTGGTGGCGCTCAAACGGTTCGCCGCGACGTATCAGACCACCTTTGGGATCGAATGTCAGATCCAGGTGGCCGGCAAGTCGCACCGAATGGTTCCTGATACCGAAGTTACAATCTACCGCATCATCCAGGCCGCATTGCACAACGTTGCAACCCACGCGCAAGCCAAACACGCAAAAGTCTATTTTGATTTTGGGACAGCGACACTCCAGGTAGTGATCGAAGATGACGGCATTGGCTTTGACCCTGATGCAGTGATGCGCCTCCCCGGCGAACATCTGGGATTGATCGGCATGAAAGAGAGGGCTGAGGGTTTGAAGGCTGAGTTGACGATCAATTCCGCGTCGGGCAAAGGCTCGCATATTCTGTTGCGCGTGCCTGCGCCTGTTTATCTGGAACAAAGATGACACAAGACTGGCGACCCATCCGCGTTTTGATCGTTGACGACCATCCCGTCGTCCGCCAGGGACTGCGTAGTCTGCTGGCAGGCCACCATGACCTCGAGATTGTTGGCGAGGCCGTGGATGGGACCGAAGTCTTGCCTTTGCTGACCAAACATCCAGCCGATGTCATCTTGCTGGACATTCAGATGAAGGGCCAGAGCGGAATCGAGGTTGCGCGCCGCGTCCGCGCCACGCATCCGAACGTCAGGGTTGTCATCCTCACCACCTATGATGATGAAAGTCTATTGCGCGAGGCGATGGAAGCAGGTGTTCACGGATATTTGCTCAAGAGCATTTCACATGAGACCCTGCCGGACTCCATCCGAGCCGTGATGAGAGGCGAGAAGTTATTGAGCTCAAATCTGGTCAGCAGTATCGTTGACCAATACCAAAAGCTGGCACAGACTCAGGCCCACAAGGACGCGGGGCTTACGCCCGACGAATTACAGGTTCTGGCCGCGATCGCGGAAGGCGCCAGCAATAAAGATTTGGCCGAAAAATTCTTCTGGAGCGAAGCGACTGTAAAACGCCGCGTTCAGGAGATCGTCGAGAAGATGGGGGTTTCCAATCGAACACAAGCCATCGCCGAGGCCCTGCGTAAAGGATGGATATAATAAATTCGCGCTGAGCGGAGGCCGAATGTAAGTAGAGGCCGTAGTCGAAGCGCATATTTTGCGTCCAAACCGCGTCTCGACTGCGGTCTTCGTCTCCGCTGCGCTTCGCTCAGACCTCCGCTCGACGCGAAATACATTGACCCATTCGGCTCACAACTTGACCCAAACGTAAATTGTCGGGCTTGGGCCTGCCGGATAAACTCGGATGAACAGTCAGCGCTGACTGTTCATCTTTCGTTTTCAAAAGGAATGCTCATGGCTTTCCGGGACGAAATCCAGGCCCTCAGCGGGCAAAATGTCAACTTGTGTTTCCAATGCAGCAAGTGTTCCTCCGGCTGTCCGCTCGCGGACAAGATGGATCTCAAACCGGCCCAGGTGATGCACAGCATCCGCCTGGGCCGTGCCGATTCAGTGCTGAATAGTCAGGCTATTTGGCTGTGCGTGGACTGCGAAACTTGCACGTCGCGCTGTCCGCAGGATGTGGAGCCAGCTGCGGCGATGGCCGCTGTGCGCGTCCTGGCTTTGCAAAAAGGCATCAAGCCCAGCGTCAAAGTGATTGACATTTATTACCGCGGCTTTGTGGACAACATGCGCCTGAATGGAAAGATCCACGACGCGTCTGTGGCTGGCATCACGCAATTGCTCACAGGACAGTTGATCCCAGACTTACCGCTGGCGATGAAACTGCTCGTGCGCGGACGCGTCAAACCGCCGCCCCTTCCGCTCGGCGGAGGCAGGTTCCGCAAAATTTATCGCAATGCCCTCGCTAAAGAAAAGGAGTCGCGCGCATGAAGCTTGGCTATTATCCAGGTTGCTCGCTCGAGGGCATCAGCGCCGAATATGACGAGTCCATCCGCGCCTTGTTTGCCCATCTTGAAATCACGATGGAAGACCTGCCCGATTGGATTTGTTGCGGGACACTGGCCGCCCCGTCACTTTCGCGTTTGTTGGGACTAGCGACTCCATTATGGAATGTGGCTCAAGCTGAAAAGGCAGGATACGACAAATTGATCGCGCCGTGCAGCGCGTGTCTCTATCATTTCAAACACGCGACACAAACCGTGACAGAAAACCCCTCGCTTCGCGCAGACGTTGAAGCTGTTCTCGAACTCCCATTGGATTCACCTCCGCCGACAATTCATCCGCTCGAACTGTTGAGCGACAACTCCTTCGAGATGCGGATTCGCGCCTCCGTGAAGCGCGACCTCTCGGACCTCAAAGCGGTCTGCTACTACGGATGCCACATCTCGCGCCCCGCCAAACTGATGCAGTTCGACGACCCCGAAAATCCGCAGAGCATGGATCGCCTGCTCAATTGGATTGGCATTCAAACCCTCGATTGGCCGCGCAAAGTGGACTGCTGCGGCGCGCACTTCAGCATGATCAAACCCGACATCGTCGTGGATATGTGCCAGCGGCTGTTCGAATCCGCGCTGGAAGCGGGAGCCGAAGCGATCATCGTTGGCTGCCCGATGTGCCACGCGAATCTCGATACCCGCCAGAATGCAATCGCCGCGAAATTAGGACACGCACTCAACATGCCTGTCCTTTATTTTTCGCAAGTGCTTGGATATGCCTTCGGCTTGCCAGGCGAGAAGCTCGGATTCAAACGTCACATCGTTGACCCATTGCCGCTGCTCAAATGTCTAAAGTTGGAAGTGACAAGTGACTAAAGTGCCCACTTCGCACTTCACTTCCCACTTTAGTCACTCCACACTTTAGTCACTTTCTTATGCCCATGAACAATTCTTTCCCATCTCCCCTCAACAAAAACGATAAACCCGTCGGCGCAGTCATGGTAGTCGGCGGCGGGATCGCTGGGATGCAGGCCAGTCTTGACCTAGCCGACTCTGGTTTCAAGGTTTACCTAGTGGAAGAACAGCCAGCCATCGGTGGGCACATGGCCGCGCTGGACAAAACTTTCCCAACCAATGATTGCGCCATGTGCACGATTAGTCCCCGATTGGTGGCTACCGCGGGACATCGCAACATTTCAGTTCTGACCGATACCGAACTGCTCAAGCTAGATGGAGAAGCTGGACATTTTACAGCCACTGTAAATCGTAACCCGCGTTACATTGACACGACCAAATGCACTGCTTGCGGCGATTGCGCGTCTGTCTGCCCGATCACCATCACAGATAGCTTCAACGGCGACTTGAATCAGCGCAAGGCAACCTACAAACTTTATCCGCAGGCCGTGCCAAACGCGTTTGCGATTGAGAAAAAGGGAATCGCACCTTGCCGCGACGCCTGTCCTGCGGGACAACGCGCCCAGGGTTACATCGCCATGATCCGCGAGGGACGCTATGCCGAAGCCCTGCGCGTCATCAAAGAAGACAATCCCTTCCCTGGCATTTGCGGACGCATTTGCAATCATCGCTGCGAGACGGCATGCAATCGCAATCTTGTTGATGAGCCAATCTCGATTGCCGCGCTCAAACGTTTTGTCACCGATAAAGTTTATGTAGAAGCGTACGTCGCGCCGCAGCCAGCCGCGCGCAAGTTCGATGAACGGGTGGCCGTGATCGGGTCAGGCCCGTGCGGATTGACCGCCGCCAAAGATTTGGTCCAGGCTGGTTATGGCGTCACGATCTTCGAAGCATTGCCCGTCGCGGGCGGAATGCTGCGCGTCGGCGTGCCTGAATACCGGCTTCCCACATGGATCATCAACCGCGAGATCCAGGAGATTCTTGATCTCGGCGTTGAGTTGAGGCTGAACACTCCAGTTAATAATCTGGATGATGTTTTCGCTCAGGGATTCGGTTCGGTGCTGATCGCGGTCGGCGCGCACGAGGGGAAGAAATTGCCGATCCCTGGTGCGGATCATCCCGACGTCTTGATCAACACAATCTTCCTGCGCGATGTTCGCATGAACAACGGCCCCGATTTGAAAGACCGACATGTGCTGGTGCTCGGCGGCGGCAACGTTGCCATGGATTGCGCGCGCACGGCGCTTCGTCTCGGCGCGAAAAAAGTTGACATGGCTTTTCTCGAATCGCGCGAGACGATGCCTTCAAACGAAGATGAAATTGCCGAAGCAGAGGAAGAAGGCATCACGCTTTATCCAAGCCGATCATTCACCCGCGTCTTCTCGGACGATGGGCGGATCAGCAGCGTGGAAGCGGTGAACGTCTCGTTCATGAAGTTTGAATCGGATGGCTCACCGACGCTCGAAACCGTGCCAAACAGCGAACATAAACTCGACTGCGACATGGTTATCTTTGCCATCGGCCAGCGCGCGGGACTTGCTTTCATCCCCGAAGACGGCGGTGTGGGGATTACACGTCAACGCACGATTGCTGTCAATCCGAATACATTCGCCACGAGCCGCGCGGGCGTGTTCGCCGCAGGCGACGCAACTACGGGCACAGCCTTTGTTATTGATGCAGTCGCCGCGGGACACAAGGCCGCGGAGAATATCCATAAATATTTGCGCGGTGAAAATCTTGAGTTGCGCCATCATGCCGATCTGCCAGTGGTGAAGATGAACCCGACCGAAGTCGCAGAGCAGATTCGCCGCGGGGAAATCAGAGTCCAGCCGCGGGTCAAGATGGAAGCGTTAAATCCCGAAACGCGCACACGTTCCTTTGAGGAAGTCCAGCGCGGGTTCACAGAGGAAGAAGCGCGCGCCGAAGCGTCGCGTTGTTTGCAATGCGGTGTGTGTTCCGAATGTCTCGCCTGTTATTACAAATGCGGCGCGGGTGCGATTGACCATAATCAAACCGCGCGGGCAGAACAGATCGAAGTCGGCGCGGTGATCCTGGCATCGGGCTTTGAACTTTACGACGCGCATCTTTCTGGCGAGTATGGTTTCGGGCGCTATCCCAACGTTGTAACCAGCCAGCAATACGAACGCATCCTTTCGCCGACTGGGCCATACGGCGGCCATCTCAAACGTCCATCCGATGACAAGGAACCGAAGCGCATCGCGTGGATTCAATGTGTCGGTTCGCGCCGCGCCGATCGCAACTGGTGTTCAGCGGTGTGTTGCATGTACGCCACCAAGCAAACCATCATCACGCAGGAGCACGCACCCGGCACCGACTGCACGGTTTTCTACATTGACTTCCGCGCGTATGGCAAAGGCTTCGACGCGTATTTCGAACGCGCAAAATCTTCGGGCGTGAAATATGTGCGCGCGATGCCTTCGACCATCAGACAGGACGCGGCGACGGGGAATCTCGAAATCCAATATGCGCTGCCCGATGGCCGCCTCATCACTGAGACCTTTGATCTGGTCGTGCTTTCGGTCGGTTTGCAGGCCCCGAAAGGAATGGGTCACCTCGCCGAAGAATTGAAAGTGGATTTGACCACCGATGGATTCTGCAAGACAACCAATCTCTCGCCGCTCAACACCAGCCGCGAAGGAGTCTACGTCTGCGGGCCATTTGCCGAACCGAAAGATATTCCTGAAACGGTGATGTCTGCCAGCGCGGCCGCGGCGCGGGCAATGACGCTTCTCGCCGAGGGACGTCACACGCTGGTCGCGCCGAAAGTGTATCCGCCAGAAATTGACGTGACAGGTCAAGAGCCGCGCGTGGGAGTCTTTGTCTGTCATTGCGGGACGAACATTGCGGGCGTTGTGGATGTAGCCGCGGTCACAGAGTACGCGCGCAGTCTGCCGAACGTGGTCGTCGCGGATCACAATCTGTTCACTTGTTCAACCGATTCGCAAGCCAAGATCAAAGCGGCGGTGAAAGAATACAACTTGAATCGCGTCGTTGTTGCATCTTGCACGCCGCGCACGCATGAGCCGCTGTTCCAAAATGCAATCCGCGAAGCGGGGTTGAATTTCTATTTGTTCGAACTTGCCAACATCCGCGATCAATGTTCGTGGGTGCACCGCGAGCAACCCGTCGCCGCCACACAGAAAGCCAAAGACCTCGTCCGCATGGCAGTGACAAAAGTGCGGATGGTCGAGCCATTGCAGCGCAAGTCGCTTGAATTCAATCACGACGCGCTGGTCATAGGCGGCGGCGTGGCGGGAATGACTGCCGCGAACGAACTGGCTGACCAGGGGTTCAAGGTTTCAGTCGTTGAACGCGAAGGTGAACTCGGCGGCAACATGCGGCATCTGCATTTCCTGCTCAGTCATGCCGAGCCGCAAGCCTTGCTCGAGAAGATGGTTGAGAAAACAATCCATCATCCGAATATTCACACGTTCCTCAACGCCGAGATTACGTCTTTCGCTGGAAGCTTGGGGAAGTTCAAGACAGCGATCAGTTCTCCCTCACCCCTTCGCCCCTCTCCCAATGGGAGAGGGGACGGGGGCGAGGGGGAACAGGGGGGTGAGATCGTCATCAATCACGGTGTAGTCATCGTCGCGACGGGTGCGCGGCCATATCGACCAACTGAATATCTCTACGGTCAGAATGAACGCGTCATCACGCAACTTGAGATGGAAGACCTGCTCGCCAATCGAAAATCTGAAATCGAGAACCTAAAATCCATCGTCATGATCCAATGTGTCGGCTCGCGAACAGCGGAGCGGCCTTATTGCAGTCGTTTGTGTTGCGGACAGGCGGTCAAGAACGCGATGGAGATCAAGAAGGTCAGCCCGCAGACTGAAGTTTACATTTTGTATCGCGACATGCGGACTTACGGCCTGATGGAACCTTATTACCGCCAGGCACGCGCGGCAGGAGTCACATTCCTGCGCTTCGACGCGGAACGCCCGCCTGAGGTCCAACGTCGGGAGACGTTGGAGTCCGCGGCAATGCAGGTCATCGTCCACGATGAGATGCTCAACGCGGATGTCGCGCTCGAGGCCGATCGTGTCGTTTTATCGGTGGCAGTTGTCCCGCGGGATGATGCGGGCAATGTTGCCCAATTGCTCAAAGTGCCGCGCACGGCGGACGGTTTCTTCCAGGAAGCACATCTCAAATTGCGCCCCGTTGATTTTGCCAGCGACGGAATCTTCCTGTGCGGCATGGCGCACTATCCCAAGAAGGCGCTCACGGAATCAGTCACGCAAGCCCTCGCCGCGGCAGGACGCGCCGCAACTGTTTTGTCTAATCGCACGATTGAGATCGAACCGATCATTTCCCACGTCAACGAAGATAAGTGCGACGGTTGCGCGTATTGCGTTGACCCGTGCCCGTTCAAGGCGATCACGCTAGTGGAATATCAAAACGAAGCAGGTCAGACCAAGAAGCGCGTCATGGTTGATGAAACAGTTTGTAAAGGTTGCGGAACTTGTCAGGCCACCTGCCCGAAAAACGCGATCTTCGTTTGGCATTTCAAACTCGATTATCTACGTGCCATGACCATGGCGGCGTTAGGAAAATAACCCACTCTCTTCCGTCATTGCGAGCGCAGCGAAGCAATCCCCACCACGACCAAGAGATTGCTTCGTCGGGAAGAACACCCTCCTCGCAATGACGAAAGAAACACACGGATGAACTATGTCAGAAAATGGATTCGAGCCCCTCATCATCGTTTACACCTGCTATTGGTGTTCGTACACCGCCGCGGATTTGGCTGGAACATCGCGCCTGCAATATCCGCCCAATGTGCGGATCATCCGCGTGCAATGCAGCGGCATGGTGCATCCAAATTTGGTGATTGACGCGTTGACCAACGGCGCGGATGGGGTATTGATGTGCGGCTGTCATGAGGGAGACTGTCATTACCTCGAAGGCAACCTCCGCGCAAAGTCCCGCGCAGACGCGATCAAGATGATGCTGGATGATTTCGCGCTCGAGCCTGAACGTTATCGGCTCGAATGGGTGGCGGCGTCGGAGGGTCCACGCTTTGCCCAGGTGATGACCGAGATGGTGGAGCAAGTTAAGAAAGTTGGGCCAAGCCCGTACAAGTGATTTTGCCAACTGGCTCCCGGCGGCGTCCTCGCCGCCGAGGACAGCGGCTGGAGCATCTTGGAGACGTTTATGTCACAGAAATTCATGAAGGAGGTGCTGTTATATAGAAACATATCTTTTGCATATCTTGTTTTTGCAAGACTTACATCCTGTCCGAAAAAATTCGGAACGCGGACTTCAGTCCGCAATGCGAGGCAGACTAAAGTCTGCACTCCGCTATTAGGATAGGCCCTTAGTGAGGAGGAACAATGCCAGTAAAAGTAGCGCAAGAATGGTTTGCCATTTGCGGCGGCTGTGAAGTGACCGTGCTCGACGTTGGCGAACCTTTGCTCGACCTCCTGCCTGAACTTGAGTTTGTCCATATGCCAGTCATCATGGATCACAAGCTCTTCGGGCAGACAGGTGAAAACAGTACGGCTGATATTCCCGAAGCCGATGTCGGTATCATCACCGGCGGAATCCGCAACGAGGAAAACAGGCACCTCGCCGAGCTGATGCGTTCACGCGTCAAATTCCTGATCGCCATGGGATCCTGTGCCTGTTATGGAGGCATCCCGGCCATGGCGAATCAATTCGCGCTGGAAGATCTCTATGAGCGCGTCTATCGCGGGAATTCGACCACCGACTCTGGCGAGACGCCCAAAGGCGCGGTGCCAGCTTTGCTCGACCGCGTCTACGCGGTGGACGAGGTTGTAAAAGTGGACCTCAAACTGCCGGGCTGTCCCACCACACCGGATATGTTCGCCGGCGCAGTCCTGCATCTATTGAAGGGCACGCCTTTTGCCCTGGAAGAGAAGAGCGTATGCGACCAATGCCCAACCCTGCGCGAGAAGAAATCAGTTGCCGCATTGAAGCGTCCGTTGGAACCGATTGAAGGCGCAGGCGAGCCGCTCGAAACCGTGCGCTGTCTGATGGAACAGGGCTTCCTGTGCCAGGGACCAGCCACCCGCGCGGGATGCGGCGGAATGGACGGCGGCACGCCGCGTTGCATCAAAGCCTACATGCCCTGCCGCGGCTGCTATGGCCCGGTGCGCGACGATGCCAATCCCATGGTGGACATGATGGGGGCGCTGTCAACCATCGGTCTGGATCCCGCTCAAATTCCAGATCGTGCCGCTCAATTCAATCGCTTTGCAGGCGCAAAGGGGCGTCTGCGTGCCGCGCCAAAGAGGTGAGCCATGGGAAAAACACTCGTTATCCAACCTGTTAGCCGCATCGAAGGCCACGCCAAGGTCACCATCCAGTTGAACGATGCAGGTGACGTGGACGATGCGCGCGTCAACGTTATCGAACTGCGCGGCTTCGAAAAGTTTTGTGTGGGCAAGCCAGTGGAGGAAATGCCGCGCATTACCACGCGCATTTGCGGTGTGTGCCCATGGTCGCATCATCTGGCCTCAGCCAAAGCCAATGATGCGGTCTTCGGTGTTGAGCCAGCGCCAGCGGGAGTGAAATTGCGCAGGCTTTGTAACAGCATCGCTTACATGGAGGAACACATCCTGCACTTTTACATCCTCGGCGGTCCCGATTTTGTGATGGGTCCCAGCACGGAATACCCGACACGCAACGTAATCGGAATCGTGGGCGCAGTGCCCGAGGTTGCCAGGCAGGTCGTCAAAGTTCGGCACATGTGCGCGAAAATGCTGGAGACCATCGCGGGCAAATCCATCCATCCCGACGCGGCTGTGCCCGGGGGATTCAGCAAGCCGCTTCAAAAAGAGGAACGCGATGCGCTCCTTCCGATGGCGCAGGAATGCCTGGAGCTTGCGAAGTTCAGTATCAAGTTCGCCAAGGAAAATATCTTCCCGAAATATCTCGACGCGGTGAAGACCATCGGCACGATCACGTCTGGTTTCCTGGGGACAGTCGCGGCTGATGGCGCGCTCGACCTCTACGAAGGCAAACTGCGCATGATGTACTCCGACGGTTCCTACGAAGATTTCGCCACCCCCGATTACGCGGATTTCATCGGCGAGCACGTCGAGGACTGGACCTATCTGAAGTTCCCGTATGCAAAGAAGCGCGGCCCGTTCATGCTCGAAGATAACGCGCCGAGTCTTTACCGCGTCAACACGCTGGCGCGCATCAACGTGGCCGATTACATCCCGACCCCGCTCGCGCAAAAGGAACTGGAAGAGTTCCGCGCCAACTTTGGCCGCCCCGCGCAACTAACGCTCCTGTATCACTGGGCGCGCCTGATCGAACTGCTCTACAACGCGGAAATGGCTGTCCAACTGCTGAACGACCCCGAGATCACCAGCCGCGAGACGCGCGTCAAAGTGACGCCGCGCGCCGCGCGTGGTGTAGGCGTGGTGGAAGCCCCGCGTGGGACTCTCATCCACGATTACACCACCGACGAAAACGGCCTGCTCACGCACGTCAACCTGATCGTCGCCACCTGCCAGAACAACTCGGCCATCAATCTCTCGGTCCGGCAGGCCGCGAAGACCTTGATCAAAGGCGGCCAGTATGACCAGGGCACGCTCAACATGGTCGAGATGGCGATCCGCGCCTACGATCCATGTCTCTCGTGCGCCACGCACAAACTCGATGGTTCGATCCCAATCAAGCTGGATATCGTCGGCCCAGACGGGAAATTGCTCGACACGCTGACGAACAGTTAGGAAACACAATGGGCTGAAGGCGGAAATCTGTGCCTCCAGCCCATAGTTTCTGTTGCATACCATAATCTCTGTGAGAAGCCTTGCATACTGTTTTTAGACTGTTGATATGGCTAAAAATAGCACGTAAACACACAGATGCCATCATTTGGACGCGTATGAAAGCTTGTTGGCGAGCTATAAGAATTGTACGCATCCGACTCCTCCAGTACATCTTGAATCGTCATTCCGCGGTTTATTCCGCTTGTTTCTGATAAGGAGTATCGAATGCGCAAAGTAATTACCTTCCTAATGCTGGTAATTCTGACGGCCTGCACTGCAAAACCATCAACCCCAGCGCGGGTACCAACAAGCTCCCCTTTCCCTAGAACATCCATACCGCCGACCGCTGCACCAACTGCTGCGCCAACTGCAATTCCAGATCCCGGTGAATACATTGTCATCGCTCAGTTGAACCTATGGTATTTCGGACCCGGCTGCTATGGCGGATTCGAGGCGGGTGATTGCAGCGGCAAGCGCACCACTCCGTTCGAGCCAGCGTTGGGACACACATACTTCAGTTCCGATCCGGACGTTATCCGGCAACAGATTGATTGGGCCGCCGACAATGGCGTTGATGCCTTCTCATTGGAATGGACAACACCGCGTGGTGTTGGGTGTTGTGGCTCAATGGAAGACAACATTGACGACGCGTTCCTCAAAGCGCCCAACCTCGATCGGATTCGCTGGGTCATTTTCTATGATCTTGTTTTGCGCATACTCCAGACTCCAGGCCTGAATGTTGACTTGAGCCGGGGGATGGATTTCGATGACCCGGATGTCTACAACACGTTTATCGCGGATTTCGACCACTTTGCTAAGAAGTATTTTGGAGAGTCTCATTATCTTTCGATTGATGACAGGCCGGTGATCTATATCTGGGGGACCTGGAATGCAATAGGCAGATTTCCTGAGGCTTTTCAGGAAGCGCGCCAGAAAGCCGCCGCCCAAGGCTACGATGTATATATCGTGGGTGACATCCTCCGGGGGGATGTCTTCAATGAGGAGCTTGCCTCCGTCTATGACGCCAACACGAACTTTACTTTTCTAATACCGGGCATCAGTACATGGCCGCAGGATGTTGGGCAGGCGGCTGAAATTCAGGGTGACGTTTTTAAGAAATGGCAGGCCGAAATCCAGGGACTGAAAGTGGCTGGCCGACAGGAAGACGTAATCCTGCAGCCGGGTTGGGCGCCTCAGTATGACGATCGTTTGTTCAAGGCCTGGCAAGGCCAGGAGGGCATCTATGTGCCTGCCATGAGCAAAGATCAAGTGGTTGCCATGGCCGAGGTGGCCCGCAAATACAGCGAGCCGGTTGGCAGTCAGGGCTGGAAGCTGATTTGGATCAACACCTGGAACAATTGGGCGGAAGCCACGACGATTGAACCCACTATTGACCAGGGACCCAAGTATCCGGCGGGTAATTACCAATTCGACATGCTGGAAATCGTTCGCGATATATTCGGCGCGGAAACCTTCGGCAACAGCGCGCCTGAATACACATCACCTTGATCGTAAATACAGTTTATTTGATGATGGGACAGAGGATTGCTTTGAGCATGTTAACTGATCCTGAACTCCATTTTGATATCCTGCCTGGCTTTTGCCGCGCGCGCGTGCTCATCCTCGGCGTGGGAAATATCCTCTTTGGCAATGACGGCTTTGGGCCGGAAGTGGTTGATTATCTCACCCGTCACTTTGCGATTCCCGATGATGTTTACGCCATGGATGTCGGCACGGGCGCGCGCAAAGTGCTCTTCACCGTCAGCCTCAGCGAGACCCGCCCCCAGGAACTGGTCATTGTGGATGCAGTGGATTGGGGGCAGGAAATCGGACTCGTCTCGGAAATCCCGGTCGAGTCACTGCCGATCACCAAAGTGGATGATTTCTCGCTTCATCAGGTCCCCACATCCAACATGCTTCGCGAATTGCAGGATGACTGCGGCGTAAAGGTCAGCGTGATCGTTTGCGACGTGGGTGAAATCCCACAGATGATCGAGCCAGGCCTCTCGTCCGCGATTGAAGCGGCTGTCATTACCGCCGCGCGAAAGATCGCGTCGCGTTATGAGTTGCCGTCCCTTTCCCAGGAAATAAACGACCATGCATGAAAGTGGTTTGATGGAAGATCTATTTGCTCAATGTTTGTCTGAATATTACCCTCTTAGTAAAACCATGAAACGACATTCATAGTGCGGCGCAGTTCATATTAAACCTTCTAACCAGCGCTGACTTTTATGAGCGCGCCTTTTAACCGCTCCACTTCTTCAAAAGTATTGTAATGAGCCGCCCCAACTCGTACCATGCCGCCGCTATCTTCCAGACCCAACCGCTCAGTCACGTTGATGGCATAGTAGTTCCCATCCCAGACGTAGATCCCCTGCTCCGCCAGTTGCTCAGCCACCTTGCGCGGATGCAGGTCTTTCAAGCGGAAGGAATAGGTCGCCACCCGCTCATCCAGGCGGCGAACATCGGTTAAGCCATAGATGGTCAGGCCGGGGATTGATTCCAAAGCCGATAGCAGTGCCCGGCTGAGTTCGAACTCATAGGCGCGAATGGCGGTCATCGCTTTTTTGAGTTCCATTCGGCGGCCCTGGTATCCATTCTCAACCAATCCCTCCGCATGATTACTGCCGAACTCTTTACCCACCCATTCGAAGTATTCAATTGCTCCAAGTACTCCAGCGATACCTTCATGATTTTGTGTGCCGGTTTCAAACTTGCCTGGAAGTTTGTTTGTTGCAGGGCGTACTTTGTAGGCGAATAATTTCTCCAATAATTCGCGCCTGCCATACAAAATTCCTGAATGCGTTCCAAAAAATTTATATGCTGAAGAAATCAGGAAATCACAGTCCAATTTCTGGACATCAATGGGGCCGTGCGGAGCGTATTGAACTGCATCAATATAAACCATCGCGCCGGCATCATGGGCCATCTTGACGATCTTTGCAACAGGATTGATCGTTCCAAGCGAATTGGAGGCGTATCCTATGGCCAACAATCGCGGTTTCCGTTTCAGCGCCTTCTGCAAATCATCCAGTTTCAGTGTGCCATCTTCCACGTCAAAATCCACCCAGTTGACTTTGACGCCTCGATCCTGCGCGGCTAATAGCCAGGGGGTCACATTCGCATCGTGGTCGAGACGGGTGAGAACAATCTCGTCATCTTCCTTCCAATCGCGTGAAAGCGAGCGGCTGATATGAAGGGTCAGGGTGGTCATGTTGTTGCCGAAGACGATTTCTTCCGCGCTGGAGGCGTTGTAAAAGTCAGCCATGGCGCGGTGGGCTTCATCGAGAACGGCATCTGAGGCGATGCTGGTGGCAAAAGCGCCTTCGTGATTGGCATTACATTCCAATAAGTATTTGTTGATGCGATCCAGGGATTGTTTTGCGATTTGGGTCCCGCCGGGATTATCGAAGAAAATAGCAGGTCGGTTGAGGGATGGAAACTGACTCCGAATGGCAGGCAAGTCGAGGGGCATTTGATGACCTCCAAAAAGAAATGAGTGACGGGTTGATCGAATTATAGCCCATCACTCATATTGAAAATCATCCAGAATGCGTTGAGCAGACAGGCGGCCAGAGACCATGGCCGTGGGCATGCCTGTGCCCGGATGGGTGCTTGCTCCCGTGAAATACAGGTTGTGGTAGCGGGAATGCCGGTTGCGCGGGCGGAAATATCCCAGTTGAGTCAAATTGTGGCAAAGGCCATGCGTGGAGCCTTTCATCAGGTTGTAACGCTTTCGCCAGGCTGGCGGCGTGAAGGTGGTCTCGAACTTAATGTGTGATTCGAGATCGGTGATTCCCAGAATCGACAATCGGCGAAAGACCTGCCGGCGCGCCTCGTCGCGAAGCGCCCCCCAATCCTGCTCCCCGTTCCCGCTCATGTGCCCAACAGGGACAATTGCAATCAGGGTATCCTGCCCACGCGGGGACATGGATGGGTCGAGGCGTGCCGGGGCGTGGATATAAAGACTGGGGTTGGCGGGCAGGCTCAGGTCCCGAATGATGCGCTCGAAGTTTTCGCGGTAGTCGCTTGCGAGGAAGAGGGTGTGTGGGCCGAGCTTCTCGTACGTTTTGTCCAATCCCCAAAAGAAACTGATGACCGAACATGAAAAGCGTTTGCGAGCCAACGAATTGGCAAGGTTGTCTTCGGGTAATAAATCGTTGTAGACATAGGGCAGATCGGCATTGGCGAGAACTGCGTCTGATCCAAGCCGCTGACCATTGGCGAGAATAACCCCGCGGGCATGGGCGGCATTCACGTCAATTTGATTGACCGCTGAATCAAAGACAAACTCCACACCTGCATCGCGGGCAAGCCCCACGAGCGCTTCAACCACACTGTACATGCCGCCTTTCGGATACCAGACGCCATGAGCCAGTTCGGTGTATGGCATCATCGAAAAAGTAGCGGGCGCTTCAAACGGACTCAGCCCCATGTACACATCCTGAAACGTGAAGGCCGCCTTCAGGCGCGGATCGTCAAAGTAAGCCGACATGTTGCCATAGTGATTGACAAGCGGCTTGAGTTGATGGAGAAGCGGCAGGTTATTCAATGCGAAGAATTCGGACGCTTTGCGGAAATCGCGGTTGACCAGTTTCTCGATGCCCAGATGATAATGGCGATGTCCCTCGTCCATGTAACGCAGGAGACCCTGGAAACTTCCCGCCTCAAAAGTTTCGAGTTGCTCCTGCATGGATTTCATATCGGAAGTGAGCGCAAGTTGACTGCCATCATCAAAGACCAGATGATAGGTGGGATCAACGCGTTGCAAATCCAGCATTTCGGGCATGGATGTTCCCAGCGCGCGAAATTCCGCTTCATACAACAAGGGCATGACAAGCAGCGTCGGGCCTGTGTCGAAATGATGACCTTCCCGGCTCAAACGATCACAACGCCCGCCCGCACGCGAATTCTTTTCAACGACAATTACTTTCAGTCCGCGCCGGGCCAGGTGGGTTGCGGCGACAATTCCGCCAATGCCTGCGCCGATCACGATTACAGATTTTGGATTCATAATCATCTCGATGAACGTTGACGCGCTGGCGCGGGCTGGAGCACAGGCTGCGTTCCACGATGAAAGATGAGCGACGTGAATATTGATCCACCTGCCCGTACGATAGCGCCCAGTCCTTTGCGCTCCGGATAAGCGGCGCGCAACAAATATCCTTCCCGCTCAATCGAGTCGAGCACACCTTCAAAGCGCGCTGTGTATGCAAGGCCTGCCAGCCTGCAACGCGGGTTCTCGACCTGATTCAAATATTCCCTGCCCGCTTCGAAATACGTCCGCGACAACTGCACCCTGCCCCGCACCCAGGCGCGATATGCATCGCTTCCCACATCCTGCGGCGCGATGTGATTTGCTTCCAACACCTCGCGTGGGATATTAAAGTAGCCGGCCTGAACGTCGTCGAGCGTATCGCGCAACATGTGAGTGATGTGCGCGGCGGTTACCGCCAGATAGCGCGCTTCATTGTGAGGCGAGTAACAGTAATGGCCGATAAAATAATGCATGGCTTCCGTCACTGCGCTCGCGAGCCAGCGTGTGTACTCGTTCAATTCAGATTGGGAAACCACGCGCCCCCGGCGTTCGGCATCGAAGGCCATCACCGCCATCATATTGCGGAGATAGGATTGCAGACCACTGTTCTTTTCCCCGTCATGCCGGATCAACTCAACCAGCAGCTTTTCTTCGGGACTTGCATCCCGCGGCGACTCACCCCGATAACATTCCTCCAAAAGTGACTTTTGCCGCTGGACAAATTCGCGTCGTTCGGGGCTTGGGCCTGCTTCCGCGTCAAGGACATCGTCCACCCAGCGGAAATAGGCATACGCGCGATAGGCATCCGCGGCCCTTTCGCGGTCTGCCAGAAAACGGATCGTGTAATAGGTTTGTTTGCTGGCGGCCCTGGTAATGAAGGGAGCAAGTCCCAGGTTGTGAATTGTGCTTTTCATCACGCTTATTTACGCAGGAATCTAACTTTGGTTTCCGCTCCGTAAATAAACCAAAACGACGTTGTTGGACGAATGCTTTTGCTGAAAGTGTCGGCAATAAAATCAAACTGGTTAGAGTCTCCCTTCAACTACCTTCCTCAACTCCTCCTGCACTTCATCCCACTTTCTTTCCGCATCCACCATCACCCACCTCTTCGGTTCCTGCTTCACCATCTCCAAATATCCGGCGCGGACGCGTTTGTGGAATTCGACTGTGTACGCGTCCAGCCGATTCCACTCGTTATCTTTTCTCTTTCTTGCAAGTCCCACCTCCACGTCCAGATCGAGCAAAACCGTCAGATCAGGGACCAATCCTCCCGTCGCGTATTTGACCAGCGCGCGCACCTGCTCCAAATCCTGCTGGTGTCCGTAACCTTGATAGGCGATGGTCGAATCGGCGTATCTGTCGGAGATGACGATTTCGCCCGTAGCCAGCCGCGGCTTGATGACTTGCTCCACGATCTGGGCGCGCGCGGCCTGGTAGAGCAAAGTCTCTGTGCGCGGATGCATCTCCACGTTTTTCAGATCGTGGATTACTTCGCGTATTTGCTCGCCAATGGACGTGCCGCCCGGTTCGCGCGTGGGAAAAACGATATGACCCTTCTCGCGCAGGTATTCGACGAGATAGGGAATGTGTGATGTCTTGCCGGAGCCTTCGGGGCCTTCGAGTGTGATGAACATGACTCAGGTTATTCCCATCTAAAATGAATTTCTTCTCGTACATAAAGCCGCCAACAAGCCAACCCTGCATCCGAAACCCGGACGACATTCCCCATTCTCCTGGCTTGCGTCTTGAATTCAGCATGTTTGAGCAGGCGGCGGATAAAAGTTGCGGCTTCGTATTTCTCAATGTCCAGGAAAAACAAACCATAACGCGCATGACACAATTGGGGTTTGAAAAAATCGTCATCGCGCGTAAAGAAGGTTGGGCGGCGTATTTGTTGCAGAAAGGAAATGATTTCCCTATCCTTCATGCCGCCGTGTCCTATGTTTACCCCGATTTGCCTGATAGAAATACGCCAACTTTCGAGAAGTTGGCGTTGATTTTTTGAAATGTTTTCATCGAGGATGTTCATGCGGCCAGTGGTTCCAGCACAAACTCATCGGCGTGTTTGATCAAAGCTTGACTGGCTAATTGAACGGCTTCCCGAATGGCGTCTTTGATAATGCTGTTGTTCCATTCTTCAATGATGGTTTCCCACGCCATGCCGCTGGCTACCTGTTCAAGCACGTCTGCAACTAAAACGCGCGTGCCGCGAAACGTCGGCTTTCCGTGGCAAATCTCAGGGTCAGTGACGATATAACGTCCCATGAAATGAGCGGTGGTTGTTTTATTCATTGGAGTTTCTCCATAATCATTATTCAAAATAATTATATCATTTGCTATTCCCTGAAAATCCTCACATGCCTGCGCGGCTCCTTCCCATACGAGTGACTGACCAACTCCGCATTGCGCGCCATCTCGTGTTGGAGTCTTCGCACAAGGGACGGGCCCGGGGGCAAATCCACCCAGCGCTCGCCGTTGAGGACGGCGGAAATTGCCTGCTGGGTTTCGTGGCGGATGTCATCCATGCTATCGCGCGGAGCCTGCTCGGCGCTCAGGTTATACAGGTCGCTCAAGAACTGTTCCACCTGCGCCACGGTGTTGGCTCGCAAAACATAGATTGGCATTCCGCGCTGTTCAGCTTCGATTACCGTCTGCTGGCGGTTGCGATAATACGTCCGCAATGTGACCAGCGCGTCGGCTTCGCTCACGTCGCGCACCACGATGGCAGGCACGCCGAGTCGCTTTGCGGCTTGCATCAACCGGTTGCGCGCCACGCCATACGCAAACACGCGCACGGGCTGCAACGCGCCCGTTACCGACTGGAGCGGCTTGGATGCAATGGTCGTCTCCTCTATAACGGGAGCAGGCTGACGTCCGCGCCGAGGCGTTTTTGTCTCCTTTGCATCCAGCTTGGATTTGGGGGCTGCCGCGGCTTTCTCGATCTGGATCTTGCCCTCGGCGTCGCGCGTCCGCACTTCGGGAGGCAGGGGAATGCTTCGCAGGAGCGCGTCGACAGAAGCGGAGATATCATCGTGGATCGCGAAACGGTCGCGGGTTTGGATTTCGATGAGGACGTCGAACGTAGGCGGGGCGCGTCTTTCCAGGACCGTTTTCTGGGTGCCGCGTCGACGGGCTTCCTCGTCTGAAAGAGTGACCGCTTCGATGCCGCCGACAAGATCGCTGAGTGTTGGGTTGAGGAGCAGGTTATCGAGTGTTTGGCCGTGGGCGGTGCCGATGAGTTGCACGCCGCGTTCGGCAATGGTGCGCGCCGCGGCGGCCTCGAGTTCGCGCCCGATCTCATCAATGACGATGACTTCGGGATTGTGATTCTCAACGGCTTCGATCATCACTTCATGCTGGAGCATCGGTTCGCGTACCTGCATACGGCGCGCCTTGCCCACGGCAGGATGCGGCACGTCGCCGTCGCCGCCGATTTCGTTGGATGTATCCACGATGACGACGCGTTTGCTTTCCGCGAGAATGCGTGCGGACTCGCGCAGGAGTGTGGTTTTGCCAACGCCAGGGCGGCCAAGAATAAGCGCAGACTTGCCAGATTCGATGATGTCTTGAATGATGTCCACGGTGCCATAAACGGCGCGGCCAACGCGCAGGGTGAGTCCGACGATGGCGGCGCGTCGGTTGCGGATGGCGGAGATGCGGTGGAGGGTGCGCTCGATGCCTGAGCGGTTATCCGCGTCGAAGTCGCCGATGCGCTCGACGACGTGGTCGAGTTCGGCGCGGGTCAGTTCCTTGTTGCTAAGCACAACTTCGTTTTCGACGAAGCGCGCCGAAGCCACGCGGCCGAGGTCGAGGATGATTTCGAGCAGGTTATCGGAATTGTTCGCTTCTTCGACGGCGTGACGGATATTGGCCGGGAGCACGTCGAGAAGGGCATCCAGATCGTCTGTAATTTTTAGCTGGGTCATGGTTATTTATATTTTGGCGGTCGAGGCCGCAATGTTACGTGTTGCGTGTTCCGTAACACGGAAGCAGGCAAAAGGAAAATACTTGCGCCGCGGGGCAGCCTGTTGTGCGCGGCTTACGGGAGGTCAGGAGGGGAAAACCATGTCTAAGTACCTGCCTGTCTGTAAAAGTTGGGGAAATGGATAAAAATTCTAAGCATATCGATAAATCCCTTTAGTTGAAATATATCACGGTTTATGGGGGGAGACGGCTTGCAAGAAAAGATTAAAAGACGTGGGTAAGAAACGTTTCTGCCGCGGCGAGAAATTCTTTTCCCCATGCCAGCATCTCACGGACTTCTTCCTCGGTTAAGTGGTCGCCAATTGCATAGTCGCCGATGTTGCGCCTATCTTGTGACTTAATAAGGTAGTTGTGAAATTTTGGGTTGAGGGTTCCTGTTCTTGCGAATTCTTTTCCAAAGTTTGCGATCACAGCAGAATGACTGGAGAATGCCAACCCGCGCTCCAGCAATAAAGCTTCAGCAATGTAGAACATGGCGTAATATGCGCGAGAGCCTGCAAAGTCAATCTCATTATCCTTGAAAATCTTTTCCGCAGTTTTCAAACTTCGCCTGGCTTTATCCAGCAAATCCCTTACCTCAGGCTTCATACCGCCACTCCATCTCGGCGGACGTTGATCAAGAACGGTGTTTGTTTTTCTTCATATTCTTTTACGGAAACGAAAGCCCGCGAAATGACCACGTCATTATCCAGGCAAAAAGAGGCGGCGAAATCATCCGAGCGTTTAAGCATTTCAATATAATTAAATTTGTCCTTGAGTACCATCAACACATCAATATCCGAGTCGGGCCGCGCCTCCCCGCGCGCATAAGAGCCGTACAAATAGACAGCCTTCAACTGCTCGCCGTAAATGTTGACGAGTCCTTGTTTCAACTCCTTGAGCAGTTTCTTTATGCGAACGGGCATGTCAGCCTTCCTGATTTAAAATATATCACGATTTGCAATCTGGGGAATGTTCTTCCCGTGCCAGTTCTTCAACGTGAGATACACAATCGGCAGGCCGGGTTTCAAACCCGAAATTCGCAGGGACCTGCCATTCATCAAGTTGAGCATGACAAAATACGTCCTGCCATTACGCGTTCTCTGGTATTTGAGTTCAATTGACCTTATCTCATCGGCCGGCAGGGTCCTTTGGCTGAGGAGATATTTGACGAACAGGGACTTTCCTTCAATGGTGACGGATTGCGGCGAGGAGAAAATCGTTGCCAAAATGACCAGCCCAATGACCGCGAAGAAAATTGCCATAAACCATTGGTCGGAGCCCATTAAGCCTGTCGCTCCAAAACCTGCGATGGCCAGCGCGACGACAACGGAGATGATGGCACTTGCCCAGCCTTTTGTCATTTTGCCATCTTCCTGCGGAGCGAAGAGATCGGGCCGTTTCGTGCCAATAAACTCGATGACTTCCTCATACCCCGGCAATTGCGGACTGGGTGCAACGGTTACATCGCCGTCGAAGTTGTGAAGTTTGATTCCATAGCCGCTTCCTGAAACGCTGTTGATCTCGCTCCATCCCAGTGTTTTTGTGCCCAGCAGGTTTTGGGATGAGATTTCGGTATCGGAGACGGTCGTTTTGCTGGTTATCATAATGACCAGGTATATACCCAATATGACGGTAATCAGCCCAATAGGCAGGATTGCAAGGAATGTACTGTCCCCATCAAGTGACATGAATGCCAGGAAGGCAAAAACTCCCAGGATCAATATCAGGAAAATAAACTGGATTACAGGATGGCGGTAGGTGCGAGGTTCGTTTAGCATGGTTTTTCCCTTTTCGTTGTTTGGCATATCATAGTTGAGAATAACCGTCTGTCAATGGCATGGCGGGGTGATTTCAACGATCCAACTCTCCCGTTCTCTCATCATCCCCTGTATAATTGGCCGCAATGATTGAATTGACCATCCCCGGGCGCGGCGTACTTGAAATTGAACACCTTGTTACGGATGTAAACGGCACACTGGCAATTGACGGACAGTTGATCGAAGGCGTTGCCAAACGAATCAGCACGTTGCGCGACCGCCTCACCGTCCACCTGCTCACCGCCGATACGCATGGACATCAATCCCTGATCGACCAGCAACTCGGCCTGACGGCTGTGCGGATCACACCCGGCGATGAATCTCTTCAAAAGGCGGAATATGTCCGCAGGCTGGGCGCGGAGAAGGTGGTCGCCATTGGGCAGGGCGCAAACGACGCCGGTATGCTGGAAGCTGCCCATCTTGGAATTTGTGTCATGTCTCAGGAAGGCGCGGCAAAAGAAACCTTGTTCGCCGCGGATTTAATCGTACCCAACATCGCCGCCGCGTTTGAATTGCTTGAAAAACCGTTACGCATTGTGGCAAGTTTGAGGAAGTGAAGAAAGAAGTAGACAAGTAAACATGTAAACATGTAAACAAGTTCAGAGTAAATAATCTGCCTACCTATCTACTTGTTTACCTGTGTACTCATATCCCCATGAACTATCCCGAACCTCCTTTTCCCCCCGATCCACAACAACCGCAGGGTCAACCTGACCCCGCCCGCGCGCGCAGAAGACGTGTGACCCGCAGGCAGATGATCCCCACCGACTCGGAAGGGCAGGCCGCGCTGATCGCTTCGCTGGCAAAGCGTGCTTATCCCTCGGTGGAACTCTTTGTCCTTTCGCTTTTGTGCGGCGCAGTGTTGGGGCTTGGTTACCTGCTCGACTCTCAGGCCGTTCTTTTGCTCGGCATTTTACTCGCACCGCTCATGACTCCCTGGGTGGGATTCCTGCTTGCCATCCTCACCGGCTCAATTCGGTTCCTCTTTGAAACGTTTATGGCTTTGCTCATTAGCGCGGCGCTGGTATTCCTCAGCGGCCTGATGACCGGTTTCGCGGCGCGCATCTTTTTACCGCTCACGCTCACCGATGCCTTTGTCCACAGCCGTTTGTGGATTCCCCAACTGGTCGTGCTTGCCATCGGTGCGATCACGCTCATTGCTTCGTTTGTGCGTTCGGAAGCGAAACCGTTTTTGCCGAGCGTGGTCATTGCATACGCGTTCTTCCTTCCGCTCAGCGCGGCGGGCTTTGGCCTCGGCTCCGGTGTGGAAGGAATCTGGCCGCAGGGTGCGCTGGTCTCACTTGTACACCTTGCCCTTGCCAGCCTCTTTGGCCTTTTGACTCTCTTTGCCTTGAGGCTTCGCCCCTCGCTGGGCGGGTTGATCCTGAGCGGGGTAATGGTATTGGTCATCGTTGCGACTCTGGCTTATTTAATGGGATCAGGTTTTCCGTCGAGGGCTGAAGCGAGAATAGAGACTCCCACGAACGCGGCCCCGCTTCCATCCCCGACCGAAAACCTGGTCGCCCCGCCTTTTGTTACGTCTTCCCCCAAGCCTTCCTCCACGCCGCGCGTCGAGACGGTGACTCCCACAGAACCGACTACACCCGTGCCATTGACACTGAACGTGACCCTGCCTCCCACCGAAACGCCGACAATTACATTGACGATTGAACCGACGCCGGTGTATGGCACGGTCACTTCGAGCGAAGGCGGCGGCGCGTTTTTGCGTGACGCACCCAATGGAAAATTTTTAGCCACGCTGGAAAATGGCGCGATTTTGGAAATTCTGCCGGACGTTACTGAAGTCAATGAAGTGCCGTGGGCGCACGTGATCGCGAATAAAAATGGGAACCGGCTCGAGGGGTGGGTGATCCAATCTGTTTTGACGTACGCAACTCCCGTGCCGAATTGGGAGCCGTCGCCCACGCCGATTTTTACGCCAACGGAAGAAATCACACCAGCACCATAATCCCACAATCCCTCACCCCAACCCCTCTCCCATTGGGAGAGGGGCGTTAAGGAGAATCTATGCCTATTCACTTTGGCACCGACGGCTGGCGCGCCGTCATCTCGGATACTTTTACGTTTGATAACCTTCGCATCGTAGCCCAGGCCATCGCGGACGCGGTGGCTTCTGAACACTGGGATAAATCCGGCAACGGCGGGGCAAAGCCTGACCCGAAGAAAATCGTCGTCGGTTTCGATACGCGCTTTCTCTCGGATCGTTTCGCAGGGGAAGTGGCGCGCGTGCTGGCCGCGAATGGTTTCACTGTTTGGCTGACCCAGTCCGATGCGCCAACGCCCGCGATCTCGTATGCCGTCAAAAACCAGGGCGCGATCGCAGGTGTGATGATCACAGCTTCGCACAACGCGCCGAGATATAACGGCGTGAAATTGAAAGGCGCATTCGGCGGATCGGCTTTGTCCGAGCAATGCCGCCGCGTGGAAGTGTATATCAACGACAACGAACAGCAGGCGCGCGGCCCCAACTTGATGGACTTCAAGAAGGCGCGCGAAGCGGGCTTGATCCAGAAGTTCAACCCATTGCCCGCGTACTTCGATCACCTGCGGACTTTGATCAATACCGACATCATCGCCGACAACCCGCAGCGCTTCGTGGTGGATGCCATGTACGGTTCGGGGCGCGGCGTCATCAAGTCGTTTTTGCAGGGGACGGGGTGTGAGATTGCAGAAATTCGCGGCGAGATGAATCCAGGTTTCGGCGGGGTGCATCCCGAACCGATTGCGAAGAACCTGGGCGCGCTGGCTTCAGCGGTCAGCTCGGGCATGGGCAATTTTGGCGTGGTCACAGACGGCGACGCGGATCGCATCGGTGCGATGGATGAGCGCGGCATGTTCGTTGACCCGCACAAGATCATGGCGTTGTCGTTGAAATACCTCGTCGAGAAACGCGGCTGGAGCGGCGCGGTCGTGCGGACGGTCTCCACCACGCGCATGATTGACCGGCTTGCCAAACGCTATGGCCTGAAAGTGTATGAAACACCGGTGGGCTTCAATCACATTGCCGATTACATGATGAAGGAAGACGTGCTGATCGGCGGGGAGGAATCGGGCGGCATTTCGTTCAAGGGTCATATTCCCGAAGGCGACGGCCCGATCATGGGTTTATTGATGGTGGAATTGATCGCTGCGGAGAACAAACCGCTGGGTGAATTGGTGAGCGATCTGCTTGCCGATGTCGGCCCTGCATTTTACGAGCGCGTGGACTTGCGCTTGAGCCGTCCCGTTGCAAAAGCGGAGATGACGGAGTTCCTCACCAGGCAGGCTCCGAGCGAGATCGGCGGCGAGAAGGTGGATGAGATCAGCCAGCGCGACGGGGTGAAATACATCATGTCGGATGACTCGTGGTTGTTGATCCGCCCGTCTGGAACGGAGCCGGTTCTGCGTGTGTACGCAGAGGGGCGCACGCAGGAAATGGTCAAGGAATTGATGGGATACGGGCAGAAGGTGGCTGAGAGCGTGGTGTAGCGATCCATAAGAATAAAAAGATGGGAATGAAAAGATGAGACGGCAGTTCAACTGCCGTCTCATCTTTTGTGCCTTGCGCCCCCGGATATGAATGTCTCACCTCAGCCATTCTGTTGCCTATGTGTACTCCACCCGCTTTTCAATTCTGTAATGTGCATTGACGCGGGCGTTTTTTTTGTTACAGTACGTTTTGTATACAGTTGCGGTGGATATGTTTGTATATGACAGTTCGATAATGTTCACATTGAGGAGGCAAAATGAAAACGACCAAGAAATTCACAGGCAAGGAAAATAACCAAAACGGAAAAGTAAAGGGTTTGATAGAAACCCTGGTGGTCATCGGGTTGATCCTGCTCATCCCATTATTCTTCGCCATCAGGACGGCGGCCAATTCGCAGCCTGCACCAAACACACCCGCACCTGCCGCGCCGACCACAGCCGCGCAAAACATTCCTCCCACCTCCACAATCACCCCGCAGCAACCGCCCGCGTGTACTTTCCCTTTAGCGCAGACAACGGCGGTGGAGTCAACGTCGGAGGAATACACGTTTTCAGAGCCGCAGATTGTGCTGACCGACCCAGATAATCACTATAACATTGTGGAATGGCTGCCTGACAATCAACAAGTTTTGATAACAGAAGACCTGTATAGCACTAGGGAAATGGAGAGCGATAAATTCCTCCGGCAATCCATAGAGCTATACAATCCTGAGACCGGTGAGTCAAAGGTGTATGCCATCCGCCATTACATCGAAGAGCCTCCGTCGTGGCAACCAGGGTTGAACGCGGTTGTGTATCCGGCTATGAATTTTATGGGTATTGATGAAAATACTCATCTTCTCAAGTTTACCCGTCAGGTATGGGTTAGCCACGGAAACCCAAAAGCCGCGCAGATGCTCGCCGACAACCTGCCGCAATTTCCTCTAGCCGTCAAACCGGGCGGAAGCGAAGTGGTTTACCTGTCAGATAAGAAAATATCCAAACGGAATAACTCATTGAAGGACATCCCATCTGCGCCCTTTGATCTCACTGAATGGGATTATGCCAAGGGACGAAGAAATGAACTTCCGATATCTTATGAGATGGCTTGGCAGCCAGGCACACCGCTAATATTTTTGTATAGTAACGGCGGCGGTCTGCGAATGGGCGGCTACACTTTTGTATTAGATGCCGACACCGGGCGACTTTGCGAATTGAACCTGGATGGGTGGGCTTTCAAAGCAGATTGGAGTCCGGATGGCCGATATCTGGCAATTGGCAGGGCGCGCGAATTTTCCTTCCCAGTCAATTTAACAGATCTGACTGTTTTAGACACAGCGACAGGAAATTTATATATAACAGGGATCACACCCCAAGAAGTGGAAGGTAAACATTATGTAGACGATTTTGTGTGGGCGCCAGATAATCGCCATCTACTTGCTATTGGAAGTGTCACCCCATTTCAGAACTCCAGTCAGGTAGGTATTGACGGACTATATCTTGTTGATTTTATCTCCGGACAAAGTGATCATCTTCTACCCGAATATAAGTTTTACGCATCTCCGTCAGACAATAATTTGGCATGGTCGCCGGATGGTTCGAAAGTGGTGATACGCTGTCCAACTTATGAAGAAGATCGAGTATGCTTTATTTCTGTTCAGAGAAGCGGGCAGTAACGGAGGGCGTAATGAAACACAAAAAAATACTCCTGGTCGTTTTCTTCCTCACCCTGTTTGTTTTTCAGCAGGTAGAGGCTGGCGGGACAATATTATCGAATGCGAATGACTTATTTTAATTTATCTTATTGCAGATTCTATGGGAAACTATATTTATCACTTATACAATGAATTCTGTAATTGGCGTAAAACATCAGAAAGACCATAGCCGCTGTTTAAATTTATCCCGCGTGCGATAACGCTCATCAATGAGCGTATAAACCAAAATTACCAAAAGGAGCAAAACATGAAACAGTTACGCAAAGTAAACGGCTTGCTGGAGACCTTGGTGGTCATCGGGTTGATCCTGATCATCCCGTTGTTCTTCGCCATTAAGACGGCGGCGGATAGACAGGAGGCATCGGATACGTCTGTGCCATTAGTGCCCACTACTTCGGAAGTCCCTGAATCTAACTCCGCAACTGTGGCAAAGCAGCCTCCACAATGTACTTTTCCTTTGGCACAGATAACGACGGCAGAGTCAACGCCAGAGGAATACACTTTTTCGGAGCCGCAGGTGGTATTAACCGCTCCGAAGGGCAATGTCCATAATATTATCGAATGGCTGCCTGATAACCAGCAAATATTGATAACAGAAGACCTGCGCAATAACTACGTGTATAAAAATGACAACGCCCCCCAGCAATCCATTAGTCTGTATAACCCTGAGACCGGCGAGTCAAAAGTGTACGCCATCCGCACTGAAATTAATGAGCCTCCATCATGGCAGCCGGAGTTGAATGCGGTGGTATACCCGGTTATGAATTATACGAGTATTGATAAAAAGAATGGTGCCTATAAATTTACCCGCCAGGCATGGGTGAGTTACGGCGACCCTGACACCGCGCAAATGCTCGCCGACAACTTGCTGCAACTTCCTCTCGCCATTAAACCGGGCGGAAGAGAAATGATTTACCTTTCGGACAAGAAAATATCCAAACTTGATAAATCATTGAAGAAACTCCCATCTGTTCTCTTTGATCCTGCACAATGGGATTATGGCAAGGAACGAAGAGACCAAAACCCCATATCATATAAGATGGCTTGGCAGCCCAGAACGTCGCTACTTTTTTTGTATAGCGATGGCATTATGGGAGGAGGTGGTTACACTTTTATCTTGAATGCGGATACCGGGGAGATTTGCGAATTGGACTTTTGGGGGTGGGCTACAGGAGCACATTGGAGTTCGGATGGGCACTATCTAGCGATCGGCAGGGCAGCGAAGTCTCACCCTGCAGACCTGACCTTGTTAGACACAGTGACGGGCAAACTAACCACACTTGGTGGCACACCACAGGAAATAGAGGGGAAGCTTTACATAAATGATTTTATATGGACTCCTGATAACTACCACCTGCTTGCCATTGGAAGTGTCATCTCATCTCAGGACAATCAGGGCAAAAACAATATCCAGGGGCTGTATCTTGTTGATATTGTGTCGGGTCAAAGCATTGATATTACCCCTACAGATAATTTTTATACAAATTCGCCGCAAAGTATGGCGTGGTCCCCAGATGGCTCAAAATTAGCGATTCGTTGTCCTACGATGGAACTAGATCGAATTTGTTTTATTTCCGTTCAGAGAACTGGGCAGTAACGGAGACAACCATGAGACACAAAAAATTACTGCTGGTCGTTTTCTTCCTTACGCTGTTTATTTTTCAACAGGTACAAGCAGGTGGGACAATGCCGACTATGGGCAACCTGCATCAACTGAATGCAAGCCCAGCCAGTGTGGGTATACTTTATGACCCTCTGTACGTCTATGTGTATAAGTTAGTGCCCCCTGACCAGATCAATAGCGGATCAGTACAAATCCCGCCCGCACAATGTGAATGGCCTACCAATGACTATGGCTGTGGAAGCGAACCTCCTGGAAGTCTTCGAGAACCTGAAGGTTTTTTTCGTGTTGCGGAGGATTACTACCTTAGAAACGTTCTACCAAATGAAATGAACTTTGCGGAAATTGCCCCTGATCCCAATGCAGAAGCATTAAAGGCTCAGGCAGTTGTAGCGCGCACTGTCGCAAGTTGGAAATCCGCACAACAACCAGAGGCTATAGTAAGAGGGTTTAACGTTATAAACAATTCTACACAGTTTCAAGTGTTTATCCCGGGTACTTATAACACCTACTCAAACTATCAGACTGATATAGATACAGCGTTAAATGCGACCCAAGGACAATATCTTTCTGCTGGTGATGGACACACCATTGACGCGGAATTTTTCGCTGATGTCGCATCAGCGACTGGTAGTGACCCTTCCAAAAGCTATCTAACAACAGTACAAGATCCTATCAGCACATCATGTATTGTTAGTGTAGCCGGTAGCCATGATTATGGCATGAGCCAGAGAGGCGCTATCCGCTGGGCAAAAGGTAATGAATGTCCTGATGGAACTGGCGCTGCTTGGCCCGTGAAATGGAATCATCAGCAAATCCTTGTCCACTACTACACGGGGGTGGATATTATAGATGATGTGACCGGTAACAAAGTTGCGCCGGATGATCGCTGGAACTTGCTAAATCATCAGATTCCTTCTGTAATGGATAGCGGACTATCCTACTCGACTTTTGCAGCACATTACCAGCCAAATACTCCAACAACCAGACAAAAAGGGGGAGCAGTTGTACAATTCGTAACGATCCCGATTCTGGAGGTGCAACATGCTACCTTTGGTGGAATTTCCTGAACTGGTGCAAC
>JACRLC010000109.1 GCA_016235425.1 Chloroflexota bacterium | reverse complement strand
TACATTTTTCGCAGACGCGCAATCTTGACTTGTTTTTCTGTTTTGCTCATTGGGTTGCCTCATATTATCTGAAGTTTTTTACCCAGAGTGTATCGCAAGACCTTTCAGTTTTTGGAAAAAACTTTTCTGGACAGCTATACTCATTGTCATTAGTTTGTTTCTATCCGCCTGCGGCACCGAAGATGACGGATACAGCGAGGAAGATTACGCCACCGAAGAGTATGCAACCGAAGCGCCTGCAACCGATGAAACCAATACGGAAACAACCAGCGCGCCCGGCGATATAGTCTACGATCTTGGTTTTACCCCTGAATCGAATGGGTTCAGCTTCAGCAATTATGGCGACGATATTCCCGCCACCAACCTGACCGTCAATGAATTGCGCCGCATGTTCGGCGACCAGGTCTGCGCGCGCATTGACGGCGGCGAATGCACACTCACGCCTCCCGCCGAGCAATGGATGGAACAGATCAACGGCGCAATGGCGGGCGGCCACTGTGAAGGCATGGCCGTACTAGGTTTGATGATGTACACCGAGCAGGTCTCCCCGCAGGATTTCGGCGGCACACTCGCCAGTGAACTGGATATCAACGATGAAGCGCTCCAGCGCGAGATCGCCTATTGGTGGGCCACTCAAACTGTCGCGCCCACCTATACCAACGTCATAAAAGGCACGCCGATGGAGATTCTTGAGATCGTCCAGCAAATGGATGCCAGCGGCGAAACATACACCATCGGCATCTATAAGGAAGATGGCAGTGGCGGTCATGCCATTACACCCTTCGGTGTGGAAGATAAGGGTGATGATCTGTATGCCATTATGGTTTATGACAACAATTACCCCGGTGAGAGCCGCGAGCTCCTTGTGGATACCCGCGATAATACCTGGCTTTACGAAGCCTCGATCAATCCCCAGGTCGAATCGGAACTTTACACGGGCAACGCTGAGACTCAGACCCTCGACCTGACCCCCACCTCCGCGCGCATTGACCAGCAGGAATGTCCTTTTTGCAGTGGCGATGGATACTCCAGCACAGGCGGAGGAAAACTTGCCGCGCCCGATCAAAAACTGAACGAGATCTTCCTCGATGGTGAAGGTCATATCCTGATCGCCGATGACAGCGGCAATCGCCTCGGCTATGTGGACGGAAAGATCGTCAACGAAATCCCCGACGACGCCTACACTGCATTCCGCATGGGAGCGAGCGGGGACGCGCCCGAACCGGTTTACTATGTGCCCTCCGCTCTTGATGTGACAATTGAAATTGACGGCACAAACCTGACCGAAGAAACCCTCACCGATCTCGTTCTAATCGGACCTGGTTACAGCATCGGCATCGAAGGAATTTATCTCACCCCCGGGCAGGTGGATACCGCGTATTTCTATCCCGTTGACGAGACCATCGCCTACGAAACCGCAGCGGACGAATCGCCCAGTATTGTTTTCGGCATCGAGAACCCAAATGCCGAAGCGGATTATTACTTTGAAGTCTACGGCGCGGATATGGTGGGCGGCGGAACGATCACTGCCATACTTGACAGCAAAGCCGGCGACCTGTTGATCAATACCGAAAAGTTAAATGCCGAAGGCACGTTCAACTTCTACATGACCCGTATCACCGACGAGCTTGAAGAGGAATTTTCTGCCGAGGATATCGCCCTTCAGGAAGGAGCGCTCGTCTATATCAACTATGCAGAATGGAACGATGCCAATCCCGAAGGCGTCTACTTTGGCGTTGACCTGGACGGGGACGGCGTCATTGACGATGAATATGTCGTAGATGATGCAACGCAATAAACTGATGTAAAAAAACTTCAAAAGAAAGCCCTTCTGTGAATGAAACAGGAGGGCTTTTTGTACGACGAACGTGAAACGAAGCAGAGTTATAATTCTTTGCGTGGTCACCAAAGAGAGGCAGGCATCTCATGCAAAACGAACTCACTCAAACCGGCCCACTGCTGGATGCGCAGGGCCATCTGGCTCAAGTCGGCTGGTCACGCCGGCCATTGCTGGACTGTAATTTGGAAAACGCCAGCTTCTACAAACTACGTCCGTTCCAGCGCTTCCGCATCAAACGCTGGGATTACTATGCCGTCTTCACTCCAAATCGCTTCTTCTCTGCCACCATCGCCGATCTCGGATATGCCGGAAACATCTTCGTGTACACGCTTGACTTCACCACTGGCGAACTCCATGAAGAGGGGCTGGTAATTCCCCTCGGAAGCGGGATCAACCTGGAGCGGAATCCTGAAGCGGGCGAAGCTTCCTTCAAAAACGAAAAGGTCTCGTTGCAGTTCCAGGCCGATCCGCAGGAGCGCTGTATCAAAGTCAACTGGCCCGGCTTCCACAATGGGCGCGGGATTCAGGCCGAGATTCGTTTGCAGGTCCCAACCGATCAGGAGTCGATGAACATCATCATTCCCATCGGGGAAAAGCGGTTCTACGACAACACCAAGATCAACTGCCTGCCCGCGGAGGGATTCATCCAATATGGCGATCTGCGCGAAGACCTGCGTCCCGACACTTGCCTGGGATCGCTCGATTGGGGACGCGGAGTCTGGGAATATCAAAGTTTCTGGAATTGGGCCAGCGCGTCAGGATTCCAGCCGACGCCTGATGGCCGCACAATTGGGCTGAATCTCGGCTGTGGGTTTGGCGACCTAAGCAAAGCCACCGAGAACTGTATTATTCTTGATGGACGCATTCACAAGCTCGAGGCAGTCCGTTTCGATTATCGTTCCGGCGACTACATGCAACCGTGGCACTTCACCGATGACGGAGGCCGCCTTGATTTGACCTTCACGCCGTTCAAAGACCGCACCGCGCGGACCAATTTGGGAATCATCTTCAGCGAAGTCCACCAGATGTTTGGACGTTATAACGGGCGCGTAATCCTGGATGACGGCAAGTCATTGGAAATCCATGACCTGATTGGCTTTGCCGAAGAACATCATGCTCGCTGGTGATATATGAAACAGAAGATCGGTTCCATTTCTTTGCTTGTACGAGACTACGACGAAGCGATTTCGTTTTACACAAAAAAGCTCCACTTCAACCTGCTCGAAGATACAGACATGGGCGGAGGCAAGCGCTGGATTCTGGTCGCGCCTCCCGGATCAACAGAAAGTTGTTTGCTTTTAGCAAAAGCGGCGTATAGTGGATAAGGGAATTTAGACACAAAAACGGGCATAATTAAGGTGCAGTTTCCGGAGAAAACCATGCCCAAAAGAAAACGCCTATCTGCTATTCAAAAAGCACAGATCGTCTTGGAGGCAATCCGAGAAGACAAGAGC
>JACRLC010000007.1 GCA_016235425.1 Chloroflexota bacterium | reverse complement strand
CAGCAATTCCCTGTATGAGAAAGGGATTAAACGGGAAAAGTAAAAATAGGGTATCGTCGGGGAAAATCATGAACGCCGGATAAGTCGCCATGCCAGAATCACTGTCAATCAACCACCTCATGAAAGAACTCCAACAAGTTTTTGAAGAGTTTCCAGATCTGCGAACGGGGAAGAATGTGCGGTATGAAGTTTCGGATGCGGGCAAGGGAGCATTTTCGGTCTTCTTCACCCAATGCGCGTCATTTTTGGAACATCAAGAAGAGATGGAAAGGCTAAAAGGACGGAGCAATGCGCAGACATTGTTTGGGATGAAAAATATTCCAAGCGACAGCCATATCCGTTCGCTTTTGGATCCGATATCGCCCAACTATTTGGAACCGATGTATCGGCTGGTTTTCGAAAGATTAGAAGCGGCAGGCATTTTGGATATGTTTCGCTCCCATGCCCGAAGTTTGTTGATTGCGCTGGATGGGACAGAATATTTTTCATCATCCAAGATTGACTGTCCCAATTGCAGCCACCGCCAGTTGGCGAACGGAAAAACCAATTACTATCACAGCGTTTTGACGCCCGTGATTGTGCAAGCGAACAATGAACACGTGATTTCATTGGAGCCGGAGTTTATCATGCCACAAGATGGGCACGAGAAACAAGACTGTGAGATCGAAGCAGGCAAGCGTTGGTTACTCACACACGGCAAATACTATGCGGGATATAAGACTACGATCTTGGGGGATGACTTATATAGTCGCCAACCCTTCTGTCAGGCGGTTCAAGACGCGAAAATGCACTTTATTCTGGTGTGCAAAGAGGATTCGCACCCGCAGTTATACGAAAGCGTGGCGTTTCTGGATAGGCAAGGGGTGTTGGGGAAATATCAGAAACGGTATTGGAACGGCAAATATGGGGAAATATACACCTACCGCTATGCCAATCAAATGCCTGTGCGCGGCGGCAGCGACGCCCTGCTGGTCAACTGGGTGGAACTGACCATTACCCATGAAGAGACCGGCGAAATCATTTATAAAAACGCTTTCGTCACAGATTTTGAAGTTCTGGAAACAACGGTGGAAGCCATTGCACGCGACGGACGCGCGCGCTGGAAAATCGAAAATGAAAATAACAATATCCTGAAAACCAAAGGCTATCATCTCGAACATAACTTCGGACACGGAGAACAATTCCTGTCTTCTCTCCTACTCAGTTTGAACCTGCTGGCTTTTTTGTTTCATACGGTCATGGGGCTGGTGGATAAAAAATATCGCCTGCTGCGTCAGGTGTTACGAAAACGCCGCAAGTTTTTTCAACACGTCGAAACTTTGCTGGAATATCTCCTGTTCGATTCTTGGGACGCGCTCTTTTCGTTTATGTGCAGGGGGCTTGAATTGGATACTGGCTGACATCTGACGCACTTTCCCTGTTTCCTATTGCGACTGCAAGTTCAACTCACGTTCTTGCTTTCGCTATTTTCTGATTCCAATCCGCCTAATTTCCCTATCCTTGACGACTACCTAAGCCTCCATTCTTCCAGAATGAGGGCTTGGAGTTTTCTTTTTCCCGCAGTTCTATTCCCTGATTAGTTCATATTTGGAATTTTCGCTATTTTCTGATTCCAATCCGCCTAATTTCCCTATCCTTGACGACTACCTAAGCCTCCATTCTTCCAGAATGAGGGCTTGGAGTTTTCTTTTTCCCGCAGTTCTATTCCCTGATTAGTTCATATTTGGAATTGCTGGCCAGTAAGGGTTCTGAATGACCTTATATCTTCACAACAATCTGCCCCGCGGGGTATAAATCTGGTATACGGGTATAAATTTCGTCCGCGGCTTGCGGTGCAATAGCCAAACTCGAAATCGAATCGCCTTGTTGAAATGACAAGGCGATTTTAATTTCCACTGCCCAAGGGAGGAATTGTTCGTTATACTTTACCCGCCATTGACTCTTGTCTAATCATAAGAAACTGGAATAGGTACAACATGGGAATGTACGACACCATTTACACCGAATTGAACTGTCCGTTTTGCGGAAGGCAATACCGCCACTCCCCGATGAGTTGGGAGGAGGCGGAATGCGAAGTCAAACGGCACAAACAATCGCAGGTTGAATCCCGCCAGGATTTTCTGCGCGGCGAGAAGGGATTCTATCTCCAGGATTTTTGGGCGAAGCGGGATGGCTTCGACGACATTGACGCGTGGATCGAACAACTGGACACGCCTGACAAAATCGAAGCGCACCGCACGCGCCGCCATTTGGGATTGGCGGAGATTCAAACCAAACAGTTCGACAATGTGTTGGATGAATTCTTCGTGGGAGATGAGATTCCCCAATACTCAGGCCATTACTTCATCCGCGAAGACTTCAAATGCGACGGTTGCAGTTCGGAAAATGAAAGCGTGTACGTCAATGTCTGGTTCGAGATCGAAGAACACAAACTCAAAGCCATCCTGACGCGCAACCCCGAAACGGGCGAGCCTGAACGGGAAATCCACAAACATATCCCTGTTGAACCGCGTCCCGCCCGACCCGCATCCGCCACTGCATTTCAGGCATCGTAACATTCAAGCCCAGGCCAGATGGAACGATGAAACCCAAAAGTACGAAATGGAAGTCCATCACCTGCCCGAGCATTACACGTTTTCGCACGAGAGTGAAGAACTTCTCCACATCGTATTCGAGTCCTTCGCGGACGATTACCTCTACCTGATCGGCAAGGGACGCGACGATCAACCCTCCCTGCACGACCATCTCCACTCTATCTGCCGCCACCTCCCCTCAGACTTTGAATCCTACGGCCAGCGCGAACGCGACGGCGCGGATTGCTCCTGCGGCTGCAAACACTTCCTCAAACTCCCAGGCAAACTCGGCTACGACTGGGGCGTATGCGCCAATCCTGCCAGTCCGCGCACGGGGTTGTTGACATTCGAGCATCAGGGATGTGAGCAGTTTGAAGATGACGAAACCATGACGGAGGAAGAATGACTGACGAAATCTCAAATGCGCTGGGAGCCATGAGCCGCGATCAACTTTACGATCTGTGGATTCGCGCCAAAGAAGGCGAGCCGCTGGAAGGCCAGGAAGCAACTTTGGCTCGCATGATGAAAGAGCATGTTGAGTATGCGGATATCTGGGAGCGGCTGGAAGAACTTGACGATAGCCAAATTGTCGTGAACGGCGTCCACTCGATCCTGCACGTTTCCATGCACAGCATCATCGAAAACCAACTCGAACAAAACACTCCGCCCGAAGCTCGAAAAGCATTGGACGGCCTGTTGAAACGCGGCGTTTCGCGCCACGAAGCGATCCATGCCATCGCCTACGAATTCAATATGGAACTCTTCCCCGTTCTCAAACATTCCCAACCCTTCAACAACCTGGCCTACAAACGCAGGCTCGAAAAAATCGCGCGGGGAAGAAGATAACGGAACACGCAACACGCTACACCTGTCCCATTTCCTCGCCAAACCTCTTGACAAAACCTCCACCTGCCCGTAAAATTAGAACATGAGTTCTAAAATTACGACATCTGGCCGAATCACCATCCTGCTCGGCAAACACCAGGCCGCCACGGGCGAACGCGTCTCCCCGCGCAAACTCGCCGAGAAGGCGGGCGTCCCGAAAGATTTCGTCTACCGCCTCGACTCGGGCGCGGCCCGCCACGTTGACCTCGACGCCCTCGCCCGTCTGTGCGTTGCGCTCAACTGCGATCTGCACGACATCCTCGTCTGGGAGGCCGAACGTGCCGAATCCGTTTGACATCCTCCCCCTCAACCTCTTCAACATCTTCACCACCGTCGGTTTCGCCAGCCTCCAGCGGCACTACATGGCGATCCTCATCCGCATCTACAGCCTCGCCGAGTTCAACCGCTTTGGCCTCGCTCGCGAGACGGTCATCGCGGAGATCGTGGACTACATTAAGGATTCCGACGCCGAACGCGAGATTCAGACGGACATGGCGAATCAGGCCGACCCCGAAGCGGACTCAGCGTCATTGGCTGGATCCAAGCCCGAACAGTACTACGCCGCCTACCTCATCCGCCGCCTCGCCGACTCAGGTTGGATCGAACGCGAGCAACACGCCGACTACTCCGAGACCATCATCCTGCCCGACTACGCCTTCACCTTGCTCGAAGCCTTCCGCTCCATCCAGGAACAAAAGCCGCGCGAGTTCAAGGGACAACTCTACGCCGCGCACCAACTCATCACTTCCGCCAAAACGCACAAAGACTTTTCCCCCACCCTCGCCGTCTCGCAGACCTACGAAAATATCCGCCAGGTCGTGCGCGGACTCAACGAACTGAACCAGAACATCCGCCGCTACGTCGAACGTGCGACAAAGAAAATGGAAGTCGCCGACCTCCTGCGCCTGCAATTCGATGATTACACCCAAACCCTCGGACCCGCCTACCACGCCCTGAAAACCTCCGACCACGTCTCGCGTTACCGTCGCGACATTGTGAATCAAATCCAGGCCTGGCTGGTGGACGACGAATGGATTGCCCACACCGCCGAAGAACTCGCGACGCAAAGCTGCCTCTCGCCCGCGCAAGCCGAACATGAAATCATCCATTCCCTGCGGTTCATCTCCAATCAACTCGAAGGCCTCGACCCCCTCCTCGCCGACATTGACGCCCGCCATGCGCAATACTTGCGTACCTCCTTCCGCCAGATCCGCTACAAACTCGGCAACGCTGATGGCAGTTTCAAAGACAGACTTATCTCCCTCGCCCAACATCTCTCCGCCCTCCGCGATGAAGGCCTCGAAGAACTCCCTGAAACCACGCCACCCGAAACGGAACACGGAACACGCAACACGTTCCTCCACTCCCCCATCCGCCTCCCCGACCTCAAAAGCTTCTACACCCCGCCCCAACGTCGCGCTCCCTTCACCCCCGATTCCATCATCGTCCCTACCCTCCACCCTGACGATTTCGCCGCGCTCCATGCCTTGACCATGCAGGATGTGACCCAAGCCTTCTCTCCCGAAAAAGTCAATCGCAAAGTCATGACTTTCTTCAACGGACACAAACGCATGCCCATCACCGAAATCCCCATCCGCTACGACCTGCACTGGTTAACAACCATCATCGCCTACGCCCATCACCCCGAAGTCAGTTATGGGCTGGAGATCAATGATGGCGAACCTATTCAAGTTGGCTGTTATCGGGTCGTACCCTTCGACCTTGTCAAACTTTAACTCGTGTAGCGTGTTCCGTTTTCTTCCCCTCCCGCACCACGCTCCATATCGCAAAGCATATCCAACGGAACACGCAACATGCAACACGTTTCCTCCATCAACATAATTCTGGAAACCACCATGACCCTCCCTCAAGACAATCTCCTCCAAGACATCCCCGAAAAATCCCGCCGCGACTTCCCGCGCATCGTCAATCGCCTGCTCGGACAATCCTTCCTCTACCAGGATGTGAACGACGACAAGGATGATTATTACTTCGTTCATCGCCATCGCGCCGTGTTTGAATCGGTTCTCGCGCTCACAGGCTTCAACCTCCTGCACGATGACTATCACCGCATCTTCCAGGTTGTATCCGACTACAGTTACAGCCGCGCCCGCTACAAACTGGACGAAAGCCTGATGATCGTCGTCCTCCGCAAACTCTACGAAGACAAGATCGAACATCTCAGCCTCGCCAGCGACCCTGTCGTCACCATCGGTGAAGTCCGCGAAGAATACCGCACCATCACAGGCAAGGAACGCGACCTCGGCATGGGACAATACGAAACCCTCCTGCGCCGCCTGCGCTCCATCGGCTTGATTGACACCATTGACGGCCGCAACATAGATGTACGCGACGCCGAAGCCCGATTGCGCCTGCGCGGCTCTGTTCGTCTCATTCTTCCCATCCAATCCGCCACAGAGTTAGAGGCCTGGCTACGAAAATATCGAGCGGGTGACGTTGAAGTCGAAAGTGATGATGAACAACCATGAAACTCTTAACCCGAATTCGCCTCGTAAACTGGCATCTTTTTGAAAACACCACCATTAACTGCCAGGGCACAACCTACTTCATTGGTATCAATGGTGCAGGGAAATCCACCGTGTTGGACGCGGTTCAATTTGCCCTCGTTGGCGGTCAGCGTGATGTGAGATTCAACCAAGCCGCACTCAGCGGTGGCAAGCGGACTCTCGCCAGCTATGTGCGCGGCGAACTCGGCACGGAAGGTCAGCGCTATTTGCGCGGCGACGCGACAGGAGTCGTTGCCCTCGAATTCAAAAATCCCGATGGGACATTTTTCGCGCATGGCGCGGTCATTGACGCCTACGAAGACAGGCGCAATCCCGACGTGGCATATTTCATCGTTCACAACGCCGCGCTCAACGATAACTGGTTCTTCAAAGCCCCAGGTCAACTCTTCGACACGCGCGCCTTCAAACGCCATCTCGAAAATTTTGCCCTGCCGCCCAATGCCAGCGCCCGCGTCTTCACCCGCCTCGAAGATTACCGCGTTCACCTGCTCAACCGCCTCGGCCAACTCAAGGATACCTTCCCCGCCAAAATCGTCAAGGGTCTCGCCTTCAGCCCGCTCACCGACATCCGCTCCTTCGTCCACAATTATCTGCTTGACGAAAATCTGCTGGATGTCAAAACCCTGCAAGCCCAACTCGAAACCCTGCGCCATTTTGAATCCCTCGCCGCCGATGTCCGCGAGCGCATCACGTCCCTCACCAACGTCGAAGACCTCGACAAGGAACGCCTCTCCAATCGCCGTCGCCGCGTCACCAACACCTACGTCGCCCGCCGCGCCCAGGCGGATGTTTTTCTGGATGACTTGAAATCGCGCCGCCTCGAACTGGACTCCACCAAACTGGAATTTCACCGCGACGAGATTCAGCGCGACGACCTCACCCGCAACCTGCGATTTGCCCAATCGGCCTTGACCGACGCTGAGATCGCCCTCCGCACCGACCAGACCGCCCAGCGCGAAAAGGAACTCCGCGACAAACTCGCCTCCCTCTCCGCCGAACTGACTCTCCTCACCCAACGCCAATCCGATTTCGACCGCTCCCTCGCCGCCGAACTCACCGACGCCAAAAAACTCAAAAAACTTCTCGCCTCCGACAAACTCGAAATCCCCTCTGCGCTCTCCGCCTTCCTAACGGAACACGAAACACGCAACACGGGAAAAGTAGACAAGTACACAGGTAAACAGGTAGACACGGAACACGCAATACGCAACACGCAAGAGTCCCTTGCCATCCTCGGCGAAACCTATTCCCGCGAACAAACCTTACTAAACGAACAGGCAAATCAACTCAAAGCCGAAGCCGCCAAACTCGAAGATGAAATCCGCAAACTCCGCACAGGCGACCGCGAAGCCTCTGTCAAAGTGGAAGCGCCTCACACCTCCCGCCTGCGCGAAATCCTGCGCGCCGAACTTGGACTCGGCGCGAACGAAGTCGTTTATCTCTGCGACGTTCTCCAAATCCCTGATCCCGAATGGCAAAACGCCATCGAAGGTATTCTTGGATTCAATCGCTTTGTGTTACTTGTCCCGCCCGCCCATTACGACACCGCCATGCAACTCTACCGAAAATACAAAGACACGATACATGGCGCGACCCTCCTCGATACCGAATCCATCCTCCAACAAAAAACGGAACACGCAACACGCAATACGGGTCTCGATACGCCCTTCGCAAAGAACAAGAGCGCTCAGGGCTACTCGACCACCGACGGAACACGCAACACGCAACACGAGACTCTTTCCTCCGAAGCCGTTACCGATAACCCTGCCGCCCGCGCCTACGTTGACCTGCTCCTCGGTCACTACATCAAATGCGACTCCATCGAAGGACTCCGCTCCCATCGAACCGCCATCACCCAGGAATGTTTCGTCCGCCGCAACTTCACCGACAGCCACCTCAACCCGCAGGTCTACAAACGCTGGTTCATCGGCGAGCGCGCCGCGCCGCGTCAGATCGAACAACGAGAAACCCGCATTGACGAAATCGCAGACGAGCTGAAGAATCTCAACAAACGCGAGACCGCCCTGCGTGAACGTCTCGCCCTCACGCGCGACAAAATCCGCCCGCTCATCGAACTCGAGCACGCCCTCGAAGCCCTCGCCCTCCTCCCCGAACGGAACACGCAACACGCAACACTCACCAAAGAACTCGCCGCGCTCGACACTCATACCGTCGAAACGCTCAAAGCCGACATGGAAAAATATCAGCGCGAGCGCGACCAGTTGCAAAGCGAAGTCGCGACCTTCGAGCGGAGACTGGGAAATCTCGAAGAGAAGATCAAGCAAATCGAAACGGAATCCATCCCAGGCTTGGAAAGAAGCGCAGACGAATCCATCCGAAGCGCAGAGTCTTTTATCATCCAGGAAAACGCCGACGAGGAAACCAAGTCCGATGTCCAAAAAGAATACGAACGCCGCCGCGAACGCCAGCCACTCGAAGTGATCTTGCAAAATGCCAGCCGTTATGAAAACGACTACCAGACCGCCGAGCAGCGCTCGCGCGACCGCCTGCGCGAAGCGAAACTCGCATATTCTCTTCGCTACGACTTCGCCACCGACGAAACGGAACACGCAACACGCTACATGGCTGAAAAAGAAAAACTCATCACCTCAGAGTTGCCCAACTACGAAACCCAAATCGCCCACCAACGCGGCCTCGCCGAACAGGAACTCGTCGAAAACTTCATCCATCGCCTGCGCGAGCAAATCGAAGACGCGCGCCAGCAACTCGCGTTTCTCAACGGCACGCTTGCCAACCTGCGCTTCGGCGGCGAACGTTTTGAGTTCATCAACCAGCCCGCGCCCGCCCTGCGCCAGGTCTTCGACATGGTGATGGACAGCCAACAAATGATGGGCGATTCACTTTTTGAATCGGACTTCCGCCAGAAACATCAACAGGGCTGGGACTTACTCTTCGAGCGTCTCACCAGCGCGCACGACGATGAAAACGCTGAACTGCGCGAATTGCAGGATTACCGCAACTACCTGCAATATGACATCCGCATTCATTACCCCAACGGCGACCGCGCTTTACTGAGTCAAATCAACGCCAAGAAAAGCGGCGGCGAAACCACCACGCCCTTTTACGTTGCGATGGCGGCGTCGTTCGCCCAAGCCTATCGCCTCAACCAGGCTCGCCCTTCCGATACCATTCGGCTTGCCCTCTTCGACGAAGCCTTCGGCAAAATGGACACCGCCCGCACCGCCAGCGCGCTCCACTTCATGCGAGAAGCGGGACTGCAAGTCCTTTTAGCCACCCCGCCCGACAAATCAGGTTCGCTCCTCCCGTATGTGGATAGCGTCTGCACCGTCGTCCGCAAAAATAATCATTCGTTTGTGATTGGTATTGACAAGAGCGAGATGATTGAGAAGTTGGAAAAAGAATAATGTTGCGTGTTACGTGTCGGTGGTCGAGTAGTGTTCGCTGCGTACACTTGTACCTGACGCAAGTGCAGGTGTCGAGACCCGTGTTGCGTGTTCCGTTTGGTTGAGTGAAAAATGGAAGTGCCTTTTGTCCCATCGCCTGATGTAAGTGTCGCGCTGAATGCCTTGCTCGACGTCCTCGAACGCCGTCCCTCCGAAAACGGAACACGCAACACGCAACATAGAAGCATCAAAGTCACCCTCACCGCTCTCCCCCTCCCGAATTATTTTTCGCAAACAGATCCAACCCCGCGCCTCATCGCCAACGAACAACTCCAAATTCTCGAACGCGCCAACCTCATCCAACTCACTTGGCTCCCAGGCGAAAAAGGTCACATCCTCCAATCCGTCAAACTAACGGAACACGCAACACGCAACACGCTCTACACCCTCCTCAATCGAATTCCCCTCGCCAACCGACGTACCCATCTCGAACAACTGCTCCTCGCCGACAAATTTCGCTTTCAGGATGACTGGCGCGGCCGCGCGATTAATTACATCCTGAACCAACTCAAAGCTGAAAAATCTCCCGCGCCGTTCAGCCTCACCGATTCAAACCTGACCCTTGACCTGCTCGCCGTTTTACAAGCCTTACCCGCCCTGACAGCAGAGACTCCCTACCGCGTCTTCAGCGTGCGCGTCTTCAACAACAGCAAACGACTCGAAGCCATTAAACGTCAACTCGTCAGCCTCGCCCGCCTCGGCAACCCCGAATGGAAACGAATCCCCGCTGAAGAAGTTCTGCGCGAATTGAATCTCGTTGCCAATCCAAACTACATCCATCTTTCTGGAAACTGGGAACTCACCACCGAGGACGGCGAAATTCTCAACCTGAGTGGCTTCACTCCATCGGTTGGATTCCCTGCTGCCCAAACATCCTCCCTCCGATCTGTCCGCGCCGAATCCGTCCTCTGCATCGAAAATCTCACCACCTTTCATCAATTTACCCGCCAAACGGAACACGCAACACGAAACACGCAACAAGCCCTCCTCTGCACCTACGGCAATCCATCTCCCGCCGTAAGACGCGTACTCCGACTTCTGCCTGAAAGTGTGCCGATTTACCTTTGGCCAGATTTGGACTACGGCGGATTCAACATCTTGAGTCAACTGCGCCGAACAGTTGGCGAACAAGTACAACCGTATTTGATGGACATCGAAACCCTCGAATCCAACATTCGCTGCGCGCGCCCTCTCACTGCATCCGACCGCGTCAACCTCAAACGCCTGCTCCTCCGCTCCGAACTTCGCGACGTTCGTCCCGTCATTGAACATCTCCTCAAGCGCGGCTTAAAATTGGAGCAGGAAGCCATCTATCCGCCAACCACATAAGTCACCCCGCGCAACACGCTGCTCTCTTTTGCCCTGTCCATTTTTGACAAGGCAATTTTGTTTAAGTTGTATAATTCGCGCATCCCAATCTTTGGAACATGCCATGCCATCCATTCCACGCCTCACAGAATCCGCTATCCGCCACTGGACAGATGACGTTTACTTTCAGCGCGGACAATCGTATTACGCAGGCGGAGCCATCTACGAACAGCGCCGCCAGGGGATGACAATTAAGTCCAAATGCTCTGGTTCGCAGGCGCCGTTCTATCGCCAGGAAGTGGTATTCAACAGCAAGGGAATCGAATCGGCGCAATGCTCTTGTCCCGTCGGCGCTGGCGGACATTGCAAACATGCCGTCGCGTTACTGCTCACCTGGGTCAATGACCCCGATTCGTTCCAGGAAATCGAAGCATTCGACGCGGCGCTCGAAAAACGCTCCAAAGCCGAATTGATCGCCCTCGTCAAGCAAATGCTCGAGCAGGAACCCGACCTGGAATCCCTGCTCGATCTCCCACTCTCCGCAGAGGACAGCGCACCAATGGACATGAAAGCGATTCGCAGACAAGCCCAGCAGGCGTTTCGCGGCGTGGATTACGAATGGGGCGGCCATGGCTATACGGGCGAGATCGAACATTCCCTGCAACCGCTCTTGAACCTCGCCTCGGATTACCTCGCTCGCGGCAATGCGGAAAATTCCGCCGCGATCTACACAACCGTCATCGAGACCATTTTCGACAATGAGGAGGTAGCCATGCAAGACGAAGAGGGGGAGTTATTGGGTCTCGCGCACGAATGCGCGGAGGCGCTTGGAACCTGTCTCTCCAAAATCAACGACCCCAAAAAGAGACGTGAAATCCTGGAAGCGTTGTTCGGCGCGTACAAGTGGGACGTACAAGCGGGCGGCGTCGGCGCGGCGGACTCTGTGCCAGAAATTCTCACAGCGAAAACTACGCCCGAAGAACGCGTCGAAATCGCAAAATGGGTTCGCGATATCATGCCAAAAGGCAAGGAGTGGAGCGACAACTACCGTCGCGAAGTCCTGGGTAAGTTCTTGCTCGACATCGAAGCCGACACCCTCGATGATGAAGCCTACTTGAAAATCTGCCGCCAAACGGGACGCTTGAACGATCTCATCGAACGCCTGCTCAAACTCAAAAGGGTCGAAGAGGCCGCGGACGCCGCCAGGGGCGCGGAGGATTATCCGCTTCTCAACACGCTTGGAATTTTTACCAAACATAAACAGGCGGCTCTCGCCGAAAAACTTGTAACCGAGCGGTTGGAAAAAATCAAAGATACCCGCTTGCTGGAATGGCTTTCGGAAAGACGCAAAGAACGCGGTGATTGGGCAGGATCGCTGCAATTGGAGGAACGCCTTTTCTGGCCGCGCCCGAATCTCGAGCAATACAAGAAACTTCGCAAACCCGCCAAAGAACTCAACCGATGGGACGAACTGCGGACTCGGATCATCGCCGAACTGGAGAAGAAAAAGGATTTCGGCTTGCTTGTCCAAATCCATCTCCACGACAAAGAAGTGGGACTGGCGATTGCGGCGCTCGGCAAAATGCCCGAACAATGGATGTCTCAATCGTTGAAGATCGAAGTCGCGCAGGCGGCAAAGTCGCAATACCCACAGGAATCCATCCGCCTGTATGTAGAAGCGGCGGCGCGCATCATGGACAATCGAGACCGTGGAAATTACTCGCAGGCCGCGCAATATCTTCGAGAAACGCGGGAGATTTATCGCCAGTTGAACGACGCGCCATCGTGGGACAAACTCATCGCCGATATCCGCGAACGCTACAAAAAACTCCCCGCCCTGCAAAGCGAACTGAACCACCTCAAGTTGTAACCAACCCGCCACGTAACACGCAACACGAAACACGCCCCACGTCCCCCTCATGCCCACCCCCCTCCTCCATCCTCAAATAAACCTTCGGCTACGATACCTTCCGCCCGCTCCAGCGCGAAGTAATCGAGAACGTGATGGCGCGCCGCGACACGCTAGCCGTCATGCCGACGGGCGGAGGGAAATCGTTGTGCTACCAGATCCCCTCGCTCCTCTTCGACGGGCTGACCGTCATCGTCTCGCCGCTCATCTCGTTGATGAAAGACCAGGTGGAGCAGTTGCGCGCGTTCGGCGTGTCCGCATACGTCATTCAAAGCCTCAAAGCCAGAGCATTTTGCCGCGAATTTCACTAATTCACACGGATTTTTAAAACCAATTCGCGAAAATTCGTGGAATTCGCGGCTGAGGTTTTGCTTTCTTCCCTGGAATTGGCGGGCGTAAAAGATGTGGGTAATCACCACATTGCCTGACGATTGACGAAGCCCACTGCATCTCGGAGTGGGGCCACGACTTCCGCCCCAAGTATCGCCAGCTCGTGCAAGTCCGCAAACAGTTTCCAAGCGCGGTCTGCCTCGCGCTGACGGCCACCGCCACCGCGCACGTACGGCAGGACATCCGCTCCACACTCCAGTTCGCCACAAGGAACGAGTTCGTCGCCAGTTTCAACCGCGAGAACCTGTACATCGAAGTCGTCCGCAAACGCGACCCGATCACGGAGACCATCGAAATGCTCGAACGCTACAAGGATCAGTCGGGCATCGTTTATTGTTTCTCGCGCAAGCAGGTGGACGAACTCGCCGCGTACCTTGTTTCGCGCGGCTACTCCGCCCGTTCCTATCACGCGGGGTTGGAGGACGCCGAACGAAAACGGAACCAGGAGGCCTTCATCCGCGACGACGCGCAGGTGATCGTCGCCACCATCGCGTTCGGGATGGGCATCAACAAGCCCAACGTGCGCTTCGTCATTCAGTTCGATTTGCCAAAGAGCATCGAAGGCTATTACCAGGAGATCGGCCGCTCGGGGCGCGATGGCCTGCCCGCGCATTGCATCCTGCTTTACAGTTATTCCGATGTCGCCAAGATCAACTACCTCATTGACCAGAAGGAGGGGGAGGAGCGGCGCGTCGCTGTCCAGCATCTGAACGCCATCGTCAGTTACGCTGAGGACGAAACAACCTGCCGCCGCAAGCCCCTGCTCGCATACTTCGGCGAATCATACTCCGCCGATAACTGCTCCAACTGCGACAACTGCACCTCCGCCCCCGCCGCGCTGACCGACGTCACCATCCCCGCGCAAAAATTCCTCTCGTGCGTCAAACGCGCGGGCGAGAAATTCGGCGCGGGTCACATCACTGATATCCTGCTCGGATCGAAGAACGAGAAGGTGCTGCGCTGGGGTCACGACAAACTGTCCACCTACGGCATCGGCGCGGAATGGTCGCACAAGCAATGGATGCACCTTGCCCGCCAACTGCTTTCGATGGGATACCTCAAGCAGGAAGGCGAGTATCGCACGCTGAGTCTCACGGTCAAGGCGTTGGAAGCGCTCAAGAAACGGGAACCCATTTTTGGCGTCCTGCAAGAGGCGGAACGGGTCAGGAAAAAAGAGGAGGTCGAATACAACCACGCGCTGTTTGCCATCCTGCGACAAAAACGCAAGGAGATGGCCGACGAGGCGGGAGTCCCGCCGTACGTCATTTTCTCGGATAAGACGCTCGTGGAAATGGCGGCGTTCTATCCGCAGTCTTATGACAGCCTGCTGCAAATCTTTGGCGTGGGGCAGGCGAAGTTGGGTCAATATGGCGAAACGTTTTTGGAGATCATCAAAGCGTATTGCGAAAAGCATGGGTTGAAGGAACTCCCTCACCCCCAACCCCTCCCCCAAAGGGGGAGGGGAACATCGTCCCTCTCTCCCATCGGGAGAGGGGCTAGGGGTGAGGGCGGCGAACTCCCCGAACGCACGCGCCTCGTCGCGCAGGCCTTCAACGCGGGAGACACCATCCCAACCTTGATGAAAAGCCACCAGGTTACCATGGGAACCATCCTCGATCACTTGATGAAATACACGCAGGCGGGCAATTCGCTGCGAAAAGACGGGGACGTAGAATCGCTCTCATCCACCACGCCCGAACAACGTCAGACCGCGCTCGCTGCGTTCGCGGAACTCGGCGCGTACTACCTCAAACCGATTTACGATAAACTGAACGGCGCATTGAACTACGACGATTTGAAAATTTTACGAGTTGCATATTTGATCTCCCAACAGGAGAAATAATCCATGTCCTCCTACCCTGACTACGTTCACCAAACCCTCGCCCGCGCACAAGACGAAGGCCAATGGTATTGCGGACAGCCCGACGCGGCCGCGTTGTGTTTTGACATCTTGGCGCTCTTTCCCGATTGCCAGGAAGCCAGCGATCTCGTCTACGAACTCTTCTGCGACGAGTGGACGATCTACGACAACCGCGTGGCCGTCCAACAGAACATTGACGAGTGGGACGACCGTCCATGGCAGCAGAGGCGCAGGCTGGCGTTGTCGTTTCGGTTTATGAGTCGGTGGGATGGAAAATATGAGGCTATGATGGAGCGGGGAGGTCCAAAAGACGTGCGGAAGATCCTCGAAGACGGCAAGATGGAATTGCTCGGCGCGTACTGCCTCGGCGACGAGGAATGCACCGATTACGCCTGGTCAATTTTTGCAGACGCCATTCAAAAAACCAAAGACCCGCGCGCAACCCTGCACTGGATCGGCTGGCAATACGCCGACCTCGGTTTCTTCGCCGACGCGGCCGAGGCGCTGGGTGAACTTTGCTCGCGCTACAGCGATGAAAAAGCCCGCCGCCTGCTGGCCGAAGTGGTCTGGTGGCGCGACAACGCGCATCGCATCCCGTGGATTCCGCCTGCGGGCGACGGCTCGCGCTATGACCGCATGATGGAGAAGATTGACCCGTCCGCGCCGAAGACGAAGGACGAAGTGCAGCGCGTCCGCAACGAGAATCAAAAGGAACGCATCGCGCCCTATCGCCCCAGCATTGACAAGGAACTGGCGCAACTCTTCGAGACCGCGCTTCCTCCCGAACCATCCAAACCCGCCGCGACGATTGTGGATTGGAGTTTTCTCGACACCGACGACGGCCAGCCAGGCGAACTTCCCGACTGGGCGAAAAAGCAGATCACGCAACTCGAAAGGCACAGGGGTGAAGAAGGCACAAACGAGATCATTGACCACATGATCGCCATGCACAAGTTCACGCGCAACATCCCGCCACCCTCCATCCCGAAGCGGTATGACCCAAACAAGCCGCCGTTCAACCCAGCCGATAATTTTGGCGAAGTGGGTGATGATTTGGATGAAATGTAAACTGCAAGCCAACCACACGACACCTACAACCGAACTGATACAACCGTCGCGCGGCATATATCGAATATATGGCTACAAATTCCGCCCGCGCTTAGCGGTTGCATGACATCCTTAACCTCTCCTTTCGCCCTGCCCCAAAACCGGCAGGGCGATTTTTATTGTGTGCAAATCTTTGGTTGTATAATCCACGCAACCAGTGTTTGACGCAATAGGAAGGGATATTGATTTCATGAACCTCTCCACCCCTCTCCACTCACACTTCGGCTTTTCATCCTTTCGCCCTGGACAGGAAGAAGCGATTCAGAGTCTGCTGAATCATCATCACACCCTCGCGGTTATGCCGACGGGCGCGGGCAAGTCGCTCATCTTTCAACTCGCGGCGTTGCAACTCGATGGCATCACGCTCGTCATCTCGCCGCTGATCGCGTTGATGAAGGATCAGGTGGACAGTCTCACCCGCCGCGACATTCCTGCCACGTACATCAACAGCGCACTTCCAACCTCCGAGCAAAACCTGCGATTGCAAAACCTCTCGCAAAATAAATATCGTCTCGTTTACGTCGCGCCCGAACGTCTCCGCAATGTTCCATTTCTCAATGCGCTTCGTTCGCAGAATCCTTCGACTTCGCTCAGGACAGGCATCAGCCTGCTCGCCGTAGATGAAGCCCACTGCATCTTTGAGTGGGGTCACGATTTTCGTCCCGATTATCTGCACATCGCGCAAGCCCGCGCCGTGTTGGGAAATCCGCTCACAGCCGCGCTCACCGCAACTGCCACACCGCAAGTCCAAAAAGATATTATTCGACTTCTTGGATTAGGGGACTCGACTCGCATCGTGACTGGATTCAACCGCCCGAACCTGACTCTCGACGTGAAATACGCTTCGGGACTGCCCTCGAAGTTGCGCGCGTTAAACGAACTTTTATCTACCCGCAGCGCAAATTGGCAATTTGCGCCACAAGAGAGCGCGGCCATCATCGTTATCGTCAGAGAAATGCCAATGGCGCAGGCTCTCGTGGACGAGTCGGCCAACGAGCCAGGAGGGAGCGCGCGGTTTCTTCGTCTTTGAGACGATGCGTTAGACGCGTTGAGGCGGATCGGATTCCGCGGGCGCGGATTTTTTCATCCATAAAAGGGGTGGTTATTTTTTGATTCAACTCATGATGCGATGAATACCAACGTAATGAGTTATCCTGCACTGCTCTACTGTTCTCAGAATTTTGTAAGCAGCTCAAGTTGGGAATATAATCCCCGTATCCTTGTTTGGAGCATCCTGTGGCATTATCCATTTCGCAAGCGTTGAAATTGAACAGTTTCTCGAAAGCCCATCTCCTGACAGGAGAGGTTGGGCTGGAGCATGAAATTAACTCTGTCAACATCATCGAAGCGCCGATGGAGGAAAAGTGGGAAACAAAGAAGGCGTTATTCCTGACAAGTTTTTATGCCATCAAGGATGACCTGAACGAACAGATCAGAACGATTGAATTGCTGGCGGCGGGAGAAAGCGCGGGACTGGTTTTTCAAACGGGGATACTCGACGAATTGCCGGAGGCGGTCATCCAGCGCGCGAGGGAGTTGGGACTGCCCATCATCGAGATCCCGGAGGAGGTGGATTACTCCGAGGTCATCCAGCCGGTGGTCAGCGCCATTTTGCAGGAAAAGACGTACCTGCTCCAGCGGTCGGACGAAATCCATCGTCAGCTGTCAACTCTCAGTCTCGCGGGAGGCGGGTTGAAATCCGTGGTGACCGCTTTGAGCGGGCTGATCAACCATCCCGTCACGGTGTTGGATTCGTGGGGAAGCGTCCTTGCCTCGGCTGGGTTCGAGGAGGGCTGCCAGTTCGAGGAGTTGCTTCCAAAATATCATTCCAGGCAGTCGGAACGCCAGGCGGAGGAGTATTGGCGGGAAAGAGGCTATCGGTTGGTCTCCCTGCTCCCCAGCGAAACACAGCCATCGAGCGGATATATTCTGGCGTACGATCCCATCTCGACACTGGACGCGCTCGATCGTGTGGCAATGGAGCAGGCGGCGGTCATGGCTTCGCTCGAACTCGTGAAACAGCGTGCCGTGCTGGAAGCCGAGCGCAGACTGCAACGCGGCTTCTTTGAAAACCTGCTTGGAAAGGAGGGACTCTCCGAAAATGAAATCCTCACCCACGCCCATTCCTTCGGCTGGGATTTGCGCGGCAAGCACGTGGCGGCATTAATGGACATTTCCCGGGCGGAACAAAGTTTTCTCAGCCGCGTGGGCAGTTCGCGCGCGGACCTCGAGCTTGCCAAGATCCGTTTTTTGCAAAGCGCGGGCAGGCTGGTCAATGAAAGGAATCGCGGCGGCATTCTGGCGGAACAGGGGAACCTCATCGTCCTGCTCCCTCACACGAATCTAAAAACGTCCCCCTCGCAGATGCAGGTTGAATTCGAAAAACTGGCGGAAGCCGTCGGGGATCTGCTCAAGGATATGCTTGGAGAATTTCCTTCACCGATTGTGTTTGGCGGGTTCCACGAGGCGGTCACCGATTTGAGGGTCAGTCACGCGGAGGCGAAATCCGCGCTGGATGTTTGCCGCAAGATGAAGAGCGCGAAACGCGTCGTGTGGTATGACGATGTTTCCCTTTACGTGTTGCTGGAACGGGTGGCGGTTCAGCCCGAGACGATGAACTGGTTCAACCGCACGCTGGGGGAACTGGTCGAATACGACAGGCACAACAACTCTCATCTCGTGCAAACACTGGAAGCGTACTTCGACGCCAACCAGCAGCTGCAACAGACTGCGTACCAACTCTTCATTCACCCCAAGACGTTGAAATACAGGCTGGGACGGATCGAGAAAATCCTGGGGACAAACCCGTTTTCAAAAGAACAGCAATTGAATTACTATCTGGCCTGCAAACTGGCGAAGTTGATGGACATTTAGCCGCCAGGGATAAATTCATCCCCTCCTTCTTGTCACAATTAGCAAATTGAATTTTCCCCGCCCGTTTATATGATTGAGTTGACAGTCACTTTCAAAAGTGGCTGTCAACTTTCTGTGCCTGATTTTCAAACTTGTTTCATCGGAGGAGACCATGAAATCAACCCTCAATCGCTGGTACGTTCTTGTCGGTCTGCTGGCGGTCGCCAGCCTGATCCTTACGGGATGCGGTTCATCCAAAACCGCGAACGTTCCTGAGTTTGCGCTCTACGCCGGGAACGCCGAACCAGTGACCAACTGGGACCCCGCGGTGGAGTTTTCCAACGGCATTCAGGTAATGAATAACATGTACGAGCAGCTCGTTCGGTACGATTCCGCCACGGGCAAGATCATCCCACTGCTGGCAACCGAATATTCCGTCTCGGATGACGGTTTGACGTGGACGTTCAAACTGCGACAGGGAGTGAAATTCCACGACGGCTCGGGCTTCAACGCCGAGGCGGTGAAGTTTTCCATCGAGCGCACCATGCGCCTCCAACAGGGCGCGTCCTATATCTGGTCGGCGGTGGATACGATCAACGTGGTGGATGACTACACCGTGGAGTTCAATCTTCTCTATCCCGCCTCATTGGACTTGATCGCCTCGGCCGGCTACGGGGCTTTTATCCACTGCCTGAGCATTGGCGATGACGATGCCTGGTTCGAATCCGGGCGCGACTGTGGGACGGGTCCGTACAAGATCAAAAGTTTCAAACCGGGCGACGAGGTAGTGGTGGAAAAGTTCGATGAATATTGGGGCGGCTGGTCTGAGAAGAACATTCCGCTGGTGGTGTTCAAGAAGATATCCGAACCCGCCACGCGGCGGCAGATGGTCGAAACAGGCGAAGCAACGGTCGCGTCTGAACTCCCCTACGTGGATGTGGACACGTTGAAGAACGACCCCAAGGTCGCGGTGAGTGTCTCGCCTTCGCAACAGGTATTGATCGCCATGTTCAACACGGAAAAGGCTCCGCTGGACGACGCGCTTGTCCGCCAGGCGTTGTCGTACGCATTCCCCTACGAGGAGGTCATCAAGAACGCGATGGGCGGATACGCGACCCAATCCTACGGCATGGTTCCCGAAGGGATGTGGGGACATTCAACGGACGTGATGCAGTATTCGCACGATCTGGATAAAGCGAAGCAACTGCTCAAAGATGCGGAACACCCTGATGGCGGTTTCAAACTTTTGCTCACCTACACCTCCGGTGACGAAGCGCAGAAGAACGCCTCCGAACTCTACAAGGCGGAACTGGGCAAACTCGGCATTGAACTGGAAATCCGCTCGATGCCCTGGGACAGCCAGTGGGAACTCGCCAAGAATCCCAATGCGGCAGACCGGCAGGATATTTACATGATGTACTGGTGGCCCGACATGCCCAGTCCCTACTCCATGTTGTTCGCCCCGTTCCATTCGGAGGAAGAGCCGCTCTTCAACCTCGCCTATTACAAGAATCCCGATTTCGACGGCATGATTGATGAAGCCGACGCCGCCTCCGCCACAGACCGCGCCGCGGCAGGAGCCATGTTCGTGGACGCGCAAAACCTGCTGATGGAAGACGCGCCCACCATTATCGCGTTCGATAAGCAGGTCGCCTGGGTAACAACGGCGAATTTCAAAGGATTCACATTTAATCCCGCCTACCCGACCGTGGTGTTCTTCTACGGGACGTGGTTCGAGTAGACTCGCGCTCTCCCTCATCCCCAGCCCTTCCCCTATTGGGGGAAGGGAGTCAATCCCCTCTCCCTTTGGGAGAGGGTGAGGGTGAGGGCGTCCCCACAAAAGGAACATCATGATCATCACCGAATCCGAAGCGCTCGAGTTATTTGCCTTTCTCGTCTCTGCGGCGCGAACGCAGGTGGATGAACCGCCGTTTTATGCTCCCATGCGCCTGTTGACTGCCGCCGAAAGCCTGCGTGAGTTCATGATGAAACGCGCCTCCCCCGAGACTCAAAAAATGCTCACTGAAACAGTGGAACCGTCTCTTCGCGCGCAAATCAACTTCCTTGATGCGGATGTTTTTTCCGCCGCGCTGGATGAGATTAACGGGCTGACGGCGCGCTTCATGGCGGCGCACATCGAGCCTGGTGAGGACAAGAAATCAAGAAATGAACGAAGCCTTCCTCCAGGTCATTCGCAGCCGCCGCGTGACGCGAAACATGACCGACCAGCCTGTGGCGCGCGAGCAATTGGAAAAGATTCTCGAAGCCGCGCGCTGGGCGCCTGTCGCGGGGAACCAGCGTTCCAACCGCCTGGTCGCCATTCAAAGTACGGAAACCATCAAGCTGCTCAAGATGTTCGCACCGGGCATGTATCAATACCCGCAGGCGTTGATCCTGATCTGCATTGACGAGAACGTTGTCAACGAAAATGGATTTCCTGCAACGGACATGTCCCCGTTCATCGATGTCGGCGCGGTCATGCAGACGATTCTCCTGTCAGCGCACGCGATAGGCTTGGGTGCGGGACCCGTTACCTCGTTCAGCAAAGAGGCGGTGCGCGTCATCCTTAATTTGCCGCGCCATCTCCATCCCGTCATGTTCATCTGCATTGGGTACGCGTCCTCTCCGTCGGAATCGCAACTGCCCATGCGCCCGCGCAAAAAAATCACGTGGCGGGATTTGGTGGATTGGGAACGGTTCGAATAAGGCGGCGCAATGATCAAATTCATTCTACGCAGGTTGATGCTGGGCGTCATCGTTTTGTTCGGCGTGGTGGTCATCACATTCGTGATTGCGCGCGTGGTGCCGTCCGACCCCGCGGCAAAATGGGTGGGACCGCGCGCCACACCCGAACAAATCGCGAAGGCAACAGTTGACCTCGGACTCGACCAGCCCGTGTACGTGCAGTTTTGGAAATACCTGGCCGCGCTGGCGCAGGGCGACCTCGGCTATTCCCTGCGAACGCACCAGCCCATTCTGTCCGAACTGGAGGCGACCATCCCGCCCACGCTGGAACTGGTGACGCTTTCCACGCTGGCGGCGGTCATCGCGGGGATTCCGCTGGGCGTGGTCTCCGCGCAGAAAAAAGACCAGACGCTCGACCACTTGAGCCGACTCTTCTCCATCGGCGTCGTTTCCCTCCCGACCTTTTGGATTGGTCTCGTTTTACAACTGATCTTTTTCCGCCTCCTCGACATCCTGCCGATGGGCGGGCAACTCAGCATGGGCATTCAACTCACGATGGACGTGCCCACGGTCACGGGTTTTATCACGGTGGATTCGCTCCTGGCGGGCAACCTGGAAGTGTTCTTTGACGCGCTCAAACATCTCGTTCTTCCAGGCTTTACCATCGCGGTCTATCCCGTTGGGTTGGTGGCGCGCATGACGCGCTCCGCCCTGCTGGAGATCATGAACGAGGATTACATCACCGCGGCGCGTTCGTACGGTCTGCCCGAAACGCGCGTCGTCTGGTCGTATGCGTTGAAAAATTCGCTGGGGCCGACGGCGACTGTGGTGGCGCTGTCCATCGGCTTCACGCTGGTCAACACCTTCCTGACCGAGTCCATCTTTGCCTGGCCCGGCATCGGGAATTACATCGTCAGTGCGGTCGTGGGCTTGGATTATCCCGCCATCATCGGCGTGACGATTTTTTCCACCATCAGTTACGTCATCCTGAATCTCGCCGCGGACATCATCGTGGCGACCGACCCGCGCGTGAGAGTGTGAGTTTTGCCCTCACCCTAACCCTCTCCCTTCGGGAGAGGGGACTCCCTTCCCCTTCGGGGGAAGGGCTGGGGATGAGGGAGCGTAAGGAAAACCCATGAAATCATTTGATGAATTTCTTTTAGTTTTCAAACCTCAATGGCGCGAGTTCCAGCAATCGCTGTATCTCTTCAACCGCAACCACCTGCAATTCGCCTCTTTGATGGTTGTCCTGCTCCTCGTGCTGATCGCCATCTTCGCGCCGTGGATCGCGCCGTACCCCACCCACATTCTCGAAGAGACCAACGTGCAGGATAAACTGCTCGCGCCCTCCACCCAATACTGGTTCGGCACCGACGAACTGGGGCGCGACATGTTCTCGCGCGTTTTGTACGGCACGCGCATTTCGCTGGTCACTGCCTTGATCGCAGTCTTTATTTCGCTGTGCATCAGAATCCCGCTCGGCGCGGTGGCGGGGACGCTTGGCGGGTTTGTGGACGAAGTCATCATGCGCCTGACCGATATTTTCCTGTCTTTTCCACCGCTGCTGCTCTCGATTGCCATCGCGGCGTTCCTCGGTCCCAGCCTGCAAAATGCCATCGCCGCCATCGTCATTTCGTGGTGGCCCTGGTACACGCGCCTGATCCGCGGACAGGCGGTTTCCATCCGCGAACGGCAGTTCGTGCGCGCCGCGCTTTCGATTGGGACGCCGCGCTCGAAAATTATCTTCAATCACGTGCTCCCCAACACCATCGCGCCCGTCATCGTGCAGGCTTCGATGGACATCGGCGGCGTCATCCTCACCATCGCCGCGCTGAGTTTTTTGGGGCTGGGCGCGCAGGCTCCCACTCCCGAATGGGGCTTGCTGATTTCCACCAGCCGCACGTACTTCCTCAACGCCTGGTGGTACAGTACCTTCCCTGGGCTTGCCATCATCGTCACCGTGCTGGCGTTCAACCTGATCGGCGACGGCATCCGCGAAGTGCTCGACCCTAAGACGAGAAAAATCTAGCGATGAACACTTTACTGGAAATCAAGAATCTCAAAATCAATTTCAAGACCTTCGAGGGCGAGAAGCAGGCGCTCGACATCGAACATCTCCAACTGGGGCGCGGCGAAACGCTTGGGCTGGTCGGCGAGAGCGGCGCGGGCAAAACCGTGCTGGCGCTCGCGGTTCTCGGTCTCCTGCCCGCGGGACAATCCGTCATTCACAGCGGCGAGATCCGCTTCGATGGCGAAGACCTGCTCCAGAAAAGCCGCAGGGAATTGGAGGAAAACTATCGCGGACGCCGCATTGCGATGATTTTCCAGGACCCGATGTCCACGCTCAACCCTGTCTTTACGGTTGGACAGCAGTTGGGCAACGTCATCCAGCGCCACCGCGGATTGAAAGGCGCGGACTTGAAAAACGCCTCCATCCAGACCCTCGAACTGGTTCGGCTTTCTGACGCGGAATCAGCCCTGCAAAAGTATCCGCACGAACTGAGCGGCGGACAGCGCCAGCGCGTCATCATCGCCATTGCGCTCTCGTGCGGCGCGGAACTGCTCATCGCCGACGAACCCACCCGCAATCTCGATGTCACCATCCAGGCGGGGATTCTCAAGCTGATGGATGAACTGCAAAAGACCCTGGGACTCAGCGTCCTGTTCATCGCCAACAACATGGGGCTGGTGAACGTCATCTGCAAACACATCGGCGTTCTCTATCGCGGCAAGGTGGTGGAACTCGGTCCGAGCCGCGCGGTGATCGAGAATCACAAACATCCTTACACCGAGGCGCTGATCTCCGCGATCCCGCGCGAGAAGTCGGAAAAACTCAAATTCGCCGCGGCAAGCCTGAGGTCCGAAACGAAGCGGGGCTGTCCCTATTACGCGCGTTGTCCGCTCGCCGTCGAATCCTGCCTGGAGCAAAATCCAAATCTGATCCCGATTTCAGATGGTCATAGAGCCGCGTGCATTCTTCTGCGCGAGGGAGGCGGACGATGAACGCGCCGCTGGTGAAGCTCGAAGGCTTGAAAAAATATTTTCCCGTGCGTTCCGATAAATTGTTCAGTGAAAAGGAATGGATCAAGGCGGTGGACGGTGTGTATCTGGAAATCCAGCCTGGTGAGGTGATCGGGCTGGTGGGCGAATCGGGTTGCGGAAAATCCACGCTGGTCAATTTGCTGCTGCGGCTGGAGGAAGCCACCGAGGGAAAGATATGGTTCGATGAAACGGACCTGACCCATCTTTCGCAGGAGGCATTGCGCAAGACGCGGCGCGACATCCAAATGGTGTTCCAGGATCCGTTCTGGTCGCTCAACCCGCGCCTGCTGGTGCGCGACATCGTCGGCGAGCCGTTGACCGTTTACCTGAAATTGTCGCAGACGCAACTGGTCGAAAAAGTGCAGAGCCTGTTGGAGATGGTGGGGCTGCCGCGCGAGAGTTTGTATCATTATCCGCACGAATTTTCGAGCGGGCAGAGACAGAGGATCGCCATCGCCCGCGCGCTTGCGCTGGAGCCGCGCCTGGTGGTGCTGGACGAACCCACGTCCGCGATTGACATCCTTTCGCAGGCGCAAATCCTCGACCTGCTCATGCAGATCAAGCGCAATCTTGGCTTGACCTACATCCTGATCTCGCACGACCTGAGCGTGGTGCATTACCTGTCCGACCGAATCGTGGTCATGTATCTCGGCAAGGTGGTGGAAGAGGGCGAAGCGGATACGATATTCAATTCCCCGCGGCACCCGTACACGCAGGCATTGTTGAACGCCATTCCAGACATCACCAAATACAGCCTCGACGATTTGCAAACGCTGGAGGGCAGTGTGCCGAGCGCGATCAACCCGCCCTCTGGCTGCCGCTTCCACACGCGCTGTCCGATGGCGATGGAGGTTTGCCGCCGCGAAGAGCCGGTCATGTTGAAACTGGGCAACAGCCATCGCGCCGCCTGCCATCTTCTGCAATCCAACAATCCCAAAGCCAAGCGAGGAATCCCATGACCGAACATTATCCGTTTGAACTTGTCAAAGCCGCCCGAATTCTGGCGGACGACATGCTCGCCTTCCAGCCCGAAGAGACGGTGGTCATCACCGCCGACACGCAGAGCGACATGCGCGTCGTCCACGCCGTTGCCGCCGCCGCCCATTCCGTGGGCGCCAAGCCGATGGTCATCCATCTCGTCGCGCCGCTGGGAGTGGCGAAAGCCGCCGATCCTTTTCTGCCAGTCGAGTCGCTGACCGCCGCGCTCACTCACGCCGACGCCTGGATCGAACTCAACCAGCAGTGGCTCCTTTATTCCACGCCGTATGAACGCGCTCTCGCAGTTAACAAGAAACTGCGTTACATGTGCCTCGTGGGCATGGACGTGGACATGATGGTGCGGCTCATCGGGCGCATTGACGCATCCCTGCTCTCGCAGTTCATGAAAAAAGTGACCGACATGACCCAGCGCGCCCGCGCCATGCGGATCATCACTCCCGCCGGAAACGACCTGACCTTCAACCTGGTTGCCTCGCGCCAGGTCTATTGCGACGATGGGCGCGCCCAGACTCCGGGCGCGCATTTCCCCGGCGGACAGATCAGTTTCTTCCCCGACTTTGAATCCATCCACGGGAGGCTGGTCTTCGATGGAACCATCGCCCCGCCCTGCGGCTTCCTCAACGAGCCGGTCAGCCTCGATGTCGAACGCGGACGCGTCACGCGCATCCGCGGCGGGCGCAAAGCCGACGAGTTTCGCGCCTGGCTGGAATCATTCAACGACCCGAACATGTTCCGCCTGGCGCACGGTTGCTACGGCTTCAATCCCGGCGCGCGCTTGAGCGGCAACGTCCTCGAAGACGAGCGGATCTGGGGATGCACCGAATGGGGGCTGGGCTATCTCAATCCGGTGGACGCGCCGCCGGACGGCATCGAAGCGAAATCGCATTGCGACGGCATCTGCCTGAACTCCTCGGTCTGGCTCGACGGCGTGCAGATCATGGATTGCGGAAAAGTCATTCATCCCGACCTCAAGCCGCTGGCTGATCGTCTGCTCGGCGTTGCGTGAACGGAGGCATTGTGAAAATCCTGAACCGGCAAAATCTCTACGACATCCTTCACGGCGCGACGATCCTTGGCTCAGGCGGCGGTGGCTCGCTTGCAAACGGCTTGAAACTGATTGACAGCGCCCTCGATATGGGAAAGGAATTTCGCCTGGTGGATTTCAGCGAAGTGCCCGGCGAAGCGTGGGTCGCCGTCCCTTATGGATGTGGAAGCGTCTCTCCCCCGACCCGCGAACTGGAGGCGCGTTTCGAAGCGTTGCCTCAGCTGGAAGAGCCTCCCGCCTACCACGCCTACAAAGCGTTGGAGGAATATTTCGGGGAGGAGTTGTACGGCGTGCTCCCCACCGAAATGGGCGGAGGCAACACAGCGGAAGCCTTCTACACTGCCGCGCTCCTCGGCAAAAATATCGTTGACGCCGATCCCGCCGGGCGCGCCGTGCCGGAACTCATTCAGTCCACGTTCAGCATTTATGGGCTTCCGATCCACCCTATGGCGGTTGCCAGTCTGTTCGGTGACGTGGTCATCATCCCGCAGGTTGTCAATGACGAGCGCGCCGAAGCCCTCGTGAGGTCCATGGCGGTTGCGAGCAAGAATCTCATGGGAGTGGTGGATCATCCCGCGCAGGCAAAGGTCATGCGGAACGCGGTCATCCTGGGCACGGTCTCGCGCGCCTGGCAGATCGGCAGGATGTATCGTGAAGCCATCGAGAGAGACATCCCCGCCTCCGAGCACGTCGCGCGTTCGTGCGGAGGCTTTCCGCTTTTCGAGGGCGCGGTCAGCAACTTCCGCTACGAAACCGTGGATGGATTCACCGTCGGCGAAACGGAGATGACGGGGACGGGCAAATACGAGGGTCAAACCTACCGGGTGTGGTTCAAGAACGAAAACCTCATGTCCTGGCGCAACTCCGAGGCGGATGTCACCGCGCCGGATCTGATCTGCATTTTCGACAGCACAACGAATGCCATCTGCGAGAACCCGCACCTGCGCGTTGGGCAAAAGGTTTCCGTCATCGGCTTCCCCGCGCCAGATGAGTGGAGATCGTCAAAGGGATTGGAGTTGTTGAGTCCCAGGCGGTTTGGATTCGATGTAGAATATACACCCATCGAGAAATTGTATGAGGGGTAGAGGTCGCTTTTATCAATCAAGGTTACACAGGTGATCCACCTGAACAGGATGCCAAGGTAACAGGCATCGAATTTGTCGTTGCCAGGTTGCCAGAAGCCAAAAAGGACTTTGCCTCTTTTCTGCGCCATCATCAGGCAGGGGGATTACCAAATCCAGCCAGGAGGTGACTCCATGACGATGCCCGAATTAACATATAAGCGTTTTGCACCAAGCCGCCAGTTGTTCCCTTTCGTTGAACATTTCTGGCTTGTAAGCGCGCCTGCTGAGAAGAAGCCCAGGAGAGAAATTCTTGTTCCCAATGGGCGGCCAATGCTGCTCTTAAGTTTCGCCAGCCCTTCGGTCAGGATCGATCCGATCACCGGGTCGCGGCTTGCGAACAGCAATACTTTGTCGGGAATTACGACCCAACCCTTCGTTATTGAACAATCTGGCGAAGCTCGTTATATCGGGGTGCAATTCAAGCCGTATGGCCTGGCGGCCTTCCTGCGAACCGAACGGCTCGTCAATCAGGTGATGCCGATTGAGAAATGGCTGGGACCATCTGAAACCGCAGGGTTTATAAGTCAGCTTTCATCTCAGGATTTTGGAAAATCTCACGTGAAGGTATTGGATGATTATCTTCAAGCAAGGCTTATTCAAGTGGAAGACTCACATGTTCAGTTACTTGAATCAGCCATCACCAGTATCGAGAAAACTGGCGGTCAGATTAAGGTTGATGAAACTGCCCGTCTATTGAATATGAACTATGTAACGTTTTACAGGATGTTCAGAGGATATTTGGGGGTTACACCCAAGCAATTCCTGAATATCGTCCGATACTACACATTTGTTGGGAGCATGCTAAGTGAACACACGAATAACTCGAACGCATTGGTTTCCTCTCTAAGAGGTTACTACGACCAAGCCCATGCATCAAAAGAATTCAAGAAGTTTACGGGGGTGACGCCAAACTCTTTCAAGAGAATGCTAAACAATATCGCCAAACTCATGTATGAAAACCACTGATGCAAGATTTTTACAATACAACAAGCTCGATCAATGCTATCCTAATTACCTGACAAATATCTTAGATGGCAAAGGAGTATTAACCGTGTTCAAAAAGATAGCAGTCGTATCCATTCCGGTGAAGGATCAAAGTATCTCGAAAGCGTTCTACACAGAAATATTGGGCTGCAAGATAGTGGAGGAAATGCCATTTAGCCCTGACACAAAATGGATCAAGTTGGAGTGGCCCGGCGTAGAGACAAGGCTCGTCCTCGCGACCTGGTTCCCGCAGATGCATCCTGGGAGCATCCAGGGTCTTGTGCTTGTCACCGATGATATTGCAGGGACACATGCGGAGCTCAAGAAACGCGGACTAGCTATTTCCGAGATTCAAAAAGAAGATTATGGACAGGAGGCGACCTTTCAGGATCCGGACGGTAATGGCTGGGTATTGCAGCAACCCGCTTCAGTGAAAAAGAAATAAACTCTAATATCGATCGTTCGTCTTGGGGAGTTGCCCGGAAAGCAACTCCCTTGATTTTAACAAGGCATGGGATGAAAACGATGCCTGCCGCCCTTTACCGATGCAATCTGCGTGGTGAGACTAATAACCCTTTTCGTAATCAGCAGGTACATCCCTGCTGATGTACTGGTCTGGCAAGGGTTGACCATTCAAGAAAGCCTTGAGATTCAGTTCAAACTCGCGAGGCTTATCCTGATACGCGTTGTGACCAGCGCCGCTCAGATAAACCAGTTGCGCCGGTCCCTCTTGAAATGCATCGAGGTAATCAAGAGCCGACGCCCAGGTGAGATAATCACACGAGCCTTTGATGACCAGGGTCGGAATCTGGTAGTGTTTCAACTCTTCGGTAATATCCTTCAACGGCGCCTGCTGCGCTGACTGGGGAAACTGGCTGGCATAGAAACCCACACCGTGCAGCCGGTGCGTCGATTCCTCGTTGCCGCAGCGCACGGCCGGATCAGCCACGGCATAGACCTCATCATTCCGGGCATCCATTTCGAGATCACCTGCGAAATTATGCGCGGCGCGCGGGTTGATTTGCAGGAGCATGTAGGCAGTCAAGGGACGAGGCTGTAAGATCAACGAGTAGATTGACAGTTTTTGAGCTGTCGTCAGTCTTTGTTGGAAATCGCCGCCGGTTGCCAGACCGCCAACCAAGGCTCCCGGTGATGACGCGATAAATTTGGTCACGTGTCCCCCGTGTTCAGCAATGTACGTGGCAGCGAGACGGGCGCCATATGAGTGACCGATCAGGATCAGCTTCTCAGCGCCAATCTGCCTGCGGATTTCTTCCAGATCGGCTACATCGCGTTCGATGCCATACCCACTTGGATCTTGCAGGCGGGATGACCTGCCTGCGCCCACTTGATCATAGACGTAGACCACGTAGCCTTCTTCACGCAGTCTGCCAAAATACGCCGAGTCCCCCTCCATGTCGGGTACGCCGGGGCCTCCATGCAGGAAAATGATCGGCTCATCGTGAGCGAGTTCTTCCGGCTCAAGTTTGATGTATGCAATTCTGGAACCTGTGGCTAGATCCCAATATTGCACATCTGCCAGATTGGGGAGTTTCTCTCCAGTGGCGGGCATCAGGATTGTGACGTAGAAGACGCTCACGAGAATAACTACGCTCGCGCTCTGAACGACCACTACTCTTTTGGTAAAATGCCGACCTAAGAGGAAGTATTGTCCGATGAAGTTGACCGCACACAGCACTATGAGCGCTGCACCAATTACCACCGAGATGTTATCTGTAAGAAAAGCGCTTCCGAGGAGTGTCAGGTGCGCCAGGAAAAAGGCCGCAAGACCCAACAGGATGAGTTTGCCAGGTACTGCCATCTTCTGTTTCAACATTTTCAGTATGCTCTCCTACTTGTAATGGTTTGGATTCTATTTTTGTAGTACGCACATACCGAAAGCAAGTTGCAAGGCAGACGATAGAGATACGGTCAAAGCCAGCGGCGCACACGTTGACGGTACCGACGATACTCCTCCCCAAATAAATCCTCAAGATACTTCTCCTCACGCGCAATGACTCCGCAGCGGATCAACAGAAATGCCGGGAGCAGGGTAAGCAACACCCACTGAGAATTGACCAGCAAAGCGATGCCGCCGTAAAGCAACATCTGGCCGAGATAATCGGGGTTGCGGCTGAAACGATATAGTCCGGTGACAACGAGATGATGGGACGGTTGACCGGGGGAAACGGGAGTTCCTACCTGCCGAAAGAAATGGACCACTGCGATGCTGAGGGCCAACCCAAGGAGGATGAGAAGCGCACCGATGACACGTCCGAGCGTCGGGTGTGTGAAGAGCGGACGCGGTGTCACAATCTGAATGATAAGGCCGCCGGCGAGCGCGCCCAGCAGGATAAACGGCGGCGGAGCGAGAACGCCAGCGGTTCTCGAAGAATCAGAATTCGGTGTATTCGACATGGAGGATGGCAAATTGGATGATAAGTTGACGCACCCTCCCATGACGGGTATGATTGTTCAATTCTTACGAGCGAGCAAAATGCAGCGCAGCCAGTCCAATGTACTGAACACCAAGTTGATGCCGCCGCGCCTTCACTCGGCGCTCGTTCAACGCGGTGATTTGTGGACGCGGCTGGACGCTGGCTTGACCAGGAAACTAACCGTCGTGACCGCGCCGACTGGATTTGGCAAAACCACTCTCGTCAGTCAGTGGATTACGAGCCGAGACTTCTCATCTGCCTGGGTGACATTGGACGCGAACGACAACGACCCGTCTCGCTTCTGGACTTATGTTGTCTCCGCTTTACGGACTTTTGATTCAACCCTCGGCAAAACCACCCTCGCCGCACTGACAACCTCCCAGCCGCCATCTTTCCAGTCTCTGCTCACGCCGCTGATCAATGACCTCACGCGCCTCACCGAACCTTGTGTGCTTGCGCTGGACGACTATCATGTCATCACATCGCCTGAGATCAACGATGGATTTTCATTTCTTATTCAGCATTTACCCGAATCCCTGCACATTGTTCTAACTGCCAGGCATGACCCCAACCTGCCTCTGGCAATCCTGCGCGTGCGTGATGAGTTGGCCGAAATCAATGCCGCACATTTGCGCTTCAACCAGCAGGAAACAGAGACATTCCTGCGCGAATCCCTGCAAGCTGATTTTTCATCCACGGCCGCTACCCAATTGTTTCAAAAGACGGAAGGCTGGGCGGCAGGTTTGCGGCTGGCGGTTTTGTCGCTTCAAAACAAAGGGATTGGCAACATCGAGAAACTCATCGAGTCGTTCTCTGGAAGTGACCGCTATGTGGCAGACTATTTGACCAGGGAAGTCGTTGAAAGCCTGCCAGAAGATGCGCAACTATTTTTGTTGAAGACCTGTTTTCTGAGTCGACTCACGGGTTCGCTATGTGATTCGACAGCGGGGGCAACTAACAGCGCGGTCAGACTCGAACAGCTTGAGAGGGAGAATCTATTTCTCGTGCAGTTGGAGCATGGCGGCGGAAGAGTCTGGTATCGCTATCATCCCCTGTTCGCAGAGTCCATCCAATATCTGGCAAAACAACGGCTCGACGAATCCGCCATAAAAAATATTTTCGAAAAAGCCAGCGCCTGGTATGAATATCACGGTCTTTACGACGAAGCCATCGAAACCGCTCTCGCGGCAAAATCATTTGACCGGGCGATGACGTTGATCGAAAAATTTATCGAGATCCACAACATAAGCGAATTGCTTACGCTTGGCCGCTGGCTGGAAAATATTCCCTCGCAGGAAATTTTTCTTCATCCCGTCATTTGCTTTGCTTACTCGCAGGTGCTTCTCTATTCATCTCCTGAACGCTTTGCTCCCGCCACAGCCGCGCGGCTTGAACCGTTTTTACATGCGGCAGAGACGGCGTGGCGCGCAGAAAAGAATCATCATCGGCTCGGACAATTGCTCTCCACGCGTGGAATGGCGGCGTGGTGGCAGGGGGATTTTCAGAAGGCGTTTGAATATGCTCGCCAGGCATTAGCTCTAATTCCAGAGCACGATGTTTTGTATCGCGGCTCCAGCCTGCTCATTGTCAGCCGCGAGGCGTTGGACGCGGGCCGAATTCTCGAAGCGCAGGACACGCTTCTTGAAGCCCGCGCTCAAATGGGCGCGGCGCAAAATATCCACGGCGTGCTGGCCGCCATGCAAATGTTGAGCGAGATTTCGTTCTGGCAGGGTGAACTGGAGCAGGCCGCGCAGTTGAATCAACAGGTCATGGATGAGGCAATCGGCGGCGATGAAATGCTGGATGACAAGGGCATTGCCTCGCTGGGTCTCGCGCGCGTTGCGTATGAACAAAACGAGTTGGAACACGCAGAACAACTTGCCGCGCAAGCATTGGGCTTTGCCCAACAACACGCCAACGAATCGCTTCAAGTTGAAACGACGATTCTTCTGGCTTGCATCCATGCCGCGAAAAATAATTTTGCTCGTGCCGGCGATCTATTGAAATCGCTGGTGAACAAAATTCAAAATCCGATTTATCTGCGTCAAATTCAGGAGGCGCAGGCGCGTCTCTCCATTCTTTCGGGCGATCTTCTTTCTCTGAAAAGTTGGTCTACGCTTGTTTCGAGTGAAAAACAAAATAGCGCTGTTCTGCAAAAGGAACGCGAGTCCCTCACGTTGGCGCGCCTGCTCATTGCTGAAAACAAATCGCATGAAGCGCTCGCCGCGCTCAAAGGCTGGAATACAAATGCCGCTGAAAATGGACGCGTCCGCAGTCAGGTGGAGGTGAGTTGTCTCGAAGCATTGGCGCATCACGCGGATTCAAATTTGACTCAGGCCGCGCAATCACTCACCGAGGCTCTCACGCTTGGCCATGCGAAAGGATTCCGCCGCGTCTTTTTGGATGAAGGGACGCGCATGTCCGCGTTACTGCAAGCGACTCTCCCCACGCTTCCAAATCGGACCCTCAGCCTGTTTGCAAAAACCCTGTTGCATTCCTTCGTCCCTGAGACAAATGCCCCTCGAGCGGCGGCCAACTCCAAAGTCCAGATTGAGGCGTTGAGTCAGCAGGAGATACGCGTGCTTCGTTTGCTCGTCGCAGGGATGTCCAATCCCGATATCGCGCGGGAGTTGGTCGTTTCCGTGAATACGATCAAAACGCAGGTGAAAAGTATTTATCGCAAGTTGGATGTCACATCGAGGGATGAGGCGGGGGAAATGGCGCGTGAGTTGAAATTGCTGTAGCCCTCACCCCAACCCTCTCCCAAAGGGAGAGGGTGCAATCACCCACCCAATCACCCTGCGTGGGTGAAGCGCAAAAATTGGACAGGTACTACAATGGGTAGGACTGCACTTAAACGTGATCAGGCTCTTTGTCCGCGAATTCACGCGAATTTTCGCTAATTTCCAAACCAATTCGCGCAGATTAGCGTAAATTCGCGGATAGGTTTTGCCTGGAAAAAGCTCCACGCTTAATTGTGGTAACACCCTACAATGCGGCCAATCAATAAATCAGGATTTTGAAAATGACACAACGATCCATTCTTGCAGGGACAAACCCAAACGTGATTATCAAAGCGGGCGGCAGTGTCACCGTGAAAGGGCACAAAAGCGACACGGTCACCGCAGAGACCAAGGGGATGTGGGGGCTGAAAGTCGAAAAACGCAGTGAGGCAGAAATCGCGCGCGCCCGCGCCGCCATCGGTGAGCATGTGCTGTTCGATGTGCGCTTGAAAAAGCCCAACCGGGAAGGAAACGATCAACCCGACGATGTCCTTGAGGTTCAGATCGGCGGCAGTGGCGAAGTGCTGGTGCCGTTTGGCTCCAACGTCAAAGTGTACGCGGGCAAGGATATTGACGCTCGGAATATCAAAGGTCAGGTGGACGCTTACGCCGGCTTCGAGTTGAACCTGCAGGATGTCCATTGTCTGGGGAATGCTTCGGCAGGCTGGACAATGAACATCGACTGCCAGACCATGATCGGCAAAGATGTCACTTTTTCAGCGGGCAGTGACCTGCGCTTTCACGTTGCAGATTTGACCAGCGCCCGTTTGCGAGTCAAGGACTTGGGCGGGTATTGGGAGGCGAGAATCGGCGCTGGAGAGAAATCGGTTTATCTCAAATCGGGCGGGGATGTTACGCTGGTGACCGATCAGAAGGTCGAGCCGTTGCCGCCCGATTATGTTTTGGGGAAAATAGAGAAACCGGCTGCGGCATAAAGGTCATCTTCTTTTGGTTTCTCGGCCCGCCTGAAAAATTGCGTCTCACCAAAAACCCCCAAATATGGGGGGCAAAACTCTGACTTTGCGTTGTAATATCGGGATGTTCTATAAACGTGATACATATTCCCCTGATCCACGAAATCCTGGCCACATCAAAAGAACTGGGCCTTCCTCCTTGATGAAGTCCCACAGACTTCCTGGCGTCCAAAGGACTTTGAAAGTTACGCGATCGTGTGCCGGTCACTCGGCGAAGATAAAGTCGAAGAACTTCGTCTAGCATTCGAAGCCGGAAAGCGCCGATAGCGTATACAAAAACAGCGGCCTGTCCCTGCATTGGGCGCTAAAGAAACCTACTTCATCAAGATCTTTTGAAACAATCAAGGAACAGAATGACAAAAGACAATCCCGAGATGACCCCGCAGGATGTTATTAAGATCGTGGAACTCCTGCAACAGAACAATATTGATGTCATCATCGATGGCGGCTGGGGAGTTGACGCTCTGCTTGGAAAGCAAACTCGAAAGCATCAAGATTTGGATGTGGCAGTAAAGCACAAAGATGTACCCAAAATACGAGCTTTGTTGGAAGCGAGAGGCTACCAAGAGGTTCCCCGCGATGATACCTGGGAATGCAACTTCGTCCTCGGCGACGGTCAAGGACACTTATTCGACCTCCATTCCTGTACATTTGACGAAGCAGGCAATAATGTATTTGGAGTCAAATATCCTTATGATTCATTGAACGGAACAGGTTCGATCAACGGTTATCCAGTCAAGTGTATTACCCCAGAGTGGATGGTGAAATTCCATACCGGGTATAAACTGGACGAGAATGATTATCGCGACGTCAAATTACTTTGTAAGCAGTTTGGCGTCGAAATGCCCGAGGAATACAATGAGTTTGTTTTGAACGATGGTCAACCATGATCGAGCAAAAAGTGCCCAACACCGGTGTAGCGGACAGGGCTTCGCCCTGAGCGTATGTAACGCTTTTCTGGCAATTGCGCAGGCTCGCGGTGGAGTCAGGAAATCGGTTGGGAACCTGGGTCGTCAGATGCCTGACGAGTTGTGTAAACCAATGCCTTCTTGATCAGGAACCCCGACTGCTTCATCCATCGCGTCACCTTTCATCCCAACCAATACGGGGATTCCTGTGCTATACCTTCCAATCAGCGAAGGACTTACAATGGCGCGTATGATGCCTACATTTCTTTCGGAAGAGGAGAGCTACCCGTGACAGCAAGAATTAATATCGTTGACTACAATCCTGAATGGCCCGAATTGTTCAAGATCGAAAAGAAAAAACTACTCACTGCGATTGGTGATTACGTTGCGGCAATCGAACATATAGGCAGCACGGCTGTGCCCGGATTGGCCGCCAAACCCGTAATTGACATCTTGATCGGGGTGCGTACGCTCACCGAGGCAGACAGGTATTGCATCGAGCCGATCACCGGACTCGGCTACGAGTACGTCAAGGCCTTCGAGAAAGACACGCCCTACCGGCGCTATTTCCGCAAAGACAGCAGGGATGGTGATCGCACGCATCAAATTCACCTGGTCGAGCATGGCCGTGACTGGTGGAAGCGGCACCTAGCCTTCCGAGACTACCTGCGTGTCCATGTTGACGCACGCGAGGCCTATGAGCGGCTAAAGCGGGACCTGGCGACGAGGGAGTTCGAAACAGTTAGCGATTATGCTAACGCCAAATCGGAATTCATCAAGGCCATAGAAGCAAAGATGAATGGGCAACAGTAATAGGCAGAGCGGTAACACCTAATCCCCATTCGACCGGGAGCACATTACGCCCAACGCCGCCCACAGCGTGCCATAGCGTGAGAAAGGGACACGTACTCAAAATGACTCGTCGCTACCTACTGGAAACTTGGATTGATCCCCGCCAAGACATTCGCCCATCTGATATTCACGGTCTGGGCATCTTTGCGCGCGAGCCCGTCCGCCAAGGCGAACCCATTGAAATCATCGGCGGCGACCTCATGACGGATGATGAGTTACGTGCGTTCCAACAGATCACAGGCCGCTTCAATGCCATGCAGATCGACGAAGACCTGCACTTGGTGGAGCACCCGGCAATCACCCAACAGCGGCTCGGCTCGATGAATCACGCGTGTGATTCCAATCTCTGGCTGGCCGATGAAGTCACCCTCATGGCACGGCGGGATATAGCGGCAGATGAAGAACTCACGGTGGACTACGCCTTGTTTAGCGCCCAACCTGACTGGGTGATGGATAGCGCGTGTCGCTGTGGCTCGCCGTTCTGCCGCGGCGTGATTACCGGAAATGACTGGAAGTTGAAAGAAGTACAGGAGCGATATCGGGATCATTTCACACCATTCTTAAATGCACGCATTGCGCGCTTGATGAAGAATGAGTGAAGCTCGGCAAATAACGCGGCCTAACATGCGGTTGAGCCTCCACCAACGATCATGCTGCTACAAACAATCTATCACAGTAATGAACATCGGACGCATATTGCCACGATGTTGGGTCAATTAGGGATCACCCCGCCGCCGCTGAGCGGCTGGGAGTTTTATGACGAAGAGATACTGGGAATTAAGACTAACGGAACTGGATGATCGTGCTCTGTCAAAAACGGCAGTAAGAAGGTGTACCCATGACATACGAAGTTTTAGGAATTGACCATATCTACATCACTGTTTCTGACCTGGAACGAGCGGAGGTCTTCTATGATGGCGTAATGCAATTGCTTGGATTTCACAAAGGCACCAATCCTGTCGGCGGGCAGCCTCACTTCCATTACTACAATCGTGTGACGCAATACACGATACGGCCTGCTCCATCCAAATCCATAACGCATAACCCCCTCGTGCCGGGCTTGCATCATGTACGCTTGCAGGTTGCGGATAAAAACACGGTTGATCGGATCGCCCAGGATTTACGGAGGCTTGGGATACAAGTCAGCGAGCCGCGTCTATATCCCGACTATGGCATGGATTATTATGCGATCTATTTCAAAGACCCGGATGGGATCGAGCTGGAGATAGTAAACAGAACGCAAAGACGCAATCTCATTTGCGATCACTGGGATGAGTTGGTGCATTTCGAGAATCCCTTGAGTAAGGCAGGGCTGATCTAATCTTCAAGACGGTATATATGAATTTTTCCTTCATTCAAATCACAGATCATCATCTCACAAATTCCGAGACAGAGTTATTCGATGGCTTTTCGACCAGGCATGCCTTCGAACTGTCTTGCGGCATATTGCTCAAAATGTCGGGAAACATGCCGATTTTATTATTTCTACTGGCGACCTTGTAGAGAAACCAGCCAAAGTCGCGTATCAGGCATTCCTTCACATGCTTAGTGCGCGCAACACATCATCCGAAATACCGGGTCCCCTGTTCATTTCGGCTGAAGGACTTTACGAGTTCCCAATGTATCTGTTGCCTGGCAACCATGATGACCGAAATAATTTCTTCAAGTGTCTATTCCCGAAGAGTCTGCCCGCGCCCTTGATGAATGTGACTTTCTCTCACAAAGGAATTCAATTTATCTGTCTAGATTGGGGACCTCACTCTAAAGCCACTGCTCATCTTGAAATGCTGGATTTTCTCGCCCGATCCCTCGAAACGGATGCGCCATCTGTCATCCTAATGCACCACCACTTGGTTACGATAGGGAGCCGCTGGCTTGATGATTTCATTGCAGACGACATTGCACGGTTCTGGGAAATTGCCACTGGGCATAATGTGCTTGGTATATTTTGCGGCCATGTCCACACAACCTATGAGAGAGTCGTCAATGATATTCCCATCTTTGGCTTGCGCTCCACCGCTTTTCCATTTGTTTTACAGGACGAACCGTTAGGCTGTCTTTTACCGCCCCATTACCGATTGGTCACCATTCAGGACGGCATCCTTACGACCAGAATTTTTGAAGTGCCCCTGTAGAGATCCCCGCCGATACCTCGGCAAATTGCGCGAGGGCGTACGCAAACTGTCAGACTTCTTGCTTGGAAAGGTCTAAAATGAAAGAGGACAGAAAAGATATTCCCGAAACCATGGAATGGGAAAAACGATTATCGGATTTGTGGGCATCCATTGATGATCACAGTGAAGAAGAATTCCTGACCAGGATGGAACAACTCACCGCCGAGATCCCCGCAGACAGCGCGGTGGCGGTATTCGAACGAGCGGCCTCGTTGGACTCAACCAGCCATTCCGATCTGGCAGTACCACTGTATCGTCAGGCGCTCGAACTCGGATTGCATGGCGAACGCCGGCGTCGGGCTGTGATCCAGATGGCTAGTTCGCTGCGTAACATTGGCAAGGCATCAGAAAGCGTTGCTTTGTTGACGGCCGAACGGGAGGCCGAGTCCAGTGATTTGGACGACGCGGTCTGTGCCTTCCTCGCTCTCGCTCTCGTGGATACGGGACGTGAACGGGAGGCAGTCTCGCTCGCCCTGGCAGCGTTGTCTCGCCATATGACCAGGTACCAACGCTCCCTGGCCAACTACGCCCAGTTGCTAATCTCTGGCCCGTAATGGCTCTTTAGGGAACGGTTCGTTAGGGGGCAATGCTGTCAAACCCTACCACCCTCTTTTTATAAACGTCCCACATGCGGGATGTTTTTTTGGCTCTCCCGTTTTTGCTGTAAGAACTAGCCAAAACTGACTAGGACATGCAAACGGAAGGAGTCGAAATTGCGATAGCCATAGCCGCGTCGGTTGAGCATCTTGATTTTCAGATTGACACCTTCGGCAAAGCCGTTG
>JACRLC010000108.1 GCA_016235425.1 Chloroflexota bacterium | reverse complement strand
CGGTTTCTTGGGGCGCAAATCTGATGGCGAACCAGGCATTGTCGTTATTTGGCGCGGATGGAAAAGATTACAAGATTTGGCTGCAACTTGGAATCTGATTGCCGAGACTCGCGTTCAAGTTGTGGGTAATAGATAGCTCAGTGCATCGCTGCGAGCGGGAAACAACACCCGCTCTCCGCTCAGCGCGAACTTCGTCCTGCCTGCACCGTGCGCCCTGGCCTGGCCGCCAGGACAGGCAGGCACGTGTGAGCGGAGCGGCGAGTGCAAGTCGAGGAGCGAAGTCGAAGGACATGGTGCGGAACATGCTTGTTTTGCACAAGGTGAGTTACTAATTGTGCCTGCTGGAAGTCTCTTCCCGCAAAAGCATGATTCAAGTGAGGAGGGTTGTATAATCCAAATGACCCCAAAATGATTCTTTGGTGTTAAACCGTCAAATCCCGGTACTGGCTATGTTTCATTTTCCTCCCTTTAAATCAAATGCTGACCTATCCGCTGGACGCGACCTGCGTGAGTGGCGCACGCGCGTACTGGATGGCATCCTGCGCGGCATCCTGTCCATTTGGATATTCGCGCTGGTCAGCGGGATTAATAACGTTATCGAAGCTTATCGCGCTGAGACGGACATTCACGAAAATCCCTTGTTGATTGCCGGTTCCATCGTGGGGCTTTACCTTGTTTTTACCGCGCTCCTGTTTTTTACCACTTTCAATCGGAACCTGAAATATGAACTGCGCGCCGGATTGTTGCTGTTGGTGCTGTATGCCATTGGCACAACGGGGCTGGCGTTATCTTCCCTGAGCGGCGATGGGCGGATTTTCTTTTTTGCAATTGTGGTGCTCACGGCCATTTTGTTCGACCGGAAAGGCGCGTTGGTTTCATTCTTTGGTGTTTTGGCGACCTTCATCATTATTGGGTGGCTTCAAGTCACAGGTGTAATCGTCGTACCGCCGGAGCGTCAGGTCAATTCAATTGACCTGGGCGCATGGATCAGCGGCGGGATCGTCTTCATCGTCTTAAACGTCGCCGCCTTGATCTCGATCACCTATCTTCTGCGCGCATTTGGGAGGAGTCTGGCTGAGTCGCAGGATAGCCTCCAACGTGAACAACGGCTTGGCAGAATTTTGCGCACGGTCAGCGATATCAACCAGCTCATCGTCCGTGAACAAGACCAGCGGAACCTCCTGGTTGAGGCCTGCCAGCTCCTGATCTCCGGGCGGGGTTATTCCTTTGCCTGGGTTGGGCTGTTGGAGCCGGATAACATTACCCTCAAATTTGCCGCCTTCGCAGGCGACCCGGTTGACGCGAAGAAATTCAATATTCGACTCGACCAGGAGGATCACGGCCTCCCGTGTGTGGAGGCGGCGATCCGTACGCAAAAATTTGCCCGCATACAACCGTCCGAGGAAAACGATCCGTGTTCGGCCTGTCCGCGCCGGGTAGTGTACCCCGGACGTTTGGCCGTGTCATTGCCTCTCCTGCGCGAAGATCGCGTATTTGGCGTGCTCGTTGTGGATCACAGCCTGCCGCTCGCCGTGTTTGATGATCAGGAAGTCCAGCTTCTTCAGGAACTGGCGAATGATCTGGCTTATGCCTTGGAGAAAATCAAAGCCGATGCCCAGCACCGCCTCCTGGTTGAAACCACCAGCGCCCTGCTGTCCGCCCGTGACACGGATACCCTATGGTCGGCGGCCATGACGGCAGTGAAACAGGTATTGCGCGCCGACCGCACCGCAGTCTACCTCTATGACCGCGCCGCGGATCGTTTAAGTTGCGCCTATGCTTCAGGCCTCTCCGACGAATACATCACCGAACTCAATCTTCGTTTCCATCAAGTGCCGGGCAGTCAATTGATCTCCAATCCCCAGCCCGTCACCGTGAGCGATACTCAAACCGACCCGTCCGTTGCCTCCATGCGCGATTGGATGATGCGCGAAGGATTCCGCTCATATGCGGTCTTCCCGCTCCTGATGTCCCAGGGAACCTTCGGCGCGGTCGTCGCTTATCGGAACCCCGTCGCGCCTTTCTCTGACGATGACCTGACCGCAGGCCAGACTTTGAGCCACATGCTCGGCCTGGCAATGGAAAACATTCGGCTTTACACCGAGACCCGCACCAAAGCGACGGAACTCGGCAAGCTGTATGCCGCCGCGCAGGATATGGCCGCCAGCCTGATGGATCCGCCTGCATTGCTTCATTCTCTCGCCCGCCACATGGCCGAAGCGCTGAATGTGACCAGCGGCAATATCGTCTCGGTGAACCGCGCCGAAAGTATGCTCACCGTTCTGGCTGAATATTGGACGGAGAATGCCAATACTGCCGAGCGCCATTCCAATCTGGGGGATGTTTTCAACGCGGATGATTACCCCACCATCATGTCTGCCTTATATGCGGGCAGGGTGATTGTCCTACAGTCGGATGATGCCGGGCTGTCTCTGGCGGAGAGACAGCAGTTCATCAATTACGATGTTAAGTCCATGCTCTTTGTCCCCATCATCGCGCATGGACGTCTGCTGGGCGATGCGGAGATTTGGGAAAGCCGCGCGCGCCGCGAATTTTCCCAGGCCGATATCCGCCTTGCGCAGGCCATGGCAGGCCATGCCGCCTCGATCATCGAGAATTCCGATCTGGTCAATGCCTTGCGCGCATCCGAGACCCGTTATCGTATGCTGGTCGAGCAGGCCTCAGACGGCATCTTCCTCGCCGACCCGCAGAGACGGTACGTGGATGTAAACCCAAGCGGATGCGCCATGCTGGGATATTCACGCGAAGAAATCCTAACCTTGCGGATGGACGACCTGATGGTGAAGGAGGAGACTGACGTTGTGCCGATGCGGCTCGACGAACTGCGCCAGGGCAAATACCTGATCGTCGAGAGGCAGCTCAGGCGCAAGGACGGATCCGTCATCCCGGTTGAAATCAGCGCCAGGATGCTGCCCAATGGATATTTGCAGGGCATTGTCCGCGACATCACCGAACGCAAACAGGCGGAAAACGCGCTGGCGCAACGCGAGGCCTACTTCCGAGCCCTGATCGAAAATTCCGCCGAGGGCGTGGCAATTTTGGATGCCGGAGGAAGCATACGCTACATCGCCCCGGCAGAGGAACGTCTCACAGGTTACACGCCCGAGGAAGCCATCGGCAACAGCGCATTCCGTTTTATTCACCCGCAGGATGTTGTTGATTTGCAGGCCGTTTTTGTGAATGCCATTCAAAAGCCCGGTTCCGTATTGACGCTTGAATATCGCCTCCAGCGCAAAGACGGCGTGTGGAGGAATTTTGAGGTCACCGGTCATAACATGCTGAATGACCCGCATGTGGCGGGCGTGGTCATAAACTATCGCGATATCACGGAGCGCAAACAAGCCGAGGAAGGCCTGCACCGCCGCGCGCACGAGTTGGAAATATTGGCCGAAGTCTCCTCCTCTTTGCGAATCGCCCAGAGCGTCGAGGAAATGATTCCGGTCATGCTCGAACAGGCCGTTCAATCGGTGGATGGGGTTTTCGGGTCGCTCTTCCTGTTGGAACCCGAAACCGGCTATCTCATTTCACGCGGCTGGTATACAGTGGATGCGGGAGTTGGCAAATGGCAATCGGAGGAAAGCCGGTTGCGCCATCCTCCCGGCGAAGGGGTCACCGGTCATGTGGCAGATACGGGCCAAATCTACATCACAAAGAACATGAACACAGACCCGGTTCTCGTCATCCATGCAGGGGAACAAAGCCGCCTCAAAAATGTTCAATCTGGTATTTCCCTGCCTCTGCACGCGAAGGAACACGTGGTTGGCGTACTGCACATCGGGCTTGGAGAGCCTCACACCTTTAGCGATACCGAGATCAGCCTCCTGACCGCGGTTTCGGAAGTGGCGGGCAATGCCATTCATCGCGCCATGCTTTACGAGCAAACCCTCCGCCAGGCTGATGAACTCGCGCTTGCCTACGACAATACCCTCGCGGGCTGGGCGCGCGCCCTCGAGCTTCGCGATGAACTCACCGAAGGCCACACCCGCCGCGTCACCGAATTGACCGTTCAACTGGCGCGCACAATGGGCGTGCCGGAACATGAAATCAGCTTCATCCGCCGCGGCGCGCTTTTGCACGATATCGGCAAGATGGGCATTCCCGATTCGATCTTGCACAAACCCGGGCCGCTCACCGCGCGCGAAAAACAGATCATGCAATTGCATCCCCAGTACGCGCACGACATGCTCTCGTTCATCCCATTTCTGCGGCCTGCGCTCGATATCCCCTATTGCCATCACGAAAAATGGGACGGCACAGGCTACCCGCGCGGCTTGAAAGGCGATGAGATTCCGCTGGCCGCGCGCATCTTCTCGGTGGCAGACGTTTGGGACGCGCTCGCCTCCGACCGCCCCTATCGTTCTGCGTGGGATTTGGCAAAAGTGCGCGAATATATACAACAAGAAAGCGGCAGGTATTTCGACCCGCGCATCGTTGAAAAATTCCTGCAAATGGATTTGGAAGGCTGGCTTACAAGCTCAAATCCCGCTTGAGCAAATCATCCGTCGTTTCGCGGCGCACGATCAAATGCGCCCGTCCCTCCTCCAGCCACAATACCGCGGGCCGCCGCGCCCCGTTGTAATTGCTCGACATGCTCAACTGATAAGCCCCGCTCACCGGCACAGCAATCAATTCCCCTTCCTCGACCTTCGGCATTGACAAGTCTTCGATGATGACATCCCCAGACTCACAAAACGGTCCCGCGATATTGACGCTCTCGCTTCTTTCCCGACCCAAACCTGCCACCGTTAAACAGGAATATCGCGCCCCGTAAAGTGCGTGACGCGGATTATCGGCCATGCCGCCGTCGGTTAATAGCCACGTGACATTCCCGTGCCTCTTCACCGCGCCGACGCAATAGATCGCAACTCCCGCGCGCGCCGCCAAACTTCGCCCTGGCTCGATGTGCAGAATGGGCAAGGCAAGTCCACGCGCTGTGCAACCTTTGACGACCTCCTCCGCAATCACACGCACGTATTCGTTGATATCCGGTCCTGGAAGTTCATCCTCGTGATAAGCCACACCCCAGCCGCCTCCGGGCGAGAAATGCCATTCGCCTGCGAAACCGATTTCCCTGGCAGCATCGAGCGCCAACTGGATCGCGTCTTTGAGCGGGCTGGCGTCACGGAAATTCGAGCCTTGATGAAAGTGAATGCCATTCAGCGGCAGGTTATTTTGTTCGCAAGTCCACGCGGCTTCCATCCATTCTTCCGCGTTCATGCCGAATTTGCTGGAATGTTGTCCTGTCTGTGTGTGGCTGTGATGAGTTTGGACGGCCAGCCCGGGGAGCAGGCGGAGCCAAAGATTTGGAGATTGGTAATTGGTAATTAGAGATTTGATTCGATGAAGTTCTGTCAGATTATCAACCACAATCGTTCCCGCGTTTTGGAGCGCGGACTTTAAATCTGCCGGTGATTTGTTGACGCCATGGACAAGGATTCTTTCGCGCGGTACTCCGCCGGCGAGTGCGATGGCAATCTCACCCTCGCCGGTGCAATCAATGAGCAGGTTGTGTTCCTGTGTCCATTGTGCGATGGCGGTGCAGAGGAAGGCCTTGCCCGCGTAGGTGATCTCCGCCCGCGCGGGGTAGTGGGCGCGTAGCGCGGATTTGTAACCTGCCACCGCGTTGTCCATCGTGGCGCGGTCGTAGATGTAGAGCGGCGTGCCGTGTGTTTCGGCGAGCGCGGTAAGATCGTGTCCCGCGATGGTCAAGGAATCGTTTTCGATTTGTGCAGTGTCGGGGAATAGTTGTAGTCGGTTCATGGAGGAGATTGTACCGGAGTCCGACGTCTCCCGACGTTGGTTTTTGGCATCCTGTCGGGGAGGAAATGCTGGTTTAACGGTGGCAGGCTTACGGTCACGCGGGAGGCGGTTCTTTCGTCATCATTTTGAGAAAGGCTTCCGCGACGCGCGGGTCGAACTGTTTGCCGGATAGCTCTTTTACATATTCCATTGCTTTCTCTTCAGACCATGCCGGGCGGTAGGGGCGGTCGGAGCGGATGGCGTCCCACACATCCACAATGGCGAAGATGCGCGCGGCAGGCGGGATGAGTTCGCCTTTGAGTCCGCGCGGGTAGCCATTGCCGTCCCAGTGTTCATGATGAGAGAAGGGGATGTCGAGCGATTGTTGCAGGTAGCGGATGGGGGAGAGCAAATCGTAGGCGTATTGAGGGTGGCGGCGCATGATCTCCCATTCTTCGCTGGTGAGTTTATCGGGCTTGAGCAGGATGTGATCGGGTACGCCCATTTTACCGATGTCGTGCAGGAGCGCGCCGCGGCGGATGTGGATCAACTGGTTATCGGGAATGTTCATGGTGCGCGCCAGTTGTACGGTCAGCTCGGTGACGCGCAGGGTGTGGCCTTCGGTTTCCTTGTCGCGCAAATCGAGGGCGTGTGACCAGCCTTCGATGGTGGCATCGTAGGCCATGACGAGCTGGTTGTTGGATTCCTGGAGGCGCATGAAGAGTTCGGTATTGTCAATGGCGAGGGCGGCCTGGCCCGCGAGAGTTTTGAGGAAGTCCATCCAGTAGGCGTTCATGGGGAGCGGCGTGCGGTGATAGATTTCGAGTATGCCGATGAGCAGTCCCTTTGCAATGAGCGGAATGCCGATGTAGGTTGTGAATGCCTCTTTGCCGATGAAGTTTGCGAAAACGCGGTTGAGTGTCTCGGCAGGGATGTTTGTGATCGTGAGCATGTTCCGTTGACTCGCCACGCGGCCTGCAAAGCCTTCGTCAAAGGGCAGGCGTTCGATCTCTGCATGGGAAGTTCGGAAGCCCATCCCGGCGGAATAATCGAGGCTGTAGGTATGCGGGTTGAGTTGCAGGACGGCCGCCGCATCCACGCCAAGCTGCGAGATCGTATAGCCGAGAAGCACGTCGAGGGTGATGCGAAGATCGTGGCTGGAACTGATGGCGGAGTCTATTTCGTGGAGCGCCTGCAATTGCTCGATCCGCCGGTTGACTTCGGTAAAGAGGCGCGCATTTTCGATGGCGGCCGCGGCGGCATTCGCGACCACGGAGAGCAGTTCGGCGTCGCCTTCACTGTAACGATTGGGCCTGTAACTTTGCACTTGCAGTACGCCAATTACGCTGTTGTGGGCGATCATCGGCACGTAGAGCGCTGACTGGGTCACTTCACCTGGCGTACCGACTTTCGCTTTTTGGCCGGGAACATTGCGGATTTTTTCCGGCAGGTTTCCAATGATCAATGGGTGGCCGGTGTGAATGACTTCGCTTTGCGTCCCTTCGCCGGGCGGGAGCAGGTTGATCGGGGGAAGTTGAGCGGGGTTAATGATCTCTCCATCCTGTACGCCGTAGGTGCATGTGATCAAGTTCTTTTCGCTGTCGAAAAGCGAGATGAACAACGTGGCGCTCTCCGGCAACAAGTGGAAAGCGGACCGATGGAGCTGGTCGTAAATTTGTTCAAGGTCGAGCGTTTCCGCGAGCGTGCGGCCGATATCGTTCACGACCGATAACTGTTCAGCCCTGCGAAGCGCCAGATCGTTCATCGTCGCGCGATGGATGGCGTTGGCCGCCATGTCCGCGATGCTGGAGAGAACACGGATCTCTTCAGGTGTGTAGGGTGCACTGGCGCGTCCCAGGAAAAGGACGCCGATGGTTTCCGATGGTATGGAGAGCGGCGCCGCGGCCAGGTGTTTGATCCCTTTGGCGATCAAATTTTTTTCGTAAACCAGTTTGTCGTCTGCAAGATTATCCGTGATGTAAGGCTGGCCGGTTTTGAACACTTGTCCGCTGATCCCGGAGCCGGGTGGGATATGCTCCTTTTCGAGTTCGGACCACACGCCTCGTGTAGCTTCCACAATATAATCCTTGCTGACCGGATCATGGAGGATCAGCGCCGAACCCTGGCTGTCCAGTACCGAAAGGATCTGGTCCACCAGCACCGGAAACATTTCCGAGCGTGAGGATGCGTGACGCAGGGCGGCGCTTACTCTTGCAAGCACTTCCAGCTCGCGTTCATGCTGCTTGCGCTTGGTGATATCCAGCACCGTCACCAATACACGATCCAGGTGCTCTTTATCGGGAATGGAAGTGGTGACCCATTCGTCCCTGCGCTGGCCCATGCGGGTAATGGACGATGTTTCACCTTCGTAAAAACTTTTCCCTTCGGCCATCGCCAATATTTCCTCCCCGAAATTTGCCAATACCTGGCGGGAATAAATGTTTGTCAGCGGGCCGAGCAATTTGGACTTGTCGTTCATTTCGAATAAATTCAGGACCGCGTTGTTTACGTCCACCACTTTTATTTTGCTTGCCGTGTCCGGGATGAATTCGGGATGTTCCTGCGCGTAGCGGCGGAAGTCCGTGACGCCCCGTTCTCTTAATTTGTCGATCTCTTCCATGACGCCCGTGAAATCCTCCACCCAGATGGGTATTCCGCTGAACTCGAAGATGTTGCGGAATCGTTCCTCGCTGGCGCGTATCGCCTGCTCGGCCCGTTTTCTTTGGGAAATATCGCGTGCGAAAACCTGGATGGCGGTTTTATCCCCGTAGCGGATCGGCGCGGCGGTGATCTCGACCTCCACGGTTGTTCCGTCCAGCCGGATGAGTTTTTCCTCGATTGCAGGAACGGCCTCTCCTGTTTCCAGCATGAGGCGGATGCGTTCTTCGATCAGTGCATGGTAATCTGGATGGATAATATCGAATGGTGACCTGCCGACGGCTTGCGCGATGGAAACTGCACCGAGCAGGTCCAAGCAGGCGCGGTTGGCGTAAACGATGGTGTTATCGTGGTTGATCCAGATAACCTCCGGCGACAATTCGATCAGCGTCCGATAACGTTCCTCGCTCTCGCGCAGGGCCTCCTCCGCCCGCTTCTGCTCTGTGACCTCGCGCTGGATCCCGAAATGCCCGGTAATTCTCCCCTCCGAATCATAAAGACAGACGTAATCCCCATCCACCCATATTTTGGTTCCGTCCGATTTCCGTTCTTCCGTTTCGACGTGCAAGTGTCCTGAGTCGAAGAGAATACGCCAACGGGCGCGCCCAGCCTCCATGTTGTGGCGGGAGAAGTCTGCGGGGGTGAAGCCGATGAATTGCTCGTATGTGACTCCATACTGAGCCAGCATGGCGTCGTTTATTTTTGTGATCCGTTGGTGTTCAAAAACGTAATCCAGCGCCTTCTCTTTATCAATCGTATCGTCCCAGCGGATCGGTTCATCTAGCATCATGAAGAAGAAGCCATCCAGCGATTGGGAGAAAAAAGCCTCCAGCTTGCTTTGGCTTTCCTGCAGGGCAATCTTCGATTGTTTGATCTCGGTAATGTCGGACATTACCCCATGAATGGAAACCGGCTTTCCGTCTGCATTTTTTTCCATGATGGCGCGGTCGCGTATCCAGACCTCCTGTCCGTCCGATTTGATCATGCGGTAATCAATATCGAGGGGTTGGCCGGTCTGTTGGGTTGCAGTGTAGGCGGCGATTGCCATTCCCCGGTCATCGGGATGGATGTGCGTAACCCACAAATTGAGGTCACTGCCCGTCCACTCCTCCTGGGACATCCCCAGAATGGTCTGTACCTGCGGGCTGATGTAGGTTGTGACGTTGGAGCCATCGGCCCTGTCTGTGTAAGTGATCGCCGGAATTTCCTCGACCAGGGTGCGGTACTTTCGTTCCGCTTCACGCAGGGCGGTTTGCCGTTCCCGTTCCAACTGCCTGCGGCTGAAATTGGCGATCCCCAGGATAATTGTCAGACTCAGCAATAGGACAAAAATATCCCTTGCAAACGGTTCGACAATTTGAATGACAAAAACGCCTGCCAGAATTACAGCACACGTCGCAATATATTCTCTCAAGCCCAGAAAAAACTCTGTGATTAGGATGGGGATGATGAAATAAAACAGGAGGGTTGCGGAATCGTTCTGTTTTTCGATGAAGAAAAACAGAACAAAAATGGTAATCGCGGAAGAGATGATCGTTAGAAAAACTGCGGGCTGGAAATATCCGCGGCGATTGATGTAATACGTAAGCAGGATCACACCAATTTCCATCGAGGCCAGGATGTCTATGATGCTGTAGGTCCGCAAACGGAGCAGGACTTCCGCTTCACTGAGTAACCCCAAAAGAAAGATTGTCAATAGGAGCGCACTTAATAGCCGCGAAAGGCGCCGTCTTTCCGCATCGCCTGCCGGTTTAGGTTCCACCAGTTTGTCCCATAGATTTTTTATTATCGCTTTTAGTGATGGGGGCGTGTGACCATCCAAACTTTTCATGGAACGCCTCAGTCCTCGTTGACTGCAACCTGGAGATTTTGGTGCTTATTCTCCAAAAAACAAATTCCACCATATTTCCCAATTCGGCATTGGCGTGGGAAGGGGAGTGGGCGCAGCGACTGCCACAGGTTCACTCCCTGGCTGTCCTAATGGCACCACAGGCTGGTCGCCCTCTTGAACGTAATGTCCCTCCGAGCGCGCCCATTTCTCCACAGCCTGATTCGATCCTGCAAATGCGACTTCAGTTTGCAAGGCGATCTGGGTCTGCACTGCCTGTGTGGCTTGCTGTTGCACCACCTCGCGCTGGCCGGATAATCGGTTGAGTTCCTCGAGGCGTGCGTTGAATTCGATCACTAAAAGGATCAAAGCAAAAATACCGGCAAAGACGGCGATCCGTCGAAGGCTGATTGGCAGGCTGGGCATACGCTTATCTTAGTCCATCTTAATTGACTTGGCAAGCTGGTCAATCAAAAAATCGAGAGTTCAACAGTTGTTTGACGCGGTATTTTATCTCTGGTACAATCTGCCGCCGCAGAGCGTTGTACCCTTCGCTCAACCTGTGCCGGGGTTTTTTCGGCATCATCTTTTGCCAGAAAGGGCTTAAAAATGAAAGTATTGCTCATTAAAGACGTCTACAAACTTGGTCGCGCAGGCGACGTAAAAAAGGTCGCCGATGGTTATGGCCGTAACTTTCTCATTCCGCAGGGGCTTGCCGTTCTCGCTACGGCAGGCGCGATGAAGCAGGTCGCCAAGATCAAATCCCAGGCTGAAGTCCGCCGCGACGCGCTCAACTCGGAACTGAAAGGCCTCGCCGACCAAATCCAGGGCGTCACTCTTACCTTCCCCGCCAAAGCCGGTGAAACCGGAAAACTCTATGGCTCCATCACCACACAGGATGCAGCCACCGCGTTGACCGAACAGGTCCGCTTTGAAGTCAAACGCCAGCAGGTGGACATGCAACCCATCCGCTCGCTCGGTGAATTCACCGCCCACGTGCGTCTCACCATGGACCTCGTGCCTGAGATCAAGATCATCGTCCATCGCGAGGGCGAATCAGCCGAAAGTGTGAAGGAAGGCGCTGAGGCGCAAGCCGAGGAACACAAGGAAACCAAACCGAAGCGCGGCCCCGGTAAACCCAGGGCAGAGGCCAAAGCCGAGGAAACGGAAACGGCTGAACCAACTGCCGCACCCGAAGCCTGACCCATAAAAGACCATCACCGGCCTCAGCGCCGGTGATTTTGTAATACGCAGTAAAATAGTTCCATGTCCGAAACAATAGGCCAGCGACTTAAGAAGGCACGCGAATATCGCAACCTCACGATTGAAAAAGCATCCGAGGCCACGCGCATTCGCGTCAATTATTTGCAGGCGCTCGAAACAGACGATTATTCAGTCATGCCATCGGCCGCGCAGGGACGCGGCTTTCTTCGTAACTACGCCGAATTCCTCAACGTGAATCTCGAAGAAGTCATTGCCGAGCTTCAGAAGAATCCTCCGCAAGAGTTCGAGATCAGCGGCCCTTTGCCAACCGCGGACATCATCCCCGAACAACCGGCCCCTGCGGACGAACCAGGCTCGCGTCCTTTTTGGACCCGATACTTGGCGCGCAAACCCCAGGCAGAATCGGCGCCCGAGGTTCAACCCTCCGAACCCGAACCACAGAATCAAATTGAGGTGATTGAGGCCGAGCCTCCAAAACCGCGCGGGCGCAAAAAGAAGGCAGAGACTTCTCCCGATCAGGCCCCGCGTAAAAGCGGCAGGAAAAAATCGAACCAGGAAGAAGCTTCTGTTCGGGCGGTTGAGGAGATAAAAGTTACAGACGAGACTCTGCCTGTTGAGGCCGCGCAGGTTGAGGTCCAGAATGAAGCGGCGGCTGGGAACGCGGAGCTGGGCCTTTTGGCGAGAATCGTGTCGAGATTCAAGATCGATGTTCGGAAGCCGCGTCAAGAAGAAAAGGAAAAAGAAGAAAAAGTCCTTGAGCCGGTCGTTGAGCCTGAGCCGGCTGCCAGCGCGCCGGTTTCGAGCGAAACGGCTGAGGAGATATTTATTTCCATTGGCCGGGAATTGAGCGCGCGGCGTGAGTTGATCAGCCTGACGTTCGATGAGGTGGAACGGCACACGCGTGTGCGGGCGGTCTTTTTGAAGCAAATGGAGGAAGGCGCGTTCGATAAATTGCCTTCGCCGGTGCAAACGCGCGGCATGTTATCCAATTACGCCGCATTTTTGGATCTGGATGTGGATGCCATTCTTTTGCGTTTTGCAGACGCGTTGCAGGCGCGGCATCGGCAAAAGTACCCGGATAAGCTGCGTTCAAAAATTCCAATGCAGACGACGCCTTCCATGCCTCCTTTGCGAAGTTTCATTGCGGGGGACGTGATCTTCGGTGTGGCTATGGCCGTGATCCTGATCGGTTTGGGGATTTGGGGAGTTGGGCGTGTGATTTCTTCACAGCAATCTGAACAGGCATCCCTGCCGACCGCGCCTTCGATCTCGGATGTGCTGGCCGGTACGCCCATACCGACCGTGTTACAGGAAATCACTTTCGTTCCCGTGGACAATTTGGATGCGGTGGGCGTTGGCACACAGGAGGCTGCGCTCGAAGTTCCAACGCTGGCCGCCAACGTAAATGTGCAGGTATTGGTTACGGCTGTGGAACGCTCCTTCATGCGCGTGGCCGTGGATGGTGAGACCGTGTATGACGGGCGCGTGCTTCCGGGTGAAGAATTTACATTCGAGGCCCAGGAACAGGTGTCCATTTTGACGGGCAATGGCGCCGCGTTGCATGTCATTTACAACAGCCGTGACCTGGGTTTAATGGGAAATTTTGGCGAAGTCATCAGCCAGATTTACACGGCAGGCGGCCTGGTGACACCCACTGCCACAATCCCGCCCACACCCACCGAGACGCCGCTCGTTACCGAAACGCCGACCCCGACTATTACACCAACGGCAACGTTACCGGCGACGCCTACGCCGACGCCGTAGCAAGTTTGATGGAGTCTAACGACTCCTGTCATTGGAATTTCAAAGTCAGGAGATTTTGGACTCCGTGTCAGATTGAAATTTTTAAATTTTATGGCAAAAAATACTTTTCATCTTGTTTCCCTCGGTTGCGCCAAGAATACGGTTGATTCCGATTCGATGGCACAGCTTTTGATCCGTGACGGTTATCTCGCCACGGAAGATCCCCAAAAGGCTTCAGTGTTGATCGTGAACACCTGCGGCTTTATTGGCCCCGCGAAGGAAGAATCTTTCCGCGTGCTTGGCGAACTCGCCGACCTGAAACGCAACGGGCAGGTCTTGATCGCGGCGGGTTGTCTTACCCAGCGATATGGTGTGGAAGTGGCGCAGAAAGTGCCGGGCATTGACGGCATCCTGGGCACGCGCCGCTGGATGGACATCGTGCAGGTGGTGAGCGAGCTTCGCAAATCGAAACACCCTGAGCCGGTCTATCATTTGCCCGATGAAGCGGCCACAGTTGGGGCGGATGAACACGATGCCTTGCGCGCCTCTGTTGCCGGTGCGAGCGCGTATCTCAAAGTGGCGGATGGCTGCCGCCGTCCCTGCGCGTTTTGCGCCATCCCACTGATCAAAGGCACGGCAGTCTCGCGGCCCGTTGAAACCATTTTGGATGAAGCGCGTCGCCTGCGTGACGCGGGTGTGCGCGAACTCATCCTCATCGCGCAGGATACCACCGATTACGGCCGCGATCTTGGGTTGAAAGATGGTCTTGCTGTCTTGCTTGAAAGACTGTGTGATGAAGTTGCGAACACCCCTCACCCCAACCCCTCTCCCATTGGGAGAGGGGCAAGGGGTGAGGGCAGTTTGGATTGGATTCGCGTCATGTATGCCTATCCCGGCTGCGTTACGGATCGGTTGATTGACGTGATGGCAGCACGCAAGCAGATATTGCCGTATCTCGATATGCCCCTGCAACACGCGCACCCGAAAACGCTGTATCGCATGAAGCGCCCATCCAACATTGATTGGGTCCACAAAACGCTTGGCAGGATGCGCGAGAAGATCTCTGACTTGTCCATTCGCACGACGTTCATCGTCGGCTATCCCGGTGAAACGGTCGAAGAATTTCAGGCTTTGATGGACTTCGTGAACGAGATCCGTTTTGACCGCGTGGGAACGTTCCAATTTTCGTTCGAGCCGGGGACGACATCAGCGCCTCTGGGCGACCCCGTACCTGCCTCTGTTAAACAGGAACGATACGAACGCCTGATGGAACTCCAGCAAACGATCTCGTTGCAGGTCAATCAATCCTACGTTGGCAAAACTTTGGACGTATTGATCGAAGGCTTCGACAATGGCATTTCAATAGGCCGTTCCTACCGGGATGCTCCCGAAATCGATGGGATGATTTTTGTCGAGGGCAAAGCGGAAGTGGGGGAGATCGTGCCGGTGAAAATCACGGGCGCGATGGCGTATGATTTGACGGGGAGTCTTGCAAAGACTCTGATCCAGATATAGGCGTGTTGCGTGTTGCGTAAAAAACATAACCCACCCCGAAATTAATCTTTCGAGGTGGGTTCATCATTTAAAACCAAAGGGATGCTGGTTTACGGTGAGCTTTTTCTTCGCGACTTCGCTCTTTGCGTTAAGACTTATCCTGATCCATCATGCCGTCCTTGCCACCGCGGTTGCCATCAGGATCAAGGCGGAAAGCGCCAGGTTGGTTCTCAATAGGATAGTTTCCCGTTTCTGCAATCCGGCCAGTTCTTCGGGGCTGGCTTTGTCTTTTTTCATGAGCGCGCGGCGGATGGAGGGGAGCACTTCCCACGTTTGCACCGCGCTGACGACGACCATGACAACTGCCAGGCTGTGTTTGATCAGGATCGCCAGCGACCATTGTGTGCTGATCGAGAGAAACCCGTTGTAGTGCGGGTTGGCGCTGAGTTGGAACAAGCCCGTCACAACCAGCATACCCATGCTGAACCATGCCAGGGGTTCGAGCCGCTTTTGAAGGGCCGCGATGAATCTTAATTGGTCAACAGGTTCAAGGGTCCGGCTGGAGGCGGGCAGGACGAGCAGGTTAATGGCTGTGAGGCTCCCGATCCACGTCACGGTTGCCAGGAAATGCAGCCAGTAGATCAGGGTCATGGCCCAGGTTGGCGGTGTGGCGGGCATTTGTTATGGCGTCGGAGCCACTGTGGGAGGCTCGGTGGCGATAGGCGTCTCCATGGTTGCCGTGGGGATGATCTCTGTTGGCGGCACTTCCGTTGGGGGATAGCAGGTCTGGAATGCCTGGTTGGCATTCTTGGCCGCTGTGTCATCCAGGTTTCCCAGGCTGGCCGCTACCTGGTACATGTCGTAGGCTTCGCAGAACTGACCGGCGTTGAACAAATCGTCGCCGTAGCGCATGGATGCGTAATGATATCGCTGTGCGGCGGTCATGGTGCCGTCCCACAGGGAGGGCCAGCCCGCTCCCACCTGGCTGAAATAAGCGACGGCCTGTTCCCAATCCAATTCCCAGAAACTTGCCCCGGTAATGTACATGCGGGCGCCATCGCGCAGGCCAACGGCTGTGTTATCCAGCGGGCCGAAACGTTCCGCCAGCGTCAGTTGGTATATGCCGCCTTCGAGATTGCCGTGCTTGGTGATCTGGTCGTAGCCAAAATTGCGAAGGGCAAAATAATACATGCCGTCCACCTGCGTGGTTTTGTAGGTGGCATCGAGCTTGCGGATCTGGTCGAGCGCGGTCAACGCGCCGGGCCAATCCTGGGCAAGGATCAATTGCTGTGCGCGTTGGAAGGCGCTTTCCGCACCGCTGAAATCGGGGGTGGCCGTGAGCGTGGCTGTGGGTGTGATGGTGGGGATGGTGCTTTTCACCAGCACTTCAGTCAATTTTTCCTGCGCGCCGGGGAACGATGTGTCGTTGGCGATGATGAATTCAAGCCTTTGTTTTGCCGCTTCATAACGGCCAAACTCGATATCCACCAGCGCAAATTGAAATTGCTCGGTCAGTTGTTGTGAAATGACCTGCTTTTTGGCGTTCTCGCGTATGCCGATCCCGGAGTTGTATCCGCCGAACGCGCCCAGCCCGATCAGCAGTAAAAATCCAAGAATGCCGATCAGGGTCGAGCGCCAGCGCGGAGTCTTCTTTTTGACGGGTTTCAGGGGTTGTGTGTCGTCTTTTTCGACAGGTTTGATAGGTTGTGTGTTTCCAGTATGTTCAGACATGGGCGCAATTATACCCGTTTCGCTTTCTCGTGGTTTACAAACAGCCTCACCTTATGCAGAACGTCCCGAAGGTTTCCTTGAAAAACCCTGTTGAGTCGTTTAAACCTTCGGGACGGTGCGTAACATCAGTTACAGATTCAAAAGCAGGCGCGCTTCCCTCCAGACGATGACCAGCGCGGCGACGCCGCCGACGATCATTCCCAGCAGTGCGGTGGGGATTGCCGAACCCGGCACGTATCTCGCGAGGACGTAGGTCAGGGTTCCGCCAACCAGGGCCGCGATCAGCCCTTTGAGCACGGCTCCGTCAATTTTGATCGGCTCGTGCATTTTTCCGCTCAACCAGCGGAAGAGGATCAGCGCTTCGATCAGCAGCGCAATTTCGGCCAGCGCAATGACCGGCGCACCGATCTCGCGGAAAACAGTGACAGCTGTAATGCCAATCGCCAGGAACATCAGCAAACGCAGGAGCACCGCCGCGAGCGGGTAGAGCGGCTCCTTGCGCGCATAAAATGAACGCACAGCAACTTCCTGGATCGCGAATCCCGTCAACGTGAGCAGGTAGGCGCGGGTTGTCCAGGTGAGAAGCGTCGTCTGCGCTTCGTCGAAGCCGAAGATGGCGCGCACCAGCGGGTGGATCCCGGCGGCCATCACCGCCGCGATGGGCAGTGTCAACGCGATCATGAGTCGGAGGGATTTTTCTATCGTTAAACGGAATCCGCTCCAGTCCCCGCGTGAAGCGAGTTCGGATAGAGTCGGAAGCATGGCCGTGGCAATGGCCGTCCCCAGGATTGTCTCCGGAACTTGCATGATCATCCAGCCGTAAGTCAGCGATGTGACCGCGCCGGCCTGGTCGAGCCGAGAGGCGATGTTGTCTCGGGCGATGACGATCAGTTGAATGCCGAACATCGTGAGCAGGCGCGGCAGGAGCAGCTTGAGCGCGTCGAGCAGGCCGGTGTGACGGAGGTCGAGCGCGGGAGTCCATTTGAAGTGAAATTTGAACAGCGCGGGAATTTGGACGAGCAGGTGCATGGCCGCGCCGAGGATCACGCCGTAGACGAGGCCGTGAATACCCCAGCGCGGGACGAAAAAGATCGCACCGATGATCTGGCCGACGTTGTACATGGTGGGCGCGAGGGCGGGGAGCAGGAAGTGCTGGTTGGCTTGCAGGCTGGCCATCACGAGACCGCTGATCGAGAAGATGATCGTGCCAATGAGATTCAAACGCATGAGTTCTGCGAGGAGGGCGCGTTGTTCGGGGCCGAAGCCGGGTGCGATGCCGATCTCCGCTTCGACGATCTGCTCGGCGAAGATGGCGATGATAATCGCCGCGCCGCCTGTGACGATGAAGGCAAGATTCGCGACGCGCGAGAACAAATCCCATGCGGCTTCGCGGCTTTTGGTGGTGAGATATTCGCTCATCAACGGGATGAAGGCCATTGCCAGGGCGCCGCCCGAAATGAGCGCGAATAAAACGTCGGGGAGGTTGTTGGCGGCGTTGAACGTGTCGAGCAGTTCGACGGAACCTGCGTACTTGCGTGAGATGATCCCCACGCGCACGAAGGCAAGGATTTTATCCAGGAGAAAAAAAACGGAGACGAGGATGGAGGTGCGGGCGAGGAAGGAGAGTTTGTTCATGTTCCGTGTTGCGTTTATTGTCGTGTTTACCTGTGTACTTGCCTGCTTGTTTCCGTGTTTGCACTAATGCTCGTGCGGTTGTGGGTTGGATGGAGGCGTGAAATCAGGAATCTTGCCCGCAAGTTGGTGGGGCTTGTGGATCAGAATTGGCAGGCATTGCGGGCAGATGTAAATCTCCCTGCCCTGAAAGACAATCTTGAGCAGGGGATATTCCTGTTCTGTTTTGCTGCAATTTAGACAGGCGGACATTGTATTCTCCAAAAATAAGATGAGCACAGATTGTATCCTGAATCTGTGCTCATCATTTGGATTGTTGCTGATGTTACGCACCCTCACCCTGACCCTCTCCCGAAGGGAGAGGGAACTCCCTTCCCCTTCGGGGGAAGGGGTGGGGATGAGGGAGGAGACACTGTGTAAGGTGAGTTATTAAGATAGTGTAGGAGATTACATTGTGCCTTTTACGATACCGCCATCCACATTCAACATCACGCCGGTGATAAAGGATGCGGCAGGTGAGACCAGGAACGCCGCCGCGTTCGCAAACTCTTCCGGCTGCCCCATGCGCCCAAGCGGAATTTCGGTAATCTGCTTCGCGAATTCCTCCTCGACGGTGGTGTTGTTGTTCTTTGCACGGAAGGCCATCAAATCCTGCACGCGCTCGGTGATTGTCCAGCCGGGCAGGATGGAGTTGAAACGGATGCCGTCCTTGCCGAGTTCCAACGCCAGTGATTTCGTCAGGCCAATCGTCGCGGTGCGGATGCTGTTTGACAGCACAAGATTATTCATCGGTTGTTTGACGGTGTACGAGGTCATGGTCAGTACGCTTGGCGCGGGGGACTTTCGCAAATGAGGCAGTGCGGCGCGTATCAAGCGGACATGGCTCATGAAGGACATGTCCACTGCCTTTTGCCACGTCGTCTCATCGAATGACTCGAATGGGCCCGCGGGAGGGCCGCCTGCGTTGGTGATAAGGATGTCGAGTCCTCCGAGAGCTTTGACCGTCTCCGCAACAAGTTTTTCAGGCACCACCGGATCGGTTACATCACCCACCAGGGGGTAGTTCAAATGATTCGTCTCTTTGTAGATTTTGTGTGATGCCTCCAAGAGGCGAAACTCATCGCGACCATTAAGGGCAACCTTGCATCCCTCACGCGCAAGCGTCAAAGCGGCGGCATATCCAAGCCCGCGCGATGAGCCGGTGACGAGGGCGCGTTTGTCTTTGAGTTGAAGATCCATATATGACTCCTTACCAATCAGGCGGGATCGTAAATTATGGCAGTGCCCGCAAGTTTGCATGAATTGCTTATCGCGTATCGCTTATCGCTGATCGAATCCTGCTCGGCGATATTCGATACGCGCTGCGCAAATTAGAAAATTGCATCCATTAAATCCCGTTCGCGTAACATGCGGTGGCGCCAGTTGTTGATCAGTGGGACAACGAAGGGCAGAAGACGCATGCTGTAATATGGCGGCAGGACAGGCAGGCCGAGCAAGTCTCCAAAACTGATCAGCACGAAGAGATGCTCCAATGCGCCGCGCTGACGTGCCAGCGTGCGTACCTGGTCATGAATTGCCAGGCCATAAAGAATTTCGGTCAATGCAGATGGCATATCGCGGTTCGCTTATCGTGGTTCGCGTATCGCAAATCGTGTATGGCGGTAGACGATAAGCCATACGCGATTTGCGATATGCGAGACGCGAATTTATACAAACAGGGCTTCGGCCATGCGCGTGAGGGAAGTCGTGCCGCGCACTTCATTCTCGTAAAGCGGCAGTTTGGCGCGCACCATGCCGTCGAACTTTTCCCAAATATCAACCATGTAGCGATCCTGCATTGCCACACGGTTTTTGACAAACTCCGGCGACTTGTCATTCACCTGGTCTTTGTCAATCAGCATGTTGACGATCACGCCGCCGACGGGGATGCCAAAGTCATGGAACCAGCCGATGAAGCGCGTGATCACCGCGATTGGCAGGGCCTCCGGCAGGGTGACGAAGAAAAAGGAGGTCCTGGCCGGGTCGGTCAGCATTTCGCGGGCTTTGCCCATGCGGTCGCGGAAGGCAACCAGATAGTCCATCAGCGGGTCTTTTTCCTTTTTCTTGGTGAAGGAAAGCAGTTCACGCAGGGAGCGGGCTTCGTCCCGGCTTTTCAGCATCTTGTTGACCCACAGTGAATAGACCTGGGACATTCCGAGCAAACGGCGGGCATTGGCGGTGGGGGCAGTGTCGAAGACATACACATCATATTCGCCGCCCAGCATCAAATCCACCATATTTTCAAACATGGCCGATTCTTCGAAGGCCGGGTTCATCGTAGCCGACTCAACGAACTCTTCGGCTTTGGTGGAAATATCCGCAAACTTCAGGAACCATTGGATTTTTTCGCGGATCTCCTGCTTGGAGCGTTCAATCGTATCCTTGGTGTCAATTTCGTAGGCCCACAGGTTGGGTACACCGTTGACCGCCGTTGGCTGGCCGAAGACGTTTTGTCCCAGCAGTCCGCTCAAGCTGTGGACGGGATTGGTGGATGCCAGCATGACGCGCTTGCCCTGCTTCGCCAGCCAGATGGCCGTCGCGCCCGCCAGGGCAGTCTTGCCCACGCCGCCCTTGCCGCCGAAGAAGAGGTAACGCAGGGAGCCGCGTTCTTTGACGTAAGCCTGCATGGAAGTTTCGATGTCTTTCATCGCTGATTCTCCTTATTTCCCGTACATGATTTCAGCCAGTTGGCGAATCATATCCAGGCCGGTCACGTCGCGTTCCAACTCAGGCACGTGCGCCGCCACCTGTTGACCAAACGTGGTCTTGATCTGGTCCAGGTATTTGTCCTGCATCTCGATGCGGTTTTTCAGGTAAGCCGGGATATTCTGTTGAAGCAGTTCGCGAGGCACCACGCGGTTGACCACGTAACCCATGATCGGCACGTCGAACTTGGCGAACAGCTCCGCCGCTTTGGCGGTGTCAATCAGGATCATTTCTTCAGGGATGACGACAAAGAAGAAGCCGGTCTTGTCCTTGTCGGTCAGGATGCTCGAAGAAGCGTTGATGCGGGTACGGATGTACTGGAGTTCAGTGAGAATCTGATCTTCTTCCGTTTCCTTTTCGCGCTTCATGCGCGAGACCATTTCCTCGTATTCGCGCATCTCCTCGCGCAGTTTGGTGATCTTGTTGATCCACTCATCGTAGACTTTCGCCATGCTCAGGTAGTACAGTGCGTGACCCAGCGGTACGAGGTCGTAGATGTAGTAATCGTATTCGCCGCCTATCACGATATCCACCACCGCGTCGAAGATGGCGCTTTCCTCCATGGCGGGTTCGGCAGAAGCGGCCTGGATATACTGCTCGATCTCATCCGGCACTTCCTCGAAGCCATACATATCCAGGATCTTCTTGCGGATTTCATTTTGATAGGCCTTGATGTGCTGGTCGGCGTCGATCTCCTGCGCCCACAAATTGTCCATGATCTTGACTGGCCCTTTGCCAAAGATATCCTTTTGGAAAATATCGGAGAGGCTGGCCTGCGGATCCACTGAAAAAACCAGCACCTTCTTACCCTGGGATGCCAGCCAGTAGGCAGTGGCGGCGGAGAAGGTTGTCTTGCCCAAACCGCCTTTTCCCCCGAACATGATGTAACGCCGTTCAGGATGTTCTTCAAAGATGGCTTTAAGTGACATGGATTCTCCTTGTTCGCGTATGGCATATCGCACCTCGTCCATCGCGATACGCGATAAGCGATACGCAAATTACTTAATCGTGTTGCGGAAGGCGTTGATCTTGCGCGCAAGGGCATTACCCCATTCGTACATCTCTGCCTGCTTTTCAGGAGTAATGTACTTGCGTCAAGCGCCAGGAACGAACCAGAGACAACTTCGAAAGTTTCTCCAACAGCCAGGCCAAGCCGATGATTGAAGAGAGCATTAGTCTGAAGTCCAGAGCCTTCGGCAATGAGCAGAGAGACAGCATCCGAGGCCCGGTTGATTTGATCGGAAAGTCCGTACATTTCATGCCGCGGAAACTTTGCCGTCACCTCGTGGATACTTGCCGAAAATTCGCGCGCTCTCCGCCAGATTTCCAGCCCTTCAAATCGGAATGGCATGTTGACTCCTTTGCTTGTGGCTTATCGCGTATCGCTTATGGCATATCGCCCGTTGCGATAAGCAATACGCGAATCGCGATCCGCGAATCCCTAGAACATCGCATCAGAGACATCTTTTTCACGAAGCAGGCGCCGCTTCCACGTGGAAATCTGCGGCACGACGTATGGCAGCAGGCGCAGGCTGTAGTACGGCGGCAAAATCGGGATGCCGATCATGTCGCCCATCGTAATCAGGATGAAGAGATGCTCCATGCTGGCGCGCGTCCGCAGAGCGTAGCGGCTCATATCGTGCGACGCCATGCCATAGATCACCTCCTGTGCGTTCTGCCAGAAACTTTTCTTTTTGGGCTTTTCGGGGTTATCGCTCATTGCATTGATCCTTTCTGTTTGAAATAACGTTCCGCAGGTTTATTCAAAAGAGGTTGGTGTATTGCAACAGCCTGCGGGACGTTTTTATGGCTAAAGTCCGTCAAGATGATAATCATGTTCGTCGCTGAATTCGCGCTCGCGTAATACGCGGCGTTTCCATGTGGAGATATGGGGAACAAGATAAGGTAAAAGGCGCAAACTATAATATGGGGGCAAGACAGGCACCCCAAGCATATCTCCCACAGTTCCCAGCATGAAAATACTTTCAAGGCTGGCACGCATTTCCATGGCATGCTCTGCAATTTCCATACCGAACATGCCGTACAAAAATTCCCGCACAGCCTGCCAGCGGCTCGGTTTGTTTTCAGTTTGAGTCTGACTGCTTTTCATATTATACTCACGCGTACTTGTAAGATGGAGGTGCCATTTTGAACTCACAGTATATCGTCATTATTGCCGTTGCCGTCTTTATGGGCTGGTTTGCCTTGGGCATGATCTACAACCTGCGGCGCGGCGATGCGCTTCTCAAGTGGATGCAGGGCGGACTGCCGCTCATCGGACAGCGTACCACATTTCGCTGGCTTGGCACCTCTGTCGCTGAAATGGGCATTGCCAAAGCCAAACGTCCCTTTCAACGACTCGACACCCTGCTCGTCCTCAAACCGCGCGACGTTTTCTGGATGACGATCATCGCGTACTTTCAGGGACGCGATGACGTGCTGATCTTTCGCGCCTACCTCAGCACGCCTCCTCTTCTGGACCTCGAGCTGGCTGACCCAAAAACCTGGAGCGGACGCACCGCTTTGAGTCAGGTCTCCGCACGAGGGTGGGAGAGTGCCGACTATCACGGTCTGCGTCTGATGGCGCCCAAAGGACTGCTTAATCTGGCGGCTGCGACCCTCGATCATCTTGCCGCTCCGATGCAATCTCTGTCATCGCGTTATGTCCGGTTCAGCCTGCGTAAAACTGCGCCGAACTTCGAAATCCACGTTCCGTTTCCGAATCCCCGCGTTGCAGATGCGAAAGTCTACTTCCAGTCCTTGAGTGAATTGGGACGCGCCATCGGCGAACGCTAATGATTCGATAACGGATTCAGGCCGAAGGGAAGGGAGACGCGAAGCCGCGTCTCCCTTTTTTGTTTTTATTGCCCTGGCAGTGGTCAGTCTGCCGCCGCGGCGGCTTTCTTCATGGGGGTTTTGGAATAACGCTGGTAGGCCTGGTAGCCGTCCCAACCGATGACCAACGCGGTCACGAACAGCAACAAGGCGATTATGATCATTGCCCACGCGCCAGCCGCGGCTGAACCGCCTTTTGGCACGATGGTCACGAACAGGTTGCGTGCCGTTACGAGTGTGGCGGCCAGCGTAGTGATGTACATGAACAGCGTCGGCCACAGGGCATAGGAGGGATTCTTCTTCTGCTCCCTTAGCCACACGGTTACGATCAGCAGGCTGAGCGCCGCCATCAACTGGTTGGCCGCACCGAACAACTGCCACAGATAAACCCATGTGCCGGTGAGGACGAGCAGGATGGTCAGCACCATCGAGGTGACGGTTGAGACGTGCATGTTCTTCAATACAGGCATTGCCTCGCCTGCCCACTCGGAGAGAGTGACACGCATGACACGGAAGATCAACTGCGTCACGGTCAGCACGATGACCATAAAGGCGCCAAAGCCCAGCGCCGTGCCGAACAGCTTGAAGCCATCGCCAAAGAGAACCGTCAGCAAGCTTCCAACGCCTGCCGCAAAGCGGCCCGCGCCGCCGCCTGTTCCCGCGATGGAAACAGCGACCAGCGCCAGCAGAGCCAGCGTATTTTCGGTGAACATTGCGCCGCCGCCAACGGGCAGGCCGTCTGTTTCATATTCCAACTGGCGGGCAGTGCCGATGGAACCGATCAGGGCGTGCCAGCCTGAGATGGAGCCGCAGGCGATGGTCACGAACAACATCGGCCAGAGTGGCTGCCAGGCCTTGCCTGCTTCAGGAAGCCAGGGCTGTGACTTGACCGCTTCCAATGCGAAAGCGCCGATATCGGGTTTGATAAATGGTGCCAACACTGCGCCAATGGCACTGAGGCCAATGGTCAGCAGGGTGACCCAGAACCCGATGTAGTTAACAGGTTGGGCAAAACGCCAGATTGGCAGGGTTGCGGCCAGATAGGAGAAGACCAGCAGGAACAGGGCCCAGAACAGATAGGATGGCAGCGTCTTGATCTCGCCCGTATCGGCGTTATAGACGCCTGTGGTGGGCCGCTTGCCCTCTGCATCGGGTGCAGGGACGCGCGGGTCGGCGTTGGTCGGATCGGTGACAACCATTACCGCATTGCCGCCGCTCACGGTGTCAACGGCCTTGTTGAAGCCAACCACAACTGAGCTGATGGGGCCTTGCGTAAAGTCCAGTTTTCCTTCGGCATTCACAGCGCCGAACGGGCCAAAGACCATTGCCGCCACTGTCACGACGACTACGATGGCCGTTACCAGGATCAAATCCATCTTCCACTTGTAAAGCATTTGCCCCGCCAATGCGCCCATGATGCCCAGCATGATGATGCCAAAGGGCACGTCGGGGCGGGCGGCCAACAGAGCGCTCATGATGCCCATGAACGCCCCAGCCACCAATAGCAGGTAGAAGAAAATGAACGTGAACAGGATCGAGCGGGTGCGCGGTGCGATCAACTTGTGGCTGATGGCGCTCAGGCTGTTGCCGTCATTGCGGACAGCGACCATGATGGCGCTGTAATCGCTGACCCAGCCGATCAAAGAAACGCCGATCAACAACCAGGCGAGCGCTGGCGCCCAACCCCACAGGTTGGCCGCCGTGATGGGACCCACAATCGGTCCTGCGGCCGCAATGGATTTGAAGTGATAGCCGTACAGCACGTTGCGGCTGGTGGGCATGAAGTCCACACCGTCCATGTACATTTTGGCAGGCGTCGCCTTTTTTACGTCCGATTTGATGATGTCCTGGTCAATTCGTTTGGCATAGTAATTGTATGCCAGGTAAATGACGATCGCTGCAATTACAACGACCCAAAGAGTATTCATAATGCGTCCTCCTTTTAAGCGGGAAGTCTTGGATGGCGTGCAGGTGAATTGAGAGCCACTCGTGCCGCCATCTCCACAAATGACTCGTCACGGGGAAATATGTTTCTTCAAATACCTCCTCCCAGCCTTATGCAGGTCTGGCCGCAGTTTCTTGTCCCGCCAGCAAACGATCGATCTCATTTGCCGCGGACTGTAGGGAATCCCTGCCCGTAAAGCGGGCTTGTCGATTGACGATCACCGCCGGGTAACGGCGGGCGTTGTATTGCAATGACTTGAAAACTCCCTCGACGGATGCCGCGTCGATCACCTTGACGACGAGCCGGTCGCAGTAAACCCGAAAGATATCCTTCACCCAGTCGGATACCGCCTGGTATTCCCGTGCCAGGTCTTCAGGCAGACTGCTCTCCATCTGCTCCTCGTGCACGCGGTTGGACTTGCCCATTTCGCGCCAGGCCACCTCACAATGCGTGCAATGATAGAAAGCCGTCGGGGCGTATGCGATGATCTCCACCAGTAAAGGTTTGCTCATTTTGACCTTCTTGGAATATAAAAAGCGCCAGAGATCCTTTGCATGGCTCCATGACGCCTGGCGCATCCCTGCCTCTCCTGCATGGCAATATTCATTTGCCAGCGGGCATACTGAAATGGGGGAAGCGATGAAAGATAGAATCGCATTTCTCGGCAGGAAACTTCCGTCCGAATGAAAATATCTCTGTTGTGTAGAACACCCGCGATGCTAAATTGTTGCTATCGGATTAAGGGACAAATTTATTGTATAACGATTTTTCGCCTTGTCAAATAAATTTTTCGTAAAAATCAGGCCGCATTTTTCTGCGCTTTCAGGTTTACGGGAAGCAAAGCCGCGTAGATCATGTCTGCTGTCGGCGTCGGGATGCCCAGTTCGCGCCCCTTGCGCCCAATCACACCGACCATCGATTCCAGCTCAAACTGGCGGCCTGCGTCCACGTCGAGTTGCATGGATGCCTTGATGTGGGGGGCGTTGTTGTCGATGAATTCCAGTGACTTCTCGACGACATTCGCATCGAGGTCCACTCCCTGTTTGCGCGCCACCGCTTCAACTTCCCTCATCAAACGGGTAATCATGGCGCGTGTCTCTGGAACGCCGCGATAATCGCCCATCTCCAAACGCGTCAGCGAACCCAGGCTGCTCGCCGCGGAAATAAAGACGAACTTCGTCCACAGGATTTTCTGGATGTTTTCAGAAATCTCCACCGTAACGCCCGTTTCCTTGAGGGCCTCGAAAATGGATTGAAGGCGCGGGGTGACGCGCCCGTCCAACTCTCCGAGCACGACGCGGCGAAACTGGGAAACCTGTTTGACGACACCCGGCGCTTCAATCGCGGACGAGATCCAGGTCGCGCCTCCGATCACATGCTCCACGCCGACGATTTTCCCGATCCGCTCGACGGCGTCTATGCCGTTTTGCAGGCTCAAAACAGTCGTCTCTTTTGTAACGATCGGCATTATTTTTTGGGCGGCTGTATCGGTGTCGTACGTCTTGATGCAAAACAGGACCAGGTCAACCGGTCCGATTTGAGCGGGGTCGTCTGTTGCTTTGGCCGGTGAAACGGTAAAGTCCCCGAAGATGCTCTTGATCTGCAAGCCGTTTTTTTGAATGGCCTGCAGATGCGCTCCCCGCGCCACAAATGCTACGTCATGACCCTGTTTTGCAAGCAGTCCGCCGTAGTAGCCCCCCACACCGCCTGTTCCAAAGATTGCCACTTTCATCTTTTTCTCCTCGAAGAAAGGCTCTAATAAAATAAACCCTTATTACCGCTTTGGTTGCGCCGGTTTTCTGTTAGTTGATTTCGATTTTCTGCTCGATCACATCCCCATTCGTCCAATGACCCTCCACCCATCTCGCCACGTTCTGCAACGCGGACTCCAAATGGGCGCGGTCGTTGCCGATCATCGCACAACCGATGACGGTCTCCTGCCATTGATCCTGCAAATCCATCTCCGCAACAGAGACGTTGAACTCGCGGTGCAGGCGCGCAATCAGCGGCTTGATCCGTCCGCGTTTTTCTTTGAGAGAAGCGCAGGCGGGGAGGTGGAGGTGGATGGTGAGGGTGGCGATCATGTTTCAGTAGGGCGAATTGTCAATTCGCCTTACGCACGGCATAAGCGGGGAGGTGAAGGTGAATGGTGAGGGTGGGCGGGCAAGGGGAATGTATGATTTGGATTTGCGCTGGAATTGCAGCTTGTCAGATTATGGTATGTAAATTCGCCCGATTCCGAGGTGGTTTTCGATGCCCAAAACGATTTCTATGAGTCTTTCAGCGCATTGTTCACGGTAGGCGCGTTCTTCGAGACGGTCAAGGACACCTATGGTAACAACAGGCAATGAAGTCGGCTGATTTTCATCCCAAATTGTTTGTTGCAGGGAGTCTTCGCCGTAGTTGTTCCGATTCCCTGTAAGCAGGATCAAACGGTTCTTTTGGACAAACCGCCATACATCCCGATCACTGCTGTCAATTGGCAAACCCGCATCTGCAAATGTCAACATGGGAATTTCAAGCAATTCAAGCCAGCCTTCGTTCTCCATGGAGCGCCAAAGCAGGATGCCCTGTTTTTTCATGTGATGATCGAGAAGCACCTTCATTCCTTGTAGTGGGCATGATATTTCTCTTGCCGTTCCCTTAATTTTGCAAGAACCGCTTCTCGTTGCTGATAGGTTTTATCCATCAATGCACGGTTTTTTTCCTCCCAATATTCACGATTATTTTCAGACGATTTCACAATCTGCTGATATTCCTTTTCCACTTCCTCTTTGTGCAGATGAATGTAGTCGAGAATATCCAGCATTTCCTCGTCGGTCAACTCGTAAATATCACGGACATTTTTCAGGGAATTATTCTCTTTGATGGAATCCATGATGTAATAAAGGGTGAGGCGGGTGCCTTTTACGGTAAGCCCTTGTTCGGTGCGAATGACAGTATGGTTTTCTCGAGGTAAAGGACCATCTGCCTTCAGGAGCGCATCCACCAGTTTCTGTGAACGCAGAACCGCCAGTTCGCCTTGCAAACGCCGTATCTCATTTTCCAATTGGGAGACGCGCTCATTCACCTGTTGTGGGGATGGATTTTGTCTCATTTCGTACTCTCCATTGAATTTATTATACAACAGGGAAATTAATTTCGTTTGCGCTTTTCCTTGAGCGATGCGCAGGCAGGGAGGTGGATGGTGAGGGTGGCGATCATAACTTCATTTCAAGTATATCAACCAAAATCAAATAAGACCCCAATCCGCAACCAAGAATAATTGCAAGGATTCCGATAACAAATCCCGTTACTCCTTTCGGTCTTTCGTCGGCGTAATCTACCGTATTTTGCTGTAATAAAATGAGCAATCCGCTTAAACCTGTCATAAAGCATATCGGGAGGATAAACAAAATTTTGAGGGACGAAGTGCTTTTGATGGGGTCAACCATGTCTGGGAACAGATAATTTACCCCTCCAAATATTGCCGGCCAGAAAATGCTAAATCCAAAAAGGATTTTTGAAGTGAGCGGCATGGATTGCCAAAAATTTGTTGCAGTATCTTCCCGCATTCCGGACGGTTCATTGGAAAGTGCAAATTGGGAATCGTCGTATTCAACATCAATTGGTTCGTCCACAATTTCATCTTCCGCATCTTCGTCCAGCGGCGGCTCCGGTTTGACGTTATAGACATCGAAGATTCTTTTCATCAAAATATCAGAGAATTTATCGCCAATCCATTTTGAGCTGTCAATGGATTTCCTGTATTTCCTTTTGCGCGGCTCTCGAAAAAATGCGTAACCAATCCCCGCGCCGATGGCTAGGCCAATGACACCGAGAATCTGCGGGCTTTGCTTGAGCACAGGTGCAAGGACGACTGCTCCCAGACAAACTCCAATAAAAATCCAAAATGTGATGATGGTTTTTTCAACGTCACTCAGATGTTTTTTGGCAATGGAGCATAACTTGCTATTTGACTGTCGCCCGTCACCCAAACCTCAGCCGCGAATTCCGCTAATTCACGCGAATTGACCTAAAAAATCAGCGAAAATCCGCGAAATCCGCGGCAAAGGGCTTTGTTCATAGCAAGTT